>JAAVYW010000074.1 GCA_022791315.1 Oscillospiraceae bacterium | reverse complement strand
CTCTCCACTCTTTCTTCTCTCTGGCTGACTTTGAGAAACAGCTCGCTGTCCATAACCGTCGCTCCAATAGCTTACCCATGCGGCCGCTCCAATGGTTTTCCCCTTTCGAGTTCCTTGTCCAATTTCTTTGACAAACTTACACTGGCTAATTGTGTTTTATATATAACAGATGGAGATACAGCCGCTATCCGCTCTCGGGGTCTTTAAAATGATATGCAAAAAGACTCACACAACATTGGCTGTGTGAGTCTTTTCTTGGTGGAGACGATCGGGATCGAACCGACTACCTCTTGAATGCCATTCAAGCGCTCTCCCGAATCATCGGGTAAGCACCCCCATATTGGATAATTGGAAGACGTTGCTGTCTGAGAGAGTTCTTGCTTTTATCCGCATTCCACTAAATTTTGGTCTATTCCATTTAGAAACTGCTCGATGGTAATGTTGAATTCAATATCAAGCTGATAACCCCTGCGCACCGTTATTTTCTTGATGATGTAACCACAGATCATCTTTTTGACCGCCATCTCGCTTTCATCAAAGATGTCAGACCAAGAGACAATACGTTCAAACTCTTTTTGCAATTCTGCGATTTTTGTGTTACTCTCCTCTAGTTCCAGTGTCAGCGCTGCTACCTGCTTGCTGGTATCAATTACCCTCTGCCGGACACCCTGCATCACTTCTGAGAGGATTTCCATAGGCATTTCGCTTTTCCCCTGGACTGCCTTGAGGAGTTCCGCTTTCAGGGAATCATACTCCTTGTTAGCCTTTGTGTTCTCTGTTTTGGCTCTTTGCAAGTTAGACCGTAAAAGTGCTGTCTTCTTTTGAAATGTGCTTCCCACAATCATTTCTTGCGAGGCACCCTTCATTTTATCAAAAACTTGATGGAGGATATCGACTACCATATCATCCAAAATGTGCATGGTATATCCCGTCTGTCCATCGCAGCTCTGACGCCGTCTGGTTTTATTATAGCACACATATCGAACCCTTTTTCGCGGAACTGGTGTACCGTCTACTAAGTGCCGGACTGTTCTGTTTGTGGTAAGAGTCAGTCTGCCGCCGCAGTGTCCGCAGAACACATTTCCGGACAGCAGGGATTGTCCCGTGGTATTGAGGGGCATGGTTCTCTGCTCTTTGCTTTCCTTTGTGCGTTCCAGCATCAACTGCTGTGCCAGATCGAATAGCTCTGGTTTTATGATTTGTAGCTCCTCAAACGGCCCTGCATAGGTTTCGCCACTTCGCAGAATTCCTTTATGGAGCGGATTGTGTAAGATTGCACCTACGCTGGCATCGTGCCAGTTTTCTCCCTTACGATTTTTGATTCCATGGTCGTTTAGGAAATTGGCCATTCTCCATCTCCCGTATCCCGATGAGATACACAGATCAAACATCATCTGAATAACCTTTGTCTCTTCTTCATCAATAACCAGCTTGTTGACCTCATGCTTGCGTTTGTTTAGAATACCGATTTTTTCAAGGCGATATCCATAGGGGGCATACCCACCACGAAAACGCCCTTCTTCTACCATCTGGCTGAGGGCCGTTTTGGTTCGGATAGAAGTCTTCTGACTTTCTCCGTCTGCCTGCCAGAAGCGGATGTAGTTGGTGAGGCGATCCGTATGGGATTCAAACCGCTGCTCTCCTTCATTGACACTCCATACCTTAATCCCCTGCTTGACAAACCACTCCACCACAAAGGGCGTTTCATCTGCTTTCCGGCCAAGGCGGTCAAGCATGAAAACCAGAAGAATATCGAACTTCCTCTGCTCTGCACGTTTTTTGATGAGCTGGATTTTGTCACGGTCTTGGGCACTGATTTTGTATCCGGACACACCGGTCTCCTGCTCTTCCCCCACGATTGTCCAGCCCATCTTGGCTGCGAACTCATGGCAGGCTTTCCGCTGCATGGGGATGTCGGCGTGATCTTTTTCATCATGGTCTACCTGTCTATTGGTGGAAACTCGATATAAGCAATATACTCTTTCAGCCATTTTTATTCCGTCCTCTCATTCTGCTTACATGCTCCTTCAGATTCAAAGATTTTATGGCTCACAAAAATGAAAAGGCAGCAAACCATTGCTGGCCTGCTACCTTTAATGACCTACAAAAAGACTGGAAGCGTGATTGTACATGCATCCAGCCTTTTTCTTATAGCTCTAGAATTTTTTACGGAGATTTTCGACTTCTTCACAGGTAAGACCCGTAAGCTTTGCGATGTCTTCTATCGGCATTCCCATTTGCAGTGCGTTCCGAACAATCTCAATATTCCGTTCAGATATACCTTCTTGCCTACCCTCTTGTCTTGCATGATGCAACGCCTGGGCCTCGTCATGCCGGGCCTTTGCTCGTAACCGCTCTATCTCTCGAAACTCTGATGAAGCCGTTATCGTATAGTATGCATTGATTGCTTCTTCCATCTCCGGCACCTCCATTGCCCTGATCTTCTCTAGCTCTTCTTCCGTATTTGCCTTGAACAACGATAGCCACAACAACAGCGAATCTTTCTCATCAATGTTACCCGGCAGCTTTGTAAGTTCAAAAAATTGAAAACCCATCTTATCCGACAGAAGCGTGTGACGGGTAACCTCCAAGGCCTGAAAGAAAGAATAGTACTCTGTACAGTTAAACAGACTGAAGTCTATTATGCTGATAACAATTGTGCGAGGCAATGTGGAGTAGCTCTCTCCTGTAGCTAACGATGACGAAAACTCCCTTGCCCAGTAATACATCACACGCTCCGGGTAATCGCCCTCATTTGCAACCTGTACTTCCAGGTCAATGCACTGCCCATTCACAATCATGTTGATGTCCAAGCGGCAAAACTTCTCGCCGAGCATCTCAGGCGCTATCTCCGGATTCCTCACGACGAGCTCCTGAATGCTTTCCAACGGTATCCTCAGTAATACGGCAACGAGTTTCCAAAGAAGGTCTTGATTCCGCACAAATAACATTTTAAACAGGGTATCCGTCTTGAATGTGTATTGCAGTTTGCTCATGGGTATCACCTCGCATCGTCATTCTAATCTTGGTATATATCCTTATGACAAGAGAGGTTTTTGACTCTCAATCACTTCCTGCACCTCTTCTATCGACTTCCCGACAAGCTCTGCTATTTCCTGTAAAGGATACTTCTTTCGGTACATCTTGAGGATCAGGTCACTCTTTTCCTCATTTCGTCCTTTGAGCAAGCCTTTCACAGTTCCTTCAACCAGGGCCTTCTCTCGAATCCCTTCTCCTAAGTTGCACATTGAGTTCACCTCTTCCCTCATTCTTGCCTCAACCGGCATCTCATATTCTTTTTCTATGATATTCAGTTTCTCTTCTACATTCAGTTCCATTGACAACAGCGCACCCAACAATCGATGCAGTTCATACTCCTCGTTATGCTCCGGCAATTCGTTGGATAACCCGATTACCACAATATTCAGCAGTTCGGTTCCACCTTCCCACTCATACTCTCCCAGCAGTTTCTCCTTCGTTAGATGCACATATTCCATACTGCTTTCCTTCATATTTAAGCATATCCATATCGAATATACCCGTTTGATGTCATCATACTTGGTATTGACAAAGTCTCGTTCCTTTTGTGAAGAAATCAGCCTGCATACATAGAAAACTGCGCGATTGAGCAATTTGTATTCGGAAGGTACATCCTTTTGTGCTTCCACATTTACGATAATCTGAGCCGGTCCATCTTTCATCCTCACATAAAACACGATGTCAAACCGGACAAGCCCTTCATTGATCTCCTGATTCTCTGAATTAAAGCCGACTATCCGTTCTCCTGTCTTATTGGATGCAATATTGGTCAATCCTGGCTCTGTGGGAACCTTACCAATATATGGTTCCCCTTCAATATACTGGACGACGTCGTTAGGCTCCATCCCCGAGAATTCTTTGACCGCCTTGACGAGGATATGGGCTAGGATATGCTTGTGCCCTAACAACCGTTTAACTTTTTCATCATATTGGGACTCCTGGTCTGTCGCTTGGATAGCGTTTTTCATCTCCGTGTCCATCGGAATCCCTCCCCCTTGATGTCTTGGCTACAGATTTATTATATCGTAAATCTTCCGGAGAAGCAACCTTTCTTTCGGAATTTTACACGCTTATCTCACGGATGCCAGATAGGCGGAACATTATAAATCTATATGGCATTGCGAATCCAACTCGCCTATCTGCCCTCAAATACTCTGTCCTATTATTTCAGGCTTCTCTTGTTCTTCCGGCCTACAATATACAGCGGTTTTCAAGTCAAAATATAAATCTTCTCTCTTGATATACCCTTCCCCTGTATACGGATTGTTCCGGATAAGCAGCTCCGCTCTCTCCAGCAGAAAGTCCAAGGGGTATTCATGATACTCCCTCTCCTTCCCCCGATCTTCATCAATGCACAGAATGTTCCGATCCACATCAATCTCTGTGAATGAAGCCAGGGTATCCGCCTCCTCCGGATGATCCGCATAGGTCTCTTCATATTCCTCTCGGTCGATTTCTCGGGTGTTATTGAATCTCTCGAAAAATGGCATATACTGTCCGTTTGCATCTGTTCTATACTTGAGAAGCCGCAACGCGATACTTGCCAGACCTCCATAAGAACGAGTAACCCCATACCGGGTATTTCCGTTTTCTGTTACTGCTATGACACTGGGACGTTTCATAGATTCATCATTCCTCTCGCTTATTTATAGCTACATACAATACCAGCTTTTCTGAGAAATTGTAATACTAAATATTTACAAAATTTGCTTGAGTTTCTATTACTGTTTTGGCGAAGAAAAACTTCTTTTCTAGAGATCGCTCCATACGCTTTCATTCACTAAATAGCCCAAAGCTGATTTTTAATGCCTGATCCACCTGCTTCATCTCTTGAAAACCTAGGGCTCCTACGCAACCTTGCAGTGTCAACGCCGATTTGAAACTGTAAGAAAACGCCGAAGAAATTTTGTAGTTTTTGGGCGGGGGGGAACAAAAATCAGTTGCTTCCTTGCTCGAAAAGTGTGTTCACTATCTGTTGCTTCTGGCGCATAAATTCCTTGCGTTCTTTCAGACGGTAGGACTCGCCTTTGATGTTGATCACGGTGCAATAGCATGGGGGAGAGGGATGGCAAGGGATAAAGAAAGACTCACACGGTTTTGCGCGTGTGAGTCTTTCTTGGCGAATCGCAGTCAAGCTGACTGCCTTTTGCTGCTTTTGAACCGGGAAAACCTGTCAGCGCCGAGGCACCCGCAGCTTTTGGCCGGGATAAATGAAGCCGTCGCTGGGGATAATATCCTGGTTTAGGACATAGAGCTCTCTCCATTTCCAGCCGGCTCCCAGGAAACGGTCGGAAATGGCCCACAGGCAATCTCCTGCCGCCACGGTGTACTCTTCGTATTCTCCCATGGGTTCTGCCGCAGCGGGCGCTGTCTTCTCCTCGATGGGGATAAGCAGCTTCTGTCCGGGATAAATCAGGCTTTCACCGATGACAACATCCCGGTTTAGCTCCACAAGCTCCGTCCATCTCCAGCCGGCCCCCAGAAAGCGCTCGGCAATGGTCCAGAGACAATCGCCGGCCACTACGGTGTATTCCAGATACTGGGTCTGCCCGTCTTCCACAAGAGCAACTCCTTCAGGAGTGGTGGGGCGCTTGCCGGGAATTTGGGGCTGAGAGGCTTTGCCGGAAATAGACAGCCGTTTGCCAGGGGTTTTTGTACCGGAAGAGCTGCCAGAGGAATTCCCCGACGAACCCGCTCCGGAGGAACCGCCGCCGGAAGAATCCGAGCCGGAGGAGCCGCCGTTTGAGGAACCGGAACCGGAAATGCCAAGCACGTAGTTCTGAGCAGCGCGCTTCAAGGCTCCGGCTTCCCGATCGCCTTCCCGGAATTCCGCAGCAATAGTGTGGATGCCCCTTGACAGGCCGCCGAGAACCGAGGTGAGAACTGTGATTCTGGTGCTGCCGGGCTCCTTCTCGTAATCAACGCCCTCCACCAGCTTCCGTCCGTCCAGCCAAAGATCGACAAAGTAGTCGTACTCACCCTGGGTCAGCATTACCTGGGTTCGATTTCTCCAGCTGTTATCCGCCAAATTCATCTCAGGAATGGTTTTCGTTCCGTCCTGGTTGGGAATCGCTATCGTGATGTCATAATTGGTATCCGTAGCATTCCAAACATTGGTGTGGGTATTTTCCGCAATGGTCAAGATATACGACGCAGTGGCCTCCCAGCCAAGCCGACCGCGTACTGCGGAATTGACCGACATGGACGCCTGCACGGTAAAGGGGAATTCGCCGGTTTCTTGGGGCACTCCATAGATTTCGCCGTTTGGCTTCACGACGATACCGTCAGGCAGCGTTCCGTCCACCAGCGAAAATTGAATGTCACTTCCGCCATACATATAGTTGGTCTGGATCATGCTGGAATAGGGCACCCACTTGACCCCGTCTACGATCTCCGTGGTGGTAATCTGCGGATCACCGGCAAAACCGGTGAGTTTGATCGATACCGAGCCGCCATTGCTGGAGCTGATGGTCAATATGCCGCTGATCAGGCCCTCTCCGTCCGGCAGCAAACGGACTTTGGCTGTGTTATTGGCATAGCCGGAGGCTGTTGAACCGTTTGGCATTTTCCGAGAATCTGCTGTGAATGCCGCGAGCGTACGAACGCCGTCCTCCTGCACGGTCCAGTAGTCGTCGAGCTTGATGTGCTGGGCGTCGGCACTCAGGGTGACTTTCAGGTCTCTCAGCTCTTCATCGCCGATATTGGCAAAGAAGACATCGTGGTGATCGCCATCATAGTACTGGCTGAAGAAAATCTCCCGCACCGCCACGCCGTTCTGCTTGAGGCTGTCCACATTAGTCCCATTGACAAAGAGCTTTGCCCCCTGCTGCTGCGTGACAAAGGTGACCCAATAGTTCCGCATCGTCCTGCCGTCCTCGGCCGCCGCCGTATAGGCAACCGGCTGACCGGAAAGGAAGGGCACCGAGGTTTTCCCGCTTTCCTGCAGGACGCCGCTGGCCGTGCTGGTTCCGGCATAGATCCTCGCCTCGCTGTCCACGGAAAAAGAAGGCACAATCTTTTCGGCATCCACGGGGGAACCATCCGAATTCAATAAAAAGACCACTTGGAATCCGTTCTCATAGTAGCTGTCATTGTCCGACGCGAGACAGAAGGATGGATAATCGGATGCGTCTGCCGGTTCCAGCGGACGTGCTCCGTCCACCCAGAATCCGGTTCTGTCATCTACATAATCGCTTTCCTCCACCACAGCCTTCAGGTGATGGACGCCGCCCTCAATGTCAAATACAGTGAAGGAAACTCCTCCGCTGAAATCCGCACCATAGCCGCCGCCATCATATACGGAGGTGAACAGCTTGTCCTTAATATCCGGCTGTCCGGCAGCTTCGGCCAGACTGTTGTAAATGCCCACATAGGCCGCACGCACGGAATCCAAGGCGGCCCCGCTAGGATTCTTGGCATTGTAAAGATAGCAGTCAATATAATATGTATTTTTCGCGGAATAGCCCGCATTCAAGAGAAACGTGGTGACACGAATATCCTCTTCCTCGGTATAGGTTTCTCTTGCCGACACCCCATGGTATTCCGAACCGCTCCCCTTCGCATAAAGAGAGCTCGATATATCCACATCGATCATGCTGTCTCCCATATACAGGAAAAAGGGCAGAATCTCGACAATTTGAGCCCCCCGCTTCATTACGACGGTGAATGCCTGGCGGCTGTCAGGGGAAAAGCCATATTTGCCCTTAAATCCTCCGGATACCGCCAGGTTAGCCGGATTCCAGACGGCGCTGGTAATATCCTTGTTTTGAGGCAGCTCTGTCTGGCTGGTATAATAGCCATCGTAAACCGTGACTTGCAGTCCGTCGCTTTCAAACAGAGAGCCGAACTTCATGCCCAGATAGACATCAGCATTTGCTGCCCGCTCCTTTTGATCCGCCATGATGTAGTATCTGCTGTTGCGCTGAGCGTCCCCGTAATTATAGTACATTGTTTCGTCGTTGTAAATCGGGAGCTTCCTGCGCTGAGTATCTGTGGTATACGCCTCAAACTCAAAGAGGCTGTTCATATCACAAACCGTAACAGTCACTTCGTAGCGGGTATTGGACATTTCCAGCTGATCGGCCGTGCCCACCAACAAGATCAGCTTGTACCGATTGCTGCGATAGTACTGCGCTGTCAAGTCGATTTCCGTGTCCGGATTTGCAATTACAAAATCATCGGAAGCATAGTTGCCCTGGGACTTTGCCCACATGACCGCAGCACCCTCAGGAATGGTGTAATCCTTCAAAACCGCATTCAGCTTCACGCTTTTGATCTCGGAAGGCAGATAATCAGTCAAATCCAGATTCAATCTTTTGGTCTCCAACGGGAGCAGCGAAAAGGCGGAAATCCCGCCGCCGTCGGTGAATTCCTTGGGTTCCGGATAGGCTGTCACATAGTCATCGCCCACCCAAACGCCGATGGAGCTGGGCTCGCCCTCGGCAGAAAGGGAGAAGGTGTGGCCCTCAATCGTCACCGTGTCCTCGATGGTATCAAACCAACGGCTCTCGGTCTTTCCCTGATAGCTGAACTGGATCTCATAGGGAAAGAGAGGGTTCACCTCCGGCAGCTCGATGGTATAGCTGCCGTCCTCTTGAAACAGGACATAGCCGAAGTCCTCCTCCGCCTGTACCGGGTCGTCTCCCACCACAACAGGCATAGAGCCTGTATTGTAGGCGATTTCGTTTCCGGCCAGCGGCGTGGCGGCGCCCTCGGATTCCTCCGAGCCTGCCACAAAGGTGTCCCACCTTTGGCTGGGAACCGTCTCCGAATTCGATTCTTCCCCCTGGACGGTGCCTATGGCAGCCGACGGAAACAGCTCGTCCGCTGCCAGCACTCCAATGGGCAGAGCGGAGAACAGCAGCGCCGCGCTCAGCAGCAGCGTAAGTCCCCGTTTGTGCTTTTGCATGGTATTGACCTCCTTTTATTTGTTTTCCTCCAAGGCAAGCAGCTCAGAGGAGGAATAAATGCGGCTTTGCCGCAGATTCCCTTTGTTATCGTCAAAGACCAATGTGCCGTCCGGCAGAATATCACACAGATTCGGCAGCCTGGCCAGTGTCTGACAGTTCTCATCCAGAAGAAGGCCGTACCGTTTTCCGTCCGTGGTCACATATTCGGTCATTATTTTGTCGCCGATCTGGGTGACATAAGTCAGGTAGGCATCCTTCTCCAGCTCGCAGAGGAATTCCCCGGTTTCCGCATCGTAGACGGCAGGCGGCTCATGCAGCGGAGAGGTAATCCGCAGATGGTCGGTGTGAAATTCCTCATAGAGCGTTGGATCCGGAGGAGTGTTCTTCTCCTCCGACAGCAGCAGCCCGTCCGAAGCACGATAGCTTCGAAGTGTGCCGTCACGATAGAGCACCTCCAAGCGCTCCTCCCCACCCTCCCGACGGTACTGCTGATCGTATACCTGGCCCGGCTCCGGGAGCGCCTGCTCTGTTACAAGCAGGCCATTTTGATAAATCCAAAATTTATCATAGCGATAGAGCAAAGCCGAGGCTTTGTCCGCGCTGATTCTGGCCTCATCGTGCGGGCAGGAGGGGTCATAGGTAAGAAGAAGAGCGTCCGAGTGATCCTCCAGGCGGAGAATCCGTAGCGTGGGAGTATCCCGGCCTGCCAGCAGCGCCCAATTCCCGGCAATGGCCAGCTGATCGCAGCCCGCATCATAGGACTCCATCTGCCGGGCCCGCTGATCAAAGAAGGAGGCAGTCCCCTCGGTATCCAACAAAAGGGCATATTCTCCGTTTGCCGCAAAGGCGGCGATGTCTCGTGAAACAGTATAGGCTATTTCCTCCTGTTCCCCCGTTACCGGGTTCAGCCGCACCAGCACATCCTCTGTGGAAACATAGACGCCGCTCTCATTGGCCGCTGTGTGAAAGGGCATTGTGGAGGAAAAGCCCCCGGTTTGGCACCGGTTTTCCAAATCAACCACCGCAAACACGGATTCCCCGTCCTTCGTGGCAGAAAAGGCAAAGTACTGCTCAAAAAATCCTCCCTCAAAATGACAGTAATCCGAGTTTTCAAAGAGCACCAAAGGGTCTCCTTCCCCGCTTAAATCAAAGAGGATGAGAGAGCCGTCTGCAAAGCTGGCAGCCACCCAGTCTCCCTGCATGTCCAGGGCAAAGAGCGAACCCTCCGGATCGGCAAACAAGTCATTGACAGGGACACGCTGCCGTCGCTCTTCAAAGTCCAGCGTGCCCAGTCGTGTGCCGCTCTCCGTATCATAAAAGGCGGCATAGGAGGCATCCTTATATATCGCGGCTGCGCGAGTTCCGTCCCCGGAAAGTGCAATTTTTGTGGCGGGCTCTCCATTCCAAAGGACTCTGCCTTCCGAAATGCAGTAGGCGGTCAAAGCGCCCTCTCCCGAATAGAGAATCCTGTCTTCCCCCAGAAACACCATGCTGGAAAGCGCGGAGGAATCCGCCGGGAGGGAAGCCATTTCCTCGCCGGATCCTGTGGAAAAGATGCTCACCCTGCCGCTCTCCAGCACGGCAGCAAAATACCCGGCTGGGGAAAGCGCCAGTTTGATGGGTTCGCTGGAAAGCTCCACTGCCAAATAGGGCTTAAAGCCAGCAGAGAGATCGTATACGCCCAGCGCTTCCGTCAGCGCCCGTTGTGCCTGCGAACGATAGGAGCTCTCCAGCCTCCACGCCTGTGCGGCAAGCGCCGCAGCAGCAGAAGTGTCTCCCCTCTCCAGCGCATCCTCCGATTGCCCGATCAAAACTAATGCCTCTTTGGCAGTGCGCTGAGCGGCCTCCTCTGCCTCTGCCTCCAATCGGGCAATCTGCTCTGTCTTCTGCATTTGCCGCAGCCCTCCAAAAGTCATGGCTCCGCCGGCAAGCAGCATCAGCGAAAAAGCAACTGCCGTGACAGCGGCCTGTCGGTTCTGCCTTCGGGTGCGCGGATCGTTCTCCCGCAGGTGATCCAGCTCCCAGAGCATCTCGGAGGCCGTCTGATACCGCAGATTGACATTCGGCTCCATTGCCTTCGTAATGATGCGCACCAGCTGAGGGCTCGCCTCCTGTGGGGAAAGCGGGATGACCTCCCATGCGTTCTTGGCCGGTCTTCTTCCGCTGAGAAGATGATAGAGTGTCGCGCCGGTGCTGTAGATGTCGGAGCGGATGTCCGGAACCACTCTGCGCCTCAAAGAGCTCTGTGTCGAAGGCATAGTCAGCGTCCTGTCGCCTCCCCCCAGAGTGAGCGTCCTATTTCCCTGAGTTTCCGTATCGCTCAGTGAAAAATCCAGACCATAATGCTCCGGAGAGGCATATCCCGCGCTGACTCCAATTACATTCAATTCTCCCAGAGCCAAGCTGATATTAAAGTCAATGAGGCAAATATCTCCGTTGAGCCGACGCATCAGGTTTGCCGGTTTGATGTCGCTGTGGACATAGCCGTGCGGCGGTGTTCCGTGGATCGGGCTGTGCAGATAGTCCAGCGCCTGCAGCAGCTGCCTGCCCCACCGGATAACCTGGGGCTGAGGAAAATGCTCCCCCCGCTCCAGCGCTTTGTCCAGGCTTTCCCCGTCTATGTAGTCCATTACTGTATATACATGACTGCCGTCAGTGAAAAAATCATAGACCTGTGGAATATAGGGATGGCTCAAATTTTTCAGCACATCCACCTCGCGGCGCAGCAAATCCGGTCGGGTGGAGAGCTTGCGCTTGTCCGCCTTGAGAACCACCTGCTTGTCCAAACGTATGTGTCTGGCCAAATAAACAACACCGCCGCCGCCGGATCCGATCCTCTGAATCAACTCATAAGTCGATTCAATTATTTCTGCCACATGACCACCACCATTTTCGACCCTTAGAGCTTGTTTCGCATCTCCTGATACACCGTCTGAATGCGTCTTTTTCCACCCGGACTGCGTCAAAAATACGCGGAATTCATACAGGATTCCTGTGCTTTTTGGGACCAATCGCAGATGGCCTTTTGCCGAACGAAAAAATACACATCCATCCGGCGCCCTGAGATGCTAAACAGACTCTTGCTCTGCGGGATTCTTCCTCGGTCTCTTTTCCCGCTCCCCGTATTCCGAATCCAGCTTTTGGTCCAGCTGCCTGCGCTTTATTCGCAAGACTACCAGCATAACCATTCCAAAAAGGAGGGAGAGGCCGGAAAGGAGTATTCCGCTGTAAAAAAGCAAGATGTCCTGCCGCATCATTTTCACCTCGCGTCTACTTTTCGTTCTTCACATAGATCGTGACTACTGAGATATTGTCCGTCTCTCCCCGTTGTTTGTTGCATTCGATGAGAAACCGATTTGCCTTTTCCAGAGATTCTTCGGTCACACCGGAGGGCGGAATGAGCTGCATCCGCATCTCCTCTTCAGCGATAGAATGGCGGAACCCATCCGAACACAGCATATAAACTGCGCCAGGCAAAACATCTCCAAAAAAGAAGTCTCCGTATACCTGCGCGTCAATGCCCACACAGCGGGTCAGAACATTCCGCATTGGAGCAGAGCGGGCCTGCTCCGCGCTGAGATTGCCGCGCCGCACCTCTTCGGCTATCACTGTGTGATCCTCGGTGAGCTGCCTCACCTGCTCTTTCATTTCATACGCTCTGGTGTCTCCTATATTCAGGATATAGTATCTGCTTCGGTTCAAAAGAATGGCGGTGACCGTCGAGCCAAGAACACATTGATTTTGCTGCCCATAACGGCGCAGTCTTGCATTTTGCTCCTCAATCAGCCTGGTCCACTGCCTGCGAATCTCGTGATCCTGAAATATTTTTTCCGGCGCTCCGCCAGACATCTCCCGCACCCAATCGGAAAAGGCGGAAGAAATGGATTTGCTGGCAATCTCGCCGTGCTCCAACCCCCCCAGCCCGTCACACAGCACCGCAAAGGCTGCTGGCTCGCCCCGAATGACGAACCTTCCCGCAAAATAGCTGTCCTGATTGACTGCCCTTTTGTTTCCAACATCTGTGGCGGAGGAAATGTAAAATTCCATAGAGGCTCCCTCTTCAGTATAATTTGAACTCAAACTTCTCATCCGCTATGCTTATGGTATAGCCGTGCGCCAATTTGACCTGTATGCCCGGCGCAATCACTTCCCCATTCACCTGGGTGTGGTTTTTGGAGTTGTCATCCACGATAAAAAACTCCCCGTCCTGAGAGAGAATGTGGCAGTGGCCATGTCCGATATAACGGTTATCCATGATGGCATAATCATTATAGTCGTTATCCCGTCCCAGCCGGAAAACCGCCTTATCGATGGGAATCCTCTCGTTGTTCCGCATTCTTACCAAATGCGGGATCAGCCTCTGCACCGGCGCCTCCCGCCCCAAAAGAACTGTTTCGTCTCCCACATTCTCCGAAAAATACAGAGTCTCTTCCACTGCCGCAGCCGCCGATCTTGGTACAGACATGGGTACAGACATGGGTGCGGACATCGGCGCGGGCGCTGGCGGCATAGGTGCAGGGGCAGGAGTGGGAATCGTCATGGGCCTCTGTTGGGGTGGCTGTGATGCCGGGGCAGCCGCCCCAACAGGGGGAGGCGCTACAGGCATGGCCTCCGCTTTTGCCGCAGGACTCTCCGGCATTCCCGTCTGTCCGGGAATCGAAAATCCATATGCACTTTGCGGTTGGGGCGTGGGCTTTGCCGCCTTCTGCTTCTTTGTCTTCTGCTTTTCCGGCTTCTTTCCGCTCTTCTTCTCCTCTTTTTGGGCCTTATATTTGGCGTGATTGTCCTTATTGTAGTGCTGGAGAAGATAGAATAACGACATGGAATCCTCTGCTTTTTCCGCTTTCGGCATCTTCTCCGACACTTTCTCCGCCTGTTTGGGAACCGATATGGATGCTGGCATCGGGGTTGGAACAGAGACAGGAGCAGCCTGTCCGGAATGCTCTGCTTCATAGGCAGAATGGGAGACAGGCGCAGCCGGAACAGCACCGGGCGGCGGGGGTGCGGGCTGCTGCCGGGATGCTTCGGCAAGAGAGCCAGAAGCCAAATAGTCCAGTATCCCTTTAAATTCCGGAATCGAAAACGTGGGAGAGCCGTTGAGATAGTTCATGATCTTTGTGACGTAGTCCCGCTCTTCCCGCTCGTCATATTGAACACCGAAAAGGATATTCTTGAAAAACAGCGGCAGATCCGACTGGGCTTCTCCTCGCTGATCGATCACGGGAACACAGAGCAACACGGTATCGGCTGTGGCAACATCCGTGAAAATGCCATCCATTTCCAAAGCAATGGTCCGGGTATCGAGCATATAGTCTTCCGCCGCAGAAAAGGCTCTAAGGACGCCGCTAAATACTCCTAAAATCCTTTTCTTATTGACAGTACCAAGCAAATACTGACTGGCAGGCACACGCGCCGTTACATCGTATTTGAGCTGTTTTTTGTCATCAAACTGGGTCAGGACTGCCGGCGCAAAGCCCGGGATGCGGTTGTTCAGAATCATGCCCAGCCCCATACTGTCAACAGCATCCTCCGGCCCCAGCTCATAGACCAAATAGGTGGAACTGCCCTGCTGTTCAAATCCAAGTTTTTTCATTAAAATGCTCCTCCTCCTCCGCCAAATCCTCCGCCGCCGTCGAATTCTCCGCTTCTGTCGAATCCTTCATCTCCGTCGGGGGCTATAGTTATCTCTCTTTTTACGCTTTCTCGCTTCGCGTTCCATAATTTGGAACAGGTCTTCTGCTCCATCTGGAGGCCCTTTAAATTGAATACCTGAAACTCATATTCAATGGTATACTTCACAGAAAGATATAAATCCTTTCCATCCGATTTTGAGCCGGAGAAATCCAAACCGGCCACACCGTCTTTGATATGGTAGCGCCGAAGGATTTTTTCCGCGTTTTTACTTTCTCCCCCTGTTAAATAGGCCAAAAACCGTGTCTTGATCACATCCTGAAAAATAGCATCTGTCTGGCCCGCTTTATACCAAAGGCGCTTGTCCACAAAATCAGTTTGCTCACCGGCAGAGCCATACATCGCTTGAAAGACAATCCTCAATGGATCATTTTTCATATCCAGATTCAAATCATTGTCATAGGCATCGAGCGCCAGGCTGTCCGTTGCGGAAAGCAGCGCGTGGCCCATGGTGTTGCGGGCCTCGAACACCACAAATATGCTGTAAAGAAACAGCATTAGAAAAATGAAAATAGTTACACAGATACTTGCTTCCAGCGAGAGCAGCCCGGCCTCTTTTTTGCATCTTTTCATAATCAATACCCTCGATAAACAACCCGTTTGTTGGAGTTCAATTCATCCTTGTCACCGGATAGCCGGATAAATACATTGGTGCTGAAGCTGCCGGATGCCCTTAAATAGGTAAAGCTTTTCTCTAGGCTGAAAGCCGCATGCTCTAATGTGGATTCCATCTGAATAATATCGCCCAATCGCTTCAGCATGCTATCTGTATCTAAAAACAGCATAATAAGTATTAGTGTTTTGGTATAATCTATTGTGAGAAAATCTGCTTTATTTTCTTTTTTTCCAGATTCCTCAAAGTCTGTATAACTCAGCGGGAAAGACTTATTCGGCTCAGTTGCTCCTGTCAGAGTTATGGTCTCTCTATATATTTCCTGCTTCTGATCTTCCGACAGATTTAACTTATAAAATTTCCCAACCAGATCCATGATGCCGCTGGGTGTTAAATAGACAACACTTTTGAAGATCGGGATATCCTCGCCGTTCACCAGGATCAAAGTATCCATAAGAGGCTCGAGCAGAAAATATAGCACATAGACCACAAGGGTGCCGATTCCAAAGGTGCCCGCTCCCACAGAAGCCGCAAGCTCTGTCACCTCTCCATTCAGAATAATCGTCGGTATATTGATCAGCGCCCGGATAACATAGATAATATAAAAGACGGTAATCTGGTTCCACTGTTCATTTAGCTGATCTGCCCCCGCATTCAGTGCTCCGCAGATAATGTACTCCGTCTCTGCGCCGTAAAAAGCCCTTTGGGCATCGGACTCATCCTGGGCCAAATGATAACTGCCGCCGGTTAATGGAGATCCCTTATATGTAGTCCGGTTCGATGTATTATATCCGATATAACCGGCCAAAAGCACCTTCTCATAAACCGCCGAGCTGGTGATAATCTGAACCATTTCTCCTAACAAATCCATCAAATGCCCGCCAAGGGAAATGATTGTCCCTACAAGCTCGCCCAGAGAAGAAAAAACATGTAACCAATCCCATTCCAATCCTTTTATGGTGTCCATATCCCTTTTGATTGCTGTCATGGTTGCTTCAAAACTACTTACGCTGTCCGTGCTAAAGCTGCTGCTGGTGTATGCCCCCATAATCGACTTATAATATTCTGACTGGGCTTTGTCCTCCTCCTGGAACTCGGAAGAGACACTGTAGGATTTTCGAGACGGCAGGCCCCCTACTGGATAATAGGAGCTAATTTCGACTTTTGCTTTTAATTTTGAGTCGTATAAAAACTCAATCTTGAACAAGGCTTCAAAAAAGCCCCTCATCGCCTCTACTATCTTCCAAAACGACGAGTTTTTAATTTCATCTGCAAGATTTTTTAATAAGTTTCGCGTTCCCTCGCTGGTCAGCGGCATTGTTAAATCAATATACAAATTGCTGACATCGTTAATGTGTTCATCTTCCTCCGGAATCTCCAGGGCTTCTACTTGTTCAGCCAGTTCCCGTATCTTCTCAGCAAGATCGTAAAAGTTTTTCTTGTGCTTCTCACCAACAAATTTCTTAATTTCAGAAACTGCCTTTGAGCTTCCTTTTGCTGCTGCTTTTAATATTGTTTTATTGTTATTTAATTTATTTTTAGCTTCTTCATTTTGTCGGATTTGATTCTCCCAATGACGAGCAGTCTCGTCATTGTTGGAGTTTTCCTTGTATTTTCCTAATGCTTCTGTGTTCTGATCTATGATTTCTTTCTGCTCATCATAGACAACATCGGCTACAGCTCCGACCAAGTCCCCTCCCGCTTTAATTGTCTCACCTACGGTTTTGCTCGCCTTTTCCGCATCATCGCCCACCTCCTCAAGGATATCCGCGAATTCTTCGAGGAAAGTCACATAGTCGCTTTTGGTGCTTTTTGCCTGCTCCCGCTGTGGAATCAAACGATTGTGGTACTCATCAATCGTCTGTGCCAATTCTTCTTTTGCCTCCTCCAGTTCCCTCTCCGCCTCCTCCAGCCTGGTCTGGGCGGAAGACACCTCGTCGTCGCCAATGGATGTGGAGGTGCTCTCCTCTGCTGTCCCTTCTTCTGTTCCCTCTTCCGTTTCTTGCCCGCTTGCTTCCACAGCTGCGGAAGCCGCCGCCTGTGCAGCCGCTAAATCCGCCTCCGCAGCTTCGACAGCCTCTTCGCATTGGGTAACGGCTGCCTCGCATTGAGCCACTTTTTCCTTCATCTCGTCCACTGTCTCATTGTATGTATTCACAGCGGTAGAAAATTTTTTATAAAACTCAGGATATTTCTTCTCTTCTTCCTCACATTTCTCAAGGCTTTCCACCAAAGCCTCCATATCAAGTTGGCTTCGCATAAATTTGCTTTCCAGATTAATTCTGGCACCTACCGCATCAAGAATATGGGCGAGTGGATTCAAGCTCTTTAACAAACTGCTTAAGAGATCTTCCAAGGAGAGCCCGTCCACCAAAAGCTCTACGGGAATCGTGTATTTACTGCACTCCATTACCTCGGAGAGAAGCACATCCGTGTTTGTCAGGGGATACACGCCTGCGGCGGTTGTCTCGGTGGAAACATAGGTGTTGTTCAGCACCCCCAAATTCTGCTCCATGTAAAACTGAAAAGTTTCCTGAATCAGCTCCTGGGCGCTATATCCCTCTTTATTTGGGTCATCTGAGCTCTGCGCTATTGCCAGAAGCCCAAAACGCTTTTTCAGAAACGCGTCATAGGTTCCCAACGTGGAATTGGAGGCATTGCACAGCGCCTCGTCAAAGATGGCCACCGCGCTGTTGATCCGCGCCAGATTCAGCAGCGCCGCCGCAATCGAGACGAACGGTATCATAAGAATTGCCAGGAATAGGGAAATCACTCCCTTTGTGCCGTTGATATATCTTCTGAAAAACTTTGCACATTTTTTCATTCTCTCGCCGTCCATTATCGAAAAAGTTTAACGATTATACGTGCTTACCATTGTATCAAATAATTCTATCATGTTTTTAAATAGCTTGTTGGTGCTATCAAAGATATTTACATCTTTAATTATCTTTTCGTTTACCCAAACAGAAAAATCCACTGTGCAGATATAATCCGCATAATCCGTGCAATCTGCACAGGCCTTGACCTGATAGGTATTTACCCCTTTCATGCCGAATATTTCCAGCGCCCAGCCAAAGGGATTATTATAAGTACAGGTGGTGGTAAGCTCTACATGCCTGCGGATTGTGGAATCCAAAACCAGGTTCATCTCTACCTCCACGTCCTTGATAACGCCGGTAAAGTTGTTTTTGTCCAGACGGTATTTGATATATTGCTCCGCCCGAGCCTGATTCACCTTTTCCAGCTTTCCGTTTATGAACCGCCGATACAGATTCCGGCTGGTCAGCGCTTCTGTGTCCACATATCCCATAATAATATCCGAATCGATATTATTATAAGTTGAAGCGATTTTTTTAGCGGCATCATTCGTTACCACGGTATTGAGATACTTCTGGTAGTAGAAAAATCCCAGCCCCAGAATCCAGAATAGGATAAACACCGTAATGATTACCACGATCATCCCTTCCAGCATGATCTCTCCGTTTTCCCGACCGCTTTTCCCTGCTTCCACGCGCCGCCCTCCTTTCCTAACGCCCTTCGGGGAACCGCAGCGAGAGCATGTGGTATTGGCCGTCCATCGTGCTCACCGGACAAATGCCCTGGCCGGTAAAATAGCCCACCTCTAAAAACTGGTTTGCTATCACCGTCTCGCCGCTTCGGTTAATAAATCCCCAGTATTCCCCATCGAAAACAGCGGCCAAGCCGCCGGAAAAGCTCCTGGCCCGCTGATAGCGGGGTTCGATCACGATTTCCCCTTCTTCATTCAAAAAGCCCCAAAGCCCCGAAGAATCTTGGAACGCGATATAGCTTCCCATGAAAACGTCCATATCCCGGGCAGAAATTTCGGAAACCCGCTTCCCGTCTGTCTGGTAGATGTCCCAGCCCTCTCCCACGCCGGCAATAAACAGGCCGTCCCGGCAGTAATTCCCATTGCTGTGGAGCTTGATACTGGAAAACGTCTGCTCTAATATCTGGCCGCCTGAGGTGTCAATCAACGTCCAATTTTTATTCCGGAGGACTGCCGCTGTCCCCTGTTGAAAGACGGAGGCCTCTTCATAGCTCTCGGGAAGGAAGGCGCCGCTTTCACAGTCCAGATACTGCCAACCGTCTTCCCGCAGCACCGGCAGCAGACCGCTGCCGTAGGCTCTCGCTTGGGAAATCTGGTCGTCTAAAATTGCCAGGACGATTCCCTTCGCATCGTATAGGCGCACGGAATCCTCGGTACAGCGCAGAATGACCCCCTCGTCCCCATAGGGGCTGATGTAGGAATAGTCACAGCCATACGCCCAGTCGCCGTCAGGCGCCATCACGCCCCACCGTGAGCCATCGTAGACCGTTGTGTAGCCGGACGCCGTACTGCAAAATTGAGCAAAGACATGGCTGGACTCCGTATAAGCATAGCGGATTTGTATACCGAGAGTATCCAGTGCCTCGCTGGATGCCCCGGCGCGCTGTGCGCGCTCTAATATCTTATACGCATTCTGATAATTGAATGAGTCCAAATCAAGCTCTATCAGGCATACCCATAAATCCGCGTCCTTGGGATAGCGGGAACAGGCATCCTCCAAAGCCCTTTTATAGGCGCTGCTTGTGACGCTTTCGCTCTCGTAGGCCTTTGCATACACATCCAGCAGCTCTTCCCGCACCTCGCGCTCTTCCCGCAGCGCAAGAACCTCCTCATAGCTCTGGATCGCCCGCTGGTAAAGCTCCCGTTTTTCAAAATCCCGCGCCGCTTCCAGCGACGTCTCATATTGCTCCTGCAAACCGGAGCGCGCCGTCAGCTGGGAAAACCAGCCAAAGCCGCAGAGCAGCGCCATACAGATGGTGAAAATAATTCGTCCGATTTTCATAGGCTCCCCCAAGTCAAAATTTTATCAGGCAGATCGTCAGCATATATCCAATCAAAAGAAAGGGGCCAAAGGGAAGACCCTCTCTTATTGTTTTTTTCTTGCTCAGCAGCAGAACGCCGGAAACCAGGGCACAAATTGTCATCGAGAAAAACAGCGTTCCGCAAATGATATACACGCCGCCCATCAAACCCAGGCCGGCGATGATTTTAATATCCCCCAGGCCAATCCCCTGGTGAGACAGTGCTCTTCCCACCAGCAGGCATAGTGTGCTCGCCGCCGCGGCAAGCACGCCGGTGAAAACATAGGCCGTCGCCCCGTCCTGCTTCAAAAGAAAGCCCATTACCAGCAAGACGACTGCGGAAAGCGCAAGCGCGCCGGAAAACAGATTGGGAATCCGGTGCTCCACATAATCCACACAGGCGCCGCCGGTGAGGCAGACCAGAGCGATGGACAGCTTTGCCACGTTGAGGAGGTCGCGGCTCATCGCCAGCAGCCTCCACATTGTGACAGACGCCCCCACAGCGATCAGAAGGGAGAAACCGAGAACCTGCGCCTTGGACAGCCGCTTTGCCTCTGCCCGCTCCTCCGGCTGGGCGGGGCGCAGCAGCCTGGAATGCTCCAGCTTTCCCCAATCCAGAGTGACGCTTGCCAAAGCAAAGCAGGCAGCGACAGTGATGATTGCAATAAGGTAGTTCATGGTTTCTCCCCTCTGTCAATCCACAATATAAAATCAAATATTGTTTTTATTAATCTTATTCTGGTTTTTTAAGTTGGAACCCATTAATTATAGGTTCTATTTGTTCCATAATTTTATCCTTAAATCCAATAAACGCACCTGCCAAAATGATAACAATGCCAAGGATAATTATAATTGAGATAAAGTTGGTATCTCCTCGCTCACTAGACATTTTAAAACAAGCCGCTTTTACATAAAGCCTTAACAACTTATCTTCCAACATTTTCTTCCCTTTTTGTAACTGTTTCATCTTTTGCTCTCCCTTTCATTTTATTATTTTCATCAGCTCAGGCTGAGAAAAGACAAACTAATAAATCTAAAAGCCAAAACTCTGTAGCGCCGAAGCAAGTACAATCAGCATGACGCCCGCAAACATGAGGGCAATGGGCATCAGCAGAGCGCTTGCGGCCTGCTCTCCCTTTTGCAGCAGTCTCTGGCGGTTCTGCCCCCACAGTTCAGACGACTGATTGGCCAGGAACGAGGAGAGCTCTCCGCCGCCGCGCTCAATGCTCTGAATCAGCGCCGTCACGAATTTCTTCACGTTCTGGGAATTGCTGGCCACACCGAAGCCGTAAATGGCCTCGATCTCCGTCTGCCCATTGTCCATGGCCTCGCAGGCATTCTGCATCAGCCCGTAAAAGGTTCCCTCTTTGCCATAGGCCACGATTTTCCAGGCGTCGTGCATGGTGGCTCCGGAATTCACCAGCAGCGCCATTTTGGAAATGGCGTTGGGGAGCTCGATTTCGCATTCCTCTCTCCGGGTTTTCAGCTTATTCGCGGTATAGCCCAGGAAGTAGTAGACGGCAAGGGCAGCTGCCACAACACCCACTAGAGCGAAAAACACACAGGTGTCCCCTTCAAATAGCCCGGCAACCAGAAACAGGAGGGAAATACTCAGCAGCGCAAAGGAGAGGGTCTGCGCCCAAATCGCCCGCGCGTAAAATTCGCTGAATTTTTTCCCATAATAGAGCGTGGTATCCTCCCGCAGCTTGCTGCCCAGCTTGCCGCGCAGGCGAAATATCTTGATTTCCTGCGCCGCAAAGCCCGCGCTGTAGAAGAATTTCAGCGGAAAGGCGTCGTCGTCCAGGGGCTCGATCATGTAGTCGCTCGAACTCCCCTTGAACAGCATCGCCGCAAAGAAAACAGAGAACAGGGTTCCGATTGCTAAAATTACAGTATTCATAGCCACCTACCTGATGTCGATAATTTTTCTGCCCCAAAAATAGGAGCCCACAAAAATGCCGATGGCGATCGTTGTGACAAACACGCCCATAAAGGAGGCCAAATTTTCCGCAAATGAACCATTTGACAGCTTGAGCATCGCGACCAATACAATCGGCATGAGGCACATTACATTGTGCTGCAGCTTATTGGATGCGATTTTCGTCTTGACCTCATCCTCAATAGCCATTTTGTCGCTGATAATATCCCTTGTCTTGCGGACAACGGATTTAAAATCGCCGCCCATCCGATAGCAGTTTCCGATTACATTGCTGAAATTTTGGATGTCCTCGCTGTCTGCCCTGTCTCCAAAGGCACTCAGCATCTCCTCCAGCGTGTAGCCATTGTGGACGCCGGAGACAATCTCCGTCAGCTCGATGATGATATAGTCTGTGTTGGTATACTGATTGGACAGGTCATCCCGCGTGTTGACAAAGGAATCCACCACCGTATTTCCTGCAGCAAGTGATGCTGTGAGGTTTTCCAGCATATCCCGAAACTGTAAGCGGAGCGCCTTATCCCGCCGCTCCTTTAACACGGTCCGCAGCATTGGCAGAAATACCTTTATGGCAATCCCCCCTACTAAGCAAATCACGACCGCATCGCTGATATACGTCATGAGCGTGGCCTCCCCGTCCGCCTTGAAAAGCCCGCCGTAGAAAACCCATCCCACAAAGCCGCCTGCCGCAAACACCAGCAGAGTATAGATCAGCTTTTCCAGCCGGGACATATAGTAAACCTTATAATTTATCATCTGGTTGTTCATGGGGGAAGGAATAAACCGAGGTTCCTTCTCTGTTTTGTCCGCCATAAAGCCGCCCTCCTAAACCGATTAATCAAATCACCGTATGAATTCCTGATAGCTGCAATTTAAAGGTGTTTTGCATGGGATTCTTTGTCCGCCGGAGTGTTCCGGATACCTTTTCCAATGTGCTGTCCTGGTCTTCCTCAAAGAGATAGAGGGGATTGAGAAGAATTTGTCCGTTCTCGTAGCCCACCACCTCAGTGATTTCCATTGTTTTGCGGGACTTATCGCGTAGCCTGGAAAGATGGATGATTATGTCAATCGCAGAGGCAATCTGCTGTCGGATGGCTTCCAAGGGAAGCCCGGCGGCACCCTGGAGCACCATTGTTTCCAGTCTGCTGAGCATATCGTGGGTAGAGTTTGCGTGGCCGGTGGAGAGAGAACCGTCATGGCCGGTGTTCATGGCCTGCAGCATGTCCAGCGCCTCCGCTCCGCGCACCTCGCCCACCACGATCCGCTCCGGCCGCATACGCAGCGAAGATTTGATAAGATCCCGAATCGTCACCTGCCCTACTCCGGAGGCATTGGCGTTCCTGGTTTCCAGCCGAACCAGATTGCTGATATTGACGATTTGCAGCTCCGCAGAGTCCTCAATGGTAATCACGCGTTCATCCCCCGGAATGTAGTTGGAAAGCGCATTCAGGAAGGTCGTCTTTCCCGAACCGGTACCGCCGCTGATAAAAATGTTGTATTTTGCCCGCACAAGCAGTTCCAGCTTCTCGGCAATCTCCTGTGTGATGGAGCCATAGGAGATGAGCTTTTCAATAGTCATGGGTGTCTTGGAAAACTTACGAATCGTCACTGTCGGCCCGCACAGTGCCAAGGGCGGCAAAACCACATTGACGCGAGAGCCATCCGGCAATCTGGTATCGCAAATCGGGTTTGCCTGGTTCACTTCTCGGCCAGCCAGCGCTACAATGCGCTGAATCACATCTTCCAGGCGGCGCTGGCTCTCAAACTGCCTGTCCAGCTTCCGCAGACTTCCGTTCTGCTCAATGAAAATATTCTCGTGCCCGTTAATCATAATCTCGGTAATCGTATCATCATTCATGATGGAATCCAGCAACCCAAACCCGCGAATAGAGCTATAAACCTGCCGCACAATGGATATTTTCTGTTCAATCGAGCAGTACTGCCCCTTCGCCGCCAACCGCTGCTGAACAATTTCTCCCAAGCGGTCTTCCAGCTCTTCATCCTCCATTTTGCCCAAAGGAAGCGACTCGGTGGCATACTGCCGCATTTCCTGGATAAACTGCTGCTCCTGTTCCAAATCCATTTCTTCACCCTCTACGCGAGAATTTTATCAAAAACCTCCGACCCGGCAAGGGAAGCCGTGATTTGCTCCTCCATGCGGTGCCGGATCTTTGCAATGGTTCCGGCACTCCGAATACCGGGGATCTCACCCATAGCCCCCTCTGCACCAACGCACTTATTCTGAATGAGGCAAACCCTGTCTGCCAAAGCCGGACTAAAGCCGTTTCCCTGCACACACAGGGCCTCATACGCCCGCATAATCTTCCCATTAGACACACCTACGCCATCGCTGATCCAAACAAGCGCATGCGCAGGCTGAAAGAGCGGCAGCGCGGATTGGCTTAAATCAAAATCCATATCGATTACAATATAGTCATAACTGCCAGAGCTTATCAGCTCAGACACCAATCTCACTTTTTCCGAAACCGTAAGCTCCATAACATCCAAGGCCGCCTTTGCACTGGAAAAATAAGATACTCCCCGGCTGTCCTGCCGCACGCAGCTCTCCAGCTTAACGGCCAAATTCCCTCTGCCGCTCTTTACGGCATAGATCACATCGCTCATATCTGCATGTCCTTCGCCCCCAAAATAGGCATCCGCCCCTCCAAAGCGCTCAAAATTCAAATAGAGGCTTCGCTTTCCGGCAGTGGCAAAGTGAAGCGCACAGGCCGCCGCCAATGTGGAAGTTCCCGTTCCGCCGCAAGGAGAGGAAAAGATGAGGAGCTTCGTGCCGCTGCTATAAATATTACGCACCGATTCCCGCCCTACAACATCAGAAAACAGCCCCAAAATCTGCTTGTAAAGCAGTTCTGTCCGCTGAAACCGGCAGATTGCCCGGCTGCCATTGCAGGTATCGATTTCCGGCGAATCTACGAAATACGCAAAAGCGCACTTTGCCGGGAGCTGCTGCAGATCGATCTCAAAGGAATCGTCCGCGAGAAATACATCGACCTTCTCTTTTCCAAGCGCGGATAAGGCAAGCGCAGCATCAGTAAAGGAGTAAAGCGCCAGCTTCTCCTTGTAATTCGCCTCTAAAACAGAAGTAAGCCGATTCAGATAAGCGGAATCACTATGTAAAATTGCCAATTTGACTTTCATATCACTTACCCTTCCCCTTTTCGCCTCAGAAACAAATTTACGCAGTAGGATAATAACAAATTTCTACATAAATTTCTCGGAGCCGCATTTCAGTGCAGAATGAATATTCCGCAATATATTACTTTAAAACAAAGCTAGTTTTGCGATATTTTTTTACTTCAAAAAGAAATAAGGCCCTGCGAAGACACGCAGAGCCCTATTACAGGTATAAGAAACCAAGCCCAGCAGAGACTGGTCTTATTCTTTATGCCAAAATATACTATTTTCTCTTGAAATATGAGGAAATATATGGTACCCTTTAAAAAGAAGGATTTCTTTTCACGAGTTTTATGACTGATATTGGGTCGTAGTATTCATTTTGTCCGGAGCAGAAATGCTAGGATACAAGCCCCAGTCGTTCTAATTGCCGAATATGCTCTGCGCCGGTGGATATTAAATAAATGCGGGTGGTTTCAATACTGGAATGTCCTAGCACATCGGCCAATTTTGCTACATCATGGCAAGCCTTGTAAAAAGTGCGGGCAAACAGGTGCCGTAAATTGTGTGGGAAAACCTTGGACTCTGCCACCCCGGCCTTTGAACAAATTGCCTTCATTTCCGACCATATCTGCCGTCTTGAAAGACTTTTTCTGCCGCGTGTGAGAAAGATTTCTCCTGCGGCGATTTTTTCTTTTTTCGCATATTTCAGGAGCTTCCGGCAAAGCTTTCCCGGCAGCAGGATAGTGCGAACCTTTCCTTTCATGGCGATCTCGGTTCTGCCTCTCCGCGCCGCTTCCACTGTGAGATAGCGCACCTCAGACACCCGAATCCCGGTAGCGCAGATGGCTTCCATCAGCAGAGCCAGCCGTTCCCTCCCCAAGGCATGAGCAGCATCCAGTAGCCGTAGATATTCCTCCCGCGTTAATTCCCGTTCGCTTTGCCGAAACAGCTTCCGCTGTATGCGCAGATACTTCACCCGAACTTCCGGAAACCCCAGAAAGACAAACAGCTTATTCACAGCCGCCAGCATGGAGTTGATCGTGCTAGATGTGTATTGTTTCTCGCAGAGATGCTCCTTCCAACGAATCGCCTTCTCCTTCCATGCATTGGCATTATGCGGAAGTTCTCCTGTCCAGCAGAGGAACCTCCCTGCATCCCGGAGATACTTTTCAATTGTGCTGGTCTCCCGCTCTTCTCTGAGAAGATACTGGCGAAATGATAGTAGTGCTGTGAATACCGTCATGTTAAATGCCTCCTTTGCACACCAAGTGGCTTAATCGAATTGAGTTCATCTCATAGGGAGATATGCTCTATTTCTATACTTTTATGGTTTCATTTCGTATATACAAAGGCCACCTTAGCGCTTGGCGGTTTTGGGTTCTTTGCTTTCCGTAGCTCCCATAGCAGATCCGCTGTACTCTCCTCCAATGGGTTGTTTGTTCCCGATTCCTCATAGAACACGCAGGCCAGAATTGCCTTTTTTGTGGTGTTGATCCGAACAAGTACGGCTTTGACAGCAAAAAGCAAAGGATCAGTTGATTATGTAGTATTATATTTAAATAAGTAATCTAATTTAAAACAAAAACAGAACAAAGCATTTTATCCAAAAAAGGATTCATCAAACAGATATTTGTTCTACCTGTCACGCTAAATTTCAATTAAAACATTCAAAAATCCTATCGATAACAATAATGCTTTTGGCAACTTGACAGGAAAGGCTGCAAACCATAGAAAAGCAAATGCGATACTATTCCGGAAAGAAAAAGCGTCACACACTAAAAACACAGATGCTGGTCAACCTCGAAAATGGGGAGATTATTGCGCTGACATCCTCCAATGGAAAGAAACACGATTTTCAGTTGTTCGAGGATTCCCGCATCCATGTGAAAGCAAAAACGGTGTTAGAGGCGGCTACCGGCTATCAATGGCTTGTTCGGATACACCCCAATTCCCCCTTCGGCCAAAAAGGGGGCCAAGAACCTTCCTTTGGCCAAGCAAGAGTGCAATAATAACCATAAAATGGGAATATCCTAAATTTTGTGTAACCAGGCAAAACGGTGTGAATAGAGCGAAAATATGTGCAAGGGGACGGGGGATGTGTACCGCCCCCTTCACCGTCATATTAGCAGCAGCCAAGCCGCATGTCAAGGTGCCCCTGATTTAGTCAGGCATTCGGTCTGCGAAGTAGATTGTCAACTGAGCATAGATCATACTCCAATCCTGGCGTCTGCCCGTCCATTTCCTGGTAATGTCCATCATAGCTCCGTGTGGGATTCAAACCGCTGTTCTCCTTCATTGACACTCCATACCTTAATCCCCTGCTTGACAAACCACTCCACCACAAAGGGCGTTTCATCTGCTTTCCGGCCAAGGCGGTCAAACATGAAAACCAGGAGAATATCGAACTTTTTCTGTGTCAGCGCCAGTGATAAAATGTAAAAAACCGCCGAGGAAAAAATGTAGTTTTGTGGCGGAGGAGGCGAAAAAAAGAT
>JAAVYW010000013.1 GCA_022791315.1 Oscillospiraceae bacterium | reverse complement strand
CGCAAGGGGATTTTTACACTTTTACCAAATAGCGTACTTTCCTGTAAGCCCATATGTTCCGTATAATATCACAAAAATTTCTGGTTTTCAATACTTTTACCAGAAAATCCTGTAGGTGAAATTGCCTTACAGGAAAGTACACTTTTTTGCAGAATTGTCTCCCTATAACTGCTTGGATTTTTCGTAGTTTTTCGCCCGGTAGCGAAAAGTGGAGAGCGGCATTCTGCACTCTTTTGCTGCGGCTGTGCCGGTGATGGCCCCGGCTTTCCACCGCTGATAGGCGCTGTGGTAGTTCTCTGGGAGCGGCTTGGGCGGCCGGCCAAATTTCATGCCCCTGGCCTTTGCCGCTGCAATCCCCTCTGCCTGCCGCTGGCGGATATTGGTGCGCTCATTTTCCGCTGCAAAGGACAACACCTGTAGGACAATATCGCTGAGAAAGGTTCCCATCAGGTCTTTTCCCCGCCGGGTGTCCAGCAGGGGCATGTCCAGCACCACAATGTCAACGCCTTTTTCCCTGGTTAAAATCCGCCATTGCTCCAGAATCTCCCCGTAGTTGCGCCCTAAACGGTCGATACTTTTAATATAGAGCAGGTCGTCCTTTTTTAGCCTTTGCAGCAGCCTTTTGTACTGGGGCCGTTTGAAATCCTTGCCGGACTGCTTGTCCATAAAGAGGTTTTCCTTTGGGATAGAGAGGGCCTGCAAAACGTCAAGCTGGCGTCTCTCATTTTGCTCTTTTGTAGAAACTCGAATATAACCATAAATCGTTGCCATCGAATACCTCCTGTATTCCATTTTTATATTATTTTACACGTTTATCTAAAAAGTGGCAAAATTCTCTCTTTGTTCTGGTTTTCCCAAGTGGTCTCCCGCTGCAAACCCGGAAAAGGGAGCATCCTGCAAATTTATTTATCTCTTCACCCCAGCCCCTCTTGACAAACCCTTTTCCCCGTGCTATAGTAGATAAGACAACAAAGCAGATAGGGTATCCCCCTTCTCACCCGGCGCTTTTGGCGCAAGGTCAATCCGGCACTCGGCCCGTCTCCAAGAAAAAGGGGGATTAGGGCTGTGGTAGATTGCGAAAAAACGGGCGCAGGCGGGAGAGAACCGCCCGCGTTTTTTGTTGTATTTCATGCAAGAGAAATGATTCTTTTTGGAGGTGTTTTACCATCAGCAGCAAAGAACTGCAAATCAACGAACAGATCCGGGACCGGGAAGTCCGGGTGATTGATTTGGACGGAAGCCAGCTGGGCATCATGTCCACCGCCGACGCGCTGAAAAGGGCGGGCGAGCACAATGTGGATCTGGTGAAGATTGCGCCGCAGGCCACGCCGCCCGTCTGCCGGATTATGGACTATGGCAAGTACCGTTTTGAGCAGTCCAAACGGGAGAAGGAAGCGAGAAAGAAGCAGAAGACCATTGAAGTCAAAGAGGTGCGCCTTTCCATGGGCATTGACACCCATGATTTCAATACCAAGGTCAAGAGCGCGCTGCGCTTTTTGGAAGAGGGCAATAAAGTCAAGGTATCCGTCCGCTTCCGGGGCCGCGAGATGGCCCACACTGATTTGGGGGCCGCCCTGCTGGACCGCTTTGCAGAGAGCTGCACCGAGATGGGAAACCTGGACAAAAAGCCCGCCATGGAAGGGCGCAGCATGGCGCTGTTCCTGTCTCCAAAGCCGGTGAAATAGGATAGCCGGGGCGGGGGACGTAACGGTCAAACCCAAGGCCGCACAGAGCGGAATTGTTTGATGAAAAACCGAAGGAGGATTTTGGACCATGCCAAAACTGAAAACACACAGCGGAGCGAAAAAACGCTTCAAACTCTCCAAGAACGGGAAAATCAAGCGCGCCTGCGCCTATAAATCCCATATCCTGACCAAGAAATCCACAAAGCGCACCAGAAGGCTGCGCAAGGGCACCTATGCCGATAAGACCAATGCAGCCACAATCAAGCTCTTGGTACCTTACAAATAATCGATTACATGGGAGGATATAAAGGATGGCACGTGTAAAAGGCGCAATGATGACGCGCAAGAGAAGAAAGAAAGTATTAAAGCTGGCGAAGGGCTATTTTGGCGGCAAGAGCCGTCTGTTCCGCACTGCCAAACAGGCTGTGATGAAATCGGGCCAGTATGCCTATGTAGGCCGTAAGCAGAAAAAGCGTGATTTCAGAAGGCTCTGGATTACCCGCATTTCCGCTGCCTGCAAGATGAACGGCATGAACTATTCCACGTTTGTGAATGGCCTGAAAAAGGCTGGCATTGATTTAAACCGCAAGATGCTGGCTGAAATCGCCGTGGCGGACCCCGCCGCGTTTACCACCCTGACGGAAAAGGCGAAAGCTGCCCTGTAAACGCCTGGCGTCGAGTGGTTCTTTCCGGTTGTTACGCCCGTGCCCTTTCCGGCTCGGGCGTATTGTGTTGTGGTGTTTTTTAGGGATTTCCTCCCCTTGAGAGCCGGGGGAGCTTTTTCTGGGCGGCCTTTCCAGCATAGGTTTATCGCGCCGTAGGCGAAGTAAAGTTTCCGTCCACCCTTTCCAAAGGGTGGCAGGTCCAGGACGGCGTCCTGGTCGCTCATCTCAATGAGCGAAATCCTCCCCTTTTCCCCGGGCGGCGTTTCATATCAAAGCTAAGGCTCGCACCCAGCCAACACGCCGCCCTCCACCTAGTTTTCCTCTGTCGCTATCACATCCCAACTCCTCGCCGCCTTTGCCAACGGCAAACAGGCCCAAGCTCGCCTATCTCGCGGGCTCGTCGGTTCCCGCACCGACAAGCGGCTTCCTTGCCTTGCCGCAAGGAAGCGAAAGGCCCATAGGGGCTCTGCCCCTATGTACAATCTGTATAGGAGCAAAGCTCCTATACAGATTCGGCAGTGTCAGTAGGGACAGCTCGGTGGTCGGCGGACGCTCCGGATGTTGGCGTTCTCCCACTTCTATCAGTGACAAGGCCGGGTGAAGCGGGCTCGGTGCGGCCCCGACGTTAGTTCGCCTTGGCTCGCTCGAGGGCGGATGGGTTCTCGTTAGGCTCCTTCTTCCCCTCAATTGCTTGTTTTAGCTGAGTCTGTCAGAGGTTAACTTCTTTAACGAATGTCGGCATGACCTCACTTTAAGAAAGGAGATGTCCCATGGAGTCAATCACCTCCCGCGACAATCGCCGCATCAAGGAGGCTGCCCGCCTCGGTGCGGACCGCAGCTTCCGGGAAGAACAGGGCCGGTTTCTGCTGGAGGGGCTGCGCCTGTGTGCCGATGTGGCAGCCACCACTGGGCTGGCCCAAACCCTGTTTGTCACCAGCCGGGCGCTGGAGCGCCATGGGGATGCGCTGGCGGCCCTGCTGCCCCTGTGCAAGGAGTGTTTCCACATCGCGGAGGAGGTGGCGGCCAAGCTCTCGGATACCAAGAGCCCCCAGGGCGTCTTCTGTATCTGTGCCAGGCCTGAACCGCCAGAGGGCCCCGGCCCCGGGGAACAAATCCTGCTGCTGGAACGGGTGAGCGACCCCGGCAACCTGGGCACAATCCTGCGTACTGCCGAGGCCTTCGGCGTCTCCCGCCTCATTGTCTCCTCCGACAGCGCCGACTTGTACAGCCCCAAAGCCCTGCGGGCCTCCATGGGCTCCGCCTTCCGCCTGCGGGTGCAGAGCACCGGGGACATGGGCCGCACCGTGGAAGAGCTGGCCGCCCTGGGCATCCCCACTTGGGCGGCGGCGCTGGGGGAGGGGAGCCTGCCCCTGCGCGCCGTGCCTCTGGCAGCGCCTGTGGCGGTGGTGGTGGGCAACGAGGGCAGCGGTGTCACGGAACAAACCCAGTCCCTCTGCGCCGGGCAGCTCATCATCCCCATGGAGGGGCAAATCGAGTCATTGAATGTCTCCGTGGCCGCCGCCGTGCTGCTGTGGGAGATGAAACGGCAGCGGGGGGAATAAACTTGCAGAAAGGGGGAAGCCCTGTGACAGCATTGGATTGGATTTGGCTGGGCCAAGCCCTGGGCCCCGGCAGCCCCTGGGCAGGGGAGGTGCTGCGCAGCGGCATTCCCCCCAAAGAGCTCTATCGCCTATCCCTGGCGGGCTGCCTGCCGGAAACCCTGGCCGAACCCCTGCGCAGGCGCCTTGCCCAGCCCCTCAGCAGGAAACAGGTAGCGCAGTGGGAGGAGAGAATCCGGGCCTGCGGGGTGCAGGTCATTCCCTTCTCCAGCCCGGCGTATCCGCCGCTGCTGCGGGGCCTGGCCTCCCCACCCCTGGTGCTCTATGCCTGGGGGGATGTGGGCATCCTGCGGGATTCCCTTTGTATCGGCCTGGTGGGCCCCAGAAAGGCCACACCCTATGGCCTGGAGGCCGCCCGCAGCATTGCCCGGGACTTGGTGTCCTGCGGGGCGCACCCTGTCAGCGGCCACGCTTTGGGGATTGACAGCGCCGTCCACGAGGGGGCCCTGGCGGCAAAGGGCGGCAGTGTTATGGTGCTGGCCTGCGGCCACGACCGGGACTATCCCAAGGACACGCTGCCGCTGCGCAGGCAGGTGGCGGCCCAGGGCGGCGCAGTGATTTCCGAAACCCTGCCCGGCGAGCCCTTTCACAGGGATTCCTTTGAAAAACGCAACCGGCTGCTGGCCGGGCTCAGTATGGGCGTCGTGGTGGTAGAGGCCGGGGAAAAGAGCGGCGCGCTTGACACCGCCCGCCAGGCCGGGGAACAGGGCAGGGATTTGTTCTGTGTCACCGGGAGCATCTTCGAGCCCAACCAGGCCGGGGTGGCAAAGCTGCTGCGGGAGGGGGCCCGCCCCGTCACAGGCGCGGCGGACATCCTCACAGAATATTTCCCCCTCTATCCTGAGAGAATAGAGGAAGCCGCCCTCCGCGCCCTGGAAGAAGGCCCCACCAAACGGCTGGCTTCCCGCGGGATTCCGCCTAAAAATCCGCCGCCCCAGGCCAAAAGCCCTAGTATTTCCCGGCGTCCGGCAGCGCCAAAGGAGCCGGATTTCTCCTTCCTGCCGCCGGAATCCCGGTCCCTGCTGCAAAAGCTGGGGAACGGAAAGGCCCATATCGACGAATTGGCGGCCTCCCTGGGCGAAAACGGGGGAAAATCCCTGGCTGCGCTCACAGAATTGGAGATTTTGGGACTTGTGAAAAGCCTGCCTGGGGGCTATTATGAAAAAGCATAGGCTTTTTCGCCCCGGTATGGGGAGAAAAATCAAACCTTTGGCTTGACGGGGGTGTTTTTCCCGTCCGTCAAGATGAAGGTTTGCTTTTTGAGACTTTGAAACGAGAGAAAGGAGGCCTTCCTAGGGGAAGGCTGCGGGTATCACAATGGCAAAGCTGGTAATCGTGGAGTCGCCGGCCAAGGCGACCACCATTCAAAAATATCTGGGAGCAGGCTATGAAGTGACTGCCTCCATGGGACATATCGAAGACCTGCCGAAATCCAAGCTGGGCGTTGACGTGGAAAACAACTACCAGCCGGTGTATGTAGAGGTAAAGGGCAAGGAGGACCTGATTAAGGCCCTGAAGAAAAAGGCCCAGAAATGTGACCGCATCTACCTCGCCACCGACCCGGACCGGGAGGGGGAGGCTATCTCCTGGCACCTGGCCCGGCTGCTGGATTTGGATTTATCGGACAAAAACCGTGTCACCTTCAACGAAATCACCAAGACCGGGGTCAAGCAGGGCATGGAAGAACCCCGCACAGTGGACCTCGACCTGGTAAACGCCCAGCAGGCCCGGCGTATCCTGGATCGGCTGGTGGGCTATAAACTGAGCCCCTTCCTGTGGCGCAAGGTGCGGGTGGGCCTCTCGGCGGGCCGGGTGCAGTCAGTGGCAGTGCGCATCGTGGTGGACAGGGAAGAGGAAATCCGCGCCTTTAAAACCAAGGAGTATTGGAGCATTGACGCCCTGTTCCAGGCCAAATCCTCCCGCAAGGCCTTTGAGGCAAAAGCCGTGAGCAAGGGGGGCAAAAAGCTCACCATTGACAACGAGGAACAGGCAAACGCCATCTTAAAAGAGCTGGAGGGCCAGACCCCCAGCGTCACCAAGGCCACCAAGAGCGTGCGCCGCAAGACCCCCGCGCCCCCCTTCATCACTTCCACCCTCCAGCAGGAGGCCTCCCGCAAGCTGGGCTTCCAGTCCCGGCGCACCATGCGGGCGGCCCAGGAGCTCTATGAGGGCGTGGAAGTGGAGGGCGTGGGCAGCGTGGGCCTTATCACCTACATGCGTACCGACTCCCTGCGCATCTCTAACGAGGCACTGGACGCGGCGGCCGAGTATATCGGCGAGCGCTTTGGCAAGGCCTATTTGCCCTCCACGCCCCGGGTGTTTAAGAGCCGGGCCTCGGCCCAGGACGCCCATGAGGCTATCCGCCCCACCCTGCCCCTGATGCCCCCCGACCGGGTGAAGCCCAGCCTTACCACCGACCAGTTCAAAATCTATAAACTGGTGTGGGACCGCTTTATCGCCAGCCAGATGGCAAACGCCCTCTTAGATACCGTAAAGGCCGATATCCAGATGGGGGACTATCTCTTCCGCGCCTCCGGCTTCACGGTGAAATTCGACGGTTTTACCGCCCTCTATGAGGAGGGGAAGGACGAGGAGGGGGAGAAGAGCTCTGCCCTGCCGGCCCTGGAAGAGGGGGAAACCCTGAAGACCAAGGAGCTGAAAGGCGGCCAGCACTTTACCCAGCCCCCTGCCCGCTATACCGAGGCCACCCTCATCAAAACCCTGGAACAGGACGGCATTGGCCGCCCCAGCACCTATGCCCCCACCATCTCCACCATCCTCAACCGGGGCTACGTGGAACGGGACGGCAAGCAGCTGAAGCCCACCCCCCTGGGGGAAGTGACCACCAAGCTCTTTAAAGACCTGTTTGCCAGCATTGTCAACGAGGAGTTCACCGCCCAGATGGAGGACGGCTTGGACAAGGTTGAGACCGGCAGCGCCGACTGGGTGAAGATGCTGGACGGCTTTTACCAGGGCTTTGCCAAGGACTTGGAGGACGCGGAAAAGGCCATGGAGGGCAAGCGGGTGAAAATCCCGGTGGAGGAGACAGACGAGGTCTGTGAACTCTGCGGCAAGCCCATGGTGATTAAGAGCGGCCGTTTCGGCAAATTCCTGGCCTGCTCCGGGTTCCCGGACTGCAAAAACACCAAGAAAATCGTGAAACCCACCGGCGGCATCTGCCCCAAATGCGGCGGCAAGATTTTGCAGAAGAAATCCAAAAACGGCAAGAAATTTTTCGGCTGCGAACACAATCCCCAGTGCGATTTCCTCTCCTGGGACGAACCCACCGGCGACAACTGCCCCAAATGCGGCAAATCCCTCTTAAAAAAACGCGGCAAAGCCGGACGAATCTACTGCAGCGACCCGGATTGCGATTATTCCAACTGATGTTTCTAGGTTTTGCCGCAGCGGAGCGATAGTAAAGTTTCGGGCCAGCGCAGCTGGCCCTGCCGGGTTTGGGCGGCGCCCAACTCGTCTTGTCGTTAGACTTAAGCATTTCCATTTGCCTGCGGCAAATGGAAACCTGCCAACGCGGCAAAGCCGTCGTTGGCAGGTTTCCGGCGGCACAGCGGGAAATGGCCTGTTTGCCTGGCGGCAAATGCGGCGAGGGGTTGGGATGTGGTGGCGACAGGGGGAAGCCGGGTGGAGGGCGGCGTGTTGGCTGGGTGGTAGCCTGAGCTTTGAGATAAGACGCCGCCCCTTGGAAGGGGTATTTCGCTCACTGCGGTGAGCGACCAGGGCGCTGCCCTGGACCTGCCGCCCTTTGAAAAGGCCGGGCGGAAACTTTAATTCGCCTGCGGCGCGATAGGGTGATGAAATTGCAAAGGGGAGTGAGTATGGTGGCGCAGACTGTACAGGTAATTGGTGCGGGGCTGGCGGGGTGTGAGGCGGCTTATGCCCTGGCGAGGGCGGGGTTTTCGGTGCGGCTGCGGGAGATGAAGCCGGTGAAATATTCCCCGGCGCATCATTCGCCGGGGTTTGCGGAGCTGGTGTGTTCCAATTCCCTCAAGGCCAAGCGGCTGGGCAGCGCCGCGGGGTTGCTCAAGGCCGAGATGGAGGCTCTCTCCTCCCTCACCGTGGCCTGTGCCAAGCAGTGCGCCGTGCCCGCCGGGGGCGCCCTGGCCGTTGACCGGGAGGAGTTTTCCCGCCTTGTCACAGAGGCCATTCGCGCCTGCCCCAATATCACCGTGGAGACGGGGGAGGTCACAGAGCTGCCGGAGGGGCCTGCTGTGGTGGCTACCGGGCCCCTCACCTCCGATGCTCTTGCCGCTTCCCTCAGCAGCCTCTGCGGGGAAGGGCTGCGGTTTTACGATGCCGCGGCGCCCATTGTGACGGCGGAGAGCTTGGAGCGGGACAAGGTGTTCTTTGCCGCCCGCTATGGCAGGGGGGACGACGATTACATCAACTGCCCCTTTACCAAGGAGGAGTATGAGGTTTTCTACGACGCCCTGATTCATGCCCAGCGGGCCGAGCTCCACGAGGCAGACAGGGATTTGACAGTGTATGAGGGCTGTATGCCGGTGGAGGTGATGGCTGCCAGAGGGGTGGACACGCTGCGGTATGGGCCCCTGCGGCCGGTGGGGCTCACCGACCCGCGGACGGGGCGCAGGCCCTGGGCGGTGGTGCAGCTGCGGGCCGAGAACCGGGAGGGCACGCTATATAACCTGGTGGGGTTCCAGACGAATCTCAAATTTGGGGAGCAGAAGCGGGTCTTCTCCCTCATCCCCGGGTTGGGGAAGGCGGAGTTTGCCCGGTATGGGGTGATGCACCGGAATACGTTTCTCTATAGCCCGGCCCTGCTCACGCCCCAGTTTGCGCTGCGGGAGCATCCGGAGCTCTGTTTTGCCGGGCAGCTCACCGGGGTGGAGGGGTATATGGAATCGGCGGCCAGCGGGATTTTGGCGGGCCGGGGATTGGCCCGGCGGTTAAAGGGATTGCCGCCGCTCACCCTGCCGCCCACCACCATGCTGGGCGCCCTCAGCAGCTATGTCAGCAACGGGGGAATCAGGCGGGCGGATTTCCAGCCCATGGGGGCCAATATGGGGATTTTGCCGCCCCTGCCCCAGCGGGTGAAGGGCAAGGCGGAGCGCTATGGACAAATCGCCGGCCGGGCCATGGCGGATTTGGCCGGCTATCTGGCAGGCGTCACGCCGGAGTGGGAGAAAGGAAGCGGATTACATGAGTAAAGTTATTGTAGACGGCTTTGGCGGCGACAATGCCCCGGCCGAGGTGCTGAAGGGCTGCCGTATGGCGATGGACGAGCTGGGGGCCAGCATCCTCTTGGTGGGGGACGAGGGAAAGCTGCGGGCAGCGGCGCAGGAGACGGGGGTTTCCCTGGAGGGGATGGAGCTGCTCCACGCGCCGGACGTACTTACCATGGAGGACGACCCCACCGACATCCGCCGGGCCAAGCGGGAGAGCTCCATGGCCGTGGGGCTGCGTGCCCTGGCCGAGGGCAAGGGGGACGCCTTTGTCAGCGGGGGGAACACTGGGGCGCTGGCCGTGGGGGCCACCCTCTATGTCAAGCGCATGGCCGGGGTCAAGCGGGCGGCGTTAGCCACCGCCGTGCCCTGTGACGGCGGCTGCTACCTGCTGCTGGATGCCGGGGCCAACGCGGAATGCCGCCCCGAGATGCTGGCCCAGTTTGGGGTGATGGGCAGTGTGTACATGGAACGGGTAATGGGCATCCAAAAGCCCCGTGTGGGCCTAGTCAATGTGGGGGCGGAGGAGCACAAGGGGGGCGAGACCCAGCGGGCGGCCTACCAGCTGCTGAAAGAGGCCCCGGTACACTTTGTGGGCAATGTGGAGGCCAGGGACATCCCCGCCGGCGCGGCAGACGTTTGCGTCTGCGACGGGTTTACCGGCAACGTGGTTTTAAAACTCACCGAGGGGCTGGCCCAGTCCCTGATGGGGAAGGTCAAGGGGCTTTTCCTGGCCTCGCCGGTCACAAAGCTGGCGGCGCTCGCCCTGCGGGGGGGCATCCGGGAACTGAAAACCCAGATGGACTACAGCGAATACGGCGGCGCGCCGCTGATGGGCATTGCCCGCCCGGTGATAAAAGCCCACGGCAGCTCAAATGCCAAGGCGTTTAAAAATGCCATCCGCCAGGCGGTGACATTTGTGGAGAGCGGCGCAAACGGGGAGATGGAACGGCAGCTGGCCCAGACTGCGGCGGAATAGAGCCGTGCGTGAAAGGTGAGATGAAATATCCATGAGGGAATTGGAAGAAGTTATCGGTTATAGATTTCAAAATCCGGGGTATCTGCGGGAGGCGCTGCAGCACTCCTCCTATGCCAACGAGGCGCGCCACGGGGTGAGGAGCAATGAACGCCTGGAATTTTTAGGGGATTCGGTGCTGTCGATTGTGGTGTCAGAGTATCTCTACACCCACTATACCCATCTGCCCGAGGGGGATTTGACGAAATACCGCTCCATTTTGGTATGTGAAAAATCCCTGTGCGGGTTTGCCCGCACCATTGGCCTGGGCCAATGGCTCCTGCTGGGCAGGGGCGAGGAAAACACCGGCGGCCGCGACCGGGACTCCATCCTGGCCGATGCCTTTGAAGCCCTGATTGCCGCCATCTACCTGGACGGCGGCATGGAACAGGCCCGGGCTTTCATCCTCGCCCACGTGGAACCCCAGATGGCCTCCGCCTCCTTCTCCCATAACCGGGACTATAAAACCGCCCTCCAGGAAGTCATCCAGCGCAACCGGGAAGAGAAAGTCACCTATGAACTGGTGGACGAACACGGCCCCGACCACGATAAATCCTTCACCGTGGAAGTCCACCTCAACAGCAACGTCATCGGCCGCGGCACCGGCAAAAGCAAAAAAGAGGCCGAACAGCGCGCCGCCAAGGAAGCCCTGGCTCTTATGGGCCTGTAATCGATGGGCGTCCTTCGTCTGGACGTCTTGCGTCCTATTGCGCCGCAGGCGGGTGAAGGGTTCCGGGCCGGGGCGGCTTGGCAAAACCTTCCATTCGCCTAAGGCGCCACAGGCCTGGGCCACAGAAAACAACTGCATCTTATCCTGCGCATGATGCCAGCGCTCTGACGCCATACGCAAGACAAGATGCCCCCAAAGGAGGTAGATTCATGTATTTGCGCGCCATCGAAATCCAGGGTTTCAAATCCTTTCCCGACCGGGTAAGGCTGCAATTCGACCGGGGGATGACGGCGGTTGTGGGCCCCAACGGCAGCGGGAAGAGCAATATCAGCGATGCGGTGCGCTGGGTGCTGGGGGAGCAGTCCACGAAAACCCTGCGGGGAGCCAAGATGGAGGACGTGATTTTCTCCGGGACCAAGCTGCGCAAGCCCACGGGGTTTGCCCAGGTGTCCCTGCACATTGACAACACCGACCGGGTGCTGCCGGTGGAGAACGACCTGTGTACGGTTACCCGCAAGCTCTATCGCAGCGGGGAGAGCGATTACCTGATTAACGGGGAATCTGTGCGGCTGCGGGATGTGCGGGAGCTGTTTATGGACACCGGCCTGGGGCGGGACGGGTACTCTGTCATCGGCCAGGGCAAGATTGCCGAGATTGTCTCCGCCAAGGAGAGCGAACGGCGGGAGATTTTTGAGGAGGCGGCGGGCATTGCCAAGTTCCGGTTCCGCAAGGAGGAGGCGCTGCGCCGCCTGGCCGGGGCCCAGGACAACCTGAGCCGGTTAAAGGATATCCTGGGCGAGCTGGAAGGGCGCGTGGAGCCGCTGCGGGAGCAGGCCGGGAAGGCCAAGCGGTTTTTATCCCTCAGCGAGGAGAAGCGGGCGTTGGAGATTTCCCTCTGGCTCACCCGCTTTTCCGCCTATGCGTCCAGGCTCCGGGAGATGGGAAACCAAATCCTCCTGCGGGGCGGGGAGTACGAGGGCATGGAGCGGGAGCTGGGGGCCCTGGAACAGCAGCTGGAACAGCTGGCCGGGGAGGCCGCCGCCTGCACGGCAAAGGCCCAGGAGAAGGGCGCCCGCCGCTTGGAGCTGGAAGGGGAGCTGGGGGAACTCACTTCCCAGGCCGCCATCTCCGCCACCAATGCCGCCCGCAACCGGCAGGCGTTGGCGGAGCTGGAGGAGTCCCTGCGCCAGCAGGGGGAGGCAGCCCAGAAGCTGGGCGAGGAAGAGACGGCCCTCCTTGCCGCGTTGGAGGAGTGCGCTGCCAGGGAAAAGGCCGCTGAGGCCCAGGTGCTGGCCGGGCAGAGCGCCCTGGCCCAGCTGAGACAGCAGGAGGAGGCCCTGAACCAGGCGGCGGCCCGGCAGGAGGCCCTCCACCGGCAGGCGATGCAGAGCCTCTCAGACGAGAAACTGGGGGCGGTGACGGCCCAGTCCTCCCTAAGCGAGCTGGCAGTGCGGCTGGAAGCGCTGGAAAAGGAGCAGGAGGCCCGCGCCCTTTCCCTGGAAGATACGGAGCGGGGGCTGGAGAGCGCCCGGGCGCTGGTGAAGGCCGCTGGGGAGCGGGCAGAGGAATACGCCAATGTGTGCGCGGGCTATGAAAAGCGGCTGGAAGGGTTGGAGGGCCGCCGCCAGGCCTTGGAGCGCACGTTGGAAGAGGCCCGTTTTGCCCTGCGGGAGCGGGAGCAAAAGGCGGGGATTCTGCGGGATATGGAGAAGTCCCTGGAGGGCTTTTCCCCCAGTGTTAAGACAGTGATGCGCTTTGCCCGGGAGGGGGCGGTGCCGGGGGTTGTCGGGCCGGTGTCCTCCCTGATTTCGGTGCAGGAGGAGTACGCCGTTGCCATCGAGACAGCGCTGGGCTTCTCTATCCAGAACATTGTGGTGGAGGAGGAACAGGGGGCCAAGGAGGCCATCCGGCTGCTCAAAGAGCGCAGCGGGGGGCGGGCCACCTTTTTGCCCCTCTCCACCATCCGGCCCCGGGGCCTGCGGGAGACGGGGCTGGCGGGAAACGAGGGCTATGTGGGGGTGGCAAGCCAGCTGGTTGCCACAGAGGAGCGCTACCGCGTGGTGGCGGAGTTCCTCTTAGGCAATATCGTGGTGGCCGAGGACATGAACAGCGCTTCCCGCATGGCAAGGCGCTATGGCTACCGCCTGCGCATCGTCACGCTGGACGGGCAGGTGATTAACCCCGGCGGCTCCTTCACCGGCGGTTCCCGGTTCCAGTCCGGCGGGTTCATCACCCGCAGCAATCAGATTGAGCGGCTGGAACGGGAAATGGAACAGCTCAAGGCCGCCGCCCAGGCCAAAGAGCCCCAGCGCAGGGCGCTGGCCCAAGAACTGGCCGCCCTGGAAGAGCAGCGGCGCCAGGCCGAGGCCCAGCGCGCCCTTGCCCTGCGGGACCAGACCGAGGCCAGGGTACAGGCCGGGGGCCTGGAATCGGCGCTGGCCGAGCAGCAGGCGGGGCGAAAGGCCCTGGCACAGCAGCGGGAAGAGCTGCTGGCGCGCCGGCAATCCCTTCAGGAGATGACGGGCCGTTCTGACAGCCGCATCGGTGCGGCGGAGCAGGCTCTGGAAGAGGCTAGACAGGGAGGGGAGGCCCTGCAGCAGGAACAGCAGGCCCACCGGGAGCGCCAGCAGCAGGCCGATACCACGTTGCAGCAGCTCCGCCTTGGGCTCCTGGCCGCCCAGAAGGACCGGGAGAGCGGGGAAGAGCGCCTGGCCGCCCTGCGGGAACGGCAGGCCCTGAGCGGCCAGGACCGGGAGCGCCAGCAGCAGGCCGTGGCCCAGCTGGCGCAGGACACCCTGCGCCTGGAAGAGGAGCTGCGCCGCTGTGAGGAGCAGCAGAGGGAGAAGCAGGAGCAGCAAAAGCAGCTGGAACAGGAGGCCCATGCCCTAGGCGCCCGGCGCTTGGAATTGGAGGCGGAGGCCACCCGCCTGCGGCAGGAGGAACGGGTGAAGGCCGGGCTCAAGGAGCAGGCCTCCCGGGCCTTGGCGGCGCTGGAGGAGAAGCGGGCGTCAGAGCAGGCGGGCTATGACGGCCTGGTGGCCAAGCTCTGGGACGAATACGAGCTCACCCGCTCCGAGGCGGAACGCCTGGCCGACCCGCTGCCCGACACGCCGGAGAACCAGAACCGGCTGCTGGGCCTGCGGCAGTCTATCCGCCAGCTTGGCACGGTGAACCTGGAGGCCATCGACGAATATGAGCAGGTGAACGCCCGCTATCAGTTCCTCAAGGCCCAGACCCGGGACGCGGCCACCGCCAAGGAGGAGCTGGAAAAGCTCATCGACGGCCTCACCCATTCCATGGTGACGTTGTTTTCCCAGGGCTTTGCCCAGATTGGGAAGTACTTCACCGAGATTTTTAGGGAGCTCTTTGGGGGCGGCAGCGCCTCCCTGCGGCTCACGGACGAGGGCAATGTGCTGGAGAGCGGCGTGGAGATTTTAGTGGAGCCGCCGGGCAAGATTATCAAGAGTCTCTCCCTCCTCTCGGGCGGGGAGCAGGCGCTGGTTGCCATTGCGCTCTATTTCGCCATCCTGCGCTACCGCCCCTCCCCCTTTTGCGTGCTGGATGAAATTGAGGCGGCGCTGGACGATGTGAATGTGGCAAAGTATGCGGCCTATGTGAAGCGGGCGGGGAAGAAGACCCAGTTTATCGTCATTACCCACCGCCGGGGCACCATGGAGTCCGCCGACGTGCTCTACGGCGTCACCATGCAGGAGGAGGGCGTCTCCAAACTGCTGCAAATCGATGTGGCCCAGGCCGAGCAGGAGATATTGACGGCTTCCTCTGATTAAGTCCATGCTGATACAGAGGGGAGCCTGGCGGAAAGAGAAAGGATTTTCACATATGGGGATTTTTCAAAAAATCAGCGAGGGATTACGGAAGACGCGGGAGAGCTTTTCCCGGCGGATGAGCATGATTTTCGGCGCCTTCACCAAGATTGACGAGGAGTTTTTTGAGGAGCTGGAGGAGACCCTCATCCTGGCGGATGTGGGGGCCAAGACCTCGGAGGAGATTTGTAAGGAGCTGCGCCGCCGTGTGAAGGAGACCGGGGCCACCGACCCCCAGGAAATCACCGGCGACCTGGAGGAGATTATCGGCCAAATGATGGACGGGGAGGGGGAGCTAAACCTCTCCACCACCCCGTCGGTGATTCTGGTGATTGGGGTCAACGGGGCGGGCAAGACCACCAGTATCGGCAAGCTGGCGGCCTATTTAAAGTCCCAGGGCAAGAGCGTGCTGCTGGGCGCGGCGGATACCTTCCGGGCAGCGGCCATCGACCAGCTCCAGGTGTGGGCTGACCGGGCCGGCGTGGAGATGATTCGCCACCAGGAGGGCTCCGACCCGGCGGCAGTGGTCTTTGACACCTTAGCGGCTGCCAAGGCCCGGAATATCGACGTGGCCATCTGCGACACGGCGGGCCGCCTTCACAACAAGAAAAACCTGATGGACGAGCTCTCAAAAATTGCCCGCGTGGTGAGCCGGGAGGCCCCGGATGCCGCTGTGGAGACCCTCTTAGTCATTGACGCCAACACGGGCCAGAACGCCCTCAACCAGGCCCGGGAGTTCAAGGAGGCGGCCGGCCTCACCGGCATCATCCTCTCCAAGCTGGACAGCACCGCCAAGGGCGGCGTAGTCATCGCCGTCAAGCGGGAGCTGGACGTGCCTGTAAAATTCATCGGCGTGGGGGAGGGGCTGGACGACTTGCAGCCCTTTGACAAAGAGGAGTACGTCCGGGCGCTCTTCCTGAAAGAGCAGTAAATTTTTGTGTTTTTTGGGGTTCCGCCCCCTTCGGGGTGCGCGGTGCAGTGGCACCGCTCGCTCCATCTTCTGTCGCCGGGTGCGCTCCCTGTGGGGGTGTCCTCACAGGGGCGGGGGCGGCCATCAAGGAGGGATTTCCATGGGAGAGAAGATACTGATTGCCACGGGGAACAAGGGCAAGCTGCGGGAATTTGCCCGGATGCTGGCTCCCTTGGGCTATGAGGCGGTGCCGCCGCAGGAGGCAGGGGTGGAAAGCCTGGATGTGCTGGAAGACGGCGCCACTTTTGCAGAGAACGCCTACAAAAAGGCCAGGGCCTATTCCGAGGCCTCCGGCCTGCCCGCCCTGGCGGACGATTCCGGCCTGGAGGTGGACGCCCTGGGCGGCGCGCCGGGCATCTACACCGCCCGCTACGGCGGCGAGGGGCTCACCGACCGGCAGCGGCTGGAAAAGCTCCTGGAGGCCATGGCAGGGCAAACGGAGCGGGGCGCGCAGTTTGTCTGCGCCCTGTGCCTCTATTGGAGCGAGGGTAAAACCCTCACCGCCCAGGGCGTCTGCCGGGGTGAGATTGCCCATGCGCCGGTGGGGGAGGACGGCTTTGGCTACGACCCCATCTTCTTAGTACCGGAGGGCAGCTTTGCCCAAATCCCCCCGGAGGTGAAGGACGCCCGCAGCCACCGGGGCAAGGCGCTGGAAAAGCTGCGGCAAAAACTGGCGGAGCGGGACAAACACGGAGAGACCGAGAGATAAAGGAGAAACAGCATGAAAGCATTGACAAGCAAGCAGCGGGCCAAGCTGCGGGGCATGGCAAACGGCCTGGACACCATTTTGCAGGTGGGCAAGGGCAATGTGACGGAAAACCTGGTAAAGCAGGCCGACGAGGCCCTCACCGCCCGGGAGCTCATCAAGCTGCGGGTGCTGGAGACCAGCATGGTGACTGCCCGGGAGGCGGCGGAAGAACTGGCGGAGGAGACGAAGGCCCAGGTGGTGCAGGTTATCGGCACCCGGTTTGTGCTGTTCCGCCCCCGGGAGAAGGACTCCAAAATCACCCTGGACTAGGAGGGAGCCACAGTGGAAAAGACCATCGCGCTCTATGGCGGCGCATTCAACCCCATCCACTGGGGGCACCTGGCCCTGGCGCTGCATATGCAGCAGGCCCTGCGGCCTGAGCGCTTTTTCCTCATGCCCAGCGCCGGTTCCCCCCACAAGCAGGTGGACCCCGCCGACCGGGTGTCCGGGGAGCACCGCCTTGCCATGTGCCGCCTGGCGGCGGAGGAGCTGGAAAAGGTGAAACGGGAGGGCTTTTCCCCAAAAGACTGCGCAGCCTTCCCCCTGGAACAATTTTTCCCCTTCCCGGAAGAACTCCTCCCGCCCCTGCAAGCCAGCGGCTTTGAGGTGGAGCGGGGCGGCGTGAGCTACACCGTGGACACCCTGACAGCCTTTTCCCAGCGCTATCCGGGCTATGGGCTGGCCCTGATTATGGGCGGCGACATGTTCCTCACTGTGGACAAATGGCGCCGTGCCGGGGAGATTTTCCGCCTCTCCACCCTAGTGGCTGCCGCCCGAACCCCGGGCGAGCAGCAAAGGCTCCGCCAAAAGGCCCAGGAATTAAAGGCCCTGGGCGCCCGCTGCCAAGTCTTCCCCTTTCCCGTCCTGGAACTCTCCTCCACCGAAATCAGGACGCGCCTGCGCGCCCAAGCTCCCCTAGACGGCTACCTCCCCTCCTCCGTGGCCTCCTACATCCAAACACACAATCTATACCGCTAAAGCGTCTGGCGGCATATCGTAGGAAGAACAGTAAAAGCGGCTAACAAGCCCAAACCAAATCAAAAGGGGGAAGAATTTCCCATGGAAACCCAAAGAGACTACCATGCCCTCCTGCGGGGAATGCTGAGTGAGAAGCGCTACCGCCACAGCCTGGCCGTAAGCGCCCGCGCTGGGGAATTGGCCCTTCTCCACGGCATCGATAGGGAGAAAGCTGCCCTGGCAGGCTTGCTCCACGATGCCTGTAAGGAGCTTCCCGGCGAGAAACAGCTTGAAATTATTGAAAAACATGGTATAGTTTTAGAGGAAAGACTTTTTTGCCAAAAGGCGTTCCTCTATCCCAATGTCCTGCACCAGATTTCCGCCCCCTGTTTTGTGGCGGAGGAGCTTGGCATCCACGACCCGGAAATCCTCTCCCCCATCCGCTGGCACGCCACCGGGCGCCCTGCCATGACCCGGGAGGAGATGGTGCTCTACGCCGCCGACCTCACCTCAGAGGACAGGGGCTACAGCGACGTGGCCGATTACCGGGCACTGGCCAACCGGGATTTGGAGGAGATGATGTTCCAGTCCCTCCGCTTTGTGGTGGGCGATTTGGCCCGCCGGCAAGAGGGGGTCTGCCCCGACACCCTCTTTGCCTATAATTACTATTGGGCAAAGAAAAAGTTTGGAGAGGGGCTTAGGAGAGAATCGTTTTCTTGGTAGTAGGGTGTTTCCGGGAAAGGCGTTTTGCAGGGGCTGCCTCCCAAGGGCGGCAGCATGGTAAGAGGAGCGGAGCGCGGAGGAAGAGCGCGGAAAATAGAGAGGCCCATCCCGGCAATTTGGCGGCAGTGGGACGGGTGAGACAGGGCCGGAGGATTTTTGGAACCCGGCGTAAGAAAGGATTGGTCAATCGCCATGCAGGATGATAGAAGGGACCATGAGGAAGAAGAGAAGAAGGGGCAGGAGAGCTCGGGCATTAACTGGGACGACTACCTGGACGACGGGGCGGAGGTTCCCGCCTCCCACTATAAGGAGCGGGGGAAGAATCCCGCTTTGAAGGTGGCGCTGCTTGCCGTCCTCATTGTGGCGGTGATTGCAGGGGTGGCCACGGCTGCGCCCTGGATTGCCAAGCAGTTTGGGGGCAGCGGGGAGCAGCTGGATTTGCCCGACCCAGGGCAGGCAGACACTGACGGCGCCCAGAGCAACCCCGCCCGCAGCGAGGAGGGGGAACGGGCGGACAACCGTTCCCAGCTGGAGAAGCTCTCGGACCCGGACAACCGGTACACCAATTTCCTGTTGTGCGGGGTGGATAAGAGCGAGGCGCTCACCGATGTGATACTGGTGGCCAGCCTGTGCAAGGACGACAACTCCGTCACGCTGCTGCAAATCCCACGGGACTGTTACGTGGGCGACCAGCAGATTACAGGGAAAATCAACAGTATCTACGGCCACAACCCCTCGGGGGAGAATGACATCTCCTACCTCATCGACGCCATTGAGCAGCGGCTCTGGATTCCCATTGACCACTATGCCATCATCAACCTTGCCACCGTGCGGGATGTGGTGGACGCCATCGGCGGCGTGCCGGTGACGCTGCCCCGGGACATCTATTACAAGAAGAACAAAATCCTCTACGCCGGCGACCAGGTTCTAAACGGCGAGCAGGCGGAGTGGATGATTCGCTACCGCAAGGGGTACACCACCGGGGACATCGGGCGGCTGGACATGCAAAAGGTGTTCCTCAAGGCCTTTGCCCAGAAGGTAAAGTCTCTGGGCCTGGTGGAGCTGGGCGGGCTTGCCCAGCAGTTTTACAACAAGATTGAAAACGACATGTCCATTGGCGACATCCTGGCCCTGGTGCCAGCGGCGCTGGGGATAGACATTGACAAGGTGGAGATTCTCACCGTGCCGGGGGACGGGGTGATGCACAACACCTACGCCATCTATTCGGTGAATAAGGAGAAGACGGCGGAGCTGCTCAACGAGTATTTCTGGCACGGCACCACGCCCCTGCTGCCGGAGGATTTGGATTTCCCCGACGTGGAGGTGGCCCCCTACACCCCGCCCGTCCAGCCCGCGCCCCAGCAGGAGGAGCCTTCCCAGGAGGACAATGAGCTGGACGAACCCCTAGAGGAGGATGGGACAGAGCCCGCAGAGGGCCAGGACGGCCAGGGCTTGGGGCCCTTCTTGGACGATGACGGCTTCCAGGAGGAGGAAAAGGGGTCCCAGGGCCTGCATCTTCAGGCCGGCGGCGACGAGGACGAGGAGCCCTTGGACGACGAAGAGGAAGAGGAGGCCAAACCCTCCGGCGGCCTGACCCTGCGCAAGCCCGAATAGCAGTTTGGCTGTTAAAATTTTTTGAGGCTCCGTCCCCGGAGCGGGGGCGGCTGCCATTTTCAGAGCAAGAGGAGGATTCTTATGGATTCCAAGCAGATTATGGAGCGTGCTGTGCAGATTCTGGACAGCAAGAAGGCCAGCGACATCCGGGTGCTGGATATTCACGACATCACCGTGCTGGGGGATTATTTCATCATTGCCAGCGGCACCAGCACCACCCAGGTAAAGTCCCTGGCGGACGAGCTGGAATTCCAGCTCAAGCAGGAAGGGGTGGCCCCCAACCGCACCCAGGGGTATGAGTCCGCCACCTGGATTGTGCTGGACTATGGGGACGTGATTGTCCACGTGTTCCTCAAGGAGACCAGGGATTTCTATTCCCTGGAGCATGTCTGGCGGGACGGCAAGGAAATCAGCGTGGCGTCTATTGTGGGCGAGGTATAGCCCGGGGCGCAGATTCATACGAGCGGAGGTTTTACAGGAATGAGAGCAGGCAAGTACAACCACAGCGAAGTCGAGAAAAAGTGGCAGAAAATCTGGGATGACAAGCAGGTCTTCCGGGTGGAGAACGATTACACCAAGCCCAAATACTATGCGCTGGTGGAGTTCCCCTATCCCTCCGGGCAGGGGCTGCACGTGGGGCATCCCCGTCCCTACACCGCGATGGACATTGTCTCCCGCAAGCGCAGGCTGCAGGGGTATAACGTCCTCTTCCCCATGGGCTGGGACGCCTTTGGCCTGCCCACCGAAAACTACGCCATCAAAAACAAAATCCATCCTGAAGTGGTGACAAAGCAGAACGTGGCCCGGTTTAAAGAGCAGCTGCACACCTTGGGCCTCTCCTTTGACTGGAGCCGGGAGGTGAACACCACCGACCCCGACTACTACCGCTGGACCCAGTGGATTTTCCTGCAGCTCTACAAAAAGGGGCTGGCCTATAAAAAGGAGATGTCGGTCAACTGGTGTACCGGCTGCAAAGTGGTGCTGGCCAACGAGGAAGTAGTGGGCGGCGTGTGCGAGCGCTGCGGCAGCGAAGTGGTGCACAAGGTGAAGAGCCAGTGGATGTTAAAAATCACCGAATACGCCCAAAAGCTCCTGGACGACCTGGACACCGTGGACTACATTGACCGGGTGAAACTCAGCCAGAAAAACTGGATTGGCCGTTCTGTGGGGGCGGAGGTGGATTTCGCCACCACGGCGGGGGATACCCTCACCGTCTACACCACCCGGCCCGATACCCTCTACGGGGCCACCTACATGGTCATCTCCCCCGAGCACCCCTATATCGAAAAGTGGGCGGATAAGCTGGGCAACCTTTCTGCCATCCGGGACTACCAGGCCCTGGCGGCCAAGAAATCCGACTTTGAGCGCACGGAGATTGTCAAGGAGAAGACCGGCGTAAAGCTGGAGGGCGTGATGGGCATTAACCCGGTAAACGGGAGGGAAATCCCCATCTTTCTCTCTGACTATGTGCTCATGACCTATGGCACCGGGGCCATTATGGCCGTGCCCGCCCACGACACCAGGGACTATGACTTTGCCAAGGCCTTCTCCCTGCCCATCATCGAGGTGGTGAAGGGCGGCGACATCGAAAAGGAGGCTTTCACCGACTGCGAGACCGGCGTCATGGTGAACAGCGGCATCTTAGACGGCTTAACCGTGGAGGAGGCCAAGAAAAAGATTACCGCCTGGCTCTCGGAAAACGGCAGGGGCCATTCCAAAGTGAATTTCAAGCTGCGGGACTGGGTCTTCTCCCGCCAGCGGTATTGGGGCGAGCCCATCCCCATGGTCTATTGCGAGAAGTGCGGCTGGGTGCCCATTGACGAGAGCGAGCTCCCCCTGCGCCTGCCGGAGGTGGAGTCCTACGAGCCCACGGAAAACGGGGAATCCCCCCTGGCGGACATGGAGGAATTTGTGAATACCACCTGCCCCCACTGCGGCGGCCCCGCCAAGCGGGAGACCGATACCATGCCCCAGTGGGCAGGCTCCTCCTGGTACTTCCTGCGCTATTGCGACCCGCAGAATATGGATGCCCTGGCTGCGAAAGAGGCGCTGGAATACTGGATGCCGGTGGACTGGTACAACGGCGGCATGGAGCACACCACCCTGCACCTGCTCTATTCCCGGTTCTGGCACAAATTCCTCTACGACATCGGCGTAGTGCCCTGCCCGGAGCCCTACAAAAAGCGCACCAGCCACGGCATGATTTTGGGGGAAAACGGGGAGAAGATGAGCAAATCCCGGGGCAACGTGGTGAACCCAGACGAGATTGTCCGGGACTACGGCGCCGATACCCTGCGCCTCTATGAGATGTTCATCGGCGATTTTGAGAAGAGCGCCCCTTGGAGCACGGCCAGCCTGCGGGGCTGCCGCCGGTTTATCGAGCGCATCTGGGCGCTCCAGGATGTCCTCACCCAGGAAGAGGGGGGTTCGGCGGAGCTGGAATCCCTGCTGCACAAGACCATCAAAAAGGTCACGGAGGACATTGAGAGCTTAAAATTCAACACCGCCATTGCCGCCATGATGACCTTCTTAAACGCCGTGGGCGACCAGAAGCGCATCACCAGAGGGGAGATGCGGGTGCTGCTGCTGCTCTTAAACCCCTTTGTGCCCCATATCACCGAGGAGCTGTGGGAGAAATGCGGCTTCCAGGGCATGGTGACGGGACAGCAGTGGCCGGATTATGACCCTGAAAAGTGCAAGGACGCTGTGGTGGAAATCGCGGTGCAGGTGGGGGGCAAAATCAAGACCCGCCTCTCCATCCCCGCCGACTTGGAGGAGTCCCGGGTGCTGGAACAGGCCAAGGCAGACGAAAAGGTGGCCCCCCTGCTGGCCGGAAAAACCCTGGTGAAGGAGATTTACATCAAGGGCAAACTGGTGAATTTGGTGGTAAAATAGATGGAGGAAATCCGTATTTGGGAGCGGGAAGAGTACCATTACCCCCTTGCCGGGGAGTTTATCCCCAACCTGCACACCTATCTCCACGGAGATGGGAAAACCCGCCCCGCCATGCTGGTGGTGCCGGGCGGCGGCTATGCCATGGTGAGCCCCACAGAGGGGGAGATTGTGGCAAAGCGGTTTTATGACGAGGGCTACCAGGCCTTTGTGCTCACCTATACCACCAACGTGCTCTGTCTCCATCCGCTGGAAACCCAGCCCTTGGCGGATATTTCCAGGGCTGTGCGCCTCCTGCGCGCCCGGGCGGAGGAGTTCTGCTTGGACCCGCAGCGCCTGGCCTGCTGCGGCTTTTCGGCGGGCGGGCACCTGGTGGGCAGCCTGGCGGTGCACTGGAAGGAGCAGGCGCCTGCCGCCGGTTGGGAAAAGGGTATCTCCAACCGGCCGGACGGGGTGATTCTCAGCTATCCGGTGATTACCAGCGGCGAAAAGGCCCACCGGGACAGCTTTGTCTTCCTGCTGGGGAAGAATGCCCCGGAGGAAAAGCTGCGCTGGGCCAGCCTGGAAACCCAGGTGACAGCGGATGCACCCCCTGCCTTCTTGTGGCACACCATCACCGACGGGCTGGTCCCGGTGGAAAACAGCCTCCTCTATATGGAGGCCTGCCGGCAGGCGGGCGTCCCCTGCGAGCTGCACCTGTTCCAGGAGGGCCACCACGGCATGAGCCTCGCCAATGAGGACTGGGCCGCTGGCCGCTTCGGCGCGTCCAGCTCCTACGCCATGGAGCAGCACTGGCAGACCTTAAAGGCCCTGCACCGCCAATGCCCGGAGCGCATCCCCGCCCCCTTTGCCCAGGCTGCCCGCAGCGAGACCCTGGCGGAATTTGCCGCAGCGTGGGAAAAAGGCCTCCACGGCGACGGCGCTGCCCGAAAGGCCAAAGCGGATGCCGGCATATCCCAGTGGCCCTCCCTGGCGGCAGCCTGGCTGAATAGGATTTTTGCATAATTTGCATAAGATTCTAAAAAACTTCACAAAAAATATGGCAAACCGACTTGACAAGGTTTGGCCCTGTGGGCTATAATAATCTTGTTACACATTTATGGCAAAAACCCCTGCCGCATGGCGGAGGGAGGGAAACAAATTGGCTGAAGTTCGCAGAAAAGATAACGAATCCTTAGACAGCGCTCTCCGACGCTTTAAGAGGCAGTGCGCCCGCTCCGGGGTGCTGGCGGAGGTTCGTAAGAGAGAGCACTATGAAAAGCCCTCTGTGAAACGCAAAAAGAAATCAGAGGCGGCACGCAAACGCAAGTATAAATAATGCTTGCCTGTAGTGTGATTCAAGCGGGTATTTGGCAACAAATGCCCGCTTTTTGTCGCCTGTATCCCCAGAGAGGAGGCAGAAAATGCCCTTTTCCCCCACCTGGTATTTTGAAAAAATCGAGGATGTGAGCCCGGAATTTTTAAGGGAAAACGGGGTCTCGGCCCTCATTCTGGATGTGGACAACACCCTCACCACCCATGACAACCCCATGCCCAAGGCCGGAGTGGCCGTGTGGCTGGAAAAGATGCGGGCAGCGGGCATTACGATGATGATTCTCTCCAACAATAAGGTGGAGCGGGTGCGCCCCTTTGCCAAGGCCTTAGGGCTCCCCTGCATCCCAAACGGAAAAAAACCCCTGCCGGACGGGATACGCCGCACCCTGCACGCCATGGGCACCCAGCGGGAAAAGACTATCGTAGTGGGCGACCAGGTCTTCACCGACGTGCTGGCGGGGAAATGGTCGGGCCTGCGCACCCTGCTGGTGGAGCCTATCCAGCCAGAGGCCACCGCCTTTTTCCGATTTAAGCGGGCCATGGAAAAAATCTGCCTGGCGGGGTATCATAGGAAGAGAAGGAAAAACAACCGGTAAAGGGAGCAGCCTGCCTTTTGTGGCTTTTGCTGCGCAAAACTACCCCCAAAGGGGGAGAAAGGGAGCCTCCGTGGAGGCTGTGGTGATAACGATGGGCGCACTGTTTGGGCCTGCAGGGAATTCCGAGAGCTTTAAGAAAAAATACAAGTCCTTTGCAGATGTGCCGGGGTATCTCCGGGAGATGGGGCTGGATGTATACGAATACCAGTGCGGCCACGGTGTCACCATCGGGGAGGCCTCGGCCAGGAAATTGGGGGAGCTGGCAAGGGAAAACGGGGTGCTGCTCACCCTGCACGCCCCCTATTTTATCTCCCTTTCCTCCCCGGAGGAGGAGACCCGGGAGAAGAGCATCGGCCACATCCTGAAAGCCGCCCAGGCCGCGGCCTGGATGGGGGCGGGCCGGATGGTGGTGCACGCGGGCTCCTGCGGCAAAATGCCCAGGGAACGGGCGCTGGCCCTGGCAAAGGATACCTTAGCCAGGGGACAAAAGGCCTTGGAGGAAGCGGGCCTCTCCCATATCATTCTCTGCCCTGAGGTGATGGGCAAGCTGGGGCAGCTGGGGACCCTGGAGGAAGTGCTGGCCCTGTGCAAGGTGGACGAGCGCTTCCTGCCCTGTGTGGATTTTGGGCATCTCAACGCACGCACACAGGGGTGGCTCTGCCAGCCGGGGGCGGTGAAGCAGGTCTTTGACGCCATGGAGGACGCCCTGGGACAGGAGCGGGCCAGCCGTTTCCACTCCCACTTTTCCAAAATCGAGTATACCTCCGGCGGGGAGAAGCGGCACCTCACCTTTGCCGACACAATGTATGGCCCGGACTTTGCCCCTGTGGCGGAGGAGACGGCCCGGCGGGGCTGGTCCCCTGTGTTTATCTGTGAGTCGGCGGGAACCCAGGCAGAGGACGCCCAGGAGATGAAGGGGATGTACCAGCGGTGCTGCCAGCCTTTGGAGAAACCCTGAAAGCGAAAAAATGAGGGGGAACTAGGAAAAAACAGGATTTCTATGGAAAAACGCAAGATTTTGCTTGCAAAATGAAGCGTAATGCGATAAACTAATTTATAGTGTACCGTCCGAAACCGCCCGGCCTGTCCGGGGTGAGAATCCTTCGGACCAGAATTTGGCTCGGGGCCCGGCCCCGAAGAAAGGAATGATTAACATGATTTCTGCTGGCGATTTCCGAAACGGCGTAACCTTTGATATTGATGGGAATGTGTTCCAGATTATCGAATTCCAGCATGTAAAGCCTGGCAAGGGCGCCGCCTTTGTGCGCACGAAAATCCGCAACGTGATTTCCGGCTCCGTGACAGAGCGTACGTTCAGCCCCACGGAGAGATTCCCCACCGCCTTTGTGGAGCGCAAGGACATGCAGTATCTCTACAACGATGACGGGCTCTACTACTTTATGGACAACGAGAGCTATGAGAACGTGCCCATCAATGCCGACCTCTTAGGCGAAAACTTTAAGTTTGTCAAGGAAAACACAGATGTGAAGGTGCTCTCCTACAAGGGCTCTGTCTTTGGCGTGGAGCCCCCCAACTTCATTGAGCTGGAAGTCACCCAGACCGACCCCGGCTTTAAGGGAGACACTGCTACCAATGCCACCAAACCCGCTGTGCTGGAAACCGGCGCGGAGATTAAGGTGCCCCTCTTTATCAATGAGGGCGACCGCATCCGCGTAGACACCCGCACCGGCGAATATATGGAGCGCGCCTAGGCGCTGCCGGGGAGCACTGGGCTTCAGGGCTTCCCATTTCTACCCAGAAAGGAATGAACAATATGATGTCTGTGACAGAAAGAGCCGCCTATTTAAAGGGCCTGGCCGAGGGCCTGGAGATTACCCCCGACACCAAAGAGGGAAAGCTGCTGCTGGCGATTTTGGATTTGCTGGACGAGCTGGCCCTCTCGGTAGCGGATTTAGAGGATGAAACCGTCCAGCTCTGCGAGCAGGTGGATATGATTGACGAGGATCTCTCGGACTTGGAGGATGACTACTACGACCTGGAAGAGGACGACGAGGACGTGTGTGGCTGCGGCTGTGAGGACGAGCTCCTCTATGAAATCATCTGTCCCAAGTGCGGCGACTCCATCCGTGTGGATGAGGGGACGCTGGACATGGGTTCCATGAACTGCCCCAACTGTGACGAACTCCTGGAGTTTGACCTGGAGGGCATGGATGAGGAAGACGAAGAAGAGGAACCCACTGAGGAATAACTAAAAGCAAAAGCCCCCGGATTCAAGCGCGTCGGACTTGTTTGACACGCTGAATCCGGGGGCTTTTTGTCCCTATTTTCCAAAGCTCAAATGCACCTGGAAGGCATAGGAGCCGGGGCGCAGGAGATGCCGGTCAGAGATTTCAGTGGACCAGGCCATATCGCCGCCGATGCCGCTGTGGAAGCCGTCGATGTGGAGGAATACCTCCTCCCGGCGCACCAGGTCGCAGTCGTGGAGGGCGTTCCAGTAGTCCTCGATAGTGCTGTGGTGGGCGGTGAAGTAGAAGGGAGCGCCAGATACGGTGAGGGCTGCCCCGTCCTCCCGGGAGAGAGTGACACGGCGGGTATCGCTGTGGGTGCCGTTATGGCTGACCGGGACAAAGGGGAAGTGGGTCCCGCTGACTGTGGAGGAATAGAGGCCCACCGGCGCGGCCAGGTTGCGGTCGATATAGCTCTCCCCGGGGCCGCGGCCGTACCAGTCCAGTTGCTCAAACCCACCGGGCAGCACCAGCTCAAAGCCCACCCGGGGCAGGCTCCCTAAGCCCTCCTCCGCGTCGGCAGAGAGGGAAATATCCATACTGCCGTCGGCGTAGACAGTATAGGTGAGGGTGGAGAGGATAGTGCCGGTTTCCCACTTGATTTTGTCGGTGAAAATTACCTGTACCCTGTCCTCTGCCGTGAGGAGCGCGGAGGTGAGGGGGGCGCGGGAGGCCTTGCCCGGCTCCAGGTGTTTCCACTGGTGCTGCACAGGACCCCACCAGCGGGCGCTGGGCTCCAGGTGCATCCCGTCCCGGGCGCGGATGAAATTCTCATTGCCGCTGCCGGCGAGATAGGTGACACCGTCCTTTTCCAGGCTGGACAAGGTGTTGGTCAGGCGGTCAAAGCGGGCGGTGAAGTGCTCGCCCTGGACCGTGTAGGTTTCCCCGTCGTCCTCGGCCTTGAGGGAACCCTTGGGAGTGGGTGCGGGGAGCTGGGGCGCACGGCCCCGCAGCACGAACTGGGGCGCGCACACCAGATGCCCTTCCCCAGCCCAAACGGGACGGGAGGAATCGCAGAAGCCCACAGAGAAGTTGACAAAGGCCTCGCCCGAGAGGGTACGCAGGGGGGAGAGGTCTAACTGGAAGGAGCCGTCCGGGCCCGGCTGAACCTCTCCGGAGGCGATTTTCCGGCCCTCCACCGTGATTTCATAGCGGTAAGTGAAATCGGAGAGGGAGAGGGCAAAGGTGCGGTTTTGTACCGTAAATTTGCCAGGCTCTCCAGGGCTTTGAAGGAGGAAGAGGGGGCTTTGCCCCTCCTTCATCTCGTAGGCGCAGGGCTTGCAGGTGAGGTCGGGGAGGACAACGCCGTTGGCGCACATATAGACGGGATTGCGCCAGTCCACCACGTCTTCGTCCCAGTCGCCGCCTATACCAAAGATGGTGTTGCCCGCCTTGTCCTGGGCGGGGACACATTTATCCTGCCAATCCCAGACAAAGCCGCCCTGGAAAATCTCGTATTTCTCCGTGAGCTCCCGGAACTGGGGGAAACCGCCGGTGGTGTTGGCAATTTGATAGGCGTATTCCGCCATGACAATGGGGCGGCGGTCGGTATTGTCGGCCACCATGTCCAGGATAACCGGGATGGGGGGATACATGGTACACTTCACATCACTGGCGATTTTGCCGGGGTCGTTGTTCTCATATTGTACCAGGCGTGTAGGGTCGTATTCCCGAATCCAGCCCGCCATGGCGGCGTGGGCGGGCCCGTAGCCCGATTCATTCCCTAGGGACCAGGAGACCACAGAGGGATGGTTTTTGTGGGTGAGCACCATACGGCGGGCCCGTTCCAGCATAGTCTCGGCGTACTCGGGATGGTTTGTAAAATAGCCGGCTACACCGTGCGTCTCAATATTGGTCTCACAGATGACTAAGAGGCCGTATTCGTCGCAGAGGTCGTACCACTCCGGGGCATCGGGATAGTGGCAGGTGCGCACGGCATTGAAATTCAGCTGTTTCATCAGCTGGATTTCCCGTTCCATGTGTTCCCTGGTGACAGCCCTGCCCGTGGGCCAGGCGAATTCGTGGCGGTTGACGCCCCGGAAAATCACCCGTTTGCCATTGAGCTGGATGACATTGTGCCGGATGGCGATTTCCCGGAACCCCACCCGGCAGGACTCCCAGTCGATTTCCCGGCCGCTGGCGTCTAAAAGGGCGAAGACGGCAGTATAGAGGGTGGGGGTATCGGGCGTCCAGAGGGAGATACCCTTTACCGGCAGGGTAAAGGTGGCGGACTCGGCCACCGTGGCGCTGGCGCCCGCCCGGCCTGCCCTTCTGCCCCGGATGGGGGCCTCCATGTCGATGGGGCGGGTCTCGCTCACCAGGGCATTGCCCTGGGCGTCATAGAGGGTCAGGCGGATTTTCTGGTCGGCATAGCCCTCAGTGCGGTTGACAAAACAGCGGGCGTTGAGGCGGCCCCGGTTCTCCCCCTCCGGGAGAGCGTCGCAGATGAAGTCCCGGATATGGGACTTGGGCTTTGCCAGCAGGCGCACCGGGCGATAGATGCCGGAGAGATGGAAATAGTCCTGGTCTTCCAGCCAGGTGCCATCGCAAAAGCGGAGCACCACAGCAGTGATGATGTTCTCGCCAGGCTGCAAAAAGGCGGAGATGTCAAATTCCGCCGGGAGCTTGCTGTCCTGGCTGTAGCCCACAGGGCGGTCGTTGACATAGAGATAGAAGCCGCTCTCCACCCCGTCGAACTGGAGGAAAATCTCCTTACCGGAAAAATCTTGGGGCAGGGCAAAGCTGCGGCGATAGACCCCTGTGAGGTTTTTGGAGGGGAGATAGGGGGGATTGTAGCGGGCCCCAATATCTTCCACCGGGTGGCAATCTGCCTTAGGGTCTAGGAGATAGGGGTCGTCGGAGACAGGGGGAAAGGGGTAGAGGGTATTGGTATAGACAGGCTTGCCAAAGCCCTGGAGCTCCCAGTTGCCAGGGACTGTGATGGGGGAATAGGAGATAGAGGAGAAATCCTCCGGCACCTGCTCCGGGTTTTCAAAGAGGGCAAAATCCCACACGCCGTCCAAGGACAGCAGGCTGCCGGATTGGCGCAGGCGGGCAGCCTCCTCGCTCCCGTAACCGGCCAGACGGGTATGGGCGGATTGGCGGGCAATTTGGGTGATGTACTGGTTTTCATAATCCGGCCTGGTGTGAAAGCCGGTGAATCGCTGGGTCATATAGGGCACCTTCCTTTCTGCCGTTTGATGGCTTGTCTCCATCATAGAAGAAAGGCGGGTATCCGTCAAGAGGGGACAGGTTGCCGGATTTTCACAAAAATTTTAAGAAAATTTTATGCAAAATAAACAAACGCTATTGTCAAACAACAATAGCGTTAAAAAACACAAAAATACTGAAAAAACCTTATTTATTTTTCAATTTATTATAATAATAGTATACAGTACAAGAGAAGATTTGTCAAGGGTTTTTGCGAAAAAAGGTGGGAATTTGAGGGAGAGGGGGAAGGATTGGTGTGTACAAGGGAGGGGAGATTTGGGGAGAGGATGCGAGTATGGTATAATAAAGTGCAGTTTGCCTTTTGAGACGAGCGAAAGGAAAAGGAAATGCCAAATAGAAGCGCTTCCGCCCCCGAACGAGCCAAGGCGAACTAACATCGGGGCCGCACCGAGCCCGCTTCACCTGGCCTTGTCACTG
>JAAVYW010000081.1 GCA_022791315.1 Oscillospiraceae bacterium | reverse complement strand
GGGACCGGAGCTGAAGCTGTGACCGGCCCGTGTCTGCCGCTGTGCGCCCCTTGTGCCGCTTTTTTGCGGGAAATGGGAACCCTGCCCGAACGGAATGGCAAACCGCTTTGCGGGCGGGTTTTGCGGGGGTGTGGGGAGCGGCGAATCCACCCTGGGACAGGGCGGAGGCCGAGGGGAAAATCGTGCAGGATAAAGCAGTGGCATCACCGCCCCTCACATCGGCCCGCAGTGCGGGCCGGGAATGCGATGAGAATGCGGATGGTGCGGTATGGCAAATATGGCATGAGAAATGGGGAGATGGCATTGGATGTGGCATGGACAAGGCGGGGAATCCCGATGTGTTGGGAGATTGGACGGCATTTTAAATGACATGGGGGAATGGGAATGGAAAACCGGGTTCGGTTTCAGATGCGGATCGCGCCGGAGACAGACCGGAAGATCAAGGCGGTGATGCCGCTGGCGGATTGTCAGAGTCAAAATGAGTTTGTGGAGCAGGCGCTGCTGCACTACTGCGGCTGTCTCCAGGCGCAGAACAGCATGGAGATTCTCTCCCCCGCCCTGACGGCGGCGGTGCGGGGCGCGGTACAGGATACGGAAAACCATATCTGCCGCCTGCTCTTCAAGCTGACGGTGGAGCTCTCCATGATGATGAATGTGCTGGCGGCGGGAATGGAAATCAGCGGAGAGGATTTGGAACGGCTGCGGGGGAGATGTGTGCAGGAGGTGAAAAGGACAAACGGGAGGATTTCGTTTGGGGATACCGTTCGGTATCAGAACGGGGCGTGATGCGTCATGCCCCGTCTCATCTTGAAATGCCCCTATTACAAAGGGGGGCGAAAGCAGGAAGCCCATCTAAAAAATTACATCCGGTATATTTCTACGCGGGATGGGGTGGAGAAAATATCCAAACGGGAAAATTATCTGGAATACATTTCCCGGCGTCCTCATTCTCATGGCTTGTTTACCGGGACGGAGGATGCGCTGGCGCTCTCCCGGATTGCGAGGGAGGTGGCAAATCATCCGGGGAATATCTGGCTGCCCATCCTTTCTCTGAAACGGGAGGACGCGGCGCGGCTGGGGTATGACAATGCGCAGAGCTGGAAAACGCTTCTCACCTCTTACGCGCCGGAGATGGCGCAGGCGATGAAGATCCCCCTGGAGAATTTTCGGTGGTATGCGGCGTACCATGACGAGGGGACGCATCCTCATGTGCATATGGTGTGCTACAGCACCGACCCGGCCAAGGGGTATCTCTCCAAGGCGGGGATTGAAAAAATGAAGTCCGGGCTGGCAGGGCAGATATTCCGGCAGGAGCTCACCGAGCTCTATTCCCGGCAGACGGAGCGGAGGACAGAGCTGAACCGGGAAGCACAGGAAGAGCTGCGGCAGCTTGTGGCACAGATGCAGACCGGGACATTGGAAAACCAGAGAATCGGGCAGCTCATGGCACAGTTGGCCAGACGGTTGAAAGCGGCAAAGGGGAAACGGCAGTATGGGTATTTGAAAGCGCCGGTAAAAGTGCTGGTGGATGAGATTGTGGACGAGCTGGAACAGGATGAACGAGTGGCAAAGGCGTATGGGTTGTGGTATGAGCTGCGGGAGGAGGTGCTGCGCACTTATCGGGATGAGATGCCAAAGCGGCTGCCGCTGTCAAAGCAAAAGGAATTTAAGCGGATCAAGAATATCGTGATCCAGGAGGCCGGGAAGCTGGCGGATCTGCCGGAACAAGTGCAGAATCAGCCCGCGATGGTGTTATCCGGGACAATACGGCTGCTGCATCAGCTGGGGAATATTTTCGGGGAACAGGCAGTGCCGGGAGGAGGAATGCGGGTGACAGTGGATCACAGGCTGAAAAGGAAAATGCAGGCGAAGAAAGCGGCGCTGGGGCATCAGGAGGATGACCGGGAGCCGGAGCTTTAGAAAGGGGGAGGCTGTGTGGGTGGGTTTTTCTATGGGAAGTATACCAGGGAACAGGTGGAGCAGGCGAACCAGGCGGATTTGGAGGAGCTGTTGCGGCGCAGCGGGGAGAAGCTCCTTCGTTCCGGGAAGAATTTCCGGTTGGAAAGTGACCACAGCATTACGGTGCGGGGGAATCGGTGGTATGACTATGCTTCCGCCAAAGGTGGGTTTGCGGTGAGCTTTGTGAGGCAGCACTATGGCCTCCCCTTTACGGATGCCATGAAGCTGCTGCTGGGAGAAGCCGGAGCTGCGCCGGTGCCGATGGCAAGGCCGAGAGAAACTGTTCCCCCGGCCTTTGTGCTGCCGAAACGGAATGGGGAAATGCGGCGGGC
>JAAVYW010000003.1 GCA_022791315.1 Oscillospiraceae bacterium | reverse complement strand
GCCTGCTATACTGACTATGGGGTCAACACGGGGACGGACATGCCCAGCGCATTGTTGGAACTGCTGTTTATCTCCAACGTCAAAGATAATGCCCTTTTTGATAAGCACCTGGACGATTATGCCCTGGCCGTTGCCCAGGGGCTGGTGGCAACCGCGGGGGAGAAATGGGTAGACAAGCCTGAGATACCGGATACCCTTTACCGGGTGCAGGTGGGGGCCTTTGCGAACAAGACCAACGCTGACAGGATGGCGAGGGAGCTGCGGGATAAGGGATATTCCACGGTGATAAAAGATGAAGAGTAGAAAACCGGGGAGCGAAAATCATCCCTCCCGCTCCCCGGTTTCTTATTCATTGTCTATCAGTGAGAGAATGCCGGCATTCTCTAAATCCCGGCGCAGCTTTTCCAGAAAGTCTAAAGGGTCTTCACAAAAATAGAGCAGATATAACACCAGGGTAAGGGCGCTACAACCGGATTTTCCGTGATCCAGATTGATGTAGGAACGGGCCTCCATGAGCAGAGACTTTGCCATTTGTGCCTGTGTTCGTTTGAGGGCGTATCTCGTCAAGATGAGATGATTGTAAAAGAAGGCCCTCAAAATGTCATTGTACCGTTTTCTCAATGTCAATCGCCAGCTTTCATCAAAAATATAATGGAAAGCTAGTATTGGGATTATGGGGGCTTAGAAGCTCTTTCCAGTGGCAGGATGATGGATTTTAGAAAATTTCGTTAGTATTTCTGTTAGCTTTTTCCCTGTGAAAATTGCATTTTAAGCGATACCACTGGGGGACAGAAAAACTTTTTTGAGATTTATTTAAACCCAAGAACCCGCATAGAAAAAGGAAAAACTCCCTAAGCCGCATAAACTTAGGGAGTTTGAACTGGTGCGAGTGACGGGACTTGAACCCGTACGTCATAGACACACGCACCTCAAACGTGCCTGTCTGCCTGTTCCAGCACACTCGCAAAAATAGAGGCAAACCACTCTCTCGATTTGCTCTGCGAGTATTATACCATCACAAGTAAATCCTGTCAACAAAAAAAATCAAAAAGATGCAGAACTTTCTGATTTTCTATCCCTGGGGAGAGACTTGGCTGTAGTGGTCCAGGTAGAGGCAGTAGCCGCCAATGGTGTGCTGCACGTCGTCAATGCGAACACGGAAATCGTCTTCCAGGACAAAGAAGCTGCCCTGCACTTGCCGGGGATGGGCCATGAACATGGCAGTTTCCGGGTAGAAGAAGTGCTCCAGCATATAGGCGGCGCGGTAGCGGATGGCCTTTTGCAGCAGGGCGCTGTCGAATTCCTCCAGGTAGGGGAGGCCAGGGGATTTTTGCAGGACCTGTTGGTGGGCGGCAAAGACGCACATCAGGTTTTCCATGCCTGCCGGGTCAAGGGCGCGGCGGCGGTAGATTGTGGACAGGTTGGTCTGGCCGTTTTTCAGTGCAAAGGTCTGGTAGCGGGGGGAGGGGTCCAGGCGGACGAGCTCGTTCATGGCGTAGCTAATCCAGTGGTCGCCGTGCTCTTCGTAGTGGTTTTCTATGAGATAATCCACAGCTTTTTTGGCTGCCTTGAGCCATTTGGCTTCGCCGGTGTATTGGTAGAGGCGCAGGAGGCCATAGACTGCTTCGCCGTCGTAGTACACGGTGCGCAGCTCGTCTTTGAGGGAGAAGTCGTCGGCGTGCAGCACGTGGACAAAGCTGCCGTCCTCCCGCTGCATGGAGAGGATGCCTTCCCCCAGGCTCTTGGACTGGGGGAGATAGTCCTGGGTGCCAAAGGTTTCCATATAGTCCGTGAGGGCGGCCAGGGCGATGCCGTTTCCCCCCAGCTTGATTTCCCCGGCAAAGTGCTCGGTGACATAGGCGGTTTTGCTGTCCTTCCAGGTGAGGTTTTGCTCCACCAGGGCATCCAGCGAGGACTGGATAGGGGCAGCCAACCTGCTGTCTTTTGTGAGGCGGTAGGCCTGCACCAGGCTCCAGGTGCTTCCGGCGTGGCGCAGGATGCTGTAGCCTGGGACAGGCTTGCCGGAACCGGCAAAGGTGCCGTAGGAAAAGTGCCCGTCCTCCTGCACGGAGGCGGCCAAAAACAGGGCTGCTTGGGCGACGGCATCCTGCACAGTCCCCTTGTCGGGGGTAGAGGCGCGCACGCCGATGCCGCTTCTGCCGGGGGCGAGGGGGACAACCCCCTCAGACACGGTGTAGAAGTAGCTCTGGCAGGAAAAGCGGATCCACTCCTCTGGCAGCTCCTCCGGCCAGGCCTCTTGGGAAATATCCTGGGCTGCATAGTCAATGAGGCCGGTCTGGTGTACCTGGGGGCACAGGAGGGCCTGGGTATAGTCCTGGCCGGGGGACAGGCCAAAGGCAAAGGAGCCGGGGGCGAGGCCGATGCTCTCCCGCAGCTGGCCGTGGGTGAGGAGGGCGGATTCGGTGACAATGTCTACCCGCAGCCAGAGGGGGGCGCGCCCGTCCCGCTGGCACTGCCGGGCCGCTGCGCGCACGCTCTTGTTCCAGGCGCTGCGCAGGCTGGGGCCGCTGCCCAGGAAGGTGTGGGCCCTGCCCTCCCCGTCGCTGACGGAGAGGAAGACGGCATAGCTGCCGCCGGCAGCTCTGTACCGTTCCCCGGATTTCAGGGCTTCGGTCAGCGACTCGTCGGAGAAGAGGGCAGCTTCCAGGACGGCGGCCTGCTCTGTCAGGAGGGCGGCGAAGTCCTGGGCCGGGGCGGCGGGGACGAGGGAGAATGCAAACACCAGGGCCGACAGGGCCATGGCGCAAAACCGTTTGAACATGGCAGGAAATCCTTTCTCACTTTGATGATTTGAGAGGGGCTAATCCCTATATAAACTGGGGGAAATGCCGCTTTATTGGGGATTTTTGGGGGAAACTGCCGCAAAAGCGCAGGAAAATTGGCCGCAAAGCCTGCCATAGGGGCTTTGCGGCCAAACTTGGGGCAGCCGGGCTCTGCGGCGCTACTTTTTCAGGGTCAGTTTCTTGCCGGAGGAGGCGGGCTTTTCCTTGGAGAGGGTGAGGGACTTGCCCTTGGAGGGGCTGGGCTTCTCCTCCTCCTGGGCAGGCTCCTCCCCGTCAGGGGCGGGCTTGTCCTGGGACCCGCTTACCTGGAACGAGATGGTTTTGCCGGAGCCGGCGCTGTCGGACTTTTTGTCGGATTTCAGGGATTTTTTGGAGCTGCTCAGGCGCAGGCCGGTGCTCTTGCCGGTGCCCTTGTCCTGCACGGCGGGTTCCTCGGCCAGGGTGTAGACATCGTAGTTTTCCGAGGGGAACTTCACCTTGCGCTGGTAGGAGGCGGAGTTGTTCCAGTTCCAGTTCTGCTCGATGAGGGTGAGGACGCCGTCCTCATAGCTCTTGACAACGGCGGTGTGGGCATAGGGGAGGCCGCGGCGCTCCATGGGCCAATAGGCGATGTCCCCCTTTTTGGGCTCGTCGGTGAGGACGAAGCCGGTCTCGTCGGAGAACAGGTTGCGCAGCAGGAAGGGGGGCGTGACGCCCACGAACATGTCCACGTCAAAGACCTCCTGGTAGTACCGGATGGCAAAGTCGTTGCACTGGTACTGGGGATAGGCCTTTACACCGTCCAGCTCGTCGATGTAGAAGTCCTCCCCGGCGATTTTTTTCCACTGGATGGCGACGATGTCGTCGTTTTCGGCGGCAAAGGCTGTGGCCGGCAGGAACAGGGCCAGCAGCAGGGACAACAGCCCGGCAAAGCGTTTTGATTTCATAGTGGGTTCCTTCCTTTCTTCTGGTTTGGGGGGGCGGGTTATTCCCCGCCTGCTTCCCCGGATTGGGCCTTGAGCAGGTCGCGGATTTCGGTGAGCAGCTCCTCGGTGGTGGGGGAGGGGGGCGCGGCAGGGGCCGGGGGCTCTTCCTCCTGCTTTTTGCGGGAGAGCTTGCCCAAAAGACGGGTGAACAGGAAAATGCACAGGGAGATGAGGAAGAAATCCACCACGTTTTGGATAAAGCTGCCGTAGAGGATGGCGGCCTCCGGCTTGAGGAGCTCGCCCGCCTCGTTGAGCTGGGCAGGGCTGAGCACCAGCTTTAAGGAGGCAAAATCCATCCCCGAGACCAGGTAGCCAAACAGGGGCATCACCAGGTCATTGACCACTGAGGACACAATCTTGCCAAAGGCGCCGCCTACAATGACACCCACCGCCATGTCCAGCACATTGCCCTTGAGGGCAAAGGCCTTAAAATCGTTCCAGATTCTTTTCATCCGCAATCACCTTTCCTCGGTTTTCCCCTCAAAGGGAGGTTTGTCTACAGGATACCACATTTTGGCAGGTTCTGCAATCGGAAAATGGGGAAAGGGGCGGATTTTCTCCCGGGCCCCAGCCTTCCCTCCCGGCTGCGGCGGGGAGGGAAGGCTGGCCCCGGGAGAGGGAAAATCCTCTAAAAAAACGAGAGGAGGGAAGATTTTGCCGCTTTTAGAGAAAAACAGTGTACAATACTGCGGTAAATATAGTCAAAAGGAAGGGGGGATTTTTGGAGGATAGGGAAAAAAGGGGAAGGGGGGAGAGGCGAGACGACGAAAATGTAAGTTTGTCAAAGAAATTGGACAAGGAACTCGAAAGGGGAAAACCATTGGAGCGGACGCATGGGTAAGCTATTGGAGCGACGGTTATGAACAGCGAGCTGTTTCTCAAAGTCAGCCAGAGAGAAGAAAGAGTGGAGAG
>JAAVYW010000080.1 GCA_022791315.1 Oscillospiraceae bacterium | reverse complement strand
TGAGTATAGCGCTAGTCTGCATGTCCAGCAGAGTTGTGAAGAAGATGCACAACGCCTGCTGAGTGCTTTGGAACGCAATAAGCTGGATAGCGAGAGCAAAGAGAGGATTGAGCAGAAAATCATTCAGGCTTTGCAGGATTACAGGGGAGCCAAGGAAAGAGCGGACAGGCTGCGGCCGGTGGCAGAATTCCTAATGAAAAACATGGCGGCAATCGTGGCTATAGAAACATGCTGGAAGATATATACGGGCTGAAGGTACCTCATAGGCTCTATGTGCCTAGAGTATGGGGAAAGGAGAGGCATTGTGAGAATCGGACTGATTGACGTGGACGGCCATAACGGATTCCCCAATTTGGCTCTGATGCACATTTCTGCTTGGCACAAGGCACAGGGGGATACTGTGGAATGGTGGGATGGGTTTATCCACTATGACAGGGTTTATAAGTCCAAGGTGTTTACCTTTACCCCGGACATTAATACTGTCATCGATGCAGACGAGATTGTGACAGGGGGGACAGGGTATCGGGACTACGGCAGCCTGGCGCCGGAAATCGAAGCAGTTTTCCCGGACTATTCCATCTATCCGCACTTTAAGCAGGCAATAGGCTTTCTAACCCGAGGCTGTATCCGGGATTGCCCCTGGTGTATCGTCCCCCGTAAAGAAGGGAGAATCTGCCCGGCATCTACCTGGGAGAAAATCAAAAGGCCGGATAGCCGGGAAATCATCTTTTTGGACAACAATGTGCTGGCGTGCAGCCATGGCTTGGAACAGATTGAGAGGATGGGGCATGCACAGATATGGGTGGATTTCAACCAAGGACTGGATGCACGGCTCATCACGCCGGAAACGGCGGGGCTTTTAGCGAAACTGCGGTGGATAGAGTATGTGCGCTTGTCTTGTGATACCAGCAGTATGTTACCGATAATTCAACAGGCAGTGGAATACCTGCGGGAAGCGGGAATTGCGAAGTCAAGGTTTTGGTCGTATGCCCTTGTGCAAGATGTAGAGGAGGCATATCAAAGAGTGATGGCCCTACGGGATATGGGAATCACCGTATTTGCGCAGCCATACCGGGACTATGGGGGTGGGGAACCTACGGGGAGGCAAAAGGCCTTTGCCCGATGGGTGAATGCGAAAGCAGCCTTTCATAGCTGCACATGGGAAGAATACCGGGATTCCAGAAAGGAGGATGACGGATGAGGCACTTGACCCATCTCTCCCTGTTCAGCGGGATAGGGGGCTTGGACTTGGCGGCAGAGGCGGCGGGGTTTGTGACGGTGGGCCAGTGTGAATGGGCGGATTATCCCACAAAGATACTGGAAAAGCACTGGCCTGATGTGTCCCGCTGGCGGGACATCCGGACGCTGACGGGAAGGAGTTTCAGAGAGGAGGTTTACATGGCAGCACACAGGAAAGATTACGACAACGCCGTAAAAATGTACGAATCAGGGTTCTCAATTGAAGAAATTGCTGATTATTTTGGCGTAACACGGCAATCTATGTGGAAGTGCCTGAAAAGACGAGGCGTCGAATTCCGGGATAACAAACGATATGGGTTAGAGAATCATTTTTGGCGTGGCACGAAAGCGGACGATAGGGCACAAAACATACTTGAAAAGGCCGTTCAAAAAGGAATCATTCAGCGGAAAACAGTATGTGAATGCTGCGGAGCTTCCGGGACATTTTCGGATGGAAGAAGCATGGTTCAGGCACACCATACAGACTACAACAAACCGTTAGATGTTATTTGGCTATGTCAGAAGTGCCATCATGAATGGCATAAGCACAATAAAGCAAAGGAGGTGGTGCCAAGTGAAGCAATGCCCAGGACAAATGTCGATGTTCTCAGCGGAGGCTTCCCGTGACCTTGCCAGCCGTTTAGCGTGGCCGGGAAGCGAAGAGGCAAGGAGGATGACCGCTATCTCTGGCCGGAAATGCTTCGAGTTATCCAAGAGCTGCGGCCTGCTTGGGTGGTTGGAGAAAATGTTGCTGGGCTCGTCACACTGGGGCTCGATGGTGTGCTGGCTGACCTGGAAAGCCAAGGCTACGAAGCAAGGGCGATTGTACTTCCAGCTTGTGGCGTCAACGCCCCGCATAAGAGATACCGATGCGCGATTGTGGCCCACGCCTGCCGCCGCACAATGCGGGATGACCTCCAGGACGGGAGGGAGGGCTTTGGAGAAATCAACCCATCTCTCGACACAGGTATGGCTGGAAGAGCAAAGGAGGCTGTGGCCCACACCCACCAG
>JAAVYW010000012.1 GCA_022791315.1 Oscillospiraceae bacterium | reverse complement strand
TCTGAGAGCATTGAAGAAATAGCGGCAAAATACCGCTAATCCCGCCTTGTCTAATTTCGGTAAAGGATAAAAATAGGCAACTTCCAGTTTGTAGGGGGATTTCATCTTTTGGGTGAAATCCCCCTTGACAAATGTTCTCTTGATAAAGCATTTTGCTTCCCTCGCTCTCTGTTGGGGCTATTATAGGGCAGGAACGGCGTTTTGTCCTGGCTGTTTTTGCCCAGTGCGGCTAAGAACGGGAGAGAGGGAGGGTGACTGCACCGCTGAGATTGAGCCAGCACATCCGTGCCCCGGCAAAGACCAGGAGAGTACCGGCGGTGCGCAGGCAGAGGATGGCAGTGGGATTTTGTGTAAACTTAGGGGCGAAAATCAGAAGCCCGAATCCCAGGAGAAGTGGGAGAAGCGAGAGCAGAAGATACATAGGATGACCTCCAACCAACTTAGTTTTGTGACCCGATTGCCTGGGCCAGGGCCTTCCGGCCTGACTGATAGAGTCCTTCCATTTCGGCCAGCAGATTCTCATAGTAGGAGACGGCGGCAGCCTGGCGCTGCCGGGCCAGTTGGGCGCCGCGCGCTGTGTAGAATTGGGAGTAGAGGCGCTCTAGCTTGTACTTGTACTCCTGGAAAAAGGAGGGGGCGGTATCGCCCTCACCGTTGGAGACGCTGCCATCGGGGCGGAGGGTATAGAGGGGGTGGGAGACGATGCCCTCGTAAATCAGCGTACGTGCGATGCCCACTGCGCCGGTGACATCCAGCTTGTCGGCGTCAAAGAGGATTTTGGCCTCCAGGCTCTGGGGCGGGGCAGATTGACGATAACGGTGGGTGAGGATGCACTGGGCCACCTGCTGGACAAAATCGTGGGGAAAGCCCTGTTCCCGGAGGAAACGGGCGGCCTTCTCGCTCCCCACCTGGGCATGGCAGAGGGCCGGGTTTTCAAACTGCTCCCTGCGGCCAATGTCGTGGAGAAGGCAGGCGGCAATGAGCACGTCACAGTCAGTGCCCGGTTCTGTCTGGGCGATTTCCAATGCCTGGAAGAGGACGCGGTAGATGTGCTCCTTGTCGTGGGCGCTGTCGTCCATGCAGGAGAGCATGTAGGTTTCGATGAGGGAAAAGGTGTGCTTGTCCATGATTTAGCCTCCTTTGCTGTGTTTATTATAGCATAGATAGGGAAAATATGCTATACTTGGGTTCAGAACAGTACCTGGTGCATTCAGCTGGAACGTGAAGATACGTGCAGGGAAAGAATATCAGTGGATTTGCTGTATCAGGAGGATAAAAAGTCCTTCCGGCGGTTTCGGGTGCAATTTCCCACAGCCAGAGGGTGTTGGATAGGGAGTACTGGTGTATTTGCGGGCAACCGGGCGGAGAGGATGGGCTTTGGAGGGTGTCGTGGGGCGCCAGCTGTTGGCCTGGAGGGCTGATAGCCTTCTCGGAAAAGGAGCCCAGGGACGGAGAGATTTTTCGTATAGGGGGAGGAAAAAATATAATGCTCATTTCGAGAGAGGCATTTCTGAAAAAATACAGAGAGTTGTACTTGGCGAAAACTCCCTATATTGCTACATTGGCATATTGGAAAATGAAGCATCTTATTGAAAGCGGCGAAACTTATTACTTGCCTGAATATGACTGTTACTATATGATTCGTGATAATCATCTGCTGATTTACTATTCACCTGATAATGTAATCCATATCAGTACAGACGAGCTGAACCGTTTAGATGCTATTAGCCTGCCGGCAAATGCCTTTGATGCTTTCAAAAGCCAGCTTGTAGGGTTTCGGGAATCACGTGGTTGGAATCTTAGGTATAATTTTGATTACCAACCCCTTAACCATGGAATCTCCTTATATCGTACAGTGGATTTTGACTTTGCGAAACAAGAACACTACGAAAAAGCAGCGGACTTGATTAACCAAGGTGGCAACTGGCTAAATGCTGAAAATATAAAAAGAATGACTAAATATTCTGCTTTTGATGAATCACTCTGGTTTTTTGTTGAGGACAAGATGTCCAAAGAGCTGATTGCCTTAAGTATATCGGAATATAATGAAGAGGTAAAGCAAACGGATTTGGATTGGATTTATGTAGCCCCAAGCCATCATGGCAAAGGGGTAGGGCGCTTTTTAATTGAACAGACGATTGAGAGGTGTAAGGGCAAGTCAGATGACATTTGTGTTGGAGGGACTGTTGAATTCTATAGAAAGTGCGGATTTTATGATTATGAGCTATGGGTCTGGGCTACAAAAGATGGATACCGATTTTCGGCGCCAATGATACAGCCGTAAGCATCCCTTTGGAAGGCTCAAAGGATGGCATAGGGCCCGGATTTGGGGATGGGAGAAGGGGAGGGAACAAAAAAGGAAGCCCGCCGGGTTTTAGGCTGGAGGGCTTCCTTTTTGATTTTGGGATTAGACGGGATGCACTTTGTTCTGCATGTCCACGTGCTCGGAATCGATGCCGTATTTCTTGTTGCGGCGGTTTTCAAAGAATTTGACCGCAACTTGGCCAAACTGAGCATAGCTGAGGACATCTTCCTCCTGCTCGGCCCACTGGCCGGCTTCGGTGCGGAGCTTATCCAACTCGGGCTGAAGCAGGTCAGCGGGACGGCAATCAATGGGTTCCTCGTCGCCGATGATGGATTTACGGAATTCGGGATCGATGGGGACAGCAGTCTTGCCGTATTCGCCCCGGACAAGGCCCTTGAATTCCTTGGTGACCATTTTATACCGCTCGCCGGTGATGACGTTGAACACCGCCTGGGTGCCCACAATCTGGGACGAGGGGGTAACCAGCGGGGGATAGCCTGCGTCGGCACGGACACGGGGAACTTCCTGGAGCACGGCGTCCAGTTGGTCCTCTTTTCCGGCCTGCTTGAGCTGGGAGACCAGGTTGGACAGCATGCCGCCCGGCACCTGATAGAGCAGGGTATTGGCGTCCACCCCCAGCAGTTTGGGATTGAGCAGGCCGTTGGCCAGATATTTCTCCCGCAGCTTGGCGAAGTGCTCCCGCACCACGTTGAGCTTGTTTAAATCCAGGCCAGTGTCATGCTCAGTGCCCTGGAGGGCCGCCACCATGGACTCAGTGGCGGGATGGGAAGAGCCCAGCGCCAGGGGAGACATAGCGGTATCGATGATGTCCACGCCAGCTTCAATTGCCTTTAAGCAGGCCATAGAGGCCATGCCAGAGGTATAGTGGGTGTGGAGCTGGATGGGAATCTTGACCTGCTCTTTTAAGCCCTTCACCAGGTCATAGGCGGCATAGGGGGTAATCAGGCCAGCCATATCCTTGATGCAGATGGAATCCGCGCCGGACTCCTCCAGCTCCTTGCCCAGTTCAATGAACTTCTCATTGGAATGAGCGGGGCTGATGGTATAGCAGATAACCGCTTGGAGATGGCCGCCCTCTTTTTTGCAGGCATTGATGGCAGTGCGCATATTGCGGGTATCGTTTAGAGCATCGAAGATGCGCAGGATGTCCACGCCGTTGGCGATGGATTTCTGCACAAAATACTCCACCACGTCATCGGCGTAGTGACGGTAGCCCAGCATGTTCTGGCCCCGGAAGAGCATCTGGATGGGGGTTTTGGGCATGTGCTTTTTGATGATGCGCAGGCGCTCCCAGGGGTCTTCGTCCAGGAAGCGGAGGCAGGAGTCAAAGGTGGCGCCGCCCCAGGCCTCGGCAGAGTGGAAGCCCACTTCGTCAATGGCGGAGAGGATGGGCAGCATCTCGTCCAAGGTCATACGGGTGGCGATAAGAGACTGATGGGCATCCCGCAGGATGGTTTCCGTAATTTTCAGTTTTGCCATGAGAATCCTCCTTGTTCAGGTGATAGGCGCAGGCGGGCTTCCCGCCTGCCGCCAAGAGAGAAGGCTCTTACTGGAGGGAGACCAGCAGGTCGCCGGAGTTGACACTGTCGCCCTTTTTCACATGGACGCCAGCCACGGTGCCGTCGCTGGGCGCCATGATTTCGTTCTCCATCTTCATGGCCTCCAAAATAGCCAGCACGTCGCCGGATTTCACGGCGTCACCGGCGCTCACCTTGACATCCAGGATAGTGCCGGGCATGGGGGCGTTGATTTTCACGGAACCGGCTGCTGCGGGAGCGGGGGCCGGAGCGGCAGGGGCGGGAGCTGCTGCGGGAGTGGGCGCAGGGGCAGCGGCGGCAGGAGCCGCGGGAGCCACGGGTGCGCCGGAGTTATTTTCCTCCACAGCCACGTCGTAGGTTACGCCGTTGACGGTAATGTTATATCTTTTCACAGAAAATCCTCCTTTAGATGAATCAAATCGGGGTTACAGCGGCATGTTGCTGTGCTTTTTGGGCAGGGTGGGCATCCGCTTGGAAGAGAGCAGGTCGATGGCGCTGATGAGCACATCGCGGGTGGCGGCAGGGTCAATGACATCATCGACTACGCCGGCTTTGCAGGCTTCCAGGGGAGAAGCCAGGGTGGCCTTGTATTCCTCGGTGAGCTGGACTCTGGGCGTATCGGCCAGACGGTCGGCCCAGAGGATGGTGACAGCAGCATCGGGCGCCAGGGGGGAGATAGCGGCACTGGGCCAGGCATAGGCCAAATCGGCACCGGCGTTTTTCCCGGCCAGGGCGATATAGGCAGGGCCATAGGCATTGCCCAGAATCACGGAAATCTTAGCCGTGGTGGCCTCGGCATAGACATGGGCCAACTTGGCGGCCTCCCGCAGGCTGCCCGCCAGCTCCGCCTTGGCAGAGGGGACAAAGCCGTCCGTATCCACCAGGGTGACGACCGGCAGGGAGAAGGCATCGGCGATGCTCACCAGCCGGGCAATCTTGGCGCAGGCATCGGCATCCAGGCGACCGGCGTTCTGGCGGCGGTCGGTGCCCACGATGGCGCAGGGGAAGCCGCCCAGGGTGGCAAATGCGGTGAAGGCGGCAGGGGCAAAGGCGCTCTGAAGCTCAATGACGCTTTCGGCGTCGGCCAGCAGGGCGGCAATCTGCTTCACGTCGCAGCTGTCGGGGTTTTCGCAGGCGGCCCGCAGGGCTTCTGCATCGTCCGCAGCGGCAAACTCCACCACGGGGGAGCCGGAGAGGTTGTTGAGGGGCATACGGCTTAACAGCAGCCGGGCATTTTCCAGCACGGCATCTTCATTCTCGCATACCAGGTGGACAGCACCGGACTTGGCGGCATTTTCCGCTGTGCCGGCACCCTCGTCGCCCTCGCCGGAGGCTTTGGCGGTGAAGGGGGCGGTGAGGAAGAACTCGGCCTGCTTGCTCATCAGCACCAAATCGGCGCTGCAGGCAATCATGGCGGCGCTGCCGGCACAGGTGCCCAGCACCAGGGAGAGCTGGGGAACCACGCCGGAGAGGTTATTGCTCCATTGGAGCAGCTCGCCGTAGGCGTTTAACACCTGGAAGCCCTCGTCCAGCTTGGCGCCGGGGGAATCGTAGATGCCCACCACGGGGGCGCCGGTTTTCAGCGCCATCTCGTAAATTTTGTTGATTTTCAGGGCCTGCATCTGGGACATGGCGCCGGAATTCTCGGTGCCATCCTGGGAGAAGGCATAGACCGGGCAGCCCATGATGGAGCCGTATCCGGTGATTACGCCTGCGCCCGCTTCCCCGCTGGCGACAAAGGCATCCAGCTCTGCAAAGGTGCCTTCGTCAAAGAGCTTGGTGAGCCGCTCCCTGGCGGGAGAGGGCTTTTGCAGGGCGGCGCGCGCCTGGTTCAAAACCTCAAGCCTGCTTTCTTGACTCATTCTATTTCCTCCATTCCTAGGGCCCCGGCCCTATGGGGGACGGGGCCGCAATCTGCAAAAATATCAGGGATATGCCGCTAAAAGCACAATCAAGTTTATTATACAACTTTTGGCGGAAAAACACAACAAAAAATCCCTAATGGCCGCAATTTTTATGATTTGTCAGAAGGTCGTGAATCTCGATTGTGAAATTTGTCTCATTTTCGTCAAAATAGAACCGTTGGAGGAACGCCCGGTCGATTGCCGGGGCAAACCGGCAAATCCAGACGCCCTGGGAAAAGGCCTGGTTGACGCTGGCACGCACCAGCCCATCCATCATCCAGACATCCAGGGGCGGGTCGGTTTCCAGGAACTCGATGAGCATTTCCCCCTCTTTATCTAAGGTGTAGAGGCATCGGCCCAGGAGCTTGTCCCCATCACAGGCGGCATAGAGGAAGGAGCGGGGCGTGGGGGAGAGGCCCTGGCGCTGCAGCCCGGCCAACACGTCCCCCTCAATGGGAAGGAGGTTTAGGGTAATCACCTGTGGCTGCCCCCTTTCTTGGCGCGGGGTGCGCCTGCCCGGCTGCGGGGATTATCGGGACGCTCCCGGCGGGATGCGCTTTTGGGGCTGGCGGGGCGGCGGGGCTTGTCCGTCCGGGGACGGGGGGGATGCTCGGGGGAAACGGGCCTGCCGTGGCCGAAACCGGGCCTTACCCGCCCAGCGCCCTCCCGCACGGGGGCGGGCTCGGTGGGGGAGAGGAGGCCGCACTGGGTTTTGAGGCCCCGCACCTCTTCGGCAGTGAGGCGCCGCCAGGAACCGGGGGGAAGCACCCCTAGGCGCAGGCCGCCCTCGCTGGTGCGCTTGAGGCGGACGACAGTGAGGCCCACAGCCTCGCACATGCGGCGGATTTGCCGGTTTTTCCCCTCGGTGATGACGATTTCCAGCACTGAGCGGCCGGGCTCCCGCAGCAGTACCTCGGCCTGGGCGGGGAGGGTCATCTGGCCGTCCAGCTCCACGCCGCTGCACAGCTGGGAGAGCTGGTCGTCCTTCACAGACTCCCGCACGGTTACCCGGTAACACTTGGAGACATGGCTGCGGGGGTGCATCATGGCGTTAGCGAACTCCCCGTCATTGGTGAGCAGCAGGAGGCCCTCGGAGTTCCGGTCTAAGCGGCCCACGGGGTAGACCCGTGCGCCCACATCCTGCACCAGGTCGTTGACACAGCGGCGCTCCAGCTCGTCTTGGAGGGTGGTGACATAGCCGCGAGGCTTATTGAGCATGAGATAGAGTTTTTCCTGGGGTGCATGCAAGGGCACCTGCTGGCCGTCCACGGTTACGGTGTCCCGGCTGGGGTCAACGCTCATGCCGGTTTGGGCCGGGTGGCCGTTTACCTTAACCTTGCCCGCCGCGATGAGTTCCTCTGCCCGGCGGCGAGAACAGAAGCCGCAGAGGGAGAGCGCCTTTTGCAGGCGCATGGGTGCTATTTTTGCCATAGTGTTGTTCTACCTTCCTGTTTTTTTATGTGGTATCCGTCTATTTCTGTAGGGGTTCCAGCAGCTTTTCCCACCACTTTTTCTCCCTGGGGGGCAGGGCGGGGATGCTTTGGGCGGCCAGCAGGTCGCCTTTGCAGAGGAGGGAGCCATTATAATAGTATTCCACGCTGCCCACGATTTCACCCTCCTCCACCGGGGCATAGAGGAACCGGGGAAGGAGCACCTGCCGTTCCAGCTCCAGAGAGGGAAAAGCGGAGGAATAGGAGAGGGGGGAAGCCAGGCGGACAGGCAGCGTATCGTTTTCCCCGCCCACCACCGGGGCATAGACGCCAAAGAGGGAATCCTCCACCGGGCGGGAGTCCATACGGGAGAAGCCGTAGTCCAGCAGGGCGGCGTGGTCGCGCCAGTCGTCCGGGTCGTTAAGGGTGACACAGATGAGGGTGGCCCCGTCCCGCTGGGCAGCGCTCACCAGGCAGCGGCCTGCCTTTTTGGTAAATCCGGTCTTCACCCCGATGCAGCCCTCATAGGAGGTGAGCAGGCGGTTGTGGTTTGCCAGGGTACGGCTGAAGGTCTCGCCGGGGTAGACCACCCGCAGGCGGCTGCTGCCGCAGATGGCGGCAAAATCCGGGTTTTTCAGGGCCTCGCGGGCCAGCAAGGCCATATCGTAGGCGGTGGAGCAGTGGCCCTCGGCGTCCAGGCCGGAGGGGGTGACAAAGTGGGAGTGTTCCATACCGATTTCCTGGGCCCGGCGGTTCATCAGTGCGGCAAACCCCTCTAAGTCGCCGCCGATTTTGACAGCTGCGGCCCCGGCGGCATCGTTGCCGGAGCACAGGAGCATGCCCTGGGCCAGGAGCTCTAAGGTGGCCTGGCTGCCCTCCCGCAGGCCCATGGAAGTGCCCTCCACATGGATGGCGGCGCTGTCTACCACAAAGACCGCCTGGGGGTCGGGCTGTTCCAGCGCGATGAGGGCGGTGAGGATTTTGGTGGTGCTGGCAATGGGCAGCTGCTCGTGCTGGTTTTTGGCATAGAGCACCTTGCCGGTGCCCGCCTCCATCACCACCGCGGCCTTGGCCGAAACCGAGGGCTCCTCGGCCCCCTGGGCCGGGAGAGCCAGGGCAAAGAGAAGGGAAACTGCCAGGAACAGGGGAAGGAGCCGGGGAGATTTGGTGCGTCCGTTTGTTTTCATATGAAATCACCTGCCAAATCAGTATATGCAGGTGATAGAGGGGATTATTTCAGCGGGCCTCAAACGGGAAAGGCCGAAGGAGAGGACAAAGGGAACCCCCTAATAGCCTGGGCGGCCTCTGTCGGCACGGTCGATTTGGTTGCGGATTTCCTGCATCTGGTAGTCCAGGTGCTCAATGGAGTCGGCACAGAGCTTGAGCTGGCGGAGGATTTCCTCCGCGCCTGCCAGGTTCTTTTTGTATTGCAGCTTGTGCTCCAGGCTGGCCCAGAAATCCATGGCAATGGTGCGGAACTGCACCTCCACCTTCACATGCTTTTTCTCGTTGGAGAGATAGATAGGGAGGGCCAGGATGAGGTGGAGGCTGCGGTAGCCGCTGGGTTTTGGGTTTTTTATGTAGTCCTTTTCCCGGATAAGCAGGATGTCGTCGTGGTGGATGAGCAGCTCCTTGAGGCGGTAGATGTCGTCTGGAAAGGAACAGATGACCCGCACGCCGGCTACGTCCGCCAGGCGCTCCCGGATGGTCTCCACGGTCATGGGAAAGCCCTTGCGGGCCAGCTTTTCGTAGATGCTCTCCGGGGTCTTAAGACGGCTCTTGATGGACTCGAAGGGGTTGCGCTTGTACTCCTGGGAGAACTCCGCGTTGAGGATTTGGAAGCGGGTCTCCATCTCCATGATGGCTGCCCGGTACTCCATCATCAGCCGGTGGAAGGTGTCGGCCTCCCGCAGCTTTTCCGCCTGGAAACGGATGATTTGGTCCTGCTTTTTCAGTGTCTGGGCCTGCTCCTCTACCGTGGTCTCCAGCTGGTTTTTGCTGGCGAAGAGTTCCAGGGTGTTTTTTACCCGGTTCTTCACCACAGAGGTGTCAAAGGGTTTGTGGATGAAATCCGACACCCCCAGTTCCAGGCAGCGGTTTTCCACCTCCACGGAGTCGTCGCTGCTGATGATGAGCACGGGGATGCGGTTCATCCAGCCGTTGCGCTTCATCTCCTCGATGACAGAGAAACCATCCATACCGGGCATCCGCAGGTCTAGCAGCAGGGCGGCTGTGTGCCGGCGGTGCTCTAAGAGCCATTCTAAGGTTTCAGCCCCGTTGCAGGCCTCGTCCACGATATAGTCCTCCTCGAGGATTTCACGGAGCAGGGCCCGGTTGAGCTCGGCGTCATCGGCCACCAATATCCTTTGCAGCATTGCCATCATCCTAACCTAACTAAACAATTTTTGTGGGAAAAGCCGGCGCACCTCCCCCAGGTAGGAGGCGCAGGCCGACCCTTGCGGCCTGCGCGGGTTCCCTATTCCTGGGATTTCTCGGCCGGCTGCTCCACAGGCTTTTCGGCGGGAGCCTTGGATTTGGGGGTGAAGATGGTGGAGACCTTGCCCACTAAATCGGGCACCAAATCCACCAGGCGGTCTACCGAGCCGGGCTCGGGGGAGAGCTGAAGCAGTTTGGCATCGCCCTCGGGGGAGATGGCGATGAAGGCCAGGGGGGTTACAGTGACGCCGCCGCCCGCGCCGCCGCCGAAGAGCTCTTTTTCCTTGGCAGAGGGGATGTCGGAGCCGCCGGAGCCAAAGCCCACGGAGATTTTGGACACCGGCAGCAGCACGGTGCCGCTGGGGGTGGTGATGGGCTGGCCCACCACGGTATTGGCGTCCACGATATTCTTAATTTTTTCCATAGAGGTGCCGATGAGGCTACTGACTTTGTTGTCCATAGGGATTCACCTTTCTTCTATTAGAATTTTTAAAAATGCGAAACAGATTGGTTCCTGGCCGGGGGCTTGTCCCGCTTAAGGGTGCGCAGGAGGAAGCGGAACAGGATGCGCAGCGCCGCCCGGAGAAGGGAGCCCGCCCTTAGCTTGAGGCAGAAGGAGAAGAAATAATCAGAACGGGGGGCCTGGGCTTCAAAATCGGGCGCTACCTGGATTTGGCCCACCTTGCGCACGCTCATCAGGCCCTGCACCAGGGCGAGGCCGGAATAGACATAAACGCAGGCCTGGCCGTAGCGGATGCCGGTTTGGGCGGCGTCCTCCCCGGCCAGGGTGAGGCGCAGGGTGAGGCCGTAGAGCCGCAGCTTGGAGAGCAGGATGCCGAAATCCTCTGCCGCTGCCGTGATAAAGTCCCAAATCAGGCGCACCGACTGGGAAAAAGGGGCCTTTTCCTTTGGCGGTTCCTCCTTTTGCTTGGGCTGCTCCGGGGCCTTTTTCTTAGGGCCGGCTTTTTTGGGGGCCGGCCCCTTCTTTTCCAGGGGAAGGGGGTATTTGAACCAGAGATACCCGGCAGTGAGGGAGAATTCCCCGTTGTCGCAGGAGACATGGAGGGAGAGGGGGGCGGCCAGCAGCAGGGCAAGGAGCAGCACAACTCCAGCCAGAATAAACCAACCCATGCCTCTCCCTCGCTTTCTCCCCGGTGCCCTGGCCCTGCGCAGGCGTATACTCCGCAGGGCACATATTGTCTCCATTATCACTATTATAATACTGGATTCTGTGAAATACAAGCGATAAAAGGGGAATTTTGGGGGAATTTCTCGGGGGAGGGCTGTCCAGGATTGACACTATTGCGGGCAGGCCGTATAATATAGTCAAAACACTGGAAAACAAGTGCTGTTGTGTGGACATTTTGGGAAGGGGCAGCTGTTGAGGAGGGAGTGATGGGGCGATGACGGGGGCACAGGCCATTGTGAAGGCCCTGGAAATGGAAGGGGTAGAGCTGGTATTTGGCTATCCCGGTGCGGCGATTTGCCCGGTGTATGATGCGCTGCGGGGCTCTAGGGTGCGGCATGTGCTGGTGCGGCAGGAGCAAAATGCGGGACATGCCGCCAGCGGCTATGCCCGCATCAGCGGCAGGCCGGGGGTTTGTATTGCCACCTCTGGGCCGGGGGCAACCAACCTGATGACGGCGCTGGCGGGGGCGTATATGGATTCCATCCCCTTGGTGGCTATCACGGGGCAGGTGGCCACTTCGCTGCTGGGGCGGGATGTGTTCCAGGAGGTGGACACCACCGGCGCGGCAGAGCCCTTTGTGAAGCACAGCTATCTGGCGGCCAGGGCCTCGGATTTGCCCCGCATTTTGAAGGAGGCCTTTTGCATTGCAGCCACTGGGAGGCCGGGGCCGGTGCTCATCGATGTGCCGGTGGACGTGCAGGAGGAGGAATTGGATTTTTGCTATCCCGACCGGGTGGATATTCCCGGCTACCGGCCCACGGTGAAGGGGCACGCCGGGCAGATACGCCGGGCCTGCCAGCTGCTGGCGGAGAGCGCAAGGCCCCTTATCTGCGCCGGGGGCGGGGTGCTCACTGCTGGGGCGGGGGAGGTGCTGCGGGCCTTTGCCGGGGAAGCGGGGATACCCATTGTCTCCACCATGATGGGGATTGGGGCGGTGGCCCCCTCCCATCCCAACTACATGGGGATGATAGGCTCCCACGGGGTGAGGAGCGCCAACATGGCCCTGCGGCGGGCCGACCTGCTGCTGCTGGTGGGGGCCAGGGTGGGCGACCGGGCCATTGACCGGCAGAGCTACGAGGGGGGTGGCGTGGGGATTATCCACATCGACATTGACCCGGCGGAGATTGGGAAAAATGTGGGCACGGATGTGCCCATTGTGGGGGATGCCAAGACAGTGCTGGAGCAGCTGCAGGAGGCCTATGCACCTGTCCCGGCCCACCGCAGCTGGCTGATGCTGATGCAGCAGTACCGGGACAGGGGAGAGGAGCCCTCTGCCGCCGGGGCGGGGGGGATTGCCCCCCAGCGCTTTTTTGCCGGGCTGTGGAAGCTGCTGCCGGAAGATACCATTCTGGCGGCAGATGTGGGGCAAAACCAGATTTGGGCTGCTGCCGGCTACCGGGGGGAGCGGGGGGCCTTCCTCACCTCGGGGGGGCTGGGGGTGATGGGATACTCCCTGCCCGCCGCCATTGGGGCCAAGCTGGCGGCGCCGGGGAGGGTGGTGTGTGCCACCTGCGGGGACGGCTCCTTCCCCATGATGATGATGGAGCTGGGCACCCTGATGCAGGAGGGGCTTGACATCAAACTGGTGCTCTTCCAAAACGGGCTGCTGGGGATGATACGGGAATTGCAGGACCGGCATTTTGGAGGGCGGCACATCGCCATTGACCTGTCGGGCGGGCCGGACTTTGTGGCCCTGGCGGCGGCCTATGGGATTCCCGGCCTCTGTGTGGAGACCCAGGCAGAGGCGGAGGAGGGAATCCGCAGGATGATGGAGACGCCTGGGCCCTTCCTGCTGGTGTGCAAGGTATCGCCGCAGGAGGATTCCCACGGGCAGGCAGTGCTGTGAGGGAGGGGGATTTTGTGTGAAACACACCATATCGGTTTTGGTGGAGAACCACGCGGGGGTGCTTTCGAAAATCTCCGGGCTGTTTTCCCGCCGGGGGTTTAACATTGACAGCCTGGCAGTGGGGGTCACGGAGGATGCGGGCATTTCCCGCATGACAATTGTGGTGGACGGGGACGACTACCTGGTGGAACAGATGGAGAAACAGTTAAACAAGCTCATTGATGTTATCAAGGTGAAGACCATCACGCCGGGGCAGATTATCGCCCGGGAGCTGGTGCTGGTGAAGGTCTCCTCCACGGCGGCCCAGCGGGGGGAGATTATGAACATCGCCGAAATCATGGGGGCCAGTATCATTGACATCTCCCCCACCACGTTGACGTTACAGTTTGCCGACACGGCGGAACAGGTGGACTTGTTTGAGAAGCTGCTGCGGCAGTATAAAATCCGGGAAGTGGTGCGCACCGGGACGGTGGCGCTGGAAAAGGGCGTGGACACCATTGACCAGAAGGTGCGGAAGTTTTAGGGGATGGGGAATACTTTTGAAGGAAGGGGTTTTCTATGAAAATTATCAGCGCACCGGACTACGCGGGCATGAGCCGAAAGGCGGCCAACCTGCTCAGCGCCCAGGTGATTTTGTTTCCCCGCAGCGTGCTGGGGCTGGCTACGGGCTCCACGCCGCTGGGGGTGTATCAGCAGCTCATCGAGTGGTATGGCAAGGGGGACATTGATTTTTCCCAGGTTTCCTCGGTGAACTTGGACGAATACTGCGGGTTGCCGGGAAGCCATCCCCAGAGCTACCGGAAATACATGGAGGAGCACTTTTTTGCCCATGTGAACATCGACCCCGCTGCCGCCCACCTGCCTGACGGGATGGCCCCCGACCTGGAGGAGGAATGCCGGAGGTATGACGGGCTGATTGCCGCGCTGGGGGGGATTGACATGCAGCTGCTGGGGCTGGGGCACAACGGGCACATCGGCTTTAACGAGCCGGGGGAGGATTTTAACAAGACCACCCATGTGGTGGAGTTGGAGAGCAAGACCAGGCAGGCCAACGCCCGCTTTTTTGACTCCCCGGACGAGGTGCCGCGGCAGGCTGTTACCATGGGAATCAAGGCCATTATGCAGGCCAAGAAAATCCTGCTGGTGGCCAGCGGGGAGAGCAAGGCGGAGATTTTGTACCGGGCGTTCTTTGGCCCGGTGTATCCGGCAGTGCCTGCCTCGATTTTACAGCTGCACCCCGATGTGACGGTGGTGGCGGACGAGGCGGCGCTCCAGGTGATACGGGAGAGGGAGGCCCTCTGACCGGGGAAGGAGAAGGGACATGGCGGAGAACTATCTGGCAGTGATTGACATGCAAAACGACTTTGTCACCGGCGCGCTGGGCACGGCGGAGGCCAGGGGGATTGCGGAAGCGGTGGTGAAAAAGGTGCAGGAGTTCCGGGGGCAGGTGGTTTTTACCCTTGACACCCACGGGACGGACTACCTGAACACCCAGGAGGGCAACCTGCTGCCGGTGAAGCACTGCGTGAAGGGGACCGAGGGCTGGGAGCTCATCCCGGAGCTAGAGGGGTTTCGGCGGGAAAAGGGCTGTCAAGGCTTTGAGAAGGGCACCTTTGGCAGCTTGGAGCTGGCTCAGTTTTTGGAGGGAAAATACCGGGCCGGGGAGCTGGGGTCCGTAGAACTGGTGGGGGTTTGCACGGACATCTGCGTGGTGAGCAATGCGCTGCTGCTTAAGGCCCACATGCCGGAGCTGCCGGTGGCGGTGGACGCGGCCTGCTGCGCAGGGGTGACCCCCCAGCGGCACAGGGCGGCGCTGGACACCCTGGAGAGCTGCCAGGTCCTGGTGAAGAACCGGGGAGATGCTGGGCAGGGGATATGAGACGGTTTGACTTGGCGCTGCCCCACGGGACAGCGGAGCTGTCCGCCTTTTCCCCGACGGCACCCACGGGGTGGTGCGCTGCGTGGACGCAGAGGGCCTAGGACGCTGCGGGGTGCCGGGAGTGGTGATGAACACGTTCCACCTGCTCTCCCGGCCCGGGGTGACGACAGTGAAGGCAGCGGGAGGGCTCAACGCCTTTACCGCCTGGGACAGGCTCATCCTCACCGACTCCGGGGGGTTCCAGGTGTTTTCGCTGATTCAGGAAAAACCGAAGTTTGGCACCATACGGAAAAACGAGATTTTGTTTTACCCGGAAGGGAAAAAGAGCATACTGACGCCGGAGAGAAGTGTATCCAAGGGCAGTTTGGCTTTGGGGCAGATGTGATGATGTGCCTGGACTACTGCACCCGGCCCGACGACACCCCCAAATACGTCATGGGGCTGGGAAGCCCGAGGGAATTGTGGCCTGCCGGCAGACAGGGTACAACCTCTTTGACTGCGTCATCCCCACCAGGGAGGCCAGGCACAACCGGCTCCATGTCTTTGATGTGGAGGAAGCGGGGGCAGGTTAAGCGCCCGCCAAGACACAAGAGATGGGGCAAGCGCACAAAGGGGACGAGACCAAAAAAGAAAGAGGGATAAATTATGACACAGAGCATTCCCAGGCCGGAACACCCAAGGCCTGATTTTGAGCGGGAGATTTGGCAGAATTTGAATGGGAAATGGGCATTTGCCTTTGACGACCAGGACGAGGGCCGCAGGGCGGGCTGGCACCGGGAGGGCGCCCTGAAGGGGGAGATTACCGTGCCCTTCTGCTACCAGAGCAGCCTCAGCGGGATTGGGGTGGACGAATACCACCCGGTGCTGTGGTACGCCCGGCGCTGCTCTTTGGACAAGGGGTTTGCGGGCAAACGGGTGTTCCTCCACTTCGGCGCGGTGGACTACGCCTGCACGGTTTGGGTGGACGGGGAATTTGCCTTCTCCCACCAGGGCGGTTATACCCCCTTTGGCGGGGACATCACCGACCTGATTGGGAACCGGGAGGACTTCCTCATCACCCTGCGGGTGGAGGATGAATTTGACCGCACCCAGCCCAGGGGCAAACAGTTCTGGGGCAGCGCGCCCACCACAGGCTGCCACTACATCGCCGTCTCCGGCATTTGGCAGACGGTTTGGCTGGAGGGCAGGGGGGAGGCCTCCTTGGACTACCTGCACATTACCCCGGACATCGACAGGAAATCTGTCTCGCTGGAATTTGCACTTGTGGGGGAGAACCAGGGGGACTTTACCTTGAAAGCCCGGCTCTCTTTCCAGGGGACGGAGATGGGGGAATATGTGTTCCCGGTGCAGGGGGACTATGGAAAGGCCAGTTTTTCCTTTGAGGAAATCCACAGTATTGACGAAGTCCACTACTGGTCGCCGGAACACCCCAACCTCTTTGACCTGGAAGCGGTGCTCTGCCGGGACGGGGAAGAGACCGACCGGGTGAAGACCTATTTCGGGATGCGCAAGGTGGAGTGCCGGGACGGGTTTGTGATGCTCAACAACAACACCCTATACCAGCGGCTGATTTTGGACCAGGGCTATTACCCCGACGGGCTGCTCACCGCACCCAGCGACGAGGCGCTGAAGCGGGACATCCTGCTGGCCAAGGAGTGCGGCTTCAACGGTGCCAGGAAGCACCAGAAGATTGAAGACCCCCGCTTTTACTACTGGGCGGACAAACTGGGCTACCTGGTGTGGGGGGAGCTGCCCTCGGCCTACCAGTACCGGCAGGAGGAGGCGGGCAACCTGCTGCGGGATATGGGGGAATTTGTAAAGCGGGACTTTAACCATCCCAGTATCATCACCTGGGTGCCCCTCAACGAGTCCTGGGGGGTGCGGAATATCTATGTGGAAAAACAGCAGCAGGCCATGGCTGCGGCGCTGTATTACCAGCTGAAGGCGTTAGACCCCTCCCGGCCGGTGAGCACCAATGACGGCTGGGAGACGGTGGAGCAGAGCGACCTCTATGGCATCCACGACTACACGGCCTATGGGGATGAACTGAGCCCCAACTACGCCGACCCGGCGCTGCTGGTGGGGAAGAAGGCCAGCAGCCGGATGAACAGCGCCTTGGGGCATCCCTTCCACCCGGAGAAGCCCTTGCTCATCACGGAATACGGCGGCATCGCCTTTGCCGACGGGAACGACGGCAGCTGGGGTTACAACGAAAAGGTGCAGGACGAGGGCGCCTTCTTGAAGCGGTATGAGAGTATCACTACTGCTATCCAGGCGCTGCCCTACTGCCAGGGCTTTTGCTACACCCAGCTCACCGACGTGTTCCAGGAGACCAACGGGCTCTTTGACATGGACCGGCAGCCCAAGGTGGACGCGGGCAAGCTGCGGGAAATCAACGAGCGGCGGCGTTAAGCCGCAGAGGAGGCATGGACTATGTGGTATTGCTATGAAATGCACGCCCATTCCGCCCAGTGCAGCGCCTGCGCGGTGAGCACTTTTTTGGAGCAGGTGCGGGCCTTTCACCAGGCGGGGTATGCGGGGCTGGTGCTCACCGACCACTTTATCTACGGCAACACCTGTGTGCCCCGGGAGCTGCCCTGGGAAGAGCGGATGCGCCGCTATTACGCCAGCTACGAGGAGGCCAAGGCCGAGGGGGAACGGCTGGATTTTGACGTGCTCTTTGGCCTGGAACACGCCTATGGGGACGGGAAAGAGGTGCTGCTCTACGGCATTGGGCTGGACTTTTTGCTGGACAACCCGGACATCCCCAGGCTGCCCCTGGAGGGGATTGTGGAGCGGGTACACGCCTACGGCGGGCTGGTGGTGCAGGCGCACCCCTTCCGTGACCGGCCCTATATCAATATGGCCGTGCAGCCCAAGCCCTGGCTGCTGGACGGCGCAGAGGTCTACAACTGTGGCAACCACCCGGAGGACGAGCCCCCGGCCATTGCCATGGTGAAGGAGCACGGGCTGATTCCCACCTCCGGCTCCGATATCCACAACGTGAAGCGGGAGCCGGTGGGCCGGGCAGGGCTGGCTTTTCCCCACCGGGTGCGCACCAACCGGGAGCTGGTAAAGGTCCTGCAGGCCAGAGAGGGGAAGCTGATTATCGAGGGCGAAATCCGGGAAGATTACATGGACGCAAACGCATAGCAAAAGCAGCGGCGAAGCCAGGGCTTTCACCTGACTTCGCCGCTTGCTTTGGGGCATACTGGGTGTAATGCTAGAGAAACAGCTCGTTTTCCTTTCGCACGGAACAGGCCTTTTTCAGCGCCAGTGCGGCGGCGGAGAGCATCATGCCGTTGAGTTGCCTGGCCTGGTGCGGGCAGAGGCCCACGCAGCGCATACAGGAAATGCAGGCGGCCTTGTCCGTGGTCTGGGGGTGGTCCTTGGGGATAGCCCGGGTGGGGCAGTTTTCGGCGCACAGGCTGCAGCGGACACAGGTGCTGCCTGCCTTTGGCACCATGCCGCTGCCCCCGCTGTTTTTATAGGGGCGGTTTCCCGGCAGGGAGAGCGGCCCGGTGAAATTGCCCTCCTGGATGCGGGAGAAGGTTTGGGCGGAAAACGCCCGGAGCTGCGCAGCGTCCTGGGCGTCGGGGCGCCCCGCGGCGTATTGCCGCAGGATAGAGTGCTCCGCCACGGCGGCCACAGCGGCCACGGGGATAAATCCGCTGTTCTGCGCCAGGTCATAGAGCTCTGCCAGCGTGTCCTCATAGGCTCGGTTGCCATAGACGCACAGGAGCACGCACCTGGCCCCGTTGCCCCGCAGCCGGGCCATGCGCTGGGCCGCTGGCTCCGGCACCCGCCCGCCGAAAGAGGGGACAGCCAGCAAAACGGCATCCTCCTTTTCAATGGGGAGAGCGGAAAAATCTACCTGCGGGTCGGATAAATCAATGATTTCGTGGGGAGCAGCCCAGGATTCCAGAAGCAGGTCCGCCGTCTTTTGTGTGCCCCCGGTAGGGCTGAAGACAATTTGTATCGTTTTCATAGGGGAACCTCCTGTAATTTTTAATTTTACACCTAGTATAGCAAAAAGAGCATAGGATGTCAAATTTTTGACGGATGTCGGCAGATGTGCTAAAATGAAGAGCATTGAGAGGGAAAGGGGATGATGAGATGTACATCAGCGCCAAGTGCTCGGTGGCGGTGCATATCCTGGTCTTTGTTGCGGAATATGGGGAGGGGCGGAAAGTGACCAGCGAACTGCTCTCCCTTTCCACCGGGAGCAACCCAGTAACGGTGCGGGGAATCCTTAGCGCACTGAAAAAGGCGGGCATTCTCTCAGTGCGCTTTGGAACAGGGGGGGCACAGCTGTGCCGCGCCCCCCGGGACATTACTCTTTACCATGTCTGCCAGGCGGTGGAGCCGGAGTTTGTGCGCAAGCTCATCGGCGTACACCCCACACCCTCCCCCCTGTGCCCGGTGGGGCGGAATATCCGCCGGGTGCTGGAAAGCTCCTATCAGAAAATCGGGGAAGGGCTGTGTGGCAGCCTGCGAAGCATTACCCTGGCGGATATTCTCGCCGACTACCATCATTGTCTGGAGGAGGAACCGGGTTGACTTAGGAGCTGCTTGAAAATAGAAAAAAGACGCTGGCTGCGGCTTTAAAATATTTTCCGGCTATCTGCCGGAATTTTACGCAAAAAGAGAGAAATGTTTGTAGAGATATACAATAATTTGGGAATTGCGGTTTGGGCCAGAATAGGGTATAATGGGACAGGTGAGAAACGGATGTTCGCAAATGGGAAGGAGGGGGTAGCGTGCCGGACAGATTTGAGCTGGTTTCGGAGTACAGGCCCACAGGGGACCAGCCGGAGGCCATTGCCCAGCTGGTGGCAGGAATACGGGCGGGGGACCGGGAACAGACGCTGTTGGGCGTCACTGGGTCGGGCAAGACGTTTACCATGGCAAATATCATCGAGCAGGTGAACCGGCCCACCTTGGTCTTTGCCCACAACAAGACGCTGGCGGCCCAGCTGTGCAGCGAGTTTAAGGAGTTTTTCCCCCACAATGCGGTGGAGTACTTTGTCTCCTACTACGACTACTACCAGCCTGAGGCCTATGTGCCCAGCACAGACACCTATATTGAAAAGGACAGCGCCATCAACGACGAGATTGACAAGCTGCGCCACTCCGCCACGGCGGCGCTCTCGGAGCGGCGGGATGTGATTCTGGTGGCAAGCGTCTCCTGCATCTATAGCTTGGGCGACCCCATTGACTACCGGAACATGGTGATTTCCCTGCGGCAGGGGATGGAGAAGAAGCGGGATGACTTGATTCATAAGCTGGTGGAGCTGCAATATGAGCGCAATGACATCAACTTTATCCGCAACAAGTTCCGGGTGCGGGGGGATGTGGTGGAGATTTTCCCCGCCTATTCCTCCGAGACGGCCTTCCGGGTGGAGTTCTTTGGGGACGAGATTGACCGTATTAGCGAGGTGAACACCCTGACAGGGGAAGTGAAAAATGTGGTGTCCCACGTGGCTATCTTCCCGGCCTCCCACTATATCGTGCCCAAGGACAAGATGGACGAGGCTATCCGGGAAATCGAGGAGGAGATGGAGGCGCGGGTGAAATTCTTTAAGGAACAGGATATGTTCCTGGAGGCCCAGCGCATCAGCCAGCGTACCCGCTATGACATCGAGATGCTCCAGGAGGTGGGGGCCTGCAAAGGGATTGAAAACTACTCCCGGGTGCTCTCCCGGCGGGCGCCAGGCTCCACGCCCTGCACCCTCTTTGACTATTTCCCCAAGGACGACTGGCTGATGATGATTGACGAGTCCCATGTATCGGTCCCCCAGATACGGGGGATGTACGCCGGGGACTATGCCCGGAAAAAGACACTGGTGGACTACGGGTTCCGCCTGCCCTCGGCCTTTGACAACCGGCCCTTAAACTTTGACGAGTTTTACAATAAGGTGCACCAGGTGGTGTTTGTCAGCGCCACGCCGGGGCCCTTTGAGCGGGAGCACAGCGCCCGGCAGGTGGAGCAGGTGATACGGCCCACCGGGCTGCTGGACCCGCCGGTGAGCGTGCGGCCGGTAGAGGGGCAGATTGACGACCTGCTCTCGGAAATCAACCTGCGGGTGGAGAAGAAGGAACGGGTGCTGGTGACCACCCTTACCAAGAAGATGGCGGAGGATTTGACCGCCTACTTAAACAAGCAGGGGGTGAAGGTGCAGTACATGCACCATGACATTGACACCATTGAGCGGATGGAGATTATCCGGGACCTGCGCCTAGGGGTCTTTGACGTGCTGGTGGGGATTAACCTGCTCAGGGAGGGGCTTGACCTGCCTGAGGTGTCCCTGGTGGCAATCCTGGACGCGGACAAGGAGGGCTTCCTGCGCTCTGAGACCTCTTTGGTGCAGACCATTGGGCGGGCGGCCCGCAACAGTGAGGGACAGGTGATAATGTATGCCGATAGCGTGACCCCTTCCATGCAAAAGGCCATTATGGAGACCGAGCGCCGCCGGGCTATCCAGATGAAATACAACGAGGAGCACGGCATTGTGCCCAAGACCATCATCAAGGGCGTGCGGGAGGTGCTGGAAATCTCCTCCAAGACCGCGGACACCGAGCGGGGCAAGAAGGGGCGCAAGCTGACAAAGGCCGAGCGGCTTGACCTCATTGAACGGCTGACAAAGGAGATGAAAGCTGCCGCCAAGCTGCTGGAATTCGAGCACGCCGCCTACCTGCGTGACCGTATCAGCAAGCTGAAGGAGGAGCGGTAGAGGCTCTGTGAGCCTCCTGCTGGGATTAAACCGCCCAGCAGGAAGCCGGAAGATGGGGCTAAAAACGTTAGAGTGGCAGAAAAAGCCTAGAAGAGCAGACAGGGTGAAGGAGTTGAAACTGTGAGCAAGGACATGATTGAAATTCGAGGGGCCAGGGAGCACAACCTGAAAAATATCGACATCGATATTCCCCGGGAAAAGCTGGTGGTGCTGACCGGGCTTTCGGGCTCGGGTAAGTCCTCCCTGGCCTTTGACACCATCTTTGCCGACGGGCAGCGGCGCTATATGGAGAGCCTCTCCTCCTACGCCCGGCAGTTTTTGGGGCAGATGGAAAAGCCGGATGTGGACTCTATCGAGGGGCTTTCTCCCGCCATCTCCATCGACCAGAAGACCACCTCCAAAAACCCCCGCTCTACCGTGGGGACGGTGACGGAAATCTACGACTACCTGCGGCTGCTCTACGCCCGTATCGGCATTCCCCACTGCCCTGTGTGCGGCAGGGAGATTTCCCAACAGACCATTGACCAGATTGTGGACAAGCTGCTGGAACTGCCGGAGGGCACCCGGATGCAAATTTTGGCCCCGGTGGTGCGGGGGAGAAAGGGGCTGCATGTCAAGGAATTTGACGCCGCCCGCCGTTCTGGTTACGCCAGAGTACGGGTGGACGGGAATCTCTACGATTTATCGGAGGAGATTACCCTGGAGAAGAACAAGAAGCACAACATTGAGATTGTGGTGGACAGGCTGGTGCTGCGGGAGGATGTGCGTTCCCGGCTGGCGGACTCCCTGGAAACGGCAGTCTCGGTCTCCGGCGGGCTGATTCTGGTGGATGTGGTGGACGGGGAGGAGATGCTCTTTTCCCAGAGCTACGCCTGTCCCGACCACGACATCAGTATTGAGGAGCTGGCGCCCCGGATGTTCTCCTTTAACAACCCCTTCGGCGCCTGCCCAAAGTGTACGGGGCTGGGCACTTTCCTGGAAATTGACCCCGATTTGCTCTTTAAGGACCGGCGGCTCTCCATCCGGGAGGGGGCTATCCGGGCCAGCGGCTGGACATACAGCGACGGGGGCACCGTGGCCCAGATGTACTTCGAGGGGTTAGCCAAGCACTATGGGTTTTCCCTGGATACGCCGGTGTGTGAACTGCCCAAGGAGGCCATTGACGTGCTGCTCTACGGCACAAAGGGAGAAAAGATTGAGCTGGAGTGGAAGAAGGAGTATGGCTCCGGCAAGCATTTCAACGAATTTGAGGGCATTGTGAACAACCTGGAACGGCGCTTTAAGGAGACGAACAGCAACTGGATGAGGGAAGAGCTCCAGAGCTATATGAGCGAGGTGGAGTGCCCGGAGTGTCACGGGGAGCGGCTGAAAAAGGAGTCCCTCTCGGTGACAGTGGGGGGGCTCAACATCAGCGATTTCTGCAAGATGCCGGTGGACGACGCGCTGGCCTTCCTGGACAAGCTGGAACTGACAGGGCGGGAGCACCAGATTGCCGACCTGATTCTCAAGGAAATCAGGGAACGGCTGGGCTTCCTGCGCAGCGTGGGGCTGGAATACCTCACCCTCTCCAGGGCCTCGGGCACGCTCTCGGGCGGGGAGGGGCAGCGGATAAGGCTGGCGACCCAGATTGGCTCCTCCCTGATGGGGGTGCTCTACATCCTGGACGAGCCCAGTATTGGCCTGCACCAGCGGGACAATGACAAGCTGATTGCCACCTTGAAGCGGCTGCGGGATTTGGGCAACACCCTGATTGTGGTGGAGCACGACGAGGACACCATGCTGGCCTCGGACTACATTGTGGACATCGGGCCGGGGGCGGGTATCCACGGGGGCGAGGTGATTTTTGCCGGGACGGTGGAGGAAATTAAAAGGTGCCAGGCCTCCATGACAGGGCAGTACCTCAGCGGTGTACGGAAAATTTTAGTGCCAAAAGTCAGGCGGCAGGGGAATGGGAAGTTCCTCACGGTGAAGGGGGCGGCCCAGAACAATTTGAAGGACATTGATGTCTCTATCCCTCTGGGCACCTTTACTTGTGTGACTGGGGTGTCGGGGTCGGGGAAATCTTCCCTGGTGAACGAGATTCTCTACAAGCAGCTGGCCCAGGATTTGAATGGGGCCCGTTCCCGCGCAGGGCGGCACGCTGCCATTGATGGGATGGAGGCGCTGGACAAGGTCATCAACATCGACCAGTCGCCTATTGGGCGCACTCCACGGTCCAACCCGGCCACCTATACCGGGGTGTTCAACGACATCCGCGCCGTCTTTGCCCAGACCAATGACGCCAAGATGCGGGGCTACAGCCAGGGGCGCTTTTCCTTCAATGTGAAGGGTGGGCGCTGTGAGGCCTGCGAGGGGGACGGCATTATCCAAATTGAGATGCACTTTTTGCCTGACGTGTATGTTCCCTGTGAGGTGTGTAAGGGGAAGCGGTATAACCGGGAGACCTTGGAGGTGCACTACAAGGGGAAGAATATCTTCGATGTGCTGGATATGACGATTGAGGAGGCAAGCATATTCTTTGAGAATGTGCCCAAAATCAAGCGCCGTTTTGACATGCTGTGCGAGGTGGGGCTGGGCTATGTGAAGGTGGGGCAGCCTGCCACCACCCTTTCGGGCGGCGAGGCCCAGCGGGTGAAGCTGGCGGCGGAGCTTTCCAAACGCTCCACCGGGCGCACCATCTACATCCTGGACGAGCCCACCACCGGGCTGCATACCGCCGACGTGCACAAGCTCATCGACGTACTGCAAAAGCTGGTGGATGGGGGAAACACGGTGGTGGTCATAGAGCACAACCTAGACGTGATTAAGACGGCGGACTACCTCATCGACCTGGGGCCCGAGGGAGGCGCCAAGGGGGGCAAAATCGTCACCTGCGGCACGCCGGAAGAGGTGATCCAGTGCCCGGAATCCTATACGGGACAGTATTTGAAAAAGCATTTGCTGGAGCATGGGGATCTGTGAGTGGGGGATGTGCGAAATGAACTGCCCAAGCTGCGGGCGTGAGATGCAGCCCGGATTTTTGCAGGCGGGGAACCTGATGGCCTTCAACAAAAGGCGGCACAAGCTCTCGCTGAATACCAAGGACCCGGAGGATGTGATGATCGTCCGGAATACCTTTGCCTCCGCCGACTTTGCGGGGTACATCTGTAAGGACTGCGGGCTGGTGTTCTTTGATTACAAGAATGTGCTGACCCACTGGTGAGAGAAATTTGACAAAATTTGCCGGAAAATTCAATAAAATACCCTTGCGCAGCGTTATAGGGCGTGAGGGTATTTTTGTTTAGGGGTGGTATGTTGTTTTTTGACATGGCTGATGAGTCGGTTCCTGTGGCGATGAAAAAACAAGACGAAATCAAAAATATGACTATTTTTGAAGCGGGTGTATGGCGAAAATAATGCTGTTTTTGTTCTGCTTTGCTTGATTATTTTGCTGTTATTTGGCAGTTTTCTCTATAAATTTCCCGAAAGACGGCATTTTGCCAGGTTTGTTTCTTGACGAAATGACACAAAATGAATATAATGAAATAGCTTCTATGCCGAAAAATGGAAAATTCGGGAAGAGAGGAAGCGCGCCGGGGGACAATTTGGGCTCCCGGACAGCAGGGAGGGGAGAGCCGGGACACTCCGGGCTCTCGGCCTGCGGCTGCCGGCAGGGAAACAGGCGGGCGCAGTCTCCGGGAAAGGAATGGTCAAAAGATGGGAAATCGGGAAAAGCGGCAGAAGCGGGAGCAGTTTAAGCGCATGGTTCTCTTTGTGCTCTGCCTGCTCTTGGTGGCCGCTTTGACAGCCCTGTTCGGCTATGTGTGGTATGACCGGTACAGCAATACCATTGTCAGCCCCTTCTTCCGCAAGGGGAACTGGGTGGTGATTGGCATCTATGGCGTGCTGCTCTTCGCCTTTGCCCAGATTTATGGCGGGTTTAAGGTGGGGTTCCTCAAGCAGGGGAATGTGCTCTACTCCTTGTGCCTGAGCATTCTCTTTGTCAATGTGGTGACCTATTTCCAGGTGAGCTTGATTGGGCGGCATCTGATGGAGACAATGCCCTTTATTTACCTCACATTGGCTGATATTGCGGTGTGTATGCTCTGGGTCATGTTTTCTTCCCATATCTACCAGTGGCTCTATCCACCCCGGCAGATGCTGCTGATTTTTGGCAGCGATATGGGGAGCAACCTAGTGGAGAAGGTGAATGCCCGGCGGGAGAAATACCATATCTGTGAGACAATCTCAGCAGAAGAATCTGTGGAGATGCTGGAAGAGAAGATTTTACACTATGAATCCGTCATCATCTGCGATGTAAAGGCGGAGCTGCGCAACCGGCTGCTGAAATTCTGCTTTTCCAATTCGGTGCGAGTGTATATCACGCCCAAAATTTCCGACGTGATTCTGCGGGGGGCAGACGACATCAATCTCTTTGATATTCCCCTGGTGCTTTGCCGCAACAACGGCCTCACCTTTGAGCAGCGGCTGGCAAAACGCATCATGGATTTGCTTCTTTCCTCTATTGCGCTGGTGCTTGCCTCCCCCTTTATGTTGATTACTGCCCTAGTCATCAAGCTCTATGACCATGGCCCGGTGCTCTATAAGCAGGTGAGGCTCACCGAGGGGGGAAGGGAATTTGAAATCTACAAGTTCCGTAGTATGCGGGTGGATGCCGAGAAGGAGACCGGGGCTATCCTGGCCGGAAAAGAGGATGACCGCATAACCCCAGTGGGGAAGATTATCCGGGCAATCCGCTTTGACGAGCTGCCCCAGATTATCAACATCCTCAAAGGGGATATGAGCATTGTGGGGCCCCGTCCCGAGCGCCCTGAGCTGGCAAAGGAACATGAGAAGAGCATGCCGGAATTTTCCTTCCGTTTAAAGGTAAAGGCAGGCCTCACGGGATATGCCCAGATTCTGGGGCGGTACAACACCCTGCCCTATGACAAGCTGAAATTTGACTTGATGTATATCAGCCGTTATTCCCTCTTACTGGATATCAAGCTGATTCTCATGACCATCAAAATCCTCTTTATGAAGGACAGCACAGAGGGTGTGGACTATGAGAAAGAGGAGAAGAAGGACGCGGCCTCCAAGCGATGAAACCAGAGAAGAGCCAGACGGGGCGGGCAGATTTGCTGCCTGTTTTCGTCTGGCTCTTTTCATGCGCTTTTGCTCTGCGCTGGGATGAGGGGGGATATTGAGAAAAGAGGGAAAAACTTGACAGGGAACACAGGGGGTGCTATACTGGTGAAAATTTTTGGAAGGGGTGCTCACGATGGAGATGAAACGCTATGAAAACGCGGCAGGGGTGGTTGATGTGTCGATGCTGGAGCAGGACAAGCTCACCTTTGCGTTGGTGATACAAGTGCTGGAGGCACCCTGCCGGAAAATTCTCACCGACCATGCCCGGGTTTTGCTGTGCTACACTACGCCGCCCTATCCTGTCTGGGCCTGGCTGCCAGACGATGCGGGGGAGGACGAGATGGAACAGGTGCGCCAGTGCATCCTGGCTGAATTCCCTCCGGAAGAGGGATTTTGCTTTAACACCAAGTACGCCTTGGCAGAATACCTCATCCGCCGGGAGGCAGAGGAGGGGCGGGAATGGGTCATCCACACCAACATGCTGGCCTATGACTGCCCCGGCCTGACACCCCCAGCGCGCCCGGTGGACGGGGCCCTGGTGCTGCCCAAGCCGGAGGAGCAGGAACAGGTGGCGGCACTCTTGAAGGGCAGTTACTGGGATACCGAGCGGATTGTCCGGACAGAGGAGGAGCTGCTGGAGAATGCCCGCCAGTGTATTGAGGACAAGAGCCTGTATCTGTGGAAAAACAGGGAGGGAATCCCTGTGGCGCTGTGTGGCTGGAAAGGGAGCGGGAGAGTGGGGCCGGTGTACACGGTACCTGCGTTCCGGCGGCAGGGCTATGCCGCCCGGATGGTATACGAGGTGACGGAGAAGCTGATGGAGATGGGTTTGACGCCCCACCTCTACACCGACGCCGACTATACTGCTTCCAACCGCTGTTATCAGATGCTGGGGTATGTACAGCGGGGCAGCCTGTGCAAGGTGGGGCTGCGGGAGGAAAAACCGGCCGAGGCGTGATGACTGGGAGTCCTCTTGGTAGGGAAAAGGGCGAAAGCATTGATGCTTTCGCCCTTTTTATAGAAGTGGGTTTGGCAACCGCATTACAAAAATCATCGGGAGGTTATGAACAAGTGACCCGTTTACGGGCTGCAAGAAATGATAGGGCATCAGGAAAGGGCCGCTTTAGCAGCGGCCTGTGATTGTAATGCGTTTTTAAACTTTCCATGCCCCTTTGGGGGATTTGTTATCAGGATACTTTTTCGATGGGAATCCAGATTTCGACAATGGAGCCCGCTTCGCTCCCGTTAAAGCGTTCGTCATAATACTCCACGCAGTAATGGGTGCCTTCCTGTAGGAGGCGCTCCGTATAGCCTTCGCTGTTGGTCTTTAGCCACTCGTCCATCGCGCTGTTTTCGCTCTCGTACCCATTGGAGACATAGACGTCGAAAGAGGCGTATTCGCAGGCGGGCAGTTCCAGGACAGAGTATGCGGGGTCGATGTTGCCCTTTTCCCGGACGGGATACCCCACATAGACAGTACAGGTATCTCCCTCATACAACCGGATTTCGTATCCGTCTGTGGACAGGGTGTTGTCAAGGGGCTTTTCTGCATATAGGGTTTCAAAGGCGCCCCACACTTCCCCTGTTTTGTTGCCGTCCCCGTGGGTTCCGGCAATTAAGATGGTGCCGCGCTTGATAATCGTTGGGTTCAAGAGAACCCCTCCTTTCAGCCGGTTGGTAAATTTCATAATCAATTCCTCCGTGGATGGGATGACCGGCTGGCAGCCCTTTACCCGGTATGCACTGGGGGATATGCCCTGTAGCTCTTTAAATGTCCTGGAAAAGGAGGGCGGCGAGTGAAAGCCGCAGTCTAAGGCGATGTCCAGGATGGTTTTTTCGGTCTGGCAGAGCTGCCGGCAGGCGTGGAGAACCCGCCGGTCTCGGATATAGGCTGCCAGTGGCTTCCCCACGATTGCGGAAAACAGCTTGTGGAAATAATAGGGGGAGAGGAAAAACTTCTCCGCCAGCATTTCCAGGGTGATGGGTTCATCCAAATGGCTGTCGATATACTGTAGGGCCCCGCTGATTTGGGCAAAGTTCTTCAATCGGCCACTCCCTTTCGCTCATCTTGCAGCTGCTAACAGGAGTATAGCACATGGGGGACGAATTGTCTTAACAATTCTTGCTATAGAAGCGGAAATCCGTCCAGGCATCGCGCTGGACGGATTGTATTATATCCGGGGGGGAGCGGTGCTCTCCCGGACGGCCCGGGTGGGGGGGATGACTACCTTTTGGGGAAGGGTACGCTCGGGGAGATGGGAGG
>JAAVYW010000011.1 GCA_022791315.1 Oscillospiraceae bacterium | reverse complement strand
CTCTCCACTCTTTCTTCTCTCTGGCTGACTTTGAGAAACAGCTCGCTGTCCATAACCGTCGCTCCAATAGCTTACCCATGCGGCCGCTCCAATGGTTTTCCCCTTTCGAGTTCCTTGTCCAATTTCTTTGACAAACTTACAGTTCGACAGGACGCAAGGCGGACGGTCTGGGTTTAGGGAAACCCCAACAAGCTGCATGGGAATACCGAAAACAATATTCCCATGCCATACTTATATATACTAAACTCTATATGATAAAAACACTCTTATTTCAACAGAAATCTTCAAGGCCTTCTTAGTCCCAAATCTATTGACACCTTGGATTTTCAACTGTATTATTAAGAATAACATTGACAGGAGGATGCCTTCCGCCAGAACAGGAGAAAATATGAACAGGTAGGAACTGGTGAAACGTATGGCGGGTAAGAAGGATTTCAAAATCACATCCTCGACAAGAACAGGAAATAGCTATGGAAGGATTCATAAAAATTTTTCGGGGGTTTCGTGATACTTCAAAATAGCTCATGTACGGTGGATGAATAAACGAAATAGTATTGTCAAAAGGGGCAAGGTAGTATATAATTCTTTTGTAAATAGGTGGCAGGAGAAGCAGCTATTGCAGGGGGAGATTACCCTGGATGACACCAAAACGCGAATCATTCTTGAGGGGGTACGCATCCAGAACATCAGCGAACAGGCAGGAGTTTCGTCAGGGGCGATTTACCGTCATTTCGCTAGCAAGGACCAACTGCTGGTAGAGTGCTTTACTTATATAGACAAACAGGCGGCAGCGATTTTTGAGCATTTGAAGTTTAATCCTTTGATAATGCTTACTGACCCTATGAGAACGATAAAGGGACTATGGCTGCCCTATTTTCGGTTTTGGGCATCCCGCCCGGATGAAACAGTTTTTTATCATCGTTTCCGGGACAGTGCGTTTTTCCCAGAGTACAACAAGAGCCGGGATGTGACCTATTTTAAAACATTTATTGGAATGGTTTACGCTTTCAAAAAGGTATTTCCAAGTCTAAATCAAATCAATCAAGATTTGTTGTGGCTCCATGTCCTCACATCTACTGTCATGTACGCAAAATATGTGGTAGAGGGGACATTACCAAACACGCAAGAAACCGAAGACACCGTGTTTCAGTTGTTGATTACTGGGCTGAGCGGCTATTTGAAACCAAATAAGCTCCAAAAATCAAGGAGGAAATGAAAATGTGCTGCTGAAAGGTGGTTTATTTTTGATATATGATAATGAACATTCACTATCACCCAATTAGAAGTATTGCTCCTGGAAATTTTTAGGATTTTGAAAGAGGTGAACATTCACCTGCTTTTGGAATAATCTTCTTTCTATTCAGGAAACTATTAGCATCCAATACAAAGGAGACTATCACCATTTCCAGCCAGGAAACAGCTTTTACAGCCACTGCGAACTATATTACCCGTTATGCGCTGTATCTCCAGGAACAGGAGTGGGTAAAAAACACAGTGAGAAAATATGCCCATGCCTGGCAGATAGAGCAGCTTAAGTTAGTCCTTAAGACATAATTTTTGTTATGATGTTAACACTGTTTGAGTAACTATAGTGAGGGATGCGGTATGGAAAAAATTTTGATTGTGGATGACAGCATTTTGCAAGCAGCCCAATTAAAAGCAATTCTGGAGGACGAGTACGATATTACCGTCGCTCAACGGGCAGAGGATGGGCTGCGTTGGGCAAGTGATGAAAACTTTTCGCTCATTCTGTTGGATGTCGTGATGCCAGGAATGGACGGTTTTACACTCCTGAAAAAGTTACAGGAGGAAATCATTACTCAAAGCGTCCCGGTTATATTGATTACCAGCTTGTCTGGCGTGGCAGAGGAGCGGCGAGGGCTGATTTTGGGAGCGGTTGACTATATCACCAAGCCATTTGACCCCCTGATTGTTAAGGCGAGGGTCAACACGCACGTCAAGCTGTACCGCTACCGCAGGCAGATAGAGCAGCAATCAATGACCGACCAGCTCACAGGGATTGCTAACCGGCGCAGGTATGAACAGTACAGCGCCAAGAAATGGAGTGAGGCAATCCGCCTGCACGTTCCGTTCTCCATCTGCATGTTTGACATTGACCGCTTCAAAGTGTATAATGACACCTTTGGCCATCCTGCCGGAGATAAGGTGATTGCCGCGGTAGCGCAGACAGCCGCGTCCCACTTGCAGCGCAGTACAGATTTTCTGGCCCGCTATGGCGGCGAGGAATTTGTGGCGCTGACTATGGGTGACACTTCCGAGCAGATATTTGGGCATTTCCAGAAAATCCGTCAAGAGGTAGAAAACCTACATATTGCCCATGACCCGTCTGTGGCTCAGTGGGTCACAGTCAGTATCGGAGGGGTCACTGTGATTCCTGAGCGGGGGAGTGACTACGGCTTTTACTTAAAAATCGCGGATACGATACTGTATGACGCAAAGAAAAAAGGACGGAACAGGGTTATTTGGGCCAATGAAACGCTGAAACAGCTCAGGGAGAAAAAATAATCCAATTAACATTGAAAAATCAGAATAACAGGAAGGTATATTGTGAATTGCCTTCCTATTATTCTGAAGGCGAAAGCGCGGCTGCCTCGCGATGAAGTTTGAAAATAACGGGCAAATCCCCTTTGGCTATGCGGAAAACGGGCCGGTATCGGCAAAAACGCAGATGAGCAAGGCAGGCGATTTGCAGGACAAAACCATCTTTGTATGGGATTACGATAGTGTAGGAATTTTTGCCTGGGAGAAGGGGATACTTTTACCCTATGGCGCACAAACTCCCGTCAGGCCTTATTTATCAAGGCCTGACGGGAGTTTTCTATTTCCGGAGAATTACCCCATCTGTCAAAAAAGATTATTTCGTGGGGTCGATAATGTACTTCCCTTTGGCCCGCAGGGCAGGGTCGGAGAGGATGGCGGGGAGTTCATCCAGTGGGACGATATCGCACACCATGGAGGAGACGTCGATGCGGCCGGTGTTGATGAGGTCCAGGGCACGCTGCTGGGTGTAGGGGTTGATAAAGGAGGCCTTGAGCGTGATTTCCTTTTGGAAGAGTTCAAAGGGCTTGATGGGCACCTGGTCGTCGGGCTTGGTGAGGCCGAACAGCATGACCACAGAGTATTTCCCGGCCAGGGAGATGGCCATTTCCACGGTAGAGGTGCGCCCTACGCATTCGATGACAGTGTCGGCCCGGTGGATGCCGTTTTGTTTTAATAGGGCGGGGATGTCCTGTGTGAGGGGGTTAAAGGCCAGGTCGGCGCCCAGGGTGAGGCCCACCTGCCGTTTGCCCTCTACCGGTTCCAGGAGCACGACTCTTGCCGCGCCGGAGAGCTTGGCAAGCTGTACCATAAGCAGGCCAATCATGCCCCCGCCAATGACAATTACATTGCTGCCGGGCTTGATTTCGCACAGGTCGATGCCGTGGAGGCAGCAGGCCACCGGCTCGGTCATGGCGCCGGCGGAAAAGGGGGTGTTCTCGGCCAGGTGGTACACCTGGGACTGGGCCACGGAGACAAACTCGGCAAAACCGCCGTTTACTGTGGTACCGATGCCCACCATCCCCTCACAGAAGTGGCCGATGCCGGCTTTACAGTAGTAGCAGCTGCCACAGAGCTGGTTGGGGTCTACGCATACCCGGTCTCCCACCTTGGCGCGGGTGACTTTTTCCCCTACCTGGGTGACGATTCCGGCGAACTCATGCCCCAGGATGGTGGGGGGCGTGGTGGCTGCGGCCCCTTTATCCCCCTCAAAGATGTGCACATCCGTGCCGCAGACGCCGCAGGCCATCACTTGGATGAGCACTTCTTCCGGCCCCACGGTTGGCAGGGGGGACTCCTGGATTCGCATGTCGTGTTTTCCGTAAAATACTGCGCTTTTCATGTTGTTTCCTCCTTGTTTATGGGGTTTTATCCAATCGTACCTCTTCTCCAAGGTAAACGGAATACAAAATAGTCTCTTTCACCCGCTTGCCCAGGCCATTTTCCAGGGCCTCCCGGTAGAGGGCAAGCTGGTGGCAGTAGCGTTCGGCCAGCTGGCTGCCGGTTTGCACCCGGTCGGTCTTGTAGTCTACCAGGACGGCCTCGTCCCCTTCCAAGAACACGCAATCGGCGATGCCCTGGAGGATGATGGGGTCGTCCATCCCGCTGCTGCCTTCGCCCAGGGCCTCCCCTGGGGGGAGCTCATAGAAGAACTTGACTTCCCGCAGCAGCTGGGGGCTTTGCAGGATACGGCCCATCAGGGGGCCGGAAAAGAGGCGTTCCAGCCGGGGGAGGTCCAGGGACTCCCGTTCTTCCTTTGACAGGAAGCGGGCCAAGGCCAGGCGGTCGGCTTCGGCGGCAATATTGTTCCGGGCAAGCTGGTAGTCGGCAAACTGCATCACCTTGTGCAAGGCAGTGCCCCGCTGGGCCGGCGAAAGCCCCTCCCCGGCCAGGAAGGCGGGGACGCCCGTAAAGTCAAAGCGCTCCTGGTGGGAGAGCTCCGAGACGGAGAGCTTGGCGGGGATGTCGGTGCGGTGGGGATAGCGCCAGGCAGCCTGCTGCCGCAGGGCTTGGAGCAGCGCCTGGTCCGGGGGAGGCATCTGGGGCGTTTCCTCCTCTGCCTTGGGGGGAGGGGGGGAGACGGTGAGGGTTTTGATGTCCCAACGGGTTTTGCAGGGCAGGGGGGAGAGACGGATGCCCTGGGCCTGCAAAAGGGGCTGGCAATCGGGGTGGCGCACCAGGCAGGACAGCAGCCAATCGCCATAGCTTCTCCCGCTGCGCACTGCATAGGGGGAGAGGCGCTCCCCCTCCCCGGCCTGCAGGGCAGCCTGGGCCAACTGCTTTTCGGCGTCTTTGCCTGCCCAGGTGATGAGCAGGTGCTCCTTGGGGCGGGTGAGGGCCACGTAGAGCACCCGCATCTCCTCGGACAGCAGGTCGCCCTCCAGCTCCAGCTTGACCGCCTCGTGGGCCACGGTGGTGTACTGCCGCAATGTCTCCTTCTCCCGCACCATGGTGGAAAAGCCCAGGCGGGGATGGAGGAGGGCGGTCTGGTATAGGTCCAGCTTGTTAAAGCGCTTGGCAGTGTCGGCCAAGATACAGAAGGGGAATTCCAATCCTTTGGACTTGTGGATGCTCATGATGCGCACGCTATTCTCCTCCGCAGGAGGGGCGGCGGCAGGCAATTCCTTGCCGCTCTCCCGGATGCGGCGCAGATAGCGCAGGAAGCCGGTGAGGCTTCCCCAGCCGGCGCTCTCGCTGCCTAAGGCGTATTCCAGGAGGAGATAGAGGTTGGACTTGGCGGCGGCGTCCTGCCCGCAGAGCAGGGGGAGGCGGGTGATACGGTAGGCCTCTTGCAGGAAGCGGGCGGCCCCCATCACGGCGGCAAGCTCCCGCAGCTTTGCCAGGGTTTCCAGGAAGGCGGCGCTCTTTGCATCCCCTGCCTCTGCGGCCTGGCACAGGCAGAGGTAGAGGGGGGCCTTTTTGTCCCGCAGGCGAAGCCCGGTGATTTCGTCAAAGGAAAAGGAAAAGGCCGGGGAGGAGAGCAATGCTACCAGGGGCACGTCCTGAAGGGGGTTGCTCACCGATTGGAGCAGGGAGAGGGCGGTCATGATTTCCGGGCGCTGGAAAAAGGAGTCCTCCCGGTCGGTGGAGACGGGGATACCCCTGGCCCGCAGCGCCTCCTCATAGGCCGCCGCCTTGCCCTTTAAGGAGCGCAACAGGATGCAGAAGTCCCCCCAGCGGGCGGGGCGCTGGCTTTCCCCCTCCGTGAGGAGCAGGCCGGTTTCCACATGGCGCTGGATTTCTGCCGCCACGTGGGCGGCCTCGCAGGCATCGGCGCTCTCCCCCTCGGCGGGGGTGAGAAGGTGGACTTGGACAGCGGGCAAGGGGCTTTCCGGGTATTCCCGGCCGCAGCGCAGCTCCTCCTCTGCGGTGTAGTCCAGGCCGGCGGCTTCCCGGCTCATCAGCTGGCGGAAGAGGAAGTTGACCCCTTGGGTGATGCCCCGGGCACTGCGGAAATTCTGGTCTAAAATCACAGTGGCGGGGAACTTCCCCTCCCTGGCCGGGGAGAAGCGGGCCCGCTTTTCCAAGAAGAGCTCCGGGCTGGCATTGCGAAAGCGGTAGATGCTCTGCTTGACATCCCCCACGAAAAAGAGGTTTTCCTCGTCTTGGGAGAGGGCCTTGAAAATCATGTCCTGGGCCTCGTTGGTGTCCTGGTACTCGTCCACCAGGATTTCGTCGTACTGCCCGGCCAGTTCCTGGGCCAGGGCTGTACGGCGGTAGCCGGTTTCCCCCTGGGGGCGTACCAGGAGGGCCAGGGCAAAATGCTCGATGTCGGCGAAGTCGATGAGGCTGCGCTCCCGCTTCTTCTCGCTGTAGCGCTGTTCAAAGGCGGTGACAGCCTCAAAGAGCACCTGGATTTTGGGGCGCAGCCAGGCCATATCCTGGGCAAACTGGGCGCTGCCCGAGGCCATGCACCCCTCTTGCAGGGAGGCGCAAAGGGACTTGACCTCCCCCCGCAGCTTTTGCACCAGGGCCTTGGCCTGCTCGTCGGGGCAGCCGGTGAGCCTACCCAGCTTTTTGGGGGTATAGGAGGCGGCGGCTTCCCTGGCGCGGTCAAAGTCCCCGGAGGCAAAGGCGGAGCGCATGGCCAGGAGCTGCTGCCGGTCGTCTTCCAGGGCGGGGCCATAGGCGGCCTGCATTTTCTCCTGCTGCCCGGCCAGGGCAATGGCCTGCTCTGCCAGCTCCAGGGCCCGGTCGATGCCCGCGGCGCCATGGGCAAGGGCGCGCTTTCCCCATACGCTCTGGGACAGGGGGATTTCCGGGTCATAGAGCGCCAGCTTTTGGGAGAGCCAGCGCTGGGGGAAGGGATGGGAGCGGATAAATTCCAGCAGCTGTTCTAGGAGCGCCGCCAGTTTCCGGTCGTCCCGGAACCCGCAGGTGAGCTCTACTAGGTCGGCGAAGTCGGGGTTTCCCGCCTGGTAATAGGCCTCCATTACCTCGCCTGCCGCCTCCTGGCGCAGGGCAGCGGCCTCCCCCTCGTCGGCCACCCGGAAATCGTGGGAGAGCCCTAGGGAAGAGAAGTGCTCCCGGATAAGGCCGAGGCAAAAGGAGTGCACCGTGCTGATGCCTGCGCCCGGCAGCAGCATCTGCTGCCGTTTCAGGGCGAAATGCCCCGGCTGGGCAGCTGAGAGGGCATAGAGGCGGGCCGCGATTTTCTCCCGCATCTGGGCTGCGGCAGCACCGGAAAAGGTCATCACCAAGAGGCGCTCCAGGCTTATCGGGTTGGTTTCCCGGGTGATTTTGGAGATGACACGCTCCACCAGCACCGCCGTCTTACCGCTGCCCGCTGCCGCTGAGACCAACAGCGTGCCCCCCGACAGGCTGATGGCCTGCCGCTGGTTTTCTGTCCATTGAACTGACATGGGAATCACTGCGCCTCCTTTCCCGCCTTCTTTTTCGGTATTCGCTGGGGGTGAGACAGAACGCCTCCTTGAATTTGCGGCAGAAATAGCCGATGTTTTCAAACCCTGTGTCCTGGGCGATGGAGGAGACGCTGCTCTCTGTGGCGGACAGCAGCTTGGCCGCCTGCTTGAGGCGGTACTGCACCAGATAGTTGATGGGGGAGGTGTGGATGGTATGGCAAAAGAGATTGCGCACACTGCTCTTGCTCAGGGACACGGTTTTGGCGATGTCGTCCAGGGAGATGGGGGAGGCGTAGTTTTGGTGGATGTACTGCATCATAATCTGGAGCCTGGCCTGGGCGCGGGGAGAGGCCTGGGGGACGCAGGACGCCGTGGCGGCGCCGGTGTACTGGTATAGCAAATCCCACAGCCGCAGGAGCAGCTCCACGGTTTTGAGTTCCCGGGCCCCCTCCGCCTCCTGGGCGGCAAAGAGGGCGGAGAAGAGGGCAAGGGCCGGGTGCCCTGGGGGAAGGACCAGGCACTCCGCCGGCGAAACGAGGACGGGATGGATGTATTTTTGATACACAAGGCTCCCTTCGGGGGAGAGCAGGGTGGGGGAGAAGACGATGTTGGGGATGACAGTGCTCTCGGCTGCCTCAAACCGGTGGAGGATCTGGGAGTTGATGAAGACCCCCGACCCGGCCTCTAGGGTGTACCGCCCGCTGCCAATGAGGAATTCGGCCCGCCCGGTTTGCACCAGCACCAGCTCTACTTCCGGGTGCCAATGCCAATCGACACAGTGGAAGTCAAAGAGCCAGATGTCTTCCAGATAGGATTGAAGGGGGTATTCCTCGCTGCCGTGGCGCACGGTCTCCCGCAGGGATTCGTCGGTGACAATCTTGCTGAACCCGGCATGGGCCTGCATGGGGCATCCTCCTTTTTGTGATATTGTGTAATAAAATTGTGGAATAACGCATTGTTATTCCTGCTTTTCTAATATATAATGTAATCCATTATAACAGGGAAGGGAATGGATGTCAACATGGTGAAAAATTACAGGAAAACGCTGCTGGCCTGCTATCTGGGGTTTATCACCCAGGCAATCAGCGCCAACTTTGCGCCGCTGCTCTTTTTGAAGTTCCACAAGGAGTACGGCATCCCCTTGGGGAAAATTGCGCTGATTTCCACGGTGTTTTTCCTCACCCAGCTGATTGTGGACGTATTATGCTCCTACTTTGCCGACCGGATTGGGTATCGCAACTGCGTTGTGGCCTCGGAGCTGTGCGCAGTGGCGGGGCTGGTGGGGCTTGCGTTTTTGCCGGGGCTTACGCCGGACCCATTGGTGGGGATTCTCATCAGCGTTGTGGTCTATGCCATTGGGAGCGGGCTCATCGAGGTATTGGGCAGCCCCATTGTGGAGGCCTGCCCCTCTGACCACAAGGAGGCGGCCATGAGCCTGCTGCACTCCTTTTACTGCTGGGGGTCGGTGGGGGTGATTTTGCTCTCCACCCTGTTTTTCGCGGTGTTTGGGATAGAGAACTGGAAATGGCTGGCCTGTATCTGGGCGATTGTGCCGCTCTACAACGTGTATAATTTTGCCACCTGCCCCATTGAGCGCCCGGTGGAGGAGGGCAAGGGGATGAAGGTGAGCGGGCTGCTGAGGACGCCGCTGTTTTGGGTGGCAATTGTTTTAATGGTGTGCGCCGGGGCTTCGGAGCTCTCCATGGCGCAGTGGGCCTCGGCTTACACAGAATCGGCTCTGGGGCTCTCCAAGGCTATGGGGGATTTGGCCGGGCCCTGCCTCTTTGCCGTGACAATGGGGATTAGCCGTGTGATTTTCGGGAAATACGGCGACAGGCTGGACTTGATGAAGTGCATGGTTGGTTCAGGGTGCCTGTGCCTGCTGTGTTATGTGGCGGCTTCCCTCTTGGAAAATCCCATTTTGGGGTTAATCGGCTGCGTGATGTGCGGGTTTTCTGTGGGGATTTTGTGGCCCGGCACCATCAGCATCTGTTCCGGGCGGCTTCCCGGCGGCGGGACAGCCATGTTTGCCCTGCTGGCTATGGCAGGGGATTTGGGCGGGGCCTTTGGCCCCAGCCTGGTGGGCAATATCACCCAAGCCGCAGGCAATGACCTGCGCAGGGGAATGCTGGTTGGCTGCGTGTTCCCACTGGTTCTGGCAGCAGCCCTGCTGGTGATGAAGAGGATGCGGGGAAGGGAAAAGCTGGGATGATTTTTGACGTGGGGGATGAACTCTTCGGGAAGAGGAGAGTTTGGGGTGATGGGAGGCTAAGTGAGAACCCATCCGCCCCCGCAGAAAGCCAAGGCGAACGAACAACAGGGCCGCACCGAGCCCGCTTCACCTGGCCTTGTCACTGCTAAAAGTGGGAG
>JAAVYW010000010.1 GCA_022791315.1 Oscillospiraceae bacterium | reverse complement strand
GAACCAGGCCAACGAAGGTTGGCCTTTGCCTGCTCGGTGCGGGAACCGACGGGACTGGGCTGAGACGGAGCTTAGGCCTATTTGCCTGACGGCAAAGGCGGCGAGGGGTTGGGACGTGTTGCCGACAAGGGGAAGCTGGGAGGAGGGCGGCGTGTTGGCTGGGTGCGAGCCTTAGCTTTGATATGAGACGCCGCCCGGGAGAAGGGGAATTTCGCTCATTGCGATGAGCGACCAAAGGCTTTGCCTTTGGAAAAGTCGAGCCTGTGGCTTGACTTTCAAGAATCGCCTTGCGATTCTTGCCAGACCAACGCAGTTGGTCTTCACCACCCTTTTCAAAGGGTGGACGGAAACTTTAATATCGTTCCGCTAGGATAGACCCGCATTGGGAAGGACTCTTAAAAAGGTAGAGCCAATTATAACCGGCGGATGTGGAAGCCGCCGTCGGCGTTGAGGACAGTGCCGGTGCCGAAGTCCAGGAGGCCGGAACAGGCGGAGAGGACACAGTTGGCAACGTCTTGCGGCTGCCCAAAACGCTTGATGGGGGTGAGGCCGGCGTCAATGAGGGCCTGGTATTTTTCGGTGACAGCAGCAGTCATGTCAGTCATAATCACGCCGGGGCGGACTTCAAATACCGGGATGCCGTATTCTGCCAGGCGGTCGGCGAAAAGGAGCGTTGTCATGGAGATGCCCGCTTTGCTGATACAGTATTCCCCCCGGGAGGTGGAGGAGGTATAGGCGGAGATGGAGCTGATGTTGATAATGCGGGGACGGTAGTCGGGGAGGCCCTCCTGTTGCAGGGCTATCATTTTATTGGCAGCCAGTTGGGAGAGGAAAAACGTGCCCTTCATGTTGATGTTCAGCAGGCGGTCAAAGCTCTCTTCGGTGGTTTCCAAAATATCCAGGCGCACCTGGGGGGCTACGCCGGCATTGTTGACGAGGACATCCAAACGGCCATAGGTTTGGCATACCTGCTGGATGAGGGCGGCCCTGTCCGCAGGGGAGGAGATGTCGCAGCGGAGATAGGACACTTGCTGGCCTTTGGCGGTGAGCTCTGCCAGTAAATCGGTCATGGTGTCGGCAGGGGAGGTGGCGGAAAAAACAGTGGTATAGCCCTCTTGGGCCAGGGTTTTGGCAATGGCTAGGCCGATTCCGCGGCGGGAACCGGTGACAACGGCAACTTTGTTCATGGGAAGGACTCCTCTCTTAGTTCTTTTTGGCGACGGTTTCCTGGTAGAGCCTGGTGTAGTAGGGGTCGCGGATGACGCAGCCGGTGATTTGGCCTGCCCGCATCAGTTCGGAGCATTTGCCGCAGGAAATGCAGGTCTTTTTTGGACTTATTTCCCGGCCTGACAGGATATCACTGTAGATTTCGGGGTAGGCAAAGGACTGGCGGCCAAAACCGGCCAGAGTGAAATAGCCTTCCTGGATGCCGCCTGCTGCCAGGAGAGGGGCATATTGCCGCAGATAGGACAGGCCGGAACCGATGATGGCTAAATCGGGGCAGGCCTGCTGGACAGCTTGGGTGCAGGAGAGCATCCTGGCCACGCCGGTGAGGGGGTCTTCCTCGCTCTCGTAGGGGAGGCCGTCGGCGGGGCGGTTGACGTGGGGGTTGACATAGGGGTTGCCGATGGTGATATTGAGCAGGGAAAGGCCCAGCTCCTGGTGCAGCAGCTTTACCAGGCGGATGGGTTCCTCCATACAGGGGGTGAGGCCCTGGCCCTCGGATACGCCGAAGCCATAGGGATAGGGGAAGCCGTCGTAGATATTAAGGCGGGAGGTGACAAGGAAGCTCTGGCCGGTGGCGGCTTTGGCGCTGGCGATGCTGTTTCGCAGGAGCCTGGTGCGGTTTTCAAAGCTGCCGCCGTATGCACCGGGACGGGTGTAGGCGGAGAGGAGCTCACTGTTCAAGTACCGGTGGCAGCACTTGATGTCTACCCCGTCGAAGCCGGCCTGTTCGGCCAATGCGGCGGCGCGGCCAAATTCCTCTTCCAGGGATTTGAGGCGGTCGTCGGTGATGATGCGCTCTTTGGGGAGGGGGGAATCCTTTTCAAATAGCGGGTTATTGTAGGCGATGATGGGGGCGGGAGTGCCCTGGGGTTTGCTGTAGCGGCCGGAGTGGGTGGCCTGCATGATGAGGAGGGGGGCGAAGCCGTGCTCCTGGACGGAGAGCTCCCGGATACGGTCTACCAGGGATTTCATGACGTCTAGGTTTTGCTCGTTTATCCAGAGCTGGCGGGGATTAGCGCGGCCCTCGGGGCAGACGGCCACGGCTTCCAGCCAAATCAGGCCTGCGCCGGAGCGGGCAAACCGGTCGTAGCGCAGTAGTGTCTGCCGGTCGGGCTTGCCGTCGGGAGTGCCGTCGCAGCCCTCCATAGGGTGGATTGCCATCCGATTGGGCAGGGTGTGGCCGGGGAGGGTGAGGGGCTGGCACAGCGCGCCGGTGTTTTCGGCAAAGGGGAGCTGGACACCCAGTTTTTGCGCTTGTTCTTTGACTTCGTCCAAGGTTTTATAGTGGAACATGGTGTGGATACCTCCTGGAAAAATAGTATCATCAGAATTTGTCGGATGTGGCGGATTGGACTCCGCCGTTTCTGATTCTATCCTACCGGATTCCGGGGTGAATTTGTCGTCAATTTTTGCAGGGGAATATGTAAAATTTGCTTTTTTGCGGAAAAGTGATATACTCTTTGCAAAAGATTCTCTATAATCGGGGCAGAGAGACACGGGAAACGGCCCTGGGGCCGGGAAAGGGATGGAGAAAAGATGAAAATTGGGTTTACCACTGTGACATTTCGTGAAAAAAATTTGGAGGAACTGGTGGAGATTGCTGCCCGGAGCGGGGCCGCCGGTATGGAGTGGGGAGGGGATGTACATGTGGCTCCCGGCGACCTGGAGACGGCCCGGCGGGCGGCGGAGCTGACCCGGCAGGCAGGGCTGGAGGTGCTCTCCTACGGCTCCTACTACCGCACGGACGACCCGGAGGGGGAGGGGTTTTTGCCGGTGTTGGAGAGCGCCAAGGCGCTGGGGGTAAAGCTCATCCGGGTCTGGGCAGGGGAAAAGGCGCCGGGGCAGGCGGAGGATAGCTATCGGGAGCGGGTGGCGGCCTCGGCCAGGGCGATTGCCGACATGGCGAAGCCCTACGGCATCACGGTGGCCTTTGAATACCACAGGAACACCCTGACCCAGGACGCCGGGAGTGCGCTGGCGCTGCTGGAGGCAGTGGGGCGGGAGAATGTGAAGTGCTACTGGCAGCCCAACCCGGACATCACGCTGGAGGAGAACCGGGCAGAGCTGGCGAAGATGCTGCCCTATCTGTGCTGCGTACATGTTTTCCACTGGACGGGGGCCAATATACGGCATCCGCTGGCAGAAGGGGAAAAGGACTGGCAGGGGTATCTGGCGGAGATTGCCGGGAAGGGGCAGGTGAATTGTGTCCTGGAATTTTGCAAAGACGACGATGACAGCCAGTTTATCGCGGACATTGGGACGCTGAGAGAGTGGCTGCTGCCAAAGGCGGTATTTCTCTCCACGGCGGGGGCGGAGAACAATCTGGAACGGGTGTTCTCGCCGGAGGTGCGAGGGAAGCTGCGGCAGGTGGTGAACTTGCGGGAGGAACCCATCCTGCCGGAGGCGTTGGAGGAGAACCGGGCGGTGCTGCGGGAGGCGCGCTTTGCCTTTTCCACCTGGGGGATGCCCTCGTTGACGAAGGAGCAGATTGAGGAGTACCTGCCAAAGCTGGAGACGGTGTTTTACGGGGCGGGGTCGGTGCAGATGTTTGCGCGGCCGTTTCTGGAACAGGGGATTGGGGTACACAGCGCCTGGGGGGCCAACGCGGTGCCGGTGGCGGAATACACCCTGGCGCAGATTTTGCTGGCGAACAAAGGCTTTTTCCAGTCGGTGCGGCGGTTTAAGGAGGAGGACCGGGGGAGAGCGGCCCGGTATGCCGGCACCTTCCCCGGGAATTACCGGGTGAAGGTGGGGATTCTGGGGGCCGGGATGATTGGCTCCTTGGTGTGCAAGCTGCTGGGAGACTACCATGTGGACATCCTGCTCTACGACCCCTTTGCCAGCGACGAGAAGGTGGCGGGGCTGGGGGCTGTGCGGGCCTCCTTGGAAGAGGTTTTTGAACAGTGCCAGACTATCTCCAACCACATTGCCAACAACCCCCAGACCCAGGGGATGCTGGACTACCGGCTCTTTTCCCGGATGAAGCCCAACGCTGTGTTTTTGAACACGGGGCGGGGGGCCCAGGTGGTGGAGGCTGACCTGGTGCGGGCGCTGAAGGAGGGGCCGGGGCGCACGGCGGTGCTGGATGTGACCGAGCCCGAGCCCCCGGTGTATGGGCACGAATTCTACGCGCTGCCAAACGTGCTGCTGACGCCCCATATTGCGGGGAGCTCCGGCAACGAGGTGGAGCGGATGGGGGCTTTTATGGCGGAGGAGTGCAGGAGGAAGCTGGCGGGGCTGGCGTGCAGCTATGAGGTGAGCCTTAGCATGCTGGAGACCATGGCGTAGCTGCCGGCGCCTGAGCAGAGGAAGGGGGCGGGGAGGATGGAGAACAGCCGGTTGATTGACCGGGTGGAATACATGGACAGCGAGACGACGCCACACAAGCACCACCATCTCTTTAGCGAGCTCATCTATGTGCAGGAGGGGGAAGCGCTCTTTACCATTGACGGGCGGCAGTACCGGGCGGGGCGGGGAAGCCTGCTCTTTGTGAGCAGCTATGAGCCCCATGAGGTGCAGGTACTACAGGTCCCTTACCAGCGGTTTTTCCTCACGGTGAACGCGGCGCGGCTGGAACATGTGCTGGGCAGTAGGCTGCTGGCTTCGGTATTGCAGAACCGCACCCCGGCGTTCCGGCATCAGGTGGATTTGAGTGGGAGCCATCAGGCGGTGTGTGCCATGCTGGGGCAGATGCTGGCGGAATTCCAGGGGGCGGGGCGGATGTGGGAGACGGTGGCGCAGAACCTGCTGGAAAACCTGCTGATTCTCACCTACCGGGCCTGCCCGGACAACTTTGTGCAGTTTGAGGGTTCCGCCTCGGGGCGGGTGTTGGAGGTGCAGCACTATATTGAGCGGCACTTCACCGAGGAGCTGCGGATGGCGGAGCTGGCGCGGAAATACTATGTGAGCCCCAGCTATCTCTCCCACGCCTTTAAAAATCAGACAGGGTACAGCCCCAAGCAATATTTGCTGCTCAACCGGCTCTCCTTTGCCAAGGAGCTATTGGAGACCACGGATTTCCAGATTGGGCAGGTGGCCTATAAGGCCGGGTTTGGGGATGTGAATAACTTTATCCGGGCCTTTCGGGAGTGGTATGGGCTCTCGCCGGGGAGTTACCGCAGCAGGAACGGGTGAGGGGGATTGACTTTCTGGGCCGGGTGGGTTAGGATAGGGATGGGGGGGGAAAATCCCAAATTTTTGTAGAGGGCAGGGATAGGGCTAAACCCGTTCCCCTTGTGGCCTTCGTTACCGGAACAGCGGCGATTTTGCTGCACAGGACACCCCGAAAAGGGGAGAAAGGAAGCCTTCGCCTGTGCGAAGACTATGGTTACAGACATGGGAAATCCGATTTTAGGCACCAATTTAGTGACGCAGATTGGCATTTTGGTGAACGACATTGAGAGGACGGCCCAGGACTACGCTGATTTCTTTGGGGTGGCGAAGCCGCCCATCAGCTGCACGGGGGTATATGACGAGGCGCTGACCCAGTATATGGGCAAGCCCACGCTGGCCCGCACCAAACAGGCTTTCTTTGACATTGGGCCCCATATCCAGATTGAGCTGCTGGAGCCGGACCAGGAGCCCAGCACCTGGCGGCACGACCTGGACGAAAACGGGGAAGGGGTGCACCACATCGCCTTTGACATCGACGGGATGGAGGAGAAAATCCAGCTCTGCGCGGGGAAGGGGATGCCGCTGCTGCAGCGGGGGCAGTGGGCCACGGGCAGCTATGCCTATATTGACGGGAACGAGAAGCTCAAGCTGGTATTGGAACTGCTGGAGCACAAGCCGCCTCAAAAGGGATAAGAGACGATGGACTGGAAAAGAGAACTGGAGGAGCATCAGGCAGATTCCCTCAGTGTGGCTGTAATCCGCAATTTTCAAATTGCGGATACGGTTGCACAGGGGGACGGGGTGACGGCCCACACAAGGTTCCAGGCCGCTTCGGTGAGCAAGATGGTGTTTGCGGCAGCGGTGCTGCGGCTGGCGGCGGAGGGCAGGCTGTCCCTGGAAGACGACATAGGCCGCTATCTGGGGGAGCTGCCGCTACATAATGCGGAAGGCCGGCCGGCAAGGGCCACGGTGAGGCAGGTGCTGGCTCATACGGCGGGGTTCGGTGTCCACGGGTTTTACGGGTATGGGCACGGCGAAGAGCTCCCCACTACGGCGCAGATTGTTTTGGGGGAGCCGCCCTGCAATTCCCCCAAGGTGGTGCAGGAGTACCGGCCGGGGGAACACTGGGCCTACTCGGGCGGTGGGTTTATGCTGCTGCAAAACTGTGTGGAGAATATTTCGGGGCTCCCCTTTGCCGACTTTATGGAGCGGGCGGTGCTATCCCCCCTTGAGATGGGGGACAGCACCTATCGGCAGGATGTGATGGAACACATTGCCAAGGGCTACACCACGGATTGGAACCCCGTGCCGGGTGGGCATCAGCTCATGCCGGAGCAGGCTGCCGCCGGTTTGTGGACAACGGCCGTGGATTTGGCTAAGTTTGGGATTCATCTGCAAAATATCCTGCGGGGGAAAGCGGGGATAATTCCCCGAGCCCTTGTGGAGGAAATGGTGACGCCCCAGCACGGGGATGTCCTGGATTTGGAGGACACAGCCTGCAGGACCGGGCTGGGATGCTACATCAAGCAGCTTTATGGGGAGACCTACTTTGGGCACTCCGGCAGCAATGTGGGCTTTAAGGCGCTGGTGAATTTTTCGGTTCAGAACGGGAAGGGCTGCTGCGTGCTGGTGAATGCAGATGCTGCTGCTCCGCTGCGCAGGAGAATACAGGACTTTTTCCTGGGCGCTTAGGCGGGCAAACGGGGGACAGGAGAGGGGGACGCCGGGATGGATTTTGGCTCCATTGCGCTGTTTTTGCTCACGGTATTTGTGGGGACGGTGATTCAGGGGGTCAGCGGGTTTGGGTTTGGGATTTTTGTGATGATGGTGTTCCCCTTTTTGCTGCCCAGCTATGGGGCTGGGGTGACGGTTTCAGGAATGCTCTCCATCTTGAGCAATGCGGCCATTGCGGTGCGGATGCGAAGGCACATTGCCTGGAAAAAGCTGTGGATTCCCCTGGCGGCCAATGTGGTGGTGAGTACGGCGGCCATCTTTTTTTCCGCGGGGCAGTCGGACGCGGTGCTAAAAAAGCTGCTGGGGGCCTTCCTGATTCTCATGAGCCTGTATTTCCTCTTCCTCGGGGGAAGGTTTACCATCAGGCCCAACAGGCGTAACGGGGCCATTGCCGGCGGCCTGGGGGGACTGCTGGGCGGGCTCTTTGGCACCGGGGGGCCGCCGATGGTGGTGTATCTGCTGGCCAGCAGCGAGAGCAATGAGGAGTACTTGGGCACTATCCAGGCCTATTTTGCGCTGACAAATATCTCTACCATCCTGGTGCGGGCCTGGAACGGAATGATGACGCCGCTGACGCTGCAATACTGGGCCATTGGGCTGGCGGCGCTGGCGCTGGGGGTCTTTGCCGGGCACAAGCTCTTCCGGCGGCTGGACGGGGGGAAGCTGAAAAAGGTGGTATACCTCTTTATGATTGGCAGCGGGATTGTGATGCTGTGCCAATAGGCTGCCGGAAGGGGGAATAGGGATGATAAGGGCCTTTCAGGCGGAGGATTTAGATAGTGCCATGGAGATATGGCTTGCGGCCAACACCCAGGCCCACAGCTTTCTTGCGGGAGAATACTGGGCCGGCCACTACAAGGCAGTGGAGGCGATGCTGCCACAGGCGGAGCTCTACGTCTGGGAAGACGATGCCTCGGGCCGGATAGAGGGTTTTATCGGGCTGGCGGGGGATTACATTGCCGGGCTTTTTGTGAGAGACGGGGCCCGGTCCCAGGGGATTGGGAAAGCGCTCTTGGAACAGGGGAAGAGGCTAAAAGGGTGCTTGGAACTGCGCGTTTATGGGAAAAACCAGCGCGCAGTGCAGTTTTATCAGCGGGAGGGGTTTCTGATTCAGGCGGAGCGCGTTGAGGAGGAGACCGGTGAGCTGGAATATGTGATGGCTTGGAGGCGATAAGCGGTGCTGGCCTCTGGGCAGGGAAAAGGCGTGCGCTTTGGAAGAGCGCACGCCTTTTTATTGGAGGGGGATTAGACGCCGAAGAGCAGCTGGCCATAGGTGGGATAGGGGAGATAGCCTTCGCCGATGAGGGCCTCAATTTCATCGCCCACGGCGCGCAGCTCCTGCATGGCGGCCAGCACGGTGTCCTTATAATAGAGGGCCAGTTCCAGGTTCTCGGTGCGGCTCTTGCAGCCCAGCACTGCCTTTTCCAGTGCCTCCAGCTTGTCGTAGAAGCAGGCGCTGAGGCCGGAAATCTTTTGCAGCAGCCGGCATTCCAGCTCGCAGGAGACGCCCCCGCAGGCCGCCTTTTTGGAGACCGCCGTATCGGCCAGGGCCTTGGAATAGGAGGTGATGGCGGGGATGACATCCTTTTTCGCCATTTCCAGCATGGTGAGTGCCTCGATGTGGATGGTCTTGGAATAGCTTTCCAGCATGATTTCGTAGCGGGAGTGGAGCTCGGTTTCGGTGTAGACCTTGTGCTTGCGAAAGAGGGCCACGTTTTTCTCGGCCAGGAGGGAGGGGATGGCGTCTACCGAGGTCTTCAGGTTGAGAAGGCCGCGGCGGCGCGCCTCTTCCACCCACTCGTCGGCGTAGTTGTTGCCGTTGAAGATGATGCGCTTGTGCTCCCGGATAACCCGCTTGACTAAGGTGTTGAGGGCGGCGGTGAAGTCCTTGGCCTGTTCCAGTTCGTCGGCGAACTGGCAGAGCTCTTCGGCCACCATGGTATTGAGCATGGTGTTGGGGGTGGCGGCAGAGGCGCTGGAGCCCAGGCTGCGGAACTCGAATTTGTTGCCAGTGAAGGCAAAGGGGGAGGTGCGGTTGCGGTCGGTGGTGTCCTTGGGGAAGCGGGGGATGACATGGACGCCGATTTTGAGCTCTGCGGATGTGTCTTTTTTATCATATGAGGTGTCGTTTTCGATGGATTCCAGGATACCGGTGAGCTCGTCGCCCAAAAACATGGAGATGATGGCGGGCGGGGCTTCGCTGGCGCCCAGGCGGTGGTCGTTGCCGGGATGGGCTACAGAGACCCGCAGCAAATCCTGGTACTCGTCCACCGCCTTGATGACGGCGGCCAGGAAGAGGAGGAACTGGGCGTTTTCACTGGGGGAATCCCCAGGCTCCAACAGGTTGACGCCGGTACTGGTGGCAAGGGACCAGTTGTTGTGCTTGCCGCTGCCGTTGACCCCTGCAAAGGGCTTTTCGTGGAGCAGGCAGGTGAGGCCGTGGCGGTCGGCCACCTTGCGCATCATTTCCATGGTGAGCTGGTTCTGGTCGGTTGCCAGGTTGGTGGTGGTGAAGATGGGGGCCAGCTCATGCTGGGCAGGGGCCACCTCGTTGTGCTCGGTTTTTGCCAGCACGCCCAGCTTCCAGAGCTCCTCGTCCAAATCCCGCATAAAAGCGGCGACGCGGGGCTTGATGGCGCCAAAATAGTGGTCGTCCAAATCCTGGCCCTTGGGGGGCTTGGCCCCAAAGAGGGTTCTGCCGCAGAAGACCAAGTCTTTGCGCTTTTTGAACATCTCCTTATCCACCAGGAAATACTCCTGCTCCGGGCCCGCAGTGGTGCCAACCCGCACGCCCTCGTCTGCGCCGAAGAGGCGCAGGATGCGGATGGCCTGCCGGTTGATGGCCTCCATGGAGCGCAGGAGGGGCGTCTTTTTATCCAAGGCCTGGCCGCCGTAGGAGTAAAAGACAGTGGGGATGCACAGGGTATTATCTTTGATAAAGGCGTAGGAGGTGGGGTCCCAGGCGGTATAGCCCCTGGCTTCAAAGGTAGCCCGCAGGCCGCCGGAGGGGAAGCTGGAGGCATCGGGCTCGCCCCGCACCAGCTCTTTGCCGGAGAACTCCATAATAACGCCGCCGTCCCCGGTGGGGGAGATGAAACTGTCGTGCTTTTCGGCTGTGATGCCGGTCATGGGCTGGAACCAGTGGGTGTAGTGGGTGGCCCCCTTTTCCACGGCCCAGTCCTTCATGGCGTTTGCCACAATGTTTGCCACACTGGAATCCAGCTTCTTGCCGTTTTCCATGGTGCGCTTTACCGCCTTGTAGGTGTCCTTGGGCAGGCGCTCCCGCATGACCTTATCGCCAAAGACCAGGGTGCCGAAGGTTTCTGGCACATGGATGCTCATAATGACCCTTCCTTTCATGGTGCCCCTCTGTCAGGCACTTGCCGGATGATACGAAAAAAGACGCCATAGGGGAAACCCCTACAGCGCCTTTGCTGTTTCTGACTGCCATTATAAGCACTGGGGCGGGGGATGTCAAGCAAAAGCGGGGAAAAAGTTCAGGATTAGGCAATTTGTTGGGATTTCGCCGGAACAACAGGGCAGGAATTTGGCGATAATAGATAATCCTGATGGGAGGGGGAAGAAAATCCTGCTTTAGCAATTGACAAGGCAAAGGGGTTTCCAGTAGAATAAAGAGCGGAAAATTGCGGGGATGGGACAGATTACATAAAAATCCGGCGCCTTCCCCCAAAAAATCTTAGAAAACGCTCCACTTGCGCATTGGGCGCAAAAAGAGTATGCTTATAGGAGAGAATGGGGCAAGCCCTGCAGAGAGAAAAGGGGAATGAGACATGTTGACAGCAATTGTCGGGATTAACTGGGGTGACGAGGGGAAGGGCCGCTTTGTGGACCTGCTCTCGGCAGACTATGACATCGTGTGCCGTTACCAGGGCGGCAACAATGCGGGGCACACTGTCATCAACAGCCGGGGGAAATTTATCCTCAACTTGCTGCCCTCCGGCATCCTGCGGCCCGATGTGGTGAACGTGATGGGCAACGGCATGGTCATTGACGCGGAGCACCTCTGGGGCGAGATGGGACGCCTGCGGGCGGCCGGGGTGGAGATTGGCCCCCAAAACCTGAAAATCAGCGACCGGGCAATTTTGTGCATGCCCTGCCACAAGCAGCAGGATATCCTGGAGGAGGAGCGGCTGGCCGACCGGGCCTATGGCTCCACCCGCAGCGGGATTGCCCCTGTGTATGGCGACAAGTACATGAAAAAGGCCCTGCGCATGGGTGATTTGCTGAATCCCGGCTACTGCCGGAAACGGCTGGAGAGCCTGATGGAGTTTAAAAGCCTGGTGGCCCAGGGGGTCTACCACCGGGAGGCCCTCTCGGTGGAGGAGATGTGGGGCTGGGTGGAACAGTTTGCCCTGCCGCTCACCGAGTATATCTGCGACACCGGGCGCTATTTGGAGGAGCAAATCGAAGAGGGGAAAGACGTGATGTTCGAGGCGCAGCTGGGGGCGCTGCGGGACATCGATTTCGGCATTTATCCCTATACCTCTTCTTCCAATACCATTGCCGCCTATGCCCCCATTGGCACCGGGATTCCCGGGCGGCGGCTGGACTGCACGGTGGGCATCATGAAGGCCTACTCCACCTGCGTGGGGGAGGGGCCCTTTACCTGCGAGCTCTTTGGGGACAAGGCCGAGGAGCTGCGGGAGGCAGGGGGGGAATACGGCGCAAAGACCGGCCGGCCCAGAAGGGTGGGTCCCTTTGACGTTCCTGCTTCCCGGTATGGGGTTCGGATGCAGGGGGCGGATATGCTGGCCCTCACCAAGATGGATGTGCTCTCCTATTTGAAGGAAATCCCCGTTTGCGCGGGCTATTCTATTGACGGGAAGGTGACAGGGGAATTCCCCGTGGGCGACGCGCTGAACAGGGCAAAGCCCGTGTGGGAGACCCTCCCCGGCTGGCACTGTGACCTCTCGGGCTGCAAAAGCCCTGCCGACCTGCCAAAGGCGGCGCTGGATTACATCCTCTATTTGGAAAAACAGGTGGGCTGCCCTATCCGCTATGTCTCTTTTGGGCCGGAGCGGGAGCAGTATCTGGAAATGAAGTGATGGGAAATGAGGCCTTCCTGCGGGAAACATGGGGGCCTTGTTTTCCTATATGCTACGGTTTTGTGAGGGGAGGAGAGCGTATGCCGGAAATCACGGCCAAAGAGGCGCTGCGGTTTGTGCAGGAGAACGATGTGAAGTTTATCCGCCTGGCTTTTTGCGACCTGTTTGGCGTGCAGAAAAACATCGCCATCATGCCGGGGGAGTTGGCCAGGGCTTTGGAGGCGGGCATCCCCTTTGACGCCTCGGCGGTGCCAGGCTTTTGGGGGGCGGGCGGGGAGGATTTGCTGCTGATTCCCGACCCGGCCACCCTGTCGGTGCTGCCTTGGCGGCCCTCCCAGGGGCGGGTGGTGCGGTTTTACTGCCGCATCTGCCATCTGGACGGGAGCCCCTATGAGGGGGATACCCGTTGGCTGCTGCGGCAGGCTGTGGCTGTCCTGGGGCAACAGGGCTACAGCTGCCGGGTGGGGGCGGCGTGTGAATTCTACCTCTTTTTGTTGGACGAGCAGGGGAACCCCACCCGGCTTCCCCAGGACCGGGCGGGCTACTGCGACATTGCGCCCCTGGACAAGGGGGAGACAGTGCGGCGGGAAATCTGCCTGACACTTGAGGAGATGGGGCTGCTGCCGGAGCGCTCCCACCACGGGCGGGGGCCGGGGCAGAACGAGATTGCCTTTGGCTACGACGACGCCCTGCCGGCGGCGGATAACCTGGTGACTTTCCGGGCGGTGGTAAAGGCTGTTGCGGCGCAGCACGGGCTCTACGCCTCCTTCCTACCTAAGCCGCTGCCGGAGGGGGAGGGCAGCAGCCTGCACATTGGCCTTTCCCTTGCCCGTGCCGGGGCGAAGCTGCCGCGGCAGGGGGAGGCCTTTCTCCAAGGCGTTTTGGAGCGGCTGGGGGAGACGGCGGCCTTTTTAAACCCGCTGCCCAACTCCTACGAGCGGCTGGCCGGGCTGGGCAGGCCCCTGCGGGTGGGCTGGGCCATGGGGAGCCGCACCCAGCCGGTACGGGTGCTGGATAAGGACTTTTCCCGGCTGGAGGTATGCTCCCCCGACCCGGCCTGCAACCCCTATCTGGTGCTGCTACTCCTGCTGCAGGCCGGGCTGGAAGGGATTTTGCAGGACAGGCCCCTGCTGCCGGAAGGCGGGCAGGGGGCGGGACGCTTGCCCGAGAGCCTACTGGGCGCTTTACAGGCGGCACGGGCCAGTGATTTCCTGCGCCGGGCGCTGCCGGAACCGCTGGTGGCCCAATACCTGGATACCAGGGAGCGGGAGTGCCAGGAGCTGGAAAACGCAGTGGATGCCGCCGCCTTTGAGGAAGAGCAGTTTTTCCCCTACATCTGACCGCTACGGGATGAGAGCGGACGGGAAGGCGGGTGGTGTGATGGAGAGCGTGCTCATTGTCTCCGGCGGGGAAAAGGGATGCCGGCTGCTGGAGAGCCTTTTGCGGCAGTGCGGTTTTGCTGTGACTACCGTGGCCCGCAGCGGCTGCGATGCCCGCCGCCTGCTGCTGGAGACCGGGTTTGACCTGGTGGTGATTAACGCGCCGTTGGGGGATGAATTCGGCGACGAGCTGGCGGTGCTGGCGGCGGAGCAGGAGCTGGGGGCGGGGGTAATCCTCATTGTAAAGGCGGAGATTGCGGACAGCGTGGCCGCCAGGGTGGAGGAGGACGGGGTTTTTGTGATGGAGAAGCCCCTGAGCAGGCCCCTCTTTTTCCAGGCGGTGAAGCTGCTGGAGGCCGCCTACCGGCGCATGGCGGGGCTGCGGCGGCGCAACGGGAAGCTGCAGAACCAGATTGAGGAGATGCGTCTGGTGGACAGGGCCAAGTGTGCCCTGATCCAATATCTGAACATGACAGAGGCCCAGGCCCACCGGTATGTGGAAAAGCAGGCCATGGATTTGCGCAAATCCAAGACCGAGGTGGCGGAGGGTATATTGCGTACCTATGAGACCTACGAGAGATAGGGACGGGCAAAAAAGGAAAGGCGGTGCGGGGGCTTATGGACAGGGAAAAATGGCGGGAGGAGTGCGGGGTTTTCGGGCTGGCGGGGCAATCTGCCGAGGCAGCGGGGATCACCTATAACGCGCTGCTCTCTTTGCAGCACAGGGGACAGGAGGGGGCGGGAATTGCCGTGCTGCGGGGTTCCTCCCTGCTCTATCACAAGGACGTGGGGTTGGTGAGCGAGGTATTCACGCCCCAGGTGCTGGAACACCTGCCGGGGGCAAAAATCGCCGTGGGGCATGTGCGCTATTCCACCACCGGGGGCAACTCCAGGGACAACACCCAGCCCATTATCACTGAATACCTGCGGGGACGCATTGCTACGGCGCATAACGGCAATATTGTCAATGCGGACGACATCCGGCGCAAGCTGCGAGAAGCGGGCTGCGATTTTGCCGCCACCAATGACAGTGAAGTGATTTCCTCCCTGATTGCCTATGAAGCGCTGCAGGGACTGGAGATTGAGGACGCGGTGATCGCTGCGGCACGCCAGCTGAAGGGGGCCTTTTCCCTGATTGTGCTCAGCAGCAGGGGGAAGCTGATTGCCCTGCGGGACGGGGCGGGCTTCCGACCGCTGTGCGTAGGGCAGAACGAGGGGGGCTATGCCTTTGCCTCGGAGAGCTGTGCGCTGGACAGCGCGGGCTTTGCCTTTCTGCGGGATGTGCAGCCCGGGGAGATGCTGGTGGTAGAGCCGGACGGCTCTCTCACCTCCCGTATGGTGCTGGGCGGACAGAAGCGGGGGATGTGCATCTTTGAATATGTCTATTTTGCCCGCACCGATTCGGTGATGGACAGCCTGGGGGTCTATGAGGCCCGCTATCGGATGGGAGAAGTGCTGGCGGAGGAATACCCGGCGGAGGCTGACATTGTGTGCGGTGTGCCCGACAGCGGGCTGGAAGCGGCCATGGGCTATGCAGAGAAGAGCGGGCTGCCCTATGTCAGCGGCTTTGTGAAAAACCGGTATATCGGCCGCAGCTTCATTTTCCCCTCCCAGGCTCAGCGGGATGCGGCGGTGCGGCTGAAGCTGAATCCGCTGCGGGCCAATGTGAAGGGGAAGCGAGTGGTGCTGGTGGACGATTCCATTGTGCGGGGCACCACCAGCGCCAAGATTATCCGCAGCCTGAAGGCTGCGGGGGCGAGAGAGGTGCATCTGCGAATCTCCTCCCCGCCCTTCCGCCATACCTGCCACTTTGGCACCGACATCGACAGCGAGGAAAACCTCATTGCCAATCAGATGGGGCTGGAGGAGATAAGGCGGCTGATAGGGGCTGAGAGCCTGGGCTACATCAGCATTGAGGGATTGAAACGGGCCTGCGCGGGATGCGCGCTGCCCTTTTGCACCGGCTGCTTTACCGGGGACTATCCGGTGGATTCCGGCACACACACGAAAGGGCAGCTGGAGAGAGAAAACGTGTAGTCAAAACGCCCGGCGGGGATTTGCCGGGCTGCGATAGAGAAGACTTAGAAAAGAGAAGGAAAGGAAAACGCGCTATGGCACAGAAAGCATACCTGGTTTTGGAAAACGGGAAGGTCTTTGAGGGCACTGCCTTTGGCCACATCGCCGAGGCAACGGGGGAGCTGGTGTTTACCACCGCGATGACCGGTTATCTGGAAACCCTCACCGACCCCAGCTATTACGGGCAGATTGTGGTTCAGACATTTCCCCTCATCGGCAATTACGGGGTAATCCCAGCTGATTTTGAGAGCCCCCATCCCTATTTGAAGGCATATGTGGTACGTGAATGGTGTCAGGCCCCCTCGAATTTCCGCAGTGAAGGGGACATTGACACCTTTTTAAAGGAACAGCGCATTCCCGGCATCTGCGGCATCGATACCAGGGAGCTGACGAAAATCATCCGGGAGCACGGGGTGATGAACGCCGCCCTCACCACCGACCCGGACAGTGTGGACAGGGAGGCCCTGAAGGGCTACCGCATCACCGGGGCTGTGGCCTTTGCCAGCGACAAGGAACGGGCAGAGGTGCTGCCGGAGGGGGAGGAACGGCACCACGTGGCCCTGTGGGACTTTGGCGCCAAGGGCAATATTGCCAGGGAACTGGCGAAGCGGGGGTGCCGGGTGACGGTTTTCCCCAGCGGCACTGCGGCGAGGGAAATCCTCGAGACCGCGCCTGACGGTATCATGCTCTCGAATGGCCCTGGGGACCCGGCGGAGAATACGGGGATTGTGGAGCAGGCGAGGGAGCTGATGGGGGCTGGAAAGCCTGTGTTTGGCATCTGCTTAGGGCACCAGCTGATGGCCCTGGCCCAGGGGGGGACCACGGTGAAGCTGAAATACGGCCACCGGGGCGCCAACCAGCCGGTGAAATATCTGCCCACGGGAAAGGTGTATATCTCCAGCCAGAACCACGGCTATGCGGTGGACATGGAGCACATGCCGGAGAACGCAGAGGCCACCTTTGTGAACGTGAACGACGGCACCTGCGAGGGGCTGGGCTATCGGGATATGCCCGCTTTCTCGGTGCAGTTCCACCCGGAGGCCTGCGGAGGGCCGCTGGACACCTCGTTCCTCTTTGACCGATTCATGCAGCTGATGGAAGGGAGAATCTGACATGCCACTGAACCAGAAACTGAAAAAGGTACTTGTAATCGGCTCCGGGCCCATTGTGATTGGGCAGGCGGCGGAATTTGACTATGCGGGCACCCAGGCCTGCCGCGCCCTGAAGGAGGAGGGGCTGGAGGTGGTGCTGGTGAACTCCAACCCGGCCACCATTATGACCGACAAGGCCATGGCCGATGAAATTTACCTGGAACCCCTCACCACGGATATGATTAAGCGCATCATTGAAAAGGAAAAGCCGGACAGCCTGCTCTCCACCTTAGGGGGACAGACGGGGCTGACCCTCTCCATGCAGCTGGCAAAGGAGGGATTTTTGGAGAGCCACGGGGTGACGCTCTTGGGCGCCAAGCCTGAGACCATTGACAAGGCGGAAGACCGGCAGATGTTTAAGGACACCATGATTTCCATTGGGCAGCCGGTTATCCCCTCTACTGTGGTGGAGAATGTGGAGGACGCCATGGCCTTTGCCCAGGAGATTGGGTATCCGGTGATTGTGCGGCCCGCCTTTACCCTGGGAGGCAGCGGCGGCGGCATTGCCGCCACCCCCGAGGAGCTCCACGAGATTGCCCTGGGGGGGCTGCGGCAGTCGCCCATCACCCAGATTTTGGTGGAGCGGTGCATCTCCGGGTGGAAGGAGATTGAGTTTGAGGTTATCCGGGACAGCAGGAGCAACACCATCACCGTGTGCAGCATGGAGAACCTGGACCCGGTGGGGGTACACACCGGGGATTCCATCGTCATTGCCCCGGCTGTCACCCTTTCGGACAAGGAGTACCAGATGCTGCGCACGGCGGCCTGCTCCATTGTCAACGCCCTGGGGGTGGAGGGGGGCTGCAACTGCCAGTTTGCCCTGAACCCCGACAGCTTTGAATACGCGGTGATTGAGGTGAACCCCCGGGTATCCCGTTCCTCGGCGCTGGCCTCTAAGGCCACGGGATACCCGATTGCCAAGGTGGCGGCCAAAATCGCCATCGGCTACACGCTGGACGAAATCAAAAACGCGGTGACAGGGAAGACCAGCGCCTGCTTTGAGCCCGCCATTGACTACGTGGTGGTGAAGTTCCCCAAATGGCCCTTTGACAAGTTTGTCTACGCCAAGCGCACCCTGGGCACCCAGATGAAGGCCACCGGCGAGGTGATGGCCATTGGCCAGAGCTTTGAAGAGGCCATTATGAAGGCGGTGCGGGGGGCGGAAATCTCCCTGGACTACCTCGGCCATCCCAAGACGGCTGTGATGGCGGACGACGCCCTCTTTGCCAGGCTTTCCGTGTGTGACGACGAGCGGCTGTTTGTGGTGTATGAGTCCCTGCTGCGGGGGGGCGACTGCGACAAGATTTTTGAGATTACCAAGATTGACCGCTGGTTTTTGTACAAGCTCAAGAACCTGGCCCAGATGCAGCGGCGGCTGCAGCAGGGCGCGGTGGACTGGGAGACCTACCGGAAGGCCAAGAAAATGGGCTTTTTAGACAAGACCATCCGCCAGCTCTCGGGGGAGGAGCTGCCCGGGGAACTGCACGCCGGGTTTAAGATGGTGGATACCTGTGCCGCCGAGTTCAGCGCCCAGACCCCCTATTTTTACTCGAGCTTTGACGAGGTGAATGAGGCGGAGCAGTTCCTGGCGCAGAAGGGCCCCAGAAAGGACACGGTGATTGTGCTGGGGTCAGGCCCCATCCGTATCGGGCAGGGGATTGAGTTTGACTATGCCTCGGTGCAGTGTGTGTGGACGCTGAAAAAGGCGGGGTATGAGGTTGTGATTGTGAACAACAACCCCGAGACAGTCTCCACCGACTTTGACACTGCTGACCGGCTCTATTTTGAGCCGCTGACACCGGAGGACGTGATGAATGTCATCCGCACCGAGAAGCCGGTGGGAGTGGTGGTGGCCTTTGGCGGGCAGACCGCTATCAAGCTCACCAACTTCTTAGTGAGCAAGGGCATCAATATCCTGGGCACCCCTGCCGACAGCATTGACATGGCGGAGGACAGGGAGCGCTTTGACGCCCTGCTGGAAAAACTGCATATCCCGCGGCCCCAAGGGGACACGGTGATGGACACGGAGCACGCCTTGGAAACTGCCAACCGGCTGGGGTATCCCGTGCTGATGCGGCCCTCCTATGTACTGGGCGGGCAAAACATGATTATCGCCTTTGGGGACGACGATATCCGGGAGTATATGGATATTATCCTCTCCCACAACATTGAAAACCCGGTGCTCATCGATAAGTACCTCACCGGTATCGAGATTGAGGTGGATGCCATCTGCGATGGGACGGACATCCTGATTCCCGGCATCATGGAGCATATCGAGCGGGCTGGGGTGCACTCCGGCGACTCCATTGCCGTGTATCCCGCCTGGAATGTGAGCGGGCCCATCACCGAGACACTCATCCAGTACACCGAGCAGCTGGCCCTCTCCCTGCGGACCAAGGGGCTCATCAACATCCAATATGTGGTGTATCACGGGCAGGTGTATGTAATTGAGGTGAACCCCCGCTCCTCCCGCACAGTGCCCTATATCAGCAAGGTGACGGGGGTGCCCATGGTGGAGCTGGCAACCCGGGCCATGCTGGGAGAATCCATCGCCCACATGGGCTATGGCACTGGGCTCTATAAAAAGCCCCCCTATGTGGCGGTGAAGGTGCCGGTGTTCTCCTTTGAGAAGCTGCTGGATGTGGACGTGCACCTGGGGCCGGAGATGAAGTCCACCGGCGAGGTGCTGGGGATTGGCAAGACCCTGGGCGAGGCCCTGTACAAGGGCCTGGTGGCCGCGGGCTATGAAATCCACAAGAAGGGCGGCATCTTTATCACGGTACGGGACAGCGACAAGAGCGAGATTGCCGCCATTGCCCGGAAATATGTGGAGCTGGGCTTTGCCCTCTATGCCACAAAGGGGACGGCGGCCGTGCTGAAGCGGGCTGGGCTGGAGGCTGCTGTGGTGCAGAAAATCCACGAATCGGACGACAACACCATGACGCTCTTGGAGAGCGGCAAGGTGCAGTATATCGTCTCCACCTCGGCCAAGGGGCGGCTGCCTGCCAGGGACAGCGTGAAAATCCGCCGCAAGGCTGTGGAACGGGCCATTGCCTGCCTCACCTCCCTGGACACCGCTGACGCGCTGGCCGACATCTTGTACAGCCGCTTCTCCCAGCAGAATATCGAGATGGTGGACATCAACCACATGCGGCATGAGAAGAAGAAACTCAAGTTTACCAAGATGGAGGGCTGTGGCAACGACTATATCTACTTCAACTGCTTTGAACAGGTGGTGGACTGCCCGGAATCCCTCAGCGTGCTGCTCTCTGACCGGCACTTTGGCATTGGCGGTGATGGGGTGGTTCTCATCTGCCCCTCCGATGTGGCGGATGCCAAGATGCGGATATACAACCTGGACGGCAGCGAGGGGAGAATGGGCGGCAACGCTGCCCGCTGCGTGGGCAAGTACCTCTATGAACGGGGCATCTGCCGCAAGCGGGATTTGACCCTTGAAACCATGAGCGGGCTGAAAAAGCTGCACCTCTATTTGGAGGGCGGCGTGGTGACTGCCGTGACAGTGGATATGGGCAAGGCGGAGCTGGCGGCAAGGAATATCCCCATTGCCTTGGACAGCGAGCGGGTGATTGATGTCCCGGTCACCATTGGCGAGGAGGAGTACCGGATTACCGGCGTATCCATGGGCAACCCCCACTGTGTGGTGTTCCAGGACAACGTGGACCTGATGGAGCTGGACAAAATCGGCCCGCTGTTTGAGTACAGTCCCCTCTTCCCCGAACGGGTGAATGCCGAATTTGTGGAGGTGCTGGGGAACAATACCTTGAAAATACGCGTCTGGGAGCGGGGCAGTGGGGAGACCTGGGCCTGCGGCACCGGGGCCTGTGCGGCGGCTGTGGCCTCTGTGCTGGCAGGGTACTGCGAAAAGGACAGCGACATCACGGTGAAGCTCAAGGGCGGCGAATTAGTCATCCGCTACACGGACGACACGGTACTCATGACCGGTGCGGCCAAAATCGTCTTTGAAGGGGAAACCACCATATGACAAAATATATCTTTGTGACGGGCGGCGTGGTCTCGGGTTTGGGCAAGGGCATTACGGCGGCCTCCTTGGGGAGGCTGCTGAAGGCCCGGGGCCTCACAGTGGCGGCCCAAAAGCTGGACCCCTATATCAACGTGGACCCCGGCACCATGAGCCCTTACCAGCACGGGGAGGTCTTTGTGACCGAGGACGGGGCGGAGACTGACCTGGATTTGGGACACTATGAGCGCTTTATTGACGAGGACTTGAACCGGTTTTCCAACCTGACGACTGGGAAAGTGTACTGGAATGTGCTCACCAAGGAGCGGGACGGGCTCTACCTGGGGGAGACGGTACAGGTGATTCCCCATATCACCAATGAAATCAAGGGGTTTATCTACTCTGTGGGGAAGAAGGCCAGCGCCGATGTGGTGATTACCGAAATCGGGGGCACCATCGGCGACATTGAGAGCCAGCCCTTTTTGGAGGCCATCCGCCAGGTGGCCTTTGAGGTGGGCAGGCGCAACTGCCTCTTCCTCCATGTGACCCTGGTGCCCTATCTCAAGAGCTCGGGGGAGCACAAGTCCAAGCCCACCCAGCACTCGGTGAAAGAGCTGCAGTCCTGGGGCATTACCCCCGATATGATTGTGGCCCGCTGCGACGAGCCGCTGGACGAGGGGCTCAAGGCGAAAATCGCCCTCTTTTGCAATGTGGACCGGGATTGTGTGGTGGAAAACCGCACCCTGCCGGTGCTCTACCAGTGCCCGCTGATGCTGGAGGAGAACAAGCTGGCGGAGATTGCCTGCCGCAAGCTGGGCTTAGCGGGTCAGGAGTGCGACCTGGGGGACTGGATGGACATGCTCCACCGCATCAAACAGGCTGTGAAGCCGGTGAACATCGCCCTGGTGGGAAAATACGTGAAGCTGCACGATGCCTATCTCTCGGTGGCCGAGGCGCTGCGCCACGGGGGCTATGAGAACGGGGCAAAGGTGCATATCGACTGGGTGGATGCAGAACAGGTTACGCCCGAGACGGCCTCCGACCTGCTGGCGGGGTGCGACGGCGTGATTATCCCCGGTGGGTTTGGGGAGCGGGGTATCGAGGGGATGATTGCCGCCGCCCACTATGCCAGAGAGAACGGCATTCCCTATTTTGGCATCTGCCTTGGGATGCAGATTGCGGTCATTGAGTTTGCCCGCTATGCGGCGGGGCTGGAGGGGGCCCACTCCAGCGAATTTGACCCGGCCAGCCCCTATCAGGTCATCGGCCTGATGCCCGACCAGCAGGAGAACCTGCCCAAGGGGGGCACCATGCGCCTGGGGGCCTATCCCTGTACTGTGAAACCCGGCACGGTACTGGAAAGGGCCTACGGGAAAAAGGAGATTTCCGAGCGGCACCGGCACCGTTATGAGTTTAACAACGAATACCGGAAGGCCCTCACCGAGGCTGGCCTTATCCTCTCGGGCACCTCGCCTGACGGGCGGCTGGTGGAGGCTGTAGAGGTGGGGGGAAGCGCCTTTTGCGTGGGGGTGCAGTATCACCCGGAGTTCAAGAGCCGGCCAAACCGGGCCCACCCGCTTTTCCGGGAATTTATCGCCGCCGCCCTGGCCCACGGGGAATAAAATTTTTGCTGGGGCGCAAGTTGGCGGCCTGGCCGTACATAGTATACTATGGGGGAGGGGCACGGCTGCCAGGCTCCAAAAGATAGATTAGCGGTGCCGCTGCCCAAGGCCAGGCCGGCGGGTTTTGTCAACGAAGTTGGCTTTTGCCCCAAAATACCAAAAAATAGCGATTTTATTTGATTTCTTAGCCAGTTTCCTGTATACTAAGACTAATGACTGCCAAAGGGCAGAGAATCGCGTGAAGGAGAGTCGCTTATGTGTGGAATCGTGGGCTATGTGGGGCAGCAGGATTGCGTGCCAATTTTGCTGAAAGGGCTGTCGGCGCTGGAATACCGGGGCTATGACTCGGCGGGCGTTGCTGTGCTGGAAAACGGGAAGATGGCGGTGCGCAAGGAAGTGGGGCGTCTGGCGGCGCTGGAAGAGAAAATCGGGCGGATGCCCCTCTCCGGCGTCATCGGCATTGGGCACACCCGCTGGGCCACCCACGGGGAGCCCAGCGAGGTGAACTCCCATCCCCACTTGGACAGCAAAAACCGCATTGCCGTGATTCACAACGGCATCATTGAGAATTTCAGGGAGCTCAAGGCCTTCTTGCAGGGGAAGGGCGTCTCCTTCCGCTCGGAGACCGATACGGAGGTGGTTTCCCAGCTGCTCTCTTACTATTACGAGGGGGATTTGCTCAAAACCCTGTTCCGGGTGATTCCCATGCTGGAGGGTTCCTATGCCCTGGGTATCCTGTGCCAGGACCAGCCGGAGCACTTGTATTGCGTGCGCAACGGCAGCCCCCTGATTATCGGGCGGGCCAAAGGGGAATTCTATGTGGCAAGCGACATCTCCGCTATACTGGAATACACCCGGGATGTGTATATCCTGGAAGATGACGACATCGCCGACGTGACAAAGGAGGGGATTGCCTTCTACCGGGAGACAGGGGAGCAGGTGGAACGGCAGACCACCCAAATTGCCTGGAGCCGGGATTCGGCCCAGAAGGGCGGCTACGACCACTTTATGCTCAAGGAAATCTTTGAGCAGCCCCGCGCCCTGCGGGAGACCCTGGCCCACTATGTGGATTTAGAGACCCTTACGATTAAACGGGAGGCCATGCCCTTTGACCGGGAGCAGGCCAACGCGCTGGAAAAGTTGACCGTGATTGCCTGCGGCACTGCCCACCACGCCGGCATGATTGGCCGGGTGCTCATCGAGACCTTAGCCAGGGTGAAGACCGAGACGGATATTGCCAGCGAATACCGCTACTACGACACCATCGACCAGCCGGGGGAGACCCTCATCGCTGTGAGCCAGTCGGGGGAGACGGCGGACACGGTGGCTGCCGTGCGCAAGGCCAAGGGGCATGGCAGCAGGGTGGTAGCGCTCACCAACGTGATTGGCAGCACTATTGCCCGGGAATCGGATATGGTGATGTACACCTTGGCGGGGCCGGAGATTGCCGTGGCCTCCACCAAGGCCTATACTACCCAAATTTTACTCTTTGAAATCATTGCCCTGGATTTGGCCAACCTGCGAGGGCTGCTGACAGATGAGGAACTGCGGGAGCGGCTGCGGGAGCTGGCTGCGCTGCCGGAGAAGGCGGAGCAGGTGCTCTCCCACCGGGAAGAGGTGGCGGACTTCGCCCACAGCGAAAAGGGCTGCGAGGATGTGTTCTTCATCGGGCGGCTGATGGACTACTACACTTCCCTAGAGGCGGCGCTGAAACTGAAAGAAGTCTCCTACATCCACTCGGAGGCCTATGCGGCGGGGGAATTAAAGCACGGGCCCATTGCCCTGATTGACGACACCACCCTGGTGGTTGCCACCCTGACCCAGAAGAGAATTGTGGCGAAGACCATCAGCAATGTGGAGGAGGTACGGGCCAGGAAGGCCAAGATTTTATTGGTGGCCTCCGAGCCCATCCCGCTGAACAATCCCCAGGATACGGTGTGGCGGGTGCCGGACACTGACGACCTGTTTTCCCCCATCCTGATGATTCTCTATGTGCAGATGTTTGCCTACTACATGGCGCTGCAGAAGGGGTGCGATATTGATAAACCCCGGAATTTGGCCAAGAGCGTGACAGTGGAATAGAGGGAAAACGGTGAATCTGGAGGAGAGAAGCCAGAACAAGGGCATTTGACCCTTCTCATGAGGGAGACGATGGCTTTGTTTTGCCGTGTGAAGGAGGGTATTGCCGTGCCCAAAAACCGGCGGCGGAGGATACCTTGGGCGGCACCTATGAGGAGATGTACTCCAACTGGCGGTACAAGATGTATGCCGCAGCGGAAGCCGGAAACCGGCACCTTGCGTTCATGAGCCTGGCCAGCGCTGCGGGAATAGTCTCTGGAATCAGAAGTAAAGCGGATGTGGACAGATATGACCTCCTGGCTGGATATTAATCCGCAGGATTTACAGAAGACGGCGATGGCCTATGACAATTTCCTGAGGGAGTACCGGAAGGAGTATGACAAGGCGGGCATACCGGAAAAGCACTATTCGGATATCGATGAATTTGTGCTTGCTTACCAGACCAAGCAGTAGCAAGGCAGAGGACAAAAACAGACGGGAGGGCACCGCAGAGGCCATTTGGCAGCTGCGGGCGTTGCCTATCTGGGCGATATGGAGGAAGGGGCCCTGGCTGGGAGATGCCAGGGCCTTTTGCTCTGCCTATGTCCGGTTTTCCACTGGATTTCCACCGGGTTTTTGTCTAAAATGGCATTGCGCATTTTGCGGTTTTTGCTCTTGTTTTAGATGAGAGAGGGAATGAGGGGAAAAGGGCAAAAATTCCCTTTTTTGCGCTTTTTTTCGATGTGCTCTCCTGCAAATTGGACGGGATTTTCAGTTATTCCAGAGCAGAAACGCAATTTTTGTCTAGTATCTCTCGAAACTTGTCCAGCTTTGGGGGATTGTGTGGAGAAATTAAGTGTATTATTTTGCTTATTTTAATTCGGCAGACTTTAGAAAATGTGCACAATCTTACCCTGGTTTTCTTTGGTGTTTCCACAGTTTACAATCGGGGGGAGATATACTATAATAAAAATGGTTGCCGGGGGGAATCCGGCAATAAAAAGGTACATAGGGGTTTGGCTGCCCCACCAAAGAAAATGGAGGAATGAATCATGAAAGTTGCTTACACCGGCTGGACCTGGATTAATGGGCGCGACCCGGAAGTTGGAAAGCGTCAGCTGGCCCAGTCTTTCCGCGAGTGCAAATTCTTGGGCTATGATTATGTGGAGAACTTTGCCTTTATCCGGGACTTCTATCAGGAGAATCCCCAGGAGCTGGTTGACCTGGCAAAGGAAAATAATGTGACCCTGGTGAACCTGTATGGCCACTTCACCTTTGATGTGGAGCAGGCGTTGGATATTGCCAAGAAGCAGGTGGAATTCCTGGCTGCTGTGGGCGGCAAATGGTACAACTGCCAGAACGCCGGCTTTGGCGATGACGGCGAACCCGAGCGGCCCACCAATCCCGAGATGATTGACAAAATGTGCTATGTGGCGAACACGCTGGGCGAATACGCCAAGTCTTTGGGCGTGACGGTTTGCTTCCATCCCCACTATGGCACCTGTGTGTTCTCTCAGGAGGATATTGATTACTTTGCAGAGCACACCAATCCTGAGTATGTCTCCTTCTGCTTTGACACTGCTCACACCACCCTGGCGGGCATCAACCCTGTTGACTTAATCCACAAGTATGGCAGCCGCATTGCCTACATGCACTTGAAGGACGTTGACACCTATGCCCTCTCCAAGGCGGAAGGCCGCGCCAAGATGGCTTCCTTCCGTGCGCTGGGCCATGGTACTGTGAACTTCCCCGCTGTGAAGGCTGCGCTGGAAGAAGTGGGCTATGACGGCGTGCTGTGCGTTGAGCTGGACCGTCCGGAAGTCTGCAACTTCCACTCTGCCGAGGTCTCCCGTATCTATATCCGGGACGTTCTGGGCCTGTAGGATTCAGAAGCTGAAAGTCTGCCGCCTTGTGCGGCAGACTTTTTGTTCTCCCTGGGGCTTCTCCTATCGGGAAACAGCTGGAAAAAGAGAAAAATTTCCTGCGAGGGCGTGACAAATGGCGCCGGATTTAGTATAATAGCGTTGGAACTGCGTGTTCCATCATTTTACAACTGTGAAGGAAGAGGAGCGAGTGAAATGAAGATGAGAAGAGCGGCGGCGGCACTGATTTTGGCAGCGGCCATGGCTTTACAGGTGGGCAGCGTGGCCTGGGCCAAGGGGCTGACCCTTTCCAAGCCGAAAACCGAGACTTCCCAGCAGACCGAGAAGGAGAGCAGCAAAGAAGCTAAGGACAAGAAAGAGGCCGAGGAGAAGGAGAGCTACTGGGTGAGCCAGTTGAGCGACACCGAAAAGAAAGTCTACGAGCAGCTGCTGGCCGGATTGCAGGAGGGCAAGAGCAGTATTTCTGTGACCCTGGGGAAGACCACTGCGGAGTCCCGGAAAGCCCTCTTTAACAAGCTGCTGACCTTGATTGCCAAGCAGCATCCGGAGTTTTACTGGCTGGAAAACAGCCAGAGCGTTTCCTGGCGGATTACTTCCAAGGAGAGCACAATGACCTTTAAGCCCGCTTATCACGCCGGTTATGGGCAGGCTGAGGTGAAAAAGAAGAACGCCTCCCTGGGCAAGCTGGTGGACGGGCTGAAGGAAGACCTGCCCAAGTCGGACAGCGCCAAAGTGAAATATATCTATGACTGGGTGCTGGAGCGCAGCGACTACGACTGGGACGAGTTCAACTCCTTTAACCGTACCGGGGCCCCTTCTAAAAATGACGACTACTCGGTGGTGGGCATCCTGCTCAACAAGACAGGCGTCTGCCAGGGCTATGCCGAGAGTTTCCAGTATCTCTGCGACCAGCTGGGGGTGGAGTGCATCACAGTGGACGGCATTGGCAACTATGGCAACGGCAATATGGCCCACGCCTGGAACTATGTGAAGGTAGACGGCAACTGGTACTTGGTGGACACCACCTGGGGCGACACCTTTACCGGCGGCAAGGATAAGTTTGCCCTGCTGGGCAGCGAGAGCCTGGTGAAGCCCGGCGTTACAGTGGGCAAAGCCTATACACCGGAGAAGAACGGCTATTTTACCTATCCGGAATTGAGCAAAAAGGCCTATTCTGCCAAATAATTTGCGAGAACGAAAGCCCCAAGCAGATTTGGGGCTTTCCTGTTCCCAAAATTTTTTAAGAAAGACGGTGACAGAAATGCGCTATTCCATTGTTCTCTTTGATGCAGACGACACGATTTTTGATTTCCACAGGGCTTGCCACCACGCGCTGGATGTGGTATTCCCCAAGTATGGGATGCCCAACACAGCGGAGAACCATGAGACCTATATGCGGCTGAACCAGGGTGTGTGGGATGAGTTTGAACGGGGAGAGCTGACGAAGGAGGCGCTGAAGGTGGAGAGGTTCCGCCGGCTGCTGGAGTTCTGGGGCAGGGGGGGCGACGCCTGGCAGATGAGCGAGGACTACATGGACGCGCTGGGGGAGGGGGCCTTTCTCATGGAAGGGGCGCTGGATACCTGCCGTGCCCTGAGCCGGGAACGGCGGCTTTACTTTGTCACCAATGGGATTGAGCGGGTGCAGATGAGCCGGTTGGCCCGGTCGCCAATCAAAGAGTATTTCACAGATATTTTTGTCTCGGAGGCGGTGGGGACACCAAAGCCCCATCGGGCCTATTTTGATTTTGTGTTTTCCCATATCCCGGAGTTTACCCTGGAGAAAGCCATCATTGTGGGGGATTCCCTCACCAGCGATATGGCCGGAGGCGCCACGGCCGGGCTGGACACCTGCTGGTATAACCCCAAGGGGCTGCCAAGGCCGGAGGGAATGGAACTGACCTATGAAATCCGGCAGCTGAAAGAGCTGCCGGACATCTTGTAAGGGGGGAAGGCTGTGTTTTCGGTTATCCTCTTTGATTTGGACGGCACACTCACCGACCCGGAGGAGGGTATCACCCGGTGTGTGAACTATGCGCTGGAGCAGTTGGGACTGGGGACGTGGGAGAGGAGCCAGCTGCGCTGCTTTATCGGGCCGCCGCTGAAAGAGCAGTTTATGGAATTTTGCGGCATCTCGGAGGAGCAGGCCAATTTGGCGGTGGAGAAGTACCGAGAGCGCTACCGGGACACCGGCATCTTTGAAAACCGGGCCTATCCCGGCATTGCGTCCCTCTTGGAAAAGCTGGCGGGGCGGGGGGCACGGCTGGCGCTGGCTACCTCCAAGCCGGAGCTATTTGCCCGGCAGATTTTGCAGGCCTATGGGCTCATCGGGTATTTGGAAGAGGCTGTGGGCAGCGAGCTGGACGGCAGGCGGACGGACAAGGCCCAGGTGATTGAGGAGGCGCTGCGGCGCATGGGGGTATCCCGGGAAGAGCGGGGCCAGGTGCTGATGGTGGGCGACCGGATGCACGATATTGCAGGGGCCAAGCGCTGTGGGGTTGCCAGCTTAGGGGTCCGCTTTGGCTATGCCCAGGATGGGGAATTGGAGGCAGCAGGGGCAGACTGGATTGTGGACACAGTGGAGGAATTAGAAGAATTCTTGTTGAGGAAAAGTGCTCCCAAGTGAAAAAAGGGGAGGGGAATGAGAATGGATTTTGAGAGGATTACCTTGGACTACTATGCCCGGTTTTTGGGGATAGGGCCGGGAGAGCTGGGGAGGCCTGGGCTGGTGCTCTGCCCCAGCGCGCTGCGGGACACGGCGATGCCCGGCTACCCGGAACCCTGGGATATTTACCTGTTTTGCCTGCCTGGACAAGTGGTGGTCTCCTATGGCAGCAGGGCGGCGGGAAAGGTGGGACAGCTGGCTGGTATGCTGACGGCAGAGAGCACAGCGGAAGAGGCGGCGAAGGCATTGGAGAGGGTTTACGGGAAAGAGCCCAATCGGGGGCTCAAATTCATCTTCCGAGGGCTGGCAGGAGAGCCGGGAGGGGCGCGGCCCCTTACAGGGGAAGACGCCCCCCTCTTTGTGCAGTTTTTCCGGGAAGCCACCGGCGCTGCCCAGACCGACTGGGTGGAGGAATACTTCCTGGAAATTGCCGAAAAGGGGTACACCTTTGGCGTGGAGGAAGAGGGGATGCTGCTCAGTGCCACTGACGCGCCGGACATGCCCTTTTTAGGGGACAAGGTGCAGGAAATTGGGATACGCACCCTGCCGGCAGCGCGGGGAAAGGGCTATGCCTCCCAGGCCTGTGCCGCCTGCGCGCAGGCAATGGTGGAAAAGGGGATTTGCCCTATGTGGTCTACCTCGGCGGACAATATGGCCTCCCAAAGGCTGGCCTACCGGGTAGGGTTTGAGAAGCTGGCGGACACGCTGGCAGTGACACTATGAGAAGGGATGTGGAGCAGATATGGTGATTACGGTTTCCGCCGTTTCCGGCGGGGGAAAGACCAGCACAGTGCGGCAGTTGCTCTCGATGTTGGAAAATTCTGCTGCGGTTTTCTTTGACTCCTATAAAGGGGACTTGCTGGGGATGGACTACTGCACTTGGTCAGAGGCGGGGGCAGATGCCAACGCCTGGCATTTGGAACCCCTAGTTCGGGATATTAGGCGATACCAGGAGGAGGGCTACCAGTATATCCTGGTGGACTACCCCTTTGGCAGGGCGCACCGGGAGGTTGCGGGGCTGGCAGATTTGGCGGTATTTCTCGAAACGCCCTTGGATGTTGCCATGGCCCGGCGGGTGGAGCGGGACTACTGCCACCGCGACCCAAGCCGCAAGCCAATTGAGAACCCTTTGGAGCATCTTTCGGGGCTGATGGATTTTTACCAGAAGCGGCAACGGAATACCTATTTGGCGCACATTGCCACGGTAAGGCCCACCTGTGACCTGGTGTTGAGCGGGATGGAAACACCCCAGGAGATTGCGGCGCGGATTGTGGAGAAGATACGATAAAAACAAATCCCAGGCTCTCATGGCCTGGGATTTGTTGTCTTTAGGAATGCCGCTTGAGGAAGCGGGGACGGAACCAGTTTAAGTAGGTGAGAATGACGCGGGAAAGGGCAAAATCGTAGACGGCAAAAGTGATGTTGCCCAGGACGAGGAGGCCCCAGACGCCGTACTTTCCCAGCTCGCCGAATTCCTCCATGAGATTGGGCAGGCGGAAAAGGTAGAGCAGCAGAAGAAAGGCACTGATGACGCACACATTGAAAAGGGAGAATTTCATCACATATTGCAGGAGACGGCTGCGGGTGCACTCGATGATGTATTTTAGGGTGGGATAGTGGCCGAAAAAGGCCACGAAGAAGAGGGCAGCCTCCCGGTCGGGGGAGAGGAGGAAGGAGAGGCAGGACACGGCCAGATAAACCACCAGGGCCCAGCGGGGACTCAGCTCAATTACCACCACGCACAGCAGCACGCCCGCGATGGCGGGCAGGGCATAGGTGGCAAAGGGGAACAGGCCGGTCATAAACATGCACACCGTACAAAGCGCGCAAATCATGCCGCACAGCGCGACTTTGGAACTATGTTTCATAATAATAATGATTTCCTTTCGAGCGGGTGGTGGGGGATATGTGTGAACCTGCTGTGCCCGCAGGCGCTTTTCATCCTGCGGAGCAGGCAAATCTTTCGGTAGCACGAGATACGCGCAGCAAAAATAGGGCCTTTAGCAGCAGGGGATGAGGTCGCCGCCCATACATTCACAGCAGCAATCGGCGCAGATGAGGGAGCTGCAAAGGTCGCAGCCGCTGCAGCCGCCTGCGTACATGCCCCCCGCCGGGCGGCGGGCAGTGCCGCCGTTACGCTGCCAAGCCATCTGGTTATAGGCGGAACGGTACTCCATATTGCCGGGGTTCATGGAGACGGCGGCGGAGAGATGGCGGAAGGCCTCGTCCAGCCAGCCACGCTTATAGTAGATGGTGCCCTTGAGGAAGTGCCATTCCGCGTCCCGGCGCTCCTGGGGCACGCCGTTGAGCAGTTCCTCGGCCTCTACGGTGCGGCCCATGGAGACCAGGCGGCGGATATCGGCAAACTGGGAGCCGGGCTGGCTATAGAAGGGGCCGTAGGCATTGGAATACTGGCCGCCGGAAGCGCCGCGGCTGCCGGGGTTCTTGCGCATGTCCAGGATTGCGTCGTAGGCCTCGTTGACTTCCTTCATTTTCTCCGAGGCCAGGTCTTCCATATCTGTACCGGCGTATACGTCGGGATGGTATTTGCGGGCCAGGTTGCGGTAGGCAGTCTTCACCTCTTCGTCTGTTGCCGAGGGGGAGACGCCTAAAACCTGATATGGGTCGTTCATGCTCATGACCAGTCCTTTCCGACCTTGTAGGGGAGCCTTGTGGTAGGCCTCCTGTTAGATTGCTTCGGGTTCCTGTTTCTTTTGCTTTCCAGAGAGGATACGGAGCTGCACACTGCGCAGCCCAAGGGAGACGATGTTGTCCAAAATCGGCCGGAACTGGCGGATGGTGAGCAGATCATAGGTCTTTTCCAGCTCGGCCAGGGTGAGGTTTAGGCTGCCTGCCGCCTCTTGCCGCAGTTCCCCAAGCTCCTGGGGCGTGGGAGAAGCCATGAGGCCCCGGCGGGTGAGATAGGGGTTGTAGCTGCCTTGGGCAGCATCCTCCTGCAAATCGTCCAGGGCGTCGCAGAGATAGACCCAGCGGCCCAGGAAATAGCCAAAGCGGCTCAATACCCGCTGGGACCGTTCGTCCTCGCCGAGGGCCTTGCACAGGGAGGAGAGGGTCAAGGCTGTGGGCTCTGCTGCCTCGTCGGGACGGGGGCAATGGCTGGCCTCCAACTGGCTCTGGCGGGCCATCAGCCCGGCAATCTCCTGGGCCTGTTCCGGGTATTCCCGGGCGGCTTTGCGGTGCAGGCGGGCGGCAAAGGGCAGGAGCAGGGCACTGCCTGCCCGCTGGAAAAAACGGCCGTCCGCCCGGTTATCTGCCACTTTGTGGTAGAAGGTGAGGCAGGACATGCCTGCGGCAAAGGCCAACCCCTCGTTGGAGGCGCAGACGCCCCGCCGGGCTGTGGGGTGGAAAGGGCAACGCTCCCTATCAAAGTGAAAGGCAGGGTGCTGGGCAAGGCCCATTTGCAGCAGGGCTAGGAAGGAAAAGTCGTAGCTGAGCACAAAACTGGCGGAAAAACCATAGCGCCGCTTCAGTTCTTTGCACAGGCCGCAGTAGACCGCCTTGTAAATCTCGTATTCCTTGACTTTTAACTCGCTTTGGAGCGGGCGCACATAGCCGAACATACTACAGCGCCAACAGCTGCATCACCAAGGCGCTGACCATAGAGAGGGTGAGCACCCCCGCCACTACGATGGCCACCACCCGCCGGGCCATTGCCTGGGATGACTTTTTGATTTTGCCTGCCATAGTTCTTCCCCCCATCAGTGTTCCCGAAAAGGCCTGGCTTTTTCGAGCCAAAAAATCTGCTTTCCGGAAATTTTATCCCTATGATTATAGCATTTCCCGCCAGGCAGGACAACTGACAACGGCATAATTTCACGAAAAGTTTATAATCTATTTTAATTTTTGCTCCTTTTGAGGTTTATTCTCTCAGAGGTGGAGAGAATATGCCAAAATTGATTCTGTGTAATTTTGGAAATGGCCCTTGTTTTTCCCGGCCTGCTATGGTATCATAACGTAGAGCTTTTTTGAAAATGGCTCACCGGGAAGTACGGCGATGGGTTTGCGGGCGGCCGGTTTGGCCCAGGCCAACGGCTTGGCCTTTGCCCTGGAAGGGGAGGGAGCCCAAAGGAAAACACATGGCACGGGAAATCCCGGAAAAACGTCGAAATTAGGTGGTTAAACAGTGAAGATGTCAAAAAAGAAGACGGCGGTATGGGTTTGCTCCGGCGTGGCAGTGGTGGTAATCATCGTCCTGGCCGCTGTGTTCCTGTTGGGAGGAAAAGAAATGAAACAGTTCCGCGAACCAAAGGCAGGCGACCAGGTGGCTATTATGGAGACCAGCATGGGCACCATTAAAATCTGCCTCTACCCTGAAGCAGCGCCCAAGGCGGTGGAGAATTTTGTCACCCATGCCAAGGAGGGCTACTATGACGGCCTGATTTTTCACCGGGTCATCAACGGCTTTATGCTCCAGGGCGGTGACCCCACCGGCACCGGGATGGGCGGCGAGAGCATCTGGGGCGAGGACTTTGAGGACGAATTCTCCGATGAGTTCCACAATTTCCGCGGCGCGCTCTCTATGGCAAATGCCGGGGCCAACACCAACGGCAGCCAGTTCTTTATTGTGCAGGCGCCTGCTGTGCCCTCTAGTATGTTGGCCCAGTATAAGGGGGCAATCTCCGACCAGGCCCTGGCAAAATACGGCGAGGTAGGCGGCACGCCCTGGCTGGACGGGCATCACACCGTTTTCGGTCAGGTGTATGAGGGGATGGACGTGGTGGATGCCATCGCTGGGGTGGAGACCGATTTGAAGGACCGCCCAGTGGAGGATGTGAAAATCATCTCCATTACCATTGAGGAATACAAGGGCTAATTTTTGAAAAACCTCCGGCTAGGCTGCGGCTTGCCGGAGGTTTTTTGCGTCCCTGGGATATTTCCTTTTACTCCAAGAGATACTAAGGGAAGAGCGAAAAAACGTGGAAGGGTATTCCCAACCGGGAGATACCCTGAAAAGGAGAGGTGCTGAGGTTGACCACGATCTGCATTTTTTCCGGACAAAAGAGTGACTCCCTGGTGCGGACACTGCTCTCTATTTTTAGGACAAAACGGGTCCTCCTGTGGCGGGAGGGCATTGGCCGGACTAAGCCACCCCTGGAAGAGCGGGCCGATGTGGTGATTTTGCAGAACCCTGACTGCCGTGTGATTCCCGGACGCTGCCTGCTGATTTTCCAGCAATACGGCGGCCCGCTGCCGGAATTGGAGTGGGAGGGGAATGTGGCGGTGGTGGATTCCGCTGACGAAAAATCCCAGGAGGTACTGAAAAACTGCGGGCTGCACACCGCTACCTGCGGTTTCCTCTCCAAGGATATGGCGACCCTCTCAGGGGTGGCGGACGACTCCCTCACCGTGAGTTTGCAGCGCAGCATCCCCTCCCTCTATGGGCGGACGCTGGAGCCCAGGGACATTGTGTTTCCTCTGGAGGAGGGAAGGGACCGGCAGGGGGCGCTGCTGGCAGTGATGGCAGGGATTTTGTGCGAGATGCTGTAGGAGGCTCTTTCGAGAGAAGCAAAGGGCAAGCCGGAGGCTTAACAGGGGTACTTCACCCACGCCGGAGCTGGGACAACAAAGCTGGTTTTTGCCATGCCACTTAGGGAGACAAGCAGGGGAAAACTGGGGGTAATATTGGGCTTGGTGAGGGTACATCCGCATTGCATCCATCCAAGGCGAACTAGCAGCGGGGCCGTACCGAGCCCGCTTCACCTGGCCTTGTCACTGCTCAAGGGGGAGAACGCTGACAACTGGAGCGTTCGCCGACCACCGAGTGACCCCTGCTGACAGCTGCACAATCTGTATAGGGGCAAAAGCCCCTATGGGCCTTTCGCTTCCTTGCGGCAAGGCAAGGAACCAGGCCAACGAAGGTTGGCCTTTGCCTGCTCGGTGCGGGAACCGACAAGCCCGTGAGATAGGCGAGCTTGGGCCTGTTTGCCTGGCGGCAAAGGCGGCGAGGGGTTGGGATGTGTTACCGGCAAAGGGGAGCTGAGAGGAGGGCGGCTTGTTGGCTGGGTGCGAGCCTTAGCTTGCTACAGATACGCCGCCCGGGAGAAAAGGGTTTCGCTCATTGCGATGAGCGACCAGGACGCTGTCCTGGACCTGCCACCCTTTGAAAAGGTTGGACGGAAACTTTAATTTGCCTACGGCGCGATAGACCTGTAGAGGGAAGGACGCCTAGACTAAGCGGCGCAGAGATGGAGCCAGTACACAGGCTCTAAAGGAGAGAACATGAAAAGCAACCCGCCAAGAGAAGCTCTCTCGGCGGGTTGCTTAGATACTAGGCGATGGTGAAGGAGGCGAAGTCCAGCTTGCCGTCTTCTACCGCGAAGTAGAGGGCATGGGCCCCACTGATATTAGCGATGGGGCAAGAGGCCTGAGCCCAGGTTTTGGAATCACAGGAGATGCGGCCAATCTCCCTGCCCTCGGGGGAATCCAGGAGGGCTTTGATGGTGCCCTTGCCGCGGAGTTCCAAAGTAAGAGACTGCTCGCTGCCATCGAAGGCAAGGTACTTAAAGCCCACAAGGCAGCCGGTGGATAGGTTGTAGACATAGGGTTTGAGACCCTTTTCGCCGGAGGGGCAGTCCTCCTCTGTGATATAGGGCATTTCGGCGGGCAGGGGAGGAAGGCTCTGGCCGGGACGGGCCATTATCACGCCACCCACCTTGGTGCGGTCGGGGCCGGTGAGGTGGCAGGCGATGTAGCTCTCGTACCTGTTTTTGGCAGGCAGGGGGCCGTTGTTCAGGCCGCAGCTGGTGATTTCTACCTGGGGGATAGAGCCGTCAGGGAGGATTTCCACCTTGTCTGCGCAGCCCTGGCGGCTGTACATGGTGCCGTGGGTCTGGCGGTGCCAGAAGATATAGAGCTGGCCGTTTATCTCCATCAGGCCGCCGTGGTTGTTGCCCATATAGTTGGTGGGGAGGGTGTTGCCCTGGTAGCCCATGTCGCCGTTGGAGATTATCACGCCGCCGAAATCAAAGGGGCCATCCGGCGTTTTGGCGGTACCGTAGCACAGCTCGTTGCCCTGGAGGCTGGAATAGACAAAATAGTATAAATCCCCGAATTTGCGGATGCTGGAGGCTTCAAAAAAGGGATGGGCCTCGTAGGAGGTGCCCTTGGCGGTTTGGCAGCCGTTGGCGACCAGCTTGGGGCCCTCAACGATGGTGTGCATGTCGTCGGCCAGCTTGACTAGGAAAGCGCCGTCGGTGTTGAGCTTTTCCATGCCGGGGGCAAAGGCCACAGGGGGGCAGAACCCGTAGTACAGGTAGTTGCCGCTCTCCTCACAGAGGATGCCGGGGTCGAACATCATGCCCTGCTTGGGCACGCTCCCGTCGGGGAGAAGGACGTAGTCTAAGAACTCGTACTGCCCGGCCGGGGTATCGCAGACGGCCACGGAGAGGACGTTTGCACCGGAGAGGGCATAGAAGAGATAATAACGGCCGTCAGGGCCCTGGGCCACGTCAGGGGCATAGAGGTTGTGCTCCTCAGGTCGGCCCTCGCCCATTTTGTAATTGGGCAGGGGTTTATCATAGGAGCCGCCGTTGATGGGGTCTTGGTCCCTACGGTAGATGACGCCCTCGTAGCGCCAGTCGGACAAATCATCCACCGGGGCGCTCCAACCCACGTAGTCGCCTACGCAGAAGGCCTCGCCCTTCAGCGCGTCATGGCTGCCGTAGACATAGACCCGGCCGTCAAAGACATGGGGCTCGCCGTCGGGCACAGTTTCCCAGAAGGGGAGATAGGGGTTCACTGCCAGCTTTTTCATGTGAATCATCCTTTCTTTTGAGATACGAAAACGAGAGTGCTGTTTATTACTATAGCATAAAATTTCATGAAGGGCAACAATCAGTTTGGGTATTTTTGTGGGGAAAACCACAGAATGGGAGGGGAGTGTGGGGTTAGGGAAAAGAAAAAGAGCAGTGCTTTTGGACTCCAAAGCACTGCTCTTTTCGCAGGGAGGCGATTACGGCAAATCTTCCTCGTTTTCCAGGTTGTGCCAGATTTCCTGCACGTCGTCGTCTTCCTCTAGCATCTCCACCAGCTTGCCCATGTTGGAGAGGTTTTCCTCCCCGGAAAGGGCTACATAGGTGGAGGGGACATACTCCACCTGGGCGGAGAGGAACTGATAGCCCAGCTTTTCCAGGCCCTCCCGCACGGCGGAGAAGGAGGCGGGCTCGGTAGTGATTTCGGCGGTGTTGTTCTCCACGCTCATGTCTTCGGCGCCCACCTCGAAGCAGTCCTCCATCAGCTTGTCTTCGTCCAGCTCCTCGGCGTCCAGCACCAGGACGCCTTTTTGGGTGAACATGTAGGAGACACAGCCGGCCTGGCCCAGGTTGCCGCCGTATTTATCAAAATAGTGGCGCATGTTGGCGGCCGTGCGGTTGCGATTATCGGTGAGGCATTCCACAATCACAGCCACGCCGCTGGGGCCATAGCCCTCATACATGATGTCGATATATTCGTTTTTATCACCGCCGCCTGCCGCCTTTTTGATAATGCGGTCGATATTATCGTTGGGGACGTTATTGGCCTTGGCCTTGGCAATGAGGTCCCGCAGCTTGCCGTTATTGTTGGGGTCGGCGCCGCCTTCGCGGACAACGACAGAGATTTCACGGCCGATTTTGGTGAAAATCTTGGCCCGCTGCGCGTCGGTTTTTTCCTTTTTGCGCTTGATGGTGCTCCACTTGGAATGTCCTGACATCCAAATACTTCCTTTCCTGTGAATCCTCTCGTTTCTGGCGCCCAAACCCGCCTTTAGGGGGATTTGGGCCTGTCACTCTGGTTATTCTATCATATCTCCTGGCGTATCGCAAGCATTTTCTTTTCCTGGGTGGCCTCTTTCTGTTGTAAAATAAACATCGAATAAAAAGGACGGCCAAGAGGCCGGTAAAAGGAAGGTATGAAAAAGGATGTATGTGTTTTTAGGGTTAATACGAGTAGACTTTACAGCGCCGGAAACAGGAGAAAAAATCCAAGGCTGGAACCTGTGGTTGGGAGAACCAGCGGAATCTCCTTCTGCCGGGTACTGCCCTGTCAAGAAATTCCTACGGGATGAGCAGATGGCATCTATCTTTGCCTCAATGGGTGGCCCTTCGGTGGCCGCCAATTATGCTCTCAACGAAGTGGACGTTTTGACAGGCCTCCGAGGCCAGGTCTTGGGGATTGAGTTTCGGAAATAGTGGAAAAGGCAGCGATTTTCAAAGCGATATTTCTTGTTCTGGCGGCTCTCTTCTTCCTGGGATTCATCTCCTTACAGGTTTTTGCAGCCGAGGAGGACATGCAGTATCGAGATACCAGCTCTTTAATAGGCGGAATAGCTGGGGGCGGCCATCCTTCTGGCGGCGGCGGTCCCACAAATGAGCCAGATTTCTCTTTTGATGAGATACCATCAGAAGACTGGGACTCCTTTTTGAATGATATTTCTGCTATACGTCGAAACAGCGACTTGTTGATTTGTTTCGTGATTCCCTGTTTTTGTGCTGTATTGGCAGTATACAAATTCTGTATGTGGTTTTACAGCACTTTTATAGAGAGTGCTTTGTAAGGCAAATTTCTGGTAAAGGAGGTTTTGAGATGTTTGAAAAACTGAAAACAAAGCTGTTTCTTGTCCCTGCTCTGGGCGGGATTATGACAGTTGGCTCTTCACTAGTTGCTTTGGCAGCTGAAACAGGAGGTTCCGGTTCCTCCACTGATATTCCCAGCATTTCCATTACCACGGATATGTTGACTCCTCTCGTGGAGGGTGTAGTATCCAACATTCAAGTCATTTTACCTGTTGGTATTGGTTTAATGGCGCTAATGCTGGGTATCAAAGTGATTCCCCGACTGATTAAGCGATTCCTGTAATTCTTTGTAGAAGGAGGGTGGTAGAGTAACATCTGCCACCCTTCTTTTTCTTCCCGGCCAGCTACCCAGTTGTGGTTGGCTTAACCCCCGGGGGGTAGCACGGGGGTAATACTAGCCAAGAAAAAGTTAAGAAACCGCTTCACTATGCGCATTGGAGGTCATTTTCATGTTTGTAGTTCTTTCTCCGTATAACCCATATATCCCCTGGGACACCAAGATATTTGAAATGGGGATTTCCCTGCTCCGCCAGAGTATCGGCTCTGCTTTCAGTATTGGCATCCTGATTTTCCTCATTCTCACCGGGATTGCCGTAGTTGCCCGCCTTGTCTACTACCTGGCCGGATGATAAGGAGGCTCGCCGATGAAAAAGCGCTTCTCATTCTTGCTGGCTTTCCTCTTGGCCGCCTGCCTAACGGTTCCGGCATTTGCAGCGGGGAACCCTGCTGTCTATGATGATTCCTTTACCCCTCCCATCCCCAGCTTTATCCGCAGTTATGGGCATTGGTATTATGGGAATGGCGTCCAAATCACCTGTGGCTTTACAGGGAAATTGAATTTCGATTACGGCTCCTATCCCCAAGACGATGCTTTCCCAGTTGTTGCCCTGCTCTCCCAAGGCTGCTACAACAAGTATAAGGAAGAAAATGGAATCGACTATGACCGGGAATACACCCTCTACTATATCCTTCTCCGGAAATACCATGGCAGTGCCAACGATTATTCCCTGGGTTCTTTCCTCCATAAAGGCGGGCCAAAGCACACCATGTTCATGGGTTCGGGGAACTGTATGGAGTATGTATTGAACAGCTATTTCGAGTATTCGTTTATCAAGATGGACTATAACTGGGAAGGCGGGTACTTTGAATCGAAAGAGGACATGCACCATGTCCCGCAGGGTTCCCTTTCCTTTTTCCCCTTCGCCTATGTCCTGGGTGTGTTCAGTTCCGACCGGGAAGTTGAGGGGGGCAATGATTTCAGTATTATTGTGAATGGGGACTTTTCTGAATCTTCCGAGATATATCCCAATTTCGGTGCGGTCGATGAGCGTAGGTTTGATGTGGGTACAGCTTATTATAGTAGCGAGTCAACCAGCAGCGGCACGAAAGCCATTCCCCATTATCGCTGTTACGACTGGTGGATAGGGGTACAGGGAGGCGATATCCCAGAGTTCCACCCGGATACCCCGTTAGACAAGGATACCGATGGAGATGGGAAACCAGACCTCAATGTGGATACCAATGGGGACGGAAAACCGGACATCAATATTGATGTGAATGGGGATGGGTTGCCGGAAGTCAATATTGATGCGGATGGGGACGGCAAGGCAGATGTGAATATCGATACCGATGGAGACGGCAGGCCAGACACCAACCTGGACACTGACGGGGACGGAAAACCAGACCAGAATATCAGCGGCAGTGGTGGCAGCAGCGGCGAAACTCCGGACATCAATCTTGATACGGATGGGGACGGGAAGCCGGACATCAACATTGACACCAACGGGGATGGGAAACCGGACATCAACATTGACACCAATGGGGATGGGAAACCGGACATCAATATCGATACCAATGGGGATGGGAAGCCAGACATCAACATCGATACCAACGGAGACCGGAAGCCGGATATCAACATTGATACGGACGGGGACAGAAAACCAGACATCAATATCGACACGGACGGGGATGGGAAGCCAGACCAAAATATCGATATTGATGGGGACGGAACCCCCGATGTAAATGTACAGCCCGGAGAAGGTTCTGAAGGAGGCTCTGGGGAAGGCCCTAACCCTGGCCCAGGTGGCGGCGGGGGTTCTGGCCCGCCCTCTACCTGGTTTGAAGAATCGGACGAGGAACTCACCTATGATGCCTGGGAATTCTTCAATCCTTTCCAGTTTGACTATACCCCCTTTGCGTGGAACAAGGACTATGACCCGCTGGAGGGATACGAGCCTGGGAGGATGCCGGATTTCCCCAGTGTTGGGAATCCAAACAGCAGCCCCAAAGACCCCTTTGACGTACCCAACGAAATCCGGTTCAAAGATTTTGTGATTCAGTTTGGAGGGCAATAGGATGAAAAAGCTCGTTTCCTTTTTTGTTTCCATGATATATGTATTTTGTTTTTCAATACCCGCATCAGCTGCCAGTACCTCAGCTTCTTCTGTCCCCTTCCTATCGAAAGTCTGCGAAGTGGATGGGAGTACTTATCGTTATCGTTTTGATTTGAATGAACTTTTAGAAAAGTATCCAAATCTGGAAGCAAATAAAGATGCCTTTGTTGAGGAATATAATTATTTCCTCTCTGCTCTTGGCGACCCTACTAAGACAATACTTTGCGGCTTTTATCAAAACGGTAGTTATAATCCAACAGGATTAAATATATTTGTTTATGATACTGGAACTTTTTTAGATATTCGCGATACTACAGGCAGCCAGGCTTATTTTACGTTGTCTGGTTCTTGCCATCGGCTTAATTTGGGTTTTACTAGTCTCTCTTCTGGTTACACCCTAACTAGTATATCTTCTAAGTTCTATCCTGCACCATCTTCTCCTTCCGGTTCTATCATGGTCAGTGGTGAATTCTTTTTCCCGTATGCCTGGATAATACAAGGCGAAAAGCCAACCCCTATCGATAAATTTAGATACTTTGTTGGTGAAAATGTAGATTTACGTTTGGATATTTCTGGAATTGAGCAAACGACTACCCGTAACCTAACGATAAACTACCTTTATCCTGACAATACCCCAGCTGCAGAACCGGTCACCTACCCCTTTGAACCCGGTGCAGAATTTAGTATCCCATCCCCGGAAATCCCTGGGTATATCCCAAACCGCTCGATTGTCTCCGGTATCATGCCAGAGGAGGACGCCTCTATTGATGTCTTTTACAACCAGCTATTCTACCCTCTGACTATCAAATACCAATATGTAGATGGTAGCCAGGCGGCAGAGGATGCAGTTGAAAACTACCCTATGGGATTTGAATACAGTGTCCCATCACCGGAAATCAGCGGATACACCCCTAACCAGAAGATAGTATCTGGCATCATGCCAGCACAGGCAATTACAGAAATTGTCACCTATGTGGGGAAACCCTATACGCTAACTGTTATTTATCAGTATGAAAACGGGCTGCAAGCGACAGATACTTATCAAGGCCGCTTCATCACCGGTTCCCGTTATTCTATCCCATCACCGAAGATAGAAGGGTATGCCCCCAGCGAAGAAGCCGTTACTGGGACAATGCCTGGAAAGGATGTGACCCGTACTGTTATCTACAGGGTGGATTCCGGGGATTCATCCGGGGCCGGTGGCACCGGCCCCGGTGAAGGTGGGGAATCCGGTGGAGGGAACGAACCCGGAGGCGGAACCCAGCCCCCAGGAGGCGGGGAATTCACGGGGAATGACCCCTTTATCCTTCCGGAGATTCCCCCTTTTTCCGGTAATGACCCTTTTGTCTTTCCTGGACTCCCTTCCTTCTTAGGAGATAATCCTTTTACCTTGCCTGGTATTCCTCCTTTATCCGGCGATGACCCTTTTTCCCTTCCGGATACTTCTTTTTCGGGTAATGATCCGTTTGTCCTTCCGGAGATTCCTTCTTCCAGTGGTAGTACATCAACACCAGAAGTCCCCTCTTTTTCTGGCCGTGATCCTTTCCGGATTTATGGCCTACCCTCTTATTCCTATGACCCTTTTGAAAATCCGAATAAGGAGTGGGGATAAAAAATGACAGATTATGTAGCTTTTTCTCCGGAATATATTTATGCGATGGCTTGGAATCTACGGTCAAATATAGGCTCTATTGTAAGTATTGCTTTATATATAGTTTTAATTTTGTTTTGTATTTCTATCATAAAGGATATTTTAGACCACTTGGGATAGAGGAGGTGCCAGCATGAAAAAAGGGATTACTGCGTTAGCTATCGTTTCCCTTTCTACCGTTATGACCTCATTTCCGGCTTACGCTTTTGATTGGCCCCCAAAGGAATATGATATGCCACGGACAGTCCTGACAGTAGATTTATTAGGGCAATCCTTATCCGGCTTAGCCGGTTCTATTCGGGCTATTGCTAACACTGGTCTTATGATTTTGGGTATTTGGCTTTCTGTCTGCCTGATTGGTGGGATATTTAACAAATATGTAATGAGTAGGATAAGGCTGAGAGAAGGTGTTGAGAAAAGGGAACTCCAGCGTGTCATAAGGGCTGTAGACCGAGCCGAGAACATGGAAAGTATTGTCAATGACCGGGTAGCTGAAATGGAAGTAAGCGCTATGGCCCGACAAAGATATCGAGAACTTCATCCTAGGGCGGATATTGAGGAGAGAATCTATCAAAGGGAGCTGGCCTACAATGCGGATTTAGAATATCAGGTACTTCATCCGAGGAATGGTATTGAAAAACGGATTCGTCAGAAAGAGATATCATATCACGCTGATTTGGAATATCAAGAGCTTCATCCTAGAGAGGGGATCGAAAAACGAATCCGGCAAAGAGAAATTACAAATGATGCTGACTGGGAATACCGCGAGCTTCACCCGGAAGCTGATGTCGAAAACGCAGTATATCGGAAAGAAGTTGCGCGGGAGGCTAATTTAGCATACCAAGAACGCCATCCAGAAATGTTCCGAGTCCGTCCCCATCGGAGGCATAGGCCATGAAAAAGCTAAAACCCATCTACATTTTGTTCCCCCTGGGTATGCTGGCCGCTCTTGCCTTCACCGCCTCCGCCTTTGCCGCCGAGGCCTCGGGCGGCCACTGGTGGGATGCCTTTGGCTGGTTTGGGGATATTGCCAATTTCGTCAAATACCTTGTCGTCCCTGCCCCTAACTATTTCCATAACCGCCTCGCCAAACTAAACGGCTTAGTAAATGCAAAATTCGCAGGCCTAGGCCAGCTCTTCCAGACCCTCAACGACTTCTTCTACAAGATAGGCAATCCGGCTCCCGCCGATTTCAAGGTCAAGATTCCTGACAATTTCCTATTCCAGGGATACCGGGGCTTCTCCATGGACTTTTTCGGCTCCGCCACCCCCTATCTCCAGTTCCTCCGCGCCTTCCTCACGGCTACCTGTTTTATCCTGACCGCTATCGTCTGCTACAATAAGCTGCGCAAATTCTTTACCGAGGAGGGATAGCATGATATTACAATTCCTGGCCGAGCCCCTCATCGCCTTGGCTGAATTCCTGGTGGGCCTGTTCCCGGCCTTTCCCCGGTTTGACAGCCTGGCCGTAACCCTCGACCCAGTTGCCTATGTCATCCGTTTCATGGACTTGTTTGTCTCTATGAAAACCGTTTCCCGTTGCCTATTGGTAATTCTCATTGTATATAACATCAAATTCGGCTGGTCTATCCTAATGTGGATTATCCGCAAGATTCCCGGCGTTTCTTAGAGGAGGTTTTTTCATGGCTGATGTAATCGGGAAATTCATATCTTCTTTCTTTGGCGTGATTTTGGGCATCCTGCAATGCCTTTTTGGCGCTGCTGCCTTTTTTACGATTGGGGTTTTGGCTTTCTTCTTCATCCGGTATCGCCTCAATCCCCTTCGGCTCACTGCGGACAAGCTGCGGCAGCCCTATATCCCCTACAAATACCTGGATTTGTTCCGTTGGCTCCTAGTGGACTTCCTGGAACGGGGCAAGCACCGGGGGGAGTTCAAGGAATATGGCTTCACTTTCTTTGTCGGCCGCCAGGGGGCCGGGAAGACAATCTCCATGGTGCGCTATCTGGAAGTGATGAAAGAGCACTATCCTGACTGCCTTATTGTCACAAACTTCCAGTATTACCGCTCTAACTATATCATGGTGGATTGGCGGGACTTGCTCTCTATCCGCAACGGGGAAAAGGGTGTTATCTTCGCCATTGATGAAATCCACAGCGAATATGATTCCAGCAAATGGGCTGACATCCCGGAAGAGCTGCTCTCCGAAATCTCACAGCAGCGCAAACAGCGGATTAAAATCATTGCCTCTGCCCAGTTCTTCACCCGTGTGGCAAAGCCTCTCCGGGAGCAGGCCATGAGCGTTGTGAGCTGCAAAACCCTCTTTGGCCGCCTGACATTGAACCGGGAATACGATTCCCTGGAATATGCCACAGTCGTAGACAACCCCCTGGTAGTCCAGAAAAAGGTCAAGCCGCTTCGGAAGTCCTCATTCGTACAATCCGACTTCCTGCGCCGGTGCTATGATACCTATGCCAAAGTGGAACGGATGCGGAAAACCAAGTTTATCCCCCGCTCTAGCAGAGGTGCCAGATGAACGTCCTGATAGACTATGTGACAATGACTTCCAAAATACATAACATACAGCATTTCATTGACCGGATTGGGGTGGGGGCTTGCCCCATGCTGGAAATGCCTGGACGTTACGGCTGGTCTACCCGGCTCTATTACCGGGGTATCTCGGTTTTGTACGGTGGCCGGGAGGATGTGTGCCTGGAGATTTCCGGCACAGGCTGCCGTACCGTGGAGGAGTTAAGCGGCAATACCTTCGACTGGTTCCGGTTCTTCCAGGGCTTCGAGGACGATTTGATGGTACAGGAGGTAAATGTCTCCCGGCTGGACATTGCCGGGGATGATTTAGAGGGTATCCTGAACTACCGGCGTATG
>JAAVYW010000079.1 GCA_022791315.1 Oscillospiraceae bacterium | reverse complement strand
GCCTGGGCCAGCATCGCCTGGGCGGACTGTACCAGCACGTTCATCTTCGTGTAGTTCATCATTTCCTTCGCCATGTCAGTATCTCTAATCCGGCTGTTGGCGGCAGAGAGGTTCTCCACTGCTACATCCAGGTTGTTGATAGTGTGTTCCAGTCTGTTCTGGAGTGCACCCATTCCGGCACGGGCGGTAGAAACAGTGTTGATGGCAGTCTTGACTTTATCAATGGCAGCGCTGGCACTGGTCTCATTCATGATGGACAGACCCTTGAGGCCCAGGCCATTGGTGCTCATGTCATTCACTTTAACCGTCATCTTGTTGAAATTGTCAGCGGTATCGCCAATCTGGAGAGTCAGACCAGAACCGGCCAGGACAGGGGCATCAGCAGTGGCAGTCTTGGCCGCAATGGTAATCACATCGTCATTGACGGTGACATCATAGTTGCTGCCCAAGGCAGTCTTCAGATTGTTCAGGGTAGCCGCAGCGTCGTCACCCTTGGCAAACTTATACTCAGTGCCGTCAACCAAGATGCTCTCCTCATCGGCTAGCTTGTCGTTGTCTTTAACAGTCAACGTAATCTTCGCATTGGAAGCCTCCGTGACCTGCTGGAAGACATTCTTCAGCTCGGTCTCAGTGAAACCGGCATAGTCAGGAGTACCACCATTAGTCGCCACTTCATCAATGTGAATCGCAGTGTCGCTTACACGGTTGATAGCGAAAGTTGCCTCAGTCTCAGTCCCATCAGCAGCCTTATGGGTCGCTTTCGCAGTGTAGTTGGAAAGCTGCTCAGATACATGCCGCAGCAAGTCAGCCTCTTTAACGCCCTTGATGCTAATAGTTACATCAGCACCATCATTGTCAGTCCCAATAGCAGTACTGTTGGCCGCAGCGCTTGCACTAAAGGTAAAGGTGGTGTCGCCAATCTTCAATTTAGCGCCATCCTTGACCATATCCGCAGTCAGGGTCAGGCCAGCACCAGCACGTTTGGCATCAGAACCAACTACAGGGTCTGTAACCTTGGTAACATCGCAGTCCGCACGGAGATTGGGGTCAACAGTTGCAGCGGTTTCAACATTTGTACCATCACCAGTAACACCAATGGTAACAGAGCCCACAGGCTTCCACGTGGTATCAGTTACTGCAGCAGTGGTGGCAGAGGCAGCAGCATCACCGTCCGCGTTGGCAGTTCCCTGCCATTCAAAGGTGATTTCGTTCCCATTTACACTCACTTCATAGGCGTCGCTACCAATCTTTACAAGGTCACCAGCAGTAAAGAGACCCGCAAGGTCATCCGCCTCAAGGTCTACAGTATCACCAGCGGTACCTGCAGCATCAAGTGTAACTTCAAAATCGGCCCATTTCGTATTAGCAATATCATATTTCTGAATTTTACCAGCGGCGGTTGTAAGGGTAATGGCCGCCTTACCAGCAGTAGTAGTCTTTGAAGTCAGGCTGGCCTTGTACTCAGCAAAGTTAATAGAGAACTTAGGAGCAACTTCTGTTGCCTCACCGCTAGAGTGGGCAGCATCAACAGTCACACCACTGGTGATAACCTTTGTGCCAGCAGTAGTAGCGGCAGAAGGAGCACCAATCTCAAAGCCCTCATTGTTCAGGCCCATGGTGCCGTTGAGCAGCTTGGTGCCGTTGAAGTTGGCAGACTGAGAAATTCTGTCGATTTCAGACAGCAGGGAGTCAACCTCGTCCTGCAGGGCCTGACGCTCCTGGCTGGTGTAGGTGCCATTGGCGGACTTCGTCGCCAGCTCCACCATACGGTTCAGCATAGAATGCACTTCGTTCAGGTTCCCCTCAGCAGTCTGAATCAGGCTGATACCGTCCTGCGCATTCGCAGAAGCAGTTTCCAAACCGGTAATCTGCGCCTTCATCTTCTCACTGATTGCCAAGCCCGCAGCATCGTCACCAGCCCGGTTAATCCGGAAACCAGAAGACAGCTT
>JAAVYW010000078.1 GCA_022791315.1 Oscillospiraceae bacterium | reverse complement strand
GACTGTACCAGCACGTTCATCTTCGTGTAGTTCATCATTTCCTTCGCCATGTCCGTATCTCTAATCCGGCTGTTGGCGGCGGAGAGGTTCTCCACTGCTACATCCAGGTTGTTGATAGTGTGTTCCAAACGGTTCTGGAGCGCACCCATGCTGGCACGGGCAGTCGATACGCTGTTAATCGCAGTCTTAATCTTGTCGATAGAAGCGCTGGCCAGCGTCTCGCTGGTGATTTTCAGGCCATCCAGGCCCAGGCCCTTGGCGCTCATGTCGGCAACTGTAACAGTCATCTTGTTGTAGTCGTCGGCAGTATCGCCAATCTGCAGGGTCAAGCCGCCGCCGATGATGGCAGGGGCATCCTCGCCGGCCTTGGAGATAGACACCACGTTACCGTTGGCGCTGGCAGTGAAGCCGTTATCGTTCAGCGCCTTGACTAAGCCGTCAACGCCGTCGCCCTTGAGAACCTCTATCACATCCGAGGAGGGATTGGCAGAGGCCTCTTCCACGAACTTGAAGGTCTTGTCGCCCACGGTAATCGCGTCGCCGGCATTGATTTTGTCGGCGTTGACAGTCAGCGAAGAGCTGGCGTCAGTGGCGGCCCCGATGGCGGAGAACAGGCCGGTGGTCAGGGATTCATAGGACTTGTAGGGAGCGTTCGCCCCATCGTCATAGTCCTCAACGGTCTGGTCAACTTTGATTTTCCCGCTGCCGCCGTCGCCAATTTTAAAGTGGTCGGTGCTGTAGTTGGAGAGCTGCAGAGCAGCCGCCTTGGCATACTCGGCAGCAGTCGGGTCGGCGCCGCCGGTGCCCTTCACACCGCTCAGGTCAATGACATTGCCCTCATAGGTGCTGTCGGCCTTTGTCTTGAAGGTGAAGGTCTCGCCGTCGATAACCAGCTTAGCGCCGTCCTTGAACAGGTCGGCATTGGCAGCCAGGTCGAACTCAATACCGGCACGCTGCCCGGCCTCAGCCTTCTTCATTTCCTTAATGTCCAGAACACCGTGGTAGGAGCTGCCAGCTGTAGCAACGCCAGTTCCTGTTGCAGTGACGGTAACGGTCTTGTCAGCCTTCTGGTCGGCAATCAGCATCTCGTCGGTGATTTCGTCGTCCTCTGTCGCGTTCGCGCCATTGGCGGTTGCGCCTGCATAGGTAAAGGTAAGTTTGGTTCCGTCTACGTCCACCTTATAGAGCGCTTTGTTAATAGCAGCATAGGTATTGCCGTCGTCCGGGCACTTCCCCGTCGTCGCATCAACCCAAGTGCCCTTGTCAAAAAGTTCTTGTGCAAGTTCCGCACCAGTCCACTTCTTCTTGCTGGTAGCATCGGCGTCGGTATCAATCTCGATTTGCTGTTCTTTTCCCTGAATACCAAATGTGACCGTAACTTTCCCTGTGGCACCGGTCAAATCCAATTCGTAATCTGCCAGGTCGAGCGTGAAAGCGCCTCCCTGCTGTGCCTGGCCCTCCTGGTTGAGGTGCAGCTTTGTGGGGTCGTTTACATCCTCTGCGGCAAAGCCTGCCAGGGTGATTTTCCCACCGGCAACCGCGTCAGTAGTGCTCCCAACTGTGAAAGCGTCCTTGTTCAGGCCCATAGTGCCGTCCAGCAGACGGGTGCCGTTGAAGTTGGCAGACTGGGCGATACGGTCGATTTCCTCCAGCAGCGCATCCACTTCGTCCTGCAGGGCTTCCCGCTCAGTGGTGGTATAGGTGCCGTTGGCAGACTTCGTAGCCAGCTCCACCATACGGTTCAGCATGTCGTGCACTTCGTTCAGGTTGCCTTCAGCGGTCTGAATCAGAGAGATACCGTCCTGCGCATTCGCAGAAGCAGTCTCCAAACCGGTAATCTGCGCCTTCATCTTCTCACTGATTGCCAAGCCCGCAGCATCGTCACCAGCCCGGTTAATCCGGAAACCAGAGGACAGCTTCTCCAAGCTCTTAGACACTGCACTGT
>JAAVYW010000077.1 GCA_022791315.1 Oscillospiraceae bacterium | reverse complement strand
GAGCTTGGAGAAGCTGTCCTCTGGTTTCCGGATTAACCGGGCTGGTGACGATGCTGCGGGCTTGGCAATCAGTGAGAAGATGAAGGCGCAGATTACCGGTTTGGAGACTGCTTCTTCCAACACACAGGACGGTATCAGCCTGATTCAGACTGCTGAGGGCAACCTGGGCGAAGTACACGACATGCTGAACCGTATGGTGGAGCTGGCAACGAAGTCCGCCAACGGCACCTACACCAGCCAGGAGCGTGAGGCTTTACAGGCTGAAGTAGACCAGCTGCTGGATGAAATTGACCGTATCAGCCAATCCGCCAACTTCAACGGTGCCAAGCTGTTGGATGGTTCTCTGGCCGCCAAACTGCCTGTCACCAAGATTGAAGTAGGTGGAAACGCCCGTACCTATAAATCGGTAGGCAGCAAGGCTTCCTTTGAGACAAAAGAGGCGCTGGTTGCCTATGGTACCGCAGGAGGCAAAGAAGCGGCTGACGGCGATGTCCTGACCTTTAATATTGGCTTTGACGATGGTACTTCTACCTCGGTACAACTAAAAGTTGATATGTCGGAAGGTACTGGCAAGCACAAGCTGACCTCTTTGGATGGCAAGACAACCTATGCCACTCTGGCCGCTGACGGTGTTGTAACCGCTGCAAATGTTGCTGACGCCTTTACAGCTGCATTGAAAGCCACTGATTTGGCCGACGAGTTCAATATCACAACTGCTGGACAGAAGATTAAGCTGGAAGCTCTGGAAAACGGCGCCAATGGCCGCGTTGTCCGCAGCTTTGATGTGACCGCTCAGGACAAGGATGGGAAGGCAAAGCCCTATGCTCCTGACCCCACCGGAGCCATGACTACCACCACTTCTATCGGTGTAAATGCCACTTCTGGCGTTAACGATGGTATTGAAATTAGCGCAGCTGACCTGATTGAATACAATGGCACCAATTATGAAGATGCCGTTTTCACCATTAACGGCCATAAGTTTGTTATTTTAACAAATGACCAGGACCCCGTTGATACTGCAAGCCCTGCCGTTAAAAATCAGGACCATCTCCGCGCCACCTATGGTCTGGGCAGTGATGTCACGATTCTGGTAGGCGGTATTGGCGGCTTACAGAAGCCCGCAGCCGATACTCCCCCTGCTGTTGGTGGTACCGCCGATGTGGCGAACAACAACTTCGCTCAGAATATTGAGGCAATCGCTAAAGTTACCGGCCTGACCGTTACTGACGCCATTGCTGAAGCCACCGCCACTGGTGTTGCTCCTGGCGCTGGTATCCGCCTGAGCCTGAACAACAATCAGATTGAGGGCAAAGGTCTGGTGCTCCAAATTGGCGATACCGCTGATGATTACAACAAGATGAAGGTCTCCATTGAGGACATGAGCGCCAAGGGCCTGAAAATCGATGGGATTGACATCACCACTGAGAGCAGCGCCAGCGCTTCCATTGACAAAATCAAAAACGCCATCAACACTGTTTCTACCCAGCGTGCGTCTCTGGGTGCGCTCCAGAATCGTCTGGAACACACTATCAACAACCTGGATGTAGCAGTGGAGAACCTCTCCGCCGCCAACAGCCGGATTAGAGACACGGACATGGCGAAGGAAATGATGAACTACACGAAGATGAACGTGCTGGTACAGTCCGCCCAGGCGATGCTGGCCCAGGCG
>JAAVYW010000009.1 GCA_022791315.1 Oscillospiraceae bacterium | reverse complement strand
GTTGCTCTATCCAGCTGATCTATTGGCGCATAAAATAAAGTAATTATAACATTCCTGGCCCTAACTTTCAAGGCCCATCTCAGCACTAAAATTTTTTTCAGCTTCCTGCTTATACGGAAGTGGAGCGGGTGATGGGAATCGAACCCACACAACCAGCTTGGAAGGCTGGGATTCTACCATTGAACTACACCCGCAGGCTTTCAACGACGCTCTTAAATATACCACAGTTTTCCCATTTTGTCAATCCATTTTCCGGTTTTTTTCAAAGATTCGCCACTTTTTCCGTTTTCCGCCCGCCAAGCCCCCTCATCCTGGGGCTTGGGTGTCCTCATATTCCAGCTGGCCGGACAAAATCTGCTCCTTATACTGGCTGGCCCTCACCACAAATTCCGCCATGCGCTCCTGTCCCCGGATGGTTTCGGGGCAGTTTTTGGAGATAAAATCCCCGTGCTGCCGGATTTGTTTCTCTGTCAGGCCATAGCGGGCCATGAGATAGCCGGTGAGGAGCTCGGCGTTGTCCAAAGCGGCCTCAAAATCCGCCCCCTCGTTGACGCAGATTTCAATGCCGATGCCGTTCTTGTTGCCGCCGTGGCCGGTGAGTTTATCCCCGGCATGCCAGGCCACCTCGTTGTCCGGGACATGGTGATAGGCCATTGTCTCATCCACCGTGTAGTGCCAGGAGAGCTCGGTTTCCTGGGAAATGCTGTGGATATAGGTGTTGTGGGCCTGGGCGTCGGCGTCCTGGGCGCTGTTTCCCGTCTCATGGATGACAATCCACTCCACCCTGCGCGGGATGCCCGGGCGGTTCAGGGCATCCTCCGGGAGCAAGTCCGTCACCACCGGCAGCGCGCCAATGCGGGAGGGATAATAGGCCTCCTGGCCCGCTTCCCCGCCCCGGCGGGCAGCCAAAGGGACAATCAGCAGAGCCAACAAAATCAGCAAGACTCCGGCAGAAACCCAAAACTGCCACAGCCGGAGAATCTGCCGCTTCCCAGGCCCATAGGGCCCTCCCCCGGCCCTGCGGGGACGGATGATGGTCTGTTCCCAGGATTTCATCTGCTGCATTGCTCTCCCCCCTAGCCCCGCTGCCGCGAAGGCCCCTTTCTGTTTGTTAGCGGGCAAACCATAATATATTCTTCCTCTGTCTCCCGCAGTACGGAGAACCCCAGCCTGCGGTAGAGCCGCGCTGCCCTGTTCTGTTTCTGCACCGAGAGGGAGGCCTGGGCATAGCCGCAGGCGCCCAGCCGGGCCAGCATTTCCCGCATCAGCGCAGTGCCGATGCCTTTCCCCCGCCATTCCGGTAAAAGCGCAAGGGAGAAAGAGGGGGTGTCGTCATCCACATGGCCGTAGTCCTCCATGATGCGCACCCACACCACTCCCACCACCTGGCCGCCGGCCTCAGCCACCAGGGCCCGGTCGTGGGGGCTCTCGCCAAAGCCCGTAAGATAGACCTGCATCTCCGGGGTATCCAAAATTGTCTCCGGCGGCAGGAAGATCGCCTGGTAGAGGAATGTCCGCAGCAGGGGATATTCCTCCCGGCGCATCGCACGAATCACGATTTCCATAATCAAATTCACCTCAATAGTTTCCCACACCCGGCGCCAGCTTCCTCAGTCCTTCCCAGAACTGCCAGAAGTCCTCGCCGTCAACCCCGCCGCCCCGGGAGAGAATGGTATAGGCCGTACCCTCCCAGTGGTAGTGGATGTCACTCGGGTTATAGCCGTTTCGCAGGTAAAAGTCTCTGCGTTGGATGCGCTGGGGATTGTTGGGAGCGCCCTCCTCCGGCTCCTCAATGTCCACAATCACCCGGCAGCCGGGATACAGCGCCTGGATTTCCTCCAGAATCCGGCCCCCCAGGCCCTTTCCCCGCTTCCCCTCCTCCACCGCGAAATAGATGATATGGGCAATATCCTCCCACAGCAGCAGGCTGGCAAAGCCGCAGAAAGCCCCGTCCTCCCGCGCGGCCAGCATGGCGGCATGCCCGCCGTGGGATTCCATCAGCGGCTCCAGCGGGCGGCGCTCATTGGCGGGAAAGGCGCGGACATACAGCGCCGCAATGGCCTCCCGCTCCGCAGCCGTAGGCGGTTTGAGTTCCAGCATGGCAGTTCCCTCTTTCTTCTTTTTTTATGTTTCCCCCCCTTCGGGGCGCGCGGCCATCCGGCCGCTGGAGTTCCATCTTCTGTAGCTTTGTGGGCCGCTTACTCTCGGCCCTCCTTCCCCCAGCTGGGTCAGCACGTCAAGCCCTCCTTCAGCAGACCATACAAATAATAGTCGCAGTACACCTGATTAAACTTTCCCTGCCGGACCAGCCCCTCCCGGGTAAACCCGCACTTTTCCAGCACCCGGCAGGAGGCGGCGTTGCGGGCGTCCACATCCGTCCACAGCCGCAGCAGCTCCGTCTCGGCAAAGCAAAAAGTAATCGCCCGTTTCAGTGCCTCGGTGGTAATCCCCTTTCCCCAGTGCTCCTTGGCGATGCGATAGGCCACCTTGGCCATCCGCTTGTTTTCGATCTCGATAACAAAGAGCTGCCCGATCACCTTCCCGCTGTCCTTGAGCACAATCCCCCAGACAAAGTCCGGGCTGGGCTTCCGCTTCACATGGGGGCGCGGGTCGCGGAAGAGCAGGGCGGGATTCCGCTCTCCCTTGGACACTCCCCTGCCGTAATAGGTGTATAACTCCGGGTCGGGCATCCACTTTTCCAAATCCGGCACGTCTGCCTCGGTCAAGGGCCGCAGAATCAGCCGCTCCGTCTCCAGCACCGGCTTTTCCGTCAAATAATCCGCCAGCATTCTCTCCGTCTCCCTTCTCTAATCCCACACGAAATACCAAAAATGGGACTTCGACACCTGCTCCGTCAGATTCCCAAAGGAGAGGGCGTGCATCTCGATCAGCTCCGGGCAGAAGAGCAGCATCTCATGGCACAGCGTCTCCAGCTCCTCCGGATCCGTCACCGGCTCCTCCACATAGAATTGCAGGGTGTTGAAGCCAATCGCCGCCGGCACCGCCCCGTGCTTCACCTGCCATTTTCGGACCAGGGCCAGAAACTCCGGCGGCACCGGCTCCCCCCAGAGCCCGCTGGGCAAGAAGGCCAGCACCTCCCAGGGCTCCCCCGGAAACTCCGCCAGATAGAGCTCCAGAGTGTCGTCCAAGCCCAGATAGAGGTCGTTTTCCCGGATTCCCTCGTCCTTCTCCATGGAAAAGCACTCGGGATAGAGGTCCAGCTCCTCCGCCTTTTCCTCCAGCGCCTCCTGCAAATCCAGGGCGCAGCTCTCCTCCATGGCGTCCTCCGCCAGCAGGGAGAGCATGTCCCACTCCTCCTCCTCGCCAAAGGGGGCCATTTCCGGCTCCATCAGGAGAAGCACCGGCACGCCGCCGCCCTTTCTCCCCTCCAAATACGCCGCCTTCACCCCGGCCGGATCGTTTTCCAGCCTCTTATGGGGAAAGGGAATAAACGCCGACATAAGCAGCCGTCCTTTCACATTGCAAAGTTAAAAGAAGGTGATCTGGCTGGTCTTGGGCAGGCCCTCCAGTGCGCCGGAAGTCTCCAGCATCTCCAGCACCCCCTTGCCCACGCCGGCGCGCACGCCGATGTCGTCCACGGAGATGTAGTCCCCCTGCCTGCCCGCCTCTTCTAGGGTGGTGGCCGCAGCCCCCCCCAGCCCCTTCAGCGCGGCAAAGGGGATACGGATTTTCCCCTCCTCCGGCTCATACCGGGTGGCCTTGGAGCGGTATAAATCCACCGGCAAAAACTCGATGCCCCGGCAGAGCGCCTCCACCAACACCTGCAAGCTGCCGTAGGCATCCTCCTCCTTCACGGAGCGCTCGTTGCCCTTGGCCTTGAGGTCCATCATCCGCCGGGTGGCAAAGGCCTTGCCCTTCACCGCGGCCTCGGCGTCAAAGTCCCCGCCCCGCACGGTGAAATAGGTGGCGTAGAATTCCAGCGGTTTGTACACCTTATACCACCCCAGCCGGATGGCCGCGATGATATAGGCCGCTGCGTGGGCCTTGGGGAACATGTATTTGATTTTGAGGCAGCTCTCGATGTACCATTCCGGCACATTGTGTTCCCGCATGGCGCTGTAGTGCTCCTCGGTAAAGAGTTTGGCGGCGTTGCCCTTGCGGGTAATCTCCATGATTTTAAAGGCCATCTTGGGCTCTAGGCCCTTCTGCATCAGATAAATCATAATGCTGTCCCGGGTGCCGATGACCTCGGAAATAGTGCAGGTACCCGCCTTGATTAAATCCTGGGCATTCCCCAGCCACACGTCGGTGCCGTGGGAGAGCCCGGAAATCTGGAGCAGGTCGGCAAAGGTCTTGGGCTGGGCGTCCAGGAGCATCTGGCGTACAAAGGGGGTACCCATCTCCGGCAGCCCAAAGGTGCCGGTCTTGCTGTCGATGTCCTCCTCCGTGACGCCCAGGGCGTCGGGGCTGGTGAAAAGGCTCATCACCTTCTCGTCGCTCATGGAGACCTCCATCACCGGGATACCGGTCATGTCCTCCAGGTATTTATACATGGTGGGTACATCATGCCCCAGGTTATCCAGCTTGAGGATGGTGTCGTGGAGGGAGTGGAAGTCAAAGTGTGTGGTGAGGATGCCCGATTCCTTGGAATCCGCCGGGTGCTGGATGGGGGTAAAATCATACACATCGAATTCCCCCGGCACCACCACCATGCCGCCGGGGTGCTGCCCCGTGGTGCGCTTCACCCCGGTGCAGCCGATGGTCAGCCGGTTCTCCTCCGCCCGGTGTACAATCCTCCCCCGCTCGTTTAAGTAGTTTTTCACATACCCATAGGCCGTCTTGGAGGCCACAGTGGAAATCGTCCCGGCCTTGAACACATGGTCGCGGCCAAACAAATCCTCCGTGTAGCGGTGGGCCTGGGCCTGGTATTCGCCGGAGAAGTTCAGGTCAATATCCGGGGATTTGTCCCCGTCAAAGCCCAAAAACGTCTCAAAGGGGATGTCGTGGCCGTCCCGGCTCAAGTCTGTGCCGCAGTCCGGGCACTTCTTGGCGGGCAGGTCAAAGCCCGAGCCCACGCTGCCGTCGGTGAAGAATTCGGAGTATTTGCACTGGGGGCAAACATAGTGGGGCGGCAGCGGGTTCACCTCAGAGATGCCCGCCATGGATGCCACAAAGGAGGAGCCCACGCTCCCTCTGGAACCCACCAGATACCCGTTGCGCTCGCTCTCGGCCACCAGCTTCTGGGCAATCATGTAGAGCACCGAGAACCCGTGCTTCACAATGGAGGTGAGCTCCTTGTCCAGCCGCTTCGCCACCAGCTCGGGCACTGGGTCACCGTAAAGCGCCTTGGCGCGCTCCCAGGTGATGCGCTGCAAATCCTCGTCGGAGCCCGCAATACTGGGGGGATAGGTGCCCTTGGGGATGGGCCGCACGGCCTCGATGCGGTCGGCAATCAAGTTGGGGGCTTCCACCACCACCTGATAGGCCAGCTTCTCCCCCAGGTAGTCAAATTCCTTCAGCATCTCCTCGGTGGTGCGGAAATAGAGGGGCGCCTGCTGGTCGGCGTCCGAAAAGCCCTGCCCCGCCATGAGGATGGCGCGGAACACCGCGTCCCCCGGGTCCATGAAATGCACGTCCCCCGTGGCTACCACCGGCAGGTTCAGCGTCTGCCCCAGCCGGATAATGGTCTTGTTGTGCTGCCTCAACGCATAGTCGTCCTTCACTGTGCCGTTGCGCACCATAAAGGCGTTATTGCCTAAAGGCTGGATTTCCAGGTAGTCATAGAATTTAGCAATGTCGCACAAATCCCCCCATTGCCTGCCCTGGAGCACCGCCTGGTAGAGCTCCCCCTGTTCGCAGGCGCTGCCCACAATAAGCCCCTCCCGGTATTTCAGCAGCAGGCTTTTCAGTAGGCGAGGGCGCTTGTAAAAGTGCTCCACATGGGCATCAGAGATGAGCCGGTAAAGGTTTTTGAGCCCTACCTTGTTCTGCACCAGCAGGATGATGTGGTAAGAGCGCAGGGACTTGTAGTCCCCCCCTGCCAGCTTCACATTGATGTCCTGCACCCCGGCAAGCTCCAGCTCCTTCTCCATTTTCTCAAACATTTTCAGGAGTATCAGCGCCAAAATCCGGGAGTCATCACAGGCCCGGTGGTGGTTGAATTCCGGCAGCTTCAGGTGCTTTGCCACCATGTCCAGCTTAAACCGCTTCAGCTCCGGATAGAGGGAGCGGGCAATCGCCAGGGTGTCAATAGAGGTAAAGTGGTACTCCATCTTCTGCCGCGCCGCCGCCGCCTGGATAAAGGAGGTGTCAAAGGAGGCGTTGTGGGCCACCAGCAGGGCATTGTCCCCGCCGCAGAATTCGTAAAACTGCCGCAGGGCCTCCCCCTCTTCCGGGGCGTTTGCCACCATCTCGTCTGTGATGCCGGTGAGCTCGGTGATATTGGGCGGGATGGGCCGACCGGGGTTGACAAAGATGTCAAACTCCTCCACAACCTCCCTCCCCCGTAGGCGGATGGCCCCGATTTCCGTGATACGGTCGTTTTCGGCGGAGAGCCCGGTGGTCTCGATGTCAAAGACAATGAACTCGCCGTCAAACCCGGCCTCCCGCTCCCCTGACACGCAGGCAATCATGTCGTTGACTAAATAGCCCTCCACACCGTAAATCACTTTAAAGGGCTCCTCGCCCTCTCCCCGGCCCTTGTTGATTTTTTCACAGGCATTCATGGCGTCGGGGAAAGCCTGGGCCACCCCGTGGTCGGTGATGGCAACGGCCCGGTGCCCAAAGGCAGCGGCCCGCTTCACCAGCACATCCGCCGGCGTCATCCCGTCCATGGCGGACATGTTGGTGTGCAGGTGCAGCTCCACCCGCTTCACCGGCGCATCGTCTGTGCGCCCCGGCTTCTCCACGGTGTTGATGTCCATGGGGCGGATTGCCAGCTCATTGTCGTATTTGTCCAGGTTCACATCCCCCCGCACCAGCAGGGTCTGCCCCACCTGCAACTTCTCAATGGGGGCGGACTTCTCCTTCTCAATGATGATTTTCAGGGTGTTGGAGCTGGTGTAATCGGTGAAATTGATGTTGTAAATCACCCGTTTCCCGTCCCTAGTCTCCCGGGCGGACTTTTCAAAGATATCCCCCCACACCACCACCCGGCCCGATTCCACATTCACCTCGTCCAGCCTTCCCGGCTTTTCGGTGATAATGCGCCCAGTCACCACGGCCAGGCTGTCCTCCACAAAGGGCAGCCCGGTCAGGTCAAAGCGGATTTTCTTTTTATCCCCGCCCGCTGCCCTCTTTTCCCCGGCAGGGGCAGCAGGGGCTGCCACAGGGGGAGGCGGGGGGGCGCTCTCCATCACCTGCTGCTGTTCCGCCTCGTCCAAGGAGAGCTTCCCCGCAAGGGAAACCGCCACGTGCAGCCCGTAGTGCTCTTTCAAATAGGCGGCAATCTCCCCGGCGCAGTTACGTTCCGCAAGCATCTGCCCGCCGCCGTGCCGCAGCTCCACTGTGAGCTGCTCCCCCTCCAGGGAGAGGGCTGCATCGTCAAAGAAGCCGTTCACCAGCACGCCCCGTTCCTTGAGCACGTCCACCAGGTCGGGCAGCACAGTCTCAGGGGAGAACAGGGTGGGCAGATAGCGCGGGAAAATCCGGCAGGATTCCAGGGCCGCGTTCTGGGCCAGCTCACGCCCGGCCTTTGCCAGCTCCCCCCGGGGAATCACCCTGGCAAAGGAGGCGGTGAGTTCCATTTTCTTCTGCTCCCTGTCCAATTCTATGTACAAAATCTGCCCGTCAGCCATGCCTTCGGGCAGTTGCTCGGGCAGCAGCCCGCCCAGGATGGTGCGCAATCGGTTCGCCATATTGTTCCCTTTCTCCCTCTCTGTTTCGGGTTTCCTCCCCTTTTCTGGGGCAAAGGCCAGCGGGCCCGGTGTTATGGCGCACTGGCTCCTCTCTTGTATCTCGTTGGCCGCCCCTGCCGGGCCCGCCGCTGTCGCAGGCCCTAGAGCAGTGCTATCTCCTGTTTCAGCTCTTCCAGCAGCCGCTCCTCCGGCACCTTCCGCAGAATCTCGCCTTTCTTAAAGATAAGTCCCTCTTTTTTCCCGCCTGCAATGCCGATGTCCGCCTCCCTGGCCTCCCCAGGGCCGTTGACAACACAGCCCATAACTGCCACAGTGATGGGTTTGTCCACGGTGCGCAGGTATTCCTCCACCTGCTCCGCCAGGGGAATCAGGTTAATCTGGGTGCGGCCGCAGGTGGGGCAGGCCACCAGGCTTGGCCCCTGTCTGCGCAGCCCCAGGGCCCGCAGCAGCTCTTTCCCCGCCGCCACCTCCTCCGCCGGGTCGGCGGTGAGGGAAATGCGGATAGTGTCCCCGATGCCATCCAACAGCAGCGCGCCGATACCCGCGCCGGATTTCAGCAGCCCGGCCCGCACAGTGCCCGCCTCCGTCACCCCCAGGTGCAGGGGATACCTGGTCAGCCGGCTCATACGGCGGTAGGCCTGCACCATGGTGGGCACATGGGAGGATTTCAAGGCGATGACAATATCGGTAAAGTCAAACTTCTCCAAGAGCCCCACGTGGTAGAGGGCGCTCTCACACAGGGCCTCGGCAGTGGGCGCGCCGTGCTTGGCCAAGATATGCTTCTCCACCGAACCGGAGTTCACCCCGATGCGGATAGGGATGCCCCGTTCCCGGCAGGCCACTGCCACTGCCTTCACCCGGCTGTCCTCGCCGATATTGCCAGGGTTGATACGGATTTTGTCCACCCCCCGCTCCGCGCAGGCCAGGGCGATTTTATAGTCAAAGTGGATGTCCGCCACCAGGGGGATACTGGTTTTCTCCTTGATAGCCGTCACCAGCCGGGCGTCTTCCAGGGTGGGCACCGCCACCCGCAGGATTTCGCATCCGGCCTTTTCCAGCCGCACCGCCTGGGCCACATTCCCCGCCACATCCCCCGCCGGGACATTCAGCATGGACTGCACCAAAACCGGGCTTCCGCCCCCCAGGGACACATTCCCCACCGGCACTTGCTTCGTCTGTTCTCTCGCCGTCATAATCAACTTCCTTTCTCGCGGGCGCCATAGGCAGGCGTTTTCGCTACGCGTGCCACCCCAGCAGCCGGGTGATGTCGTTAAAGGTGACAACCACCACCAGCAGCATCAGCAGGGCAAACCCGGCGGCATGGACATACCCCTCGTATTTGGGGTTGATGGGCTTGCGCCGCACCGCCTCAATGAGCAGGAACAGCAGCCGCCCCCCGTCCAGGGCGGGGATGGGCAGCAGGTTAAACACCCCCAGGTTGATGGTGATATAAATCACCATTGTGAGCAGGGAGGGTATCCCGCTCTTGGCCGATTCCCCAATGGCCGTGGTGACCCCCACCGGCCCGGACATCTGGTTGAGCCCAAAGCGCCCGGTGAGCAGGTCAATCAGCGACGACCACACCAGCCGCACCACCGAGACTGTCTGCCCCGCCGCGTTTTTCAGCACCCCCCAGGGAGTCTTGGGCGTGCCATAGACCTTAAAATCCACCACGGTAGCGGTGGTGCCGGTGACTTCCACGGTCTGGAAGGTGACATTTTTCAGTTCCACCTTTTCCCCGTTTCGCCGCACCACCATGTCCACCACCCCGTCCGGGTCTCTCAGCAGCTGGTAGACAATGTCATTGTCAATGAAAACCCCTGCGCCGTTGATGCTCAAAATCTCGTCCTCGGCCATCAGGCCGCTGGCCTGGCTGGTGGCCCCCTCGTTAAAGCCCGCCACAATGCGGGTGCCAATCAAGTCCTGGCTGGAGATGAGGATGATGAGCAGCACAAAGCCCAGCAGCACGTTCATCAGCGCCCCGGCCACTGTCACCAGCACCCGCCATCCCACGCCCTTGTTGCAAAAGGCAGCGCTGTCGCCGCTCCCCTCGTCCTCCCCCTCCATGCTTAAAAACCCGCCGATGGGCAGCAGCCGCAGGGCATAGCGGATGCCCTTGTGCTCCTTGGCAAAGAGCACCGGCCCCATGCCAATGGCAAATTCATTGATTTTAATGCCCGCCGCCCGGGCCGCCAGATAGTGCCCCAGCTCGTGCACAAAAATCAAAACGCTAAATACTAAAATGGCAATCAAAATCGTTATCACTGTATTCATTCCCGCCAACCACATTCCTTTCTCGTCCGGCGCGTGTGCTCTCCTGCCCCGGGGCAGCCGGATTCCCGCTTTCCCCGGGCCGTCCGCCTATCCTTACTATATGCCGCAAGGGGCGAAAAAATCGCAATCCCCTAGCGCAGGGTATGGGCGTGGGCCAGCACATATTCCCTTGCGGCCCGGTCTGCTTCCAGGATGGTTTCCAGGGAATCCGCCTCCCCGGCAGGCTGGGCCTCCATGGCCTCCCACACCAGGTCGCCTATTTGTAAAAAGGGTAGCTTTCCCTGCAAAAAGAGCTCCACCGCCTGCTCGTCCGCCCCGTTGGCGGCGCAGGGCTTGAGCCCTCCCTGGCGGATGGCCCGGCGGCAGGCCGCCAGGGGCACAAAGGTCTCCTCATCCGGCCGCTGGAAGGTGAGGGAGCCGTAGGCAAACAAATCCAGCCGCTCCCCCTTGAGCGGCAGGCGGGCGGGGGAAGTCAGGGCATACTGGATGGGCACCTTCATGTCCGGCACCCCCAGCTGGGCCATCACCGCCCCGTCGGCAAACTCCACCGCCGAGTGAATCACGCTCTGCCGGTGCACCAGGATTTCCACCTGCTCCTCAGCCACGCCAAAGAGCCAGATGGCCTCAATCAGCTCCAGCCCCTTGTTCATCAGGGTGGCGCTGTCCACAGTGATTTTGGGGCCCATGGCCCAGTTGGGGTGGCGCAGGGCCTGCTCCGGGGTAATCCCCGCCAGCTCCTCCCGCTTCCTTCCAAAAAATGGCCCGCCGGAGGCGGTGAGCAGGATACGCCGGGGCGCATTCCCCTCGTTGCCCTGTAAACACTGGAAAATGGCCGAGTGCTCGCTGTCAATGGGGATAATGGGCAGCCCCTTCTCCCTTGCCAGCCCTGTCACCAGCGCGCCACCGGAAACAAGAGTCTCCTTGTTGGCCAGGGCCACCTGCTTGCCCGCCTGAAGCGCCGCCAAAGTGGGCCGCAGGCCCCGGATACCCACCACGGCGTTGACGATTTGGTCCGCCTCTTCGGCGCAGGCCGCCCTGCAAAGCCCCTCGTCCCCCATCACCACGGTGATGTCCGTGTCCGCCAGCCGGGCCCGCATGTCCCGGTATTCCTCTTCCCCTGCCACGCTCACCAGCCGGGGGGCAAATTCCCTGGCCTGCCGCTCCAGCAGCACCGTGTTCTTCCCCGCCGCCAGGGCGCACACCTTGTACCCCCGCTCCCTCGCCACCTCCAATGACTGGGTGCCGATGGAGCCGGTGCTGCCGATGATGGAAATTGTCTTCATCCCAGTTCTCCTCCTTCTCCCGCCAAAAAGTCCTGAATCCAGGCAAAGGGGCAGCCCGCCCTCTCTGCTGTCCGCCGGTCTTTTTCCTCATCCCCCACAAACAAAATCCCGGCGGGAGAAAGGCCAAATTGCGCTGCAATGTAGAGCAGTCCGCCCGGGTTGGGCTTTCGCACCCCGCAGGTCTGGGAGGAGGCATACAAGTCCAATCCCCCCTCGATTTCCCCCACAGCCGGGCGGAAGAGCTGGTCCGGCATCCCGTTGGGCAGGTCGGTGAGGCAGGCCGTCCGGTATCCCCTCCGCCTGCACCGCTCCAAGAGCCCGGCAGCGTAGCCATATGTGGCCGCCTCCAAGTGCAGCCCTGCAAAAAAGGCGTCAATCAGCGCCCTTGTCTCCGGCTTCACGGCCCATCCCTTCACTGCATCGGCAAAAATCCTCTCCGGGGGAATCTCCTCCTCCCGGTAACGCACCCTGGGGTTGTAGCCCCGCAGGATTTCCGCCGCCTCCCCAATCTCCTGGGCCGAGGGGTGCAGGCCAAGGGCGCGCCCCGCCTCCTCAAGCCCGGCGGGATAGTAGCTGCTCCAATCCGGCGGCATCCCCCGGAATTCCAGTAGGGTCCCGCCCAAGTCAAAGGCCACCGCCTGTATCATCTCTCCACCCCCCATAAGGGAAAGAGCCGCCGCCAAATCCCGCAGCAGCCCTCCATTCCCCACAAAAGCGATTGCAAAGTATGCCAAAGCCCTGTTACCTCAGCACAATGGGAAGATAGCGGATGATGAGGTAGAAAAAGGGCGCCACAAAGAGCAGGCTGTCGCAGCGGTCCATAATGCCGCCGTGGCCGGGGATAATCTTGCCGTAGTCCTTAATCCCGCTCTGCCGCTTGATGACAGAGGCCGTCAGGTCCCCCAAAATGCTCACCACCGCGCACATCAGCCCGATGAGCGCCAGGTTGAGGTAGGAGAGCTCCAGCCCCTCCCCACCCGGCGTCAAATACTGGTACACCAGCCCCGCCAGGACCATGCCGGCCATATTGCTGGCCAAAGCCCCAACAGCCCCCTCAACGGTCTTGTTGGGGCTGATGGAAGGGCAGAGCTTGTGTTTTCCCAAAAAGGTGCCCACAAAATAGGCCCCCGCATCTGCTACCCAGGAGCCGATGAGAATCAGGCAGAGATAGAAGAGCCCATCCTCGGGATACTTTTCCCGCATGAAAATCATGGTGGAGAAGGCAAAGGGCACCAGGAGGGACACCACCAGGGCATAGCAAATTTCCTTAATCTTCACCTGCTCATGCCGCACCAGCAGGTAGAGCAGCAGCAGGAAGACATAGAGGGTGAGCGCAATGGTCTCATGGGAGTAGATATTCCGGTGGGTGCTGAAGGGGATTGCCGCCGCAGCCAGGCAGGCCAGCAGGGTCAGCGGGCGCTCCCTGGTGAGTTTCACCGCATCCAGCAGCTCATACACCGCCAGCGCCCCTAAAGCACTGACGACAAAGAGAAAGGAAATGTTGTAAAAGCCCAGCAGGATAAGAAGCACCAGCAGAAGCCCCACCGCGGCGGAAAGGAGTCGTTGTCTCATGTTGTTTGGGGTCTCCCCCATCACCTCGTCACTGTGAAATGTGCGCCCAGGCTAAATCCCGCCAAAGCGCCGGTTTCTTCGGCTGAATTCCGCCAGAGCCTCGTCCAGATGCCTGGGGGTAAAATCCGGCCAGAGCACATCCATATAAATCATCTCGGCATAAGCCCCCTGCCACAGCAGGAAATTAGAGGAGCGCTTTTCCCCGCTGGGGCGCAGGATGATGTCCGGGTCGGGCTGCCCAGCGGTGCCAATGTTGGCGCTGATGAGCGCCTCGTCGATGTCCGCCGGGTCCAGCGCCCCGTCTCTCGCCTGCTGGGCCAGCCTGCGGGCCGCTGCGGCAATTTCAGCCCTGCCCCCGTAGTTCACCGCCAGGTTCACCGTCGTGCGGGTAAATGAGGCGGTCTTCTCCTCAATCTCGGCCATCTTTTGCTGGATATCCTGGGGCAGGGCCCCCCGGTCGCCGATGAAGCGCATCCGCACCTGCTGCCTAATTTTGCTCAAATCCCGGTTCAAATAGTCCCGCAGCAGGTTCATCACCGCGTCCACCTCGTCCTTGGGCCGGGCCCAGTTTTCCGTGGACCAGGCATAGAAAGTCAGGTAGGGAACTCCCAAATCATAGCAGTATTCCACAATCTTCTGGAAGGCCTTAGCCCCTTCCCTGTGCCCGAATTTCCGGGCCAAGCCCCGCTGTTTGGCCCATCGCCCGTTGCCGTCCATGATAATACCGATGTGCTGGGGGTTCTTGCCGCTCTCCTGCATTCTTTTCCCGTCCTTTTTGTCTTGTTTTTGGGGACAGCAGGGTTCTACCGCTCCCCATGCCGGCCCTCCCCCAGAGTTCCGGAGGAGGGCCGGGCACATCAAGCCCACCCGTGCCGGTTTACAGCTCGGTGATTTCCTTTTCCTTGTCGTCCTTCACGCCGTCCACCTTCTTGCAGTAGTCGTCGGTGAGCTTCTGGATGTCCTTTTCAATGTTTTTCAGGTCATCCTCGGTGATTTCGGACTTTTTCTTCTGGGCCTTGTAGTCGTCCATGGCGTCCCGGCGCACGTTGCGCACCGCCACCTTGGCCTCCTCAGCGTATTTTGCCACCTTCTTCACCAGCTCCTGGCGGCGCTCGGCAGTCAGCGGCGGGAAGGTGATGCGGATAACCTTGCCGTCGTTGGTGGGGTTAATCCCCAAATCAGAGGTCTGGATGGCCTTTTCAATGAGCTTGAGGGTAGAGGCATCCCAGGGCTGCACCACCAGCATCCGGGGCTCCGGCACCGAGATGGCAGCCATCTGGTTGATGGGGGTGGGCGCGCCATAGTAGTCCACTGTGAGCTTATCCAGCACCGTGGGGTTAGCCCGTCCGGCGCGGATGCTGGAGTACTCGTATTTCAGGTTGTCAATCACCTTATCCATTTTCCCCTCATATTTTTCATATTTTCCCATGATTATTCTTCCTCCTTCACTAATGTGCCCACACTTTCGCCGTTTAACGCGCGGCAGATGTTATCGGGGTCCTTCAGGTCAAAGACCAGCACAGGGATACCGTTCTCCCGGCAGAGGGAGGCAGCCGCAGCGTCCATCACACCCAGCCCCTTGGCCAGCATCTCGGAAAAACTCACCGTGTCATAGCGTTTGGCAGCCGGGTTCTTGTGGGGGTCGCTGTCATACACGCCGTCCACCATGGTGGCCTTTAAAATCACCTGGGCGTTAGTCTCAGCCGCCCGCAGGGCCGCCGCGGTATCGGTGGAGAAAAAGGGGTTGCCGGTGCCGCAGCCAAAGATAACCACCCGCCCCTTTTCCAAATGCCGCACCGCCTTGTTGCGGATATAGGGCTCGGCAATCTGCTGCATGGCAATTGCCGTCTGCACCCGCACATCCACCCCTAAGCTCTCAAAGGCGTCGGCCAGGGCCAGGGCGTTCATCACCGTGCCCAGCATGCCGATGTGGTCGGCGCGGGTACGGTCCATCCCGCCGCTGGAACGGCCCCGCCAGAGGTTGCCGCCCCCCACCACAATACCCACTTGCGCACCCTCGTTCACACTTTTCTGGATGCTTTTGCAAATGCGCAGCACCACGTCATAGTCCAGCCCGGTTTTTTTCTCCCCGGCCAGGGCCTCCCCGCTGATTTTAATCAGCGCGCGCTGATAGTTCAGTCCCATTGTCCTCACGCCTTTCTCTTTTGACAGCCTTGCGTTTTTTCATTCCTCTTCCTGTCAAGGCGGGAGAGCACGCTCTCCATCCCTTTCCCTCTATTGTACAAAAATCCTGCCCTTTTGTAAAGGCAAAAATCCCCCTTCCGCCATCTTTTCCCAAAACTTCCTGACACAGGAAGGCAAAAACACACTTTTTTGCAGTTTTTTTCCCTCAAACCAGACAAAAATCATTTTTCCTGTTTACAATGGCGCAGGAATGAGATATAATAAATTATCCTAAATTTTCTTCTATGTTTAGATATTTTTGTATAGCTTGTCGAAATATAGGGGAAAACGCACCGGATTCTTCCAAAGGACGGAAGGTGCTCTCCAGGCAATTCAGCCGGGAAAGCGGGGCTGGGAGCCCATCAACAAAACAAGGAGGCCTCTGCAATGAATACAAGAGCAATTGAACTCCACTCGGAAAAAAGCAACCGGATCGAGATAAAGATTTATCCCGGCCATTTTTCTACCAGCCACTCCCACGTCAACTACTACGTGGATATGACCGAGCTCAAGTCCTATTCCAAAAAGGCCCAGCGCTCGGCGGAGGAGCTGGCCAAATACTATTCCTCCACCCCCATTGACTGCATCATCTGCCTAGAGGGCACCCGTATTGTGGGCGCCTATACTGCCGAAGCCCTGATGCACGCCGGCGTGGCCTCCATCAACCGGGACGCCGACATTGCCATTGTCACGCCGGAAATCAATATGAACAACCAAATGATGTTCCGCGACAACTTGCAGCCCCTGCTGTGGAATAAGCGGGTGCTGCTGATGGTAGCCTCTGTCACCACCGGCAAGACCATTGCCCGGGCCAGCAAGTGCATCCAGTACTACAACGGCCAGCTGGCCGGCATCTGCGCCCTGTTCAGCGCTGTAGACGAGGTAGAGGGTATGCCCATCCACTCCCTCTTCACCCTCAAAGACATCCCCGACTACCGCATCTATTCCCCCCACGAGTGCGAGTACTGCAAGGAAAACAAAAAAATCGACGCCATGGTCAACAGCTATGGCTACACCAAATTCTAAAACCCAGCAATTTGCCCCGGGGAAGCCATAGCTTCCCCGGGGCTTTTTACACAGAATTGCCTCAGCTAATCTTCTTAATCCACTTCCCGCTCCGCAGCCGGAAGATGCACCACACCGCCTTGATAATCTGGTCGCATTTCAGCAGGGTATAGACCCAGAAAGCGGGCAGATGCCACACAAAACCCGCCAACGCCCCCAAGGGGATGGAGGCCACCCAGAGGAAGAGGATATCCCCCAGCATGAGGAACTTGGTGTCTCCGCCGCCCCGCAGCACGCCTTTGGTGAGGATGCTGTTCATCGCCTGGAAGAAGATGATAATGCTGATAGCCACCATCAGTTCCCTGGCAATGGCAATGGTCTCCTGGGTCAGGTTATAGGCCGAAATCATAGGCTCGCTGAGAACCATGATAATGCCGCCCGCCAAGAGCCCCAGCGCCATCCCAATCCCCAGGAAGGCCTCGCCCTGGTGCCTTGCCTTTTCCACTTCGCCCCGCCCAAGGGTGTGCCCGGTGACAATGGCGCTGGCCTGGGAAACCCCCTGCACCAGCACGGAACTGAGCTGCTGCGTCACCACCGTGATAGAGTTAGCCGACACAAAACTCTCCCCCATATGCCCAATCACCGAAGTAACCACCGAGTTCCCAAAGGCCAACAGCCCATCCGAAACCAGGACGGGGAAGCTGATGCGGAAATACTCCTTTACCAAATCTCCACACTTCATCAAAAAATCCCGCAGCCGGTAGGCCACCTTTTTATCCACAAACCAGAAATAGCCGCAAATCAGGGCAAATTCCAGTACCCGCGCCATCACCGTGGCAATCGCCGCCCCTGCCACCTCCAGCCGCGGGAACCCGAAATTACCGAAAATCAGGCAATAGTTAAAGAACACATTGAGAAAAAAGGCGCCGATAGAACTGATAAGCGGCAGCTTGACTTGCCCCACACTGCGCAGCACCAGTGTAGTTGTGAGGCTAAACCCCATCAATAAGTAAGTGGGCAACGAATAGCGGAAATAGGTAACACCCAGCTCCAGTACCCCCGTCTCGTTGGTATAGAGGCTCATAATCCCAGCGGGCAACAGGGCTGTCAGCACAGTAAAGAGCAGCGCCAATCCCAGGCAAAAGCGGTACATAATGGTAATGGACTTTTTCAAAGACTTGCCGTCCTTCATACCCCAATACCGGGCTGTGAGCACCGAAGCCCCCATACCCATGCCCATGCAGAGGATTTGGAACACCCCAATAAACTGGTTCGCCAGCGCCGACCCGGAAATGGCTGTCTCCCCCAGCTGCCCCAGCATCATGGTATCCAGCAGGTTCACCCCCACCGTGATAAGCCCTTGCAATGCGATGGGGATAGAGATACCCGCCACGTTTTTGTAAAATTCCCTGTCCTTAACAATCAGATGCAACCGAAAGACCCCTTCCCTCGCCAGCTTTGGCAGAATGTGAATTATAGCAAAATATTTATAATCAGCATTATAACACACTTTTCTTCCGGTTTCCATTGTCAATTTCGCCAGTTTTTTCTTTTTTGTGGTCCCCTCCCTTCGGGGGCCAACACGTTGGCAGGGGCAACATACAGCGACCTATAGATGGGGAAAAATTGTGGGCATGAAAGAGCCCAGCGAGAACCACCCAGCCCCCGCAGAAGGCCAAGGCGAACTAACGGAGGGGCCGCACCGAGCCCGCTTCACCTGGCCTTGTCACTGATAAAAGGGGAGAACGCTAACACCCGGAGCGTCCGCCGACCACCGAGTGACCCCTGCCGACACTGCCAGGGGTTCATAGGGGGCTTGCCCCATATGTGCCTTTCGCTTCCTTGCGGCAAGGCAAGGATGCCGCCTGTCGGTGCGGGAACCGACAAACTAAGGGAATAGGCGAGAAAGGACGAAGAGATGGAGGCCTAGGCTGGGCACCTGTTTGCCGTTGGCAAAGGCGGGAGCTTACCTAGGCGATGGCGACAGGGGGGAGTTGGGAGGAAGGGCGGCCATGTTAGCTGAGTGGGTAGCCTTAGCTGGGTTATTAGAGCCGCCCCGTTAAGGACAAGGGGAGTTTCGCTCATTGCGATGAGCGACCAAAGGCTTTGCCCTTGGAACCCACCACCCTTTGGAAAGGGTGGACAGAAACTTTAATTACCTACGGTGCGATCGACCCGCGCTGGGAAGGAAGCAGCCCAGCTAACCCTTAAAAGAGGAACCCAGAAAAAAATTGCCCCCGCACTCCGATAGGAGCCGGGGGCAATTTTTGGGCGTTAGCTAATTTCTCAAAACCGAATTACTTTCTGGCAAGAGGCTGGTCGGTGACGATGACACAGTTACCCATAGAAGTAGTGAAGTGCAGGTAGCCGTTGGCGTCAATCCGATAGTTGGGCGCAGTCATCTTGGTGTAGGTATTGGTCTTGGGATTGTAGCTG
>JAAVYW010000008.1 GCA_022791315.1 Oscillospiraceae bacterium | reverse complement strand
TCCTGGCCGCCTATCCGGAGCAATCCACCTACTCCTCCGCCGACTTTTTGAAGCGGCTGGTGAAGTGGTATGCCCGCAGGGGTATCCGTGTGGAATGTGTCCAGACCGACAACGGTTTTGAATTTACAAACCGTTTTTCCAACAGTAAACGGGATGTCCAGACCCTTTTTGAGAAAACTGCCGCTGCTCTTGGCGTCCGGCACAAGCTCATCCGCCCTTACACCCCAAGGCACAACGGAAAAGTGGAGCGTAGCCACAGGGAAGACCAGAAACGCTTCTATTCTCTTCGTTCTTTCTTTTCCCTGGCCGACTTTGAGAAACAGCTTGCTGTCCATAACCGAAGCTCCAACAACTTACCGATGCGTCCCCTCTCCTGGCTTTCTCCTCTCGAATTCCTTGTCCAATTTGTTTGACAAACTTACACCCCTTCTCCCTCTTTTTTCAGTGTCTCCCCACCGCAGCTGAAAACCCAGGCCCTCTAAAAAGCTCCCCCCGGCAGTCCCCAAAGGGCTGCCAGGGGGAATTCTACTACAAAACTCAATCCCACTGAATCAGATAGCTCTTAATCTCATAGGGCAGCACGGTATCGGTAAAGGTCTTCCCCTCCACCTCCACCGGTGTGGCCTCCCGCTCCAACAGGTTGCAGGCAAAGACAGCTTTGGGGGCCTTTGCCAGCGTAACCGTCATCCTGGTGCGCCGGTTGTAGCACTCGTAGAGCCTCACCACCGTATCCTGGCTGTCCTGCGCCTTCTTCACCGCCTCCACAATCACATTGGGGCAGTCCACCTGTACCAGGGAAAGGGCATCGGGCAGCGTCCCCTCCTGCTTGTCGCCGCACAGGGCCAGCAGCGGCAGGTTCAGGGCGTAGGCCTGGGCCACCGTGCCCGCCGCCCGCCAGCCCCCAGCGTGGGGGTAGAGGGAGTAGGTAAAGGTGTGCCGCTCCTTGTCCGCCTCCGGGTTGGGATAGGTGCCGGCCTTGAGCATGGTCAGCCGCATCACCCCGTCGTGGATGTCATAGCCAAACTTGCAGTCGTTTAAGAGGCTCACCCCATACCCGTCCTCCGAGAAATCCGCCCACTTGTGGGCGCACACCTCAAAGCGCGCGGCATCCCACAGGGTGTTGCTGTGGCAGGGCCTTGTCACATTGCCATACTGTATCTCATAGCTGGCCTCCTCTGCGTGCACATCCACCGGGAAAGCTGCCTTCAGCAGGAGGTTCTCCTCTTTCCAGTCGATGTCATTTGCAACGTCAATCCGGGCCTGGTCGCTGTAGAAATAGATGCGCTGGGTAATCGTAGAGGAGAGGAAGGGCCGCACCACCTTGAGGCAAAGCCGCACCGGCCCGGCCTCCTCCACTGTGGATTCCGCCAGGCTGTCCACCACCCAGCTCTTCTCCTGGTAGTAGATATTCACGTCCCAGTTATCGTACTTGTGAGGCCGGTCCTCATAGGCCGTAATCACGTTCCCCTTTTCCCCGGCCTTCAGCACCTCCCTGCCGTTCACCTTGTCATAGAGGGAGATAAACTGCGCCTTCTCATCGAATTCCACTGTATAGAAGGGCGTGCAAACCACTTTCCCCTCCACCTCCAGGCGGCCTTCGCCCTCCTTGGCCTTGGCGGCATAGAAGGTCTTGTAGCCGTTGGCAGGCACCTCCGGCGCAAAGAAGAGGGCGTTGCCGTTTGCCAGCCGCTGCACCGGCAGTACCTTTCCTGTCTCCGGGTCAGAGAGAGCCCCCACCTCTTCCGGCAGCATTACCTCCACCACATCGCTGAGAACCGTCCCCGCAGTATTAAACACCGTCACTGCCGGGGCCGAGCGGGCCACCTGGCCGTGCAGCTTACGCACCCCGTCTGTGAGCAGCGCCGATACCTGCTTTTTCACCCCCTCGTATTCTTCCTGGGAGTCCTCATACACCTCTTTGATAGAGGAGCCCGGCAGGATGTCGTGGAACTGGTTGCGCAGCACCACTTCCCAGTTGTCGTCCAGCTTCTTGGTGGGATAACTTCCCCCCAGCAGCGCCTGGTCCATCACCCCCAGCTTCTCCGCGCTCTGTAGGAGAAACTCCGACTTCCGGTTGTATTTCTTGTTCCGGGCCATGGAGGTATAGGTCCCCCGGTGGTATTCCAGGTAGAGCTCTCCCGACCAGGTGGGGAGATAGCGGTTTCCCACCACATCCCGCTCCAGCTGCTCAAAGAAATCGCGGCTGGTGCTCATCTGCACCCTGGGGCAGCCGGGAATCCCCTTCTCCATCCGGCGGTAGTTCTCCAGCATCTCCTTTGTGGTGCCGCCGCCCCCATCCCCGTATCCAAAGGCAAAGAGGGCCTCTTGGTTCAATTCCTTCTGCTGGTAGCGCTGCCAAGCCCCCTTCACCTGCTTGGGAACCAGGTTGCCGTTATAGGTGGTGAAATGGGTGCGCATCACCGGCTGATAATCCGAAGCGGGGATAAAGTGGGTCAACACCTCTGTCCCGTCAATCCCCCGCCACTGGAAGGTATCATAGGGCAGCTTGTTGTATTCGTTCCAGCTGATTTTGGTGGTCATAAAGTAGTCAATCCCGCTCTTTTTGAGAATCTGGGGCAACGCAGCCGAATAGCCGAACACATCCGGCAGCCAGAGAATCCTGTTTTTCACCCCGAATTCCTTTTCAAAGAAGCGGGTGCCGTAGAGCACCTGCCGTACCAGCGCTTCGCCGGAGGAGATGTTGCAGTCTGCCTCTAGGAACATGGCGCCCTCTGCCTCCCAGCGACCCTCTTTCACCCGCCGTTTCAGCTCTTCGTAGACCTCCGGCGCATCCTCTTTCACGTATTGGTAGAGCTGCGGCTGGCTGGACATGAAGATGAATTCCGGATACTGGTTCATCAATTCCAGCATGGTGGCAAACGTCCGCACTGCCTTGTCCCTAGTGACACTCAGTGTCCACAGCCAGGCCACGTCAATATGGGTGTGCCCCACGCAGCGGATGACCGCCTCGCTTCCCCCGCACTGCTTTTCGTAGAATTCCGTCCGGATATATTCCAGCGCCTCCTTCACCGAGGCGTGGTATTCCTTAGAACCCATCACCCGCAGGTCCAGCCGGTTAATGGTCTCGTTGAGGGCCAGCACCATGTCAATGCGGGTCTTGTCGTTCTCGTCTAAGAGCAGCGCCGTGTCATAGGGCACCTTAATGTCATAATAGAGCTGCTCCGTCTCCTTGTCCAGCGCCGCCAGCGTCGTGTCAAGCCGTAGCACGCTCTTGTTCTCGCTGGTGTAGGCAAACAGGGCCACATGGTAGGTCTCCCCCACCTTGGCCTGCTCTGCCAGCCGGAATTCCCTGTGCCGGGTGTCCAGCCCCTGCACCAGCCTGCCGTTCACATAGACATAAAACTGGGGGTTGTCGGCCTCCCACCCATTGTCTGAGCCGGTGGAGAGCCGCAGGAACACGGTCTCCCCCTCCCACCCCTCCGGCACCGTCACATCGGTGACAAACCAGTAGTCCTCCCGCCAGCCCTGCCAGGTCTGGCTGCGGGCGTCAAAGTTCTCCCAGTCGCCGGTGCCCGCCATCTCCAAGCCCCGTTCATGAGTGCGTTTTACCCGGTAGTCCCACACAGGCAGGCTTTTGCTGTAGATGCTGCCCGCCAATACTGTGAGGATTTTCCCAATTCTCTGCTCCAAAAACAGATGGTTAATGCTCATCGTCTCACCCTTTCCGCCGCTGTGGCTTGCCATTTGGGCTTTTCCCCCAACAGAAAATAGCCCCATCCCCCGGCTCAACACAAGGCCGGGATTCGAGGCTATTCTAGCACGATTCATCCCAATTTGATACAGAAAAAAGGGCCAAACTTCCAGCACTTTTTTGGGCATATAGCCTACAGTACCCCCACCCGTTCCAGCATCCAGCAAATCCCATACAGCACCGGCTGGTGGGCCAGGTAAATCCAAACCGTGCGCCGCCCGGCCCAGGAGATGGGGTTTGGCTGCTGGGGCCATTCCAGCACATCCATCCCCTGCACCATGGGCCAGAGGAAGAAACCCAACAGGAAGAGGAAAAACCAGGGCAGCAGGGGAAAGTAGTCGCTGGAAAAGAACCCCGGCCCCGGGAAGCCCAGCGGATAGAGGAACGCCGTCTGATAGAGCCCCTCTGGCAGATACACCAGCGGGTGTCCCAAAAATCCCAGCCATCCCCTCCCCACGCCCCTGGTGAGCAGGAAGAAAAACAGGGCAACCAGCGCCCCGCAGGCCGGCATAACCCTTTCCAGCACAGGACGCAGCAGCCCCGCCAGCAGGCAGGCTATCCCCATAAAGTGGAGGATGCCAAAACGGACCTGCTGCTGCGGCATCACAAAAGCCGTCACCCTGCCCAGTACCACGCCAAAGGCCAGCAGCTGGGCCCCCCGCTTCAGGTTATTCCTGCTCAAGCGGCAGGAGGCCCCGGCAAAGAGGATAAAGGAGCCGCAGATGAGCTGCTGCCACCAATAGGCTCCCGCCCCATGGTACCACTCTATCCGCACCCCAAAGAGATACACCAGGTCATAGAGCAGGTGGTACGCCACCATATTCACCAGCGATACCCCCCGCAAAAAATCCAGCAGCCGATAGCGCTTCTTTCCCTCCATATCCGTCCCCTTCCCTCGCCGTCAAGAACCATTTTCTCCTATTCCCCGGCAATCCCCAGCAGCTCTGCCGCATTTTTCCAGCAGATACGTTCCCTCTCCTCCGGGGTAAAATCCGCCTGGTTTAAGAATTCCAGCTCCGCCCTGGCCGAGCTCCAAGGGCAGTCTGAGCCAAAGAGCAGCCGGCCCGCCCCGTGTTTTTTCAAAATCCGGCAATACTGCTCCTTCCCGCAGTACACCGAGGACATGGAAACATCCAGAAAAATATCCCGCCCCGCCAGCAGCTCCTCCACCTGGTCATACTGTTTCATCCCCCCCAGATGCGCCCCGATGAGGGTCAGCCCCGGGCAGGTGTCCAGCAGTTCCACCACAGCTTTCACCGGCGCGTGGACCACATCAGGGGAGATAGGGTCCCATCCGGCATGGAAAATCATGGGCAGCCCCAGCTTTTCCAGCGTCTCATAGATGGGCAGCATCCGGTCCTCCGTCAGCCAAAACCCCTGGTAATCCGGATGGAATTTCACCCCATGCAGCCCAATCTCCTTGATGCGGTAGAGCTCCTCAATGGCGTCCTCCGCATCAGGGTGCACGGTGCCAAAGCACAGCAGGTCATCGCTCTGGATAGAGCGGGCCCAGTCGTTGATGGTGCGCTGCTGGCTGGGCTTGGTGGCAATGTGCAGCAGCACTGCTTTATCCACACCCCATTCCCCCATCTTTCCCCGCGTCCCCTCCACTGTGCCGTCCGAGTTCGGCTGGATTTTTGCAATGGCGCTCAGCTTCTCAAGGGTGCGCTCCGCCAGTTTGTCCGGAAAAGCATGGGTGTGAAAATCAATCAACAAAATGAGTTCCCCCTTTGTTTTTTGTTTTTCCTTTTAGTATACCCCACCAGAGGGCAAACCTGCCTCTCCAGCTCATCCCCACAGCGATTGCAGCAGCGCCAACGCCTTGGCCCCATCCGTTTCCATGTCCTCTGTCCCGGCTTCCACGCTGATTCGCGCATCATATCCAGCAGCTTGCAGCGCTTTTAAGTAGCTCCTGTAATCAAACTCGCCCTCTTCCAGCGGATACACCCGCCCCTTGGGGTTGGCAATGTGCACATGCCGCAGCCGGTCGCCATACTTTGTGATTTCCTCCGGCCCCTCGTTTTCCAGCGCCATGTGATAGATGTCCGCCAGCAGCTGGAAATTGGGATGCGCTGCCGCCTCCGCCAGCACATACCCCGCTGCCAGGCTGTTCACCGTGTTGGTCTCCCCCCGGTTCAGCGGCTCGCTCACCACTGTGATGCCAAAGGGCGCGGCGCATTCCGCCATGATTCTAGCCACTCGATACAGCTGCTGCATGGCCTCCTCTTCCGGGAAATTCTCCGGCCGCTTTCTCGCTCCGCCGCTGCCAAAGACCACTATCTCGGCCCCCAGTGCCTTGGCCCGGGCAAACGCGCCGCACAGATAATCCACCAGCCTGCCCTCGTCCGCCTCTGGCCCCACAACCTTCAAATCGCCCGGCAGCAGCACGTTAAAGGCCTCCACCTTCAGCTTTGAGGCGTCTATCCTCTCTTTCACCTGCTCAAATTCCCCATCGCTCAAAAAGGCAATACTCTGGATACTGGCTTCCAGATAATCATACCCCAGTTTTTCCAGTAGGCCAATCTTGTCAAATGTGGTGCAAATCCCAAACCGCATGTCCATGCCACCCTTTCTGTCTTGTTACTCCTGCACATGCAGGATAGTTTATCTCTTCCCCCGATAAAATAGCAGGCTTACCAGCGCCAAAACCATCGGCACAGCCGCATACCCTGCGCTCACCGCCCCACGGCGATACAGCACATACCCAGCCCCTATCAAGGTCAGGGCAAGAAACACAATGCTCAAAAATAGCTCCAGCTTCTTCATACTGCCTCCTCGTCCGGCAAGCACCGCCCAAAGAACCCAAGATAAAAACCGGCGCCCATATCCCTGGAACAGGGATACAGACGCCGGTATTTTTAGGTTCGCGCCTGAAAAACCGGTGAACTATTTTTTCAGCGCCAGGGCCGCCTTGGCCTGCTTGGCGATATTCTCCGCACACAGCCCATAGAGCTTCAGCACTTCCACCGCAGGGCCGGACTTACCAAAGGTATCCTGCACGCCCACCTTAACCACAGGCGTGGGGCAGCACTCGCACAGCACATCGCACACCGCAGAGCCCAGCCCGCCAATGACGCTGTGCTCTTCCGCAGTCACCAGCACGCCCGTTTCCTTGGCAGCCTTGAGGATGATGTCCTTATCCAAGGGTTTGATGGTGTGGATGTTGATAACACGGGCATCCACGCCCTCTTTCGCCAGGTCTTCGGCGGCAATCAGCGCCTCATTCACCATCAGCCCAGTGGCCACAATGGTCACATCCTTGCCGTCCCGCAGCAGGACACCCTTGCCCACTTCAAATTTATAGTCGGGCCGGTCGTTGATGACCGGCACAGCCAGCCGCCCAAAGCGCAGATAGCAGGGCCCGTCAATGTCCAACGCAGCCTCTACCGCCGCCTGGGCCTCTACATCGTCGCTGGGATTGATAATCGTCATCCCGGGGATGGTGCGCATCAGAGCGATATCCTCGCAGCACTGGTGGGTGGCACCGTCTTCGCCCACAGAAATGCCCGCGTGGGTGGCACCGATATTCACCGGCAGATGGGGATACCCAATGGAGTTTCTCACCTGCTCAAAAGCCCTTCCCGCCGCAAACATGGCAAAGGTGCTGGCAAAGACCTTTTTCCCAGCCGCCGCCAACCCGGCAGCCACGCCCATCATGTTGCTCTCGGCAATGCCGCAGTCAATAAAGCGTTCGGGGCAGGCCTCTTTAAACTTAATGGTCTTGGTAGCCTGGGCCAGGTCGGCATCCAGCACTACCAGGTCAGGCCGGGTGGCGCTGAGTTTTGCCAGCGCGGAGCCATAACTGTCTCTGGTTGCAACTTTTTTCACATCTGCCATGATTATTCACCCTCCAATTCGCTCAACTGTGCCTTGAGCTCGTTCATCGCAATCTCATACTGTTCCGCATTGGGCGCAGAGCCGTGCCAGGAAGCCTTGTTTTCCATAAAGGAAACGCCCTTGCCCTTGGTGGTCTTCGCCACGATGCAGGTGGGTTTGCCCTTGGTGGCCTTGGCCTCGTTGAAGGCGGCCTCCAGCTGGTCAAAGTCGTTGCCGTTTTCCACCTCTACCACGTGCCAGTTAAAAGCGCGGAACTTGTCGGCAATAGGCTCGGGAGAGCACACTTCGCAGAGCTTGCCGTCAATCTGCAAGCCGTTGTAGTCCACCACAGCGCAGAGGTTATCCAGCTTATAGTGCCCGGCAAACATAGCGGCCTCCCACACCTGGCCCTCTTCCAGCTCCCCGTCGCCCAGCGCGGTGTATACCCGGTAAGAGGCATCCGAGAGCTTGCCCGCCAGCGCCATGCCGCAGGCAGTGGAGACGCCCTGCCCCAGGGAACCGGTAGTCATATCAACCCCGGGAATCCCCTTCATATCGGGATGCCCCTGGAGCCTGGCGCCGGTTTTCCGCAGCGTAGTCAGCTCGTCTACCGGGAAATAGCCCCGGTTTGCCAAGGTAGAGTAGAGGGCGGGCGCAGTGTGCCCCTTCGAGAGGACAAAGCGGTCTCTGTCAGATTTTTGAGGGTCCTTCGGGTCGATGTTCATCTCTTTAAAATACAGATAAGTGAGCACATCCGTCACCGAAAGCGACCCACCCGGATGCCCGGATTTGGCGTTAAACACGCCAGTCACTGCACCCATTCTGATTTTACACGCTATGGTTTTCAGTTCTCTTTTGGTTGCATCATTCATAGTAGTGCCTCCATCATTTATTTTCGGGGATGGAATCCTCCCCACTTTCCAGTCAATTCCCATCTATTATAATACAAAATCCCATTTCCTGCAAGTGCAGATAGAAACAAAATAACTGCCGGAAACTAGGCAATTCGATGAGATTTTATCTCTTTTAGAAAGCCAAGTCCCTCGCCCCTTTCTTCAAAAGGGAAAAAAGTACCCCGTGCGCATTTGGGCATTGCGCACGGGGCTGCGTTAAGGAGTTTTGGTCTGGCTCTCTATCTTATCTCTGCAAGGCTCTTTGCCTTACTTCCGGACCAACGGGGCATCGGTTACTATCACATAGTTCCCCTGGCTCGTCGTAAAGTGCAGATACCCATTCGCATCTATCCGGTATCTCGGATTCACCAGCTTCACATATGTGTTCGTCTTCGCGTCATAGCTGTAGAAGTACAGGTTCCTGGTATCCATGCCCTTCAAATCAGCCTTCACTGCCACTTTGATGCTCATCCCAAATGTCCCCACCTGGTCGAACTTCACTACGGCAATCCTGTTTTCAAAGTATTTCTCAAACTTGGTCTCCACCTTCTGGTCTCCCAGTGTCACACCCAGTTTCAGCTCGCCTTTCAGCGTCGCCTTTGCCGGGTCGATGTACAGCCGGGATTCCACCTTGCCGTCCTTCACCACATCGGCGTGGAGCACCAGGTTCACATTGGTATCCTTCTTCGCAGCGGCCTTCTCGGCAGCTTTCACCATGGATTCCAGCACCTTCGCGCTGATGGACTTCACGTTCTTCACCTTCACAGTGGCAGTGGCATTGTCCACATCCTTAGCCAGCGCCTGGGTCACTGCCTTTGTGGTCTGGGTCATGGCAGAGGCCTCTGTGACAGTGGTAGTCTCCGCAGGCTTCGCAGCAGAGCTGCCGGAGCTGGAACCGCCGCCCGAAGAGCTACTGCCGCTGGGACGGCTGGGCGTGACAGGGGGAGGCGTGGGCTTGTCGTCAGGCTTATTGTCACCACCAGGTTTGTTATCACCGCTAGGCTTGTTGTCATCGCCGGGTTTGTTGTCATCGCCGGGTTTGTTATCACCACCAGGGTTTTCGGGCGTTGTGTCCTTTTTCACGGTGACAGTGGCGGTAGCAGTCTTGCCCTCCACAGTTGCAGTCACCTTGATGGTCTCGGCAGTCTCATCCTTGGCTACGGTCAGGGTACCGTCCACTACCTTGGATTTTTCGGTGCCGCCAGCCCAAGTAATCCCCTTGGTAACCGGCTTTTTCTCCACCTTCTCACCAGTCTTGTAGGTGCCTTCTACTGTAAACTTCTGCGTCCCCTCTTTGGCTACCGTGACAGTCTCGGGAGAAATCGCAATCGATTCCAGCGTGGTCTCATCGGTTGTGGGAGGAGTTACCGCCTTTTTGGTCACTGTGATTTCCTGTTCCGCTGTCACAGTCTTGTCCTCCACCGTCGCACTGGCAGTAACTACGATTTTGGTATTCTCCGCAATTGTCTCAAGCACTGTCAGGACATCTCCTTCCAGGCTGATGCCCTCAGCGCCGCTCTCCTTTAGGGCCCAGGTAATTTCAGGCTGCTGCTCAAGAGCCGCGCCGTCTTCCTTCACAGTTGCCGCTAAAGTCAGGCTGCCGCCCTGCTCTACAGTGGCCGCACTTGTCACTTCAATTTTGTAATCCTTTTCAATGACTTCCCCGCCGCCTTCCTTCACGGTAATGGTGAACTCCTTTGTTCCCACTACTTCCTCTTCCACAGTTGCCTTGACAACAACAACAATTGCTGTCTCCGCTGCAACAGTGTCCGCAACTTCCAGCGTTTTGCCGTCTTCGCCAAGGGTTACACCTTCAATAGATTCTTTCAATTCCCAAGCAAAAGTCGCGGATTCAACGGGAGCAGTATCCTTCTTCAGCGCAGCGGCAAGCACCAGTTTTTCGCCCGCCACTACAGTGGCCGCATTCGTCACCTCAATCACATAGGTATCTACAGGGGGATTTTCCTCTTCCTCCGCTTGAACAGTGACCTCAGCAGTCTGCTCTTCGCCGGCCGCTTCCCCGTCCACAGTAGCCGTCACCTTTACCGTAACTTTGCTGTTCTCGGGAATAGAGGCACCTTCTTTTACAGAGAGGACTCCCTCTTTTGTCAGTTCCACAATTTCACTGGTTCCACCCAGCACCCAATTGTAGACAACTTCCCCTGTGGGCGCTTTCCCCTCTTCGTCCTGTAGCGTAGCTTCCAGGGTCAAAGGGCTCTTAGGGCTCACTGTGAGGTTCTCCTTATTTGTGATTGCTAACGTATAGTTTTTTTCCTGAGCAATCTCAATACAGTCCGCAAAGGAAACAGGCTCTAACTCGGTCACCTCATCGTTATAAGTGATGGTAATTGCCATACCGTCCTGGTACAAGAGTCCTCCATCTGTACCGGCGATACGAACAACCATAGTCAAATGGCCATCCGTCACAGTATTCGTCTTGTCGGCTTCATCACTTGCAGAGTAGCGTTTTACTGTAAATTCTCCATCTTTTGGCATTCCCGTTGCTTCCACCACAACCGGGACAAAGTACCCTGTATTAAGGGTATCAATTTGGTTGAACTCTTTCCAGTTTTCTTCAATCAAAATGGACTTGCCGTCTTTGTAGAACTCATTAACCGCTTTCCCATAGAGCTTTCCATCGGCCAAATCATCTGTATGTGTACCGATTTTAGCTGTGAAGGTAACATCACCTGCACCATCAGCATCAGGAGTTGTCTCCTCCCCTTCTGCGAAGGCGACACTGCCCAGGCCTGTCAGCATGGCGGCGGCCAATAGGCCTGCCAAGAGTCTTTTCTTCATACTCTGTTTCCTCCTTAAATTTTGTCTTGGCGCTTGCGCCGGTTTGACTCCCAGACAGACCTCATTATGTCATTCTATAGAATGACATACCAGGAAGGCCTTCCTGGTCGCCTCGCCCTTTTGAAAGAGCTGCCCATTTTCTTCCTCAGGGCTTTTCAGTTATTACCTTAGCACTTTTTCGCAACCCTGTCAACCCATTCTTTCCAATATTAGTCAAAATTTTATCATATCTTCATTTGCCCTGGCTCACCTTTGCCACTTTCGCCAAAAATTTCACAAAATAATCGGGCAGCGGGCTGTCAAAGTGCAGATTTTCGCCAGTCATCGGGTGTACGAACCCAATTTCCCTGGCGTGGAGGCACTGGCCTGCCAATCCGGTTGCCCCCTTTTTGGGCCCATACACCGGGTCCCCCGCCACAGGATGCCCTATGCTCGCCAGATGTACCCGTATCTGGTGGGTCCGCCCTGTCTCCAGCGCCAGCCGCATATGGGTAAACCCCGCATACCGCTCCACCACCTGGCAATGGGTCACTGCCGGGCGGGAATTTTTCGCTGTCACAGCCATTTTCTTGCGGTCGGTAGGGTGCCGTCCAATGGGCTTCTCTATGGTAAAGCTGTCCTCCCGCACCCGCCCATGTACCACCGCCTCATATACCCGGTGGAAGCTGTGGGAGGCAATCTGCTCTGCCAGGTTCAGGTGGGCAGCGCTGGTCTTTGCCACAATCAGCAGCCCGCTGGTGTCCTTGTCAATCCGGTGCACAATTCCCGGCCGAAACTCATCCCCAACCCGCGAGAGGTTCCCCCCACTGTGGAAGAGCAGGGCGTTCACCAGGGTGCCGTCCGGGTTGCCCGGTGCGGGATGCACCACCATCCCCTTCGGCTTGTTGACAACGAGCAGCGCCTCATCCTCATAGACAATCTCCACCGGGATGTCCTGGGGCTCGGCCCGCAGCGGCTCCGCCTCCTCAATGGTCGCCTCAATACGGTCGCCCCTGCGCAGGCGATAGTTTTTCGCCACAGCCACCCCGTTCACGGTCACCAGCCCCTTTTCCAGGGAGCGCTGTACCATGCTGCGGGTGAGGCCCTCCCCCTCTCCGGCCAGGAAAAGGTCAATGCGCGCCCCCTCCTCCGGGGAAACGCACTCAATCCTCCGGTTCATCCGTCTTCTCCTCTGTCTCAGCGGCCTTTTCCCTCTGCTGCCGCACAGCCTGTATCACCCAGTAGAGGCACAGCAGCCCCGTCCCCACTACCACACACACGTCTGCCAGGTTAAAAACAGGGAAATTGATGGGCGCATAGTAAAAATAGTCGGTGACAAACCCCAGGAAGAGCCGATCTATCAGGTTTCCCACGCCGCCGCTAAAGAGCAGGGTCAATGCCGTCAACTCCATTGGGTGGGTGGCCTTTCCCACCACCAGGTAGCACAGCAGCAGAATCAGCACGATTCCGGTGACAATCAGCAAAGGCCATCGCTGTCCCTGGAACAGCCCCCAGGCTGCCCCCCGGTTTTCCACGTAGGTCAACTGAAATATCCCCTCTATGAGCCAAATCGGCTCTGCAGGTGCCAAAAAGGTCCTGGCCCACCATTTAATCAGCTGGTCGGCGCTGATGAGCAGCGTAGCCGCTGCCAAGCTGAAGAGCACTGTCAACATATCCCTACCGGTCCTTTCCCCGATTCTAACCCCAAAAAGCGCAAAAACACCCAAACCTCTAAAAATCCCGTTTTAGAGGCCCTGTCCTCTTTGCGATAAAGCTGCCCGTTCCATCTGACTTTTCACTTTTTAAAAGAGAGCAGCCCTATGTATTAGTCCTCAGTCTCCACCTCGTCATCTGCCTTGGGCACAGAGACGGGCATCTGGGGCATCGGCGAGACTGTGGGGGTATTGTAGTCCTTGCCGTCATAATCCGGCAGGGCAGAAATCATGCGAATCTGGTTCTGATAGAGGTTGATAATCTTCTTTTTAAAGTCCGAGACATCCTTCTGGGCCCTTGCCAGGGAATGGCGCTCGTTTTCAATGCGGCGCTCGGCGTTTTCCGTGAGCAGGCGGGCCCGCTCCTCAGCCTCTTTTATCACCACCTCGGCTTTGCCGTTGGCTTCTTTCATGGTCTCGCTGGCCAAGCGCTGTGCTCCCACCAGAGCAGCGCGGAGATTGTCCTCGTCTTCCCGATACTGCTGCACCTTTTCGGCCAGAATCTGCATCTTTTTCTTCAAATCCGTGACCTCTTTTGCCAGGGCTTCCACTGTCTCCGTCACGTTTTCCACAAAATCATTCACATCGTCCGCCCGATAACCACCCATAGCGGATTTTTCAAACTTGGCGTTTTTGATTTCGTTGAGCGTCAGCATCCTTCCATCCTCCTAACTATATTTGAAAACCTGTAGTTTCATGCGGCCCCGCCTGGTCTCTCCCAGGAGCCCGGCAATGCGGTACTTGCCGTACCCCCTCACCGAGAGAACATCCCCTTCCGAAACCTGCCGGGAGCCCGGTATATTCCCCACATAGTTGAGCTGCGCGCCTCCCCCTCTCACCAGCGAAGCGGCTGATTCCCTGCCGCGCCCCGTCAGGGCCGCCACAACGGCGTCCAGCCGCAGCGAAGCCACGGTGATTTCCTGCTCCTCAAAGCGGGGCGGTGTAATGGCATCGGGATGAAACCCCTGTTCCGCCCTAACGCCCACCCTGCCAATCAGGCTGATTTCCGAGAGAATCAAGGCCGCCGCGTTTTCATGGGCAAAGAGGACACACTGCCCCTCCCCGGGCAGGATGTCCCCAATCATTTCCCGTTTGATTTGCAGCGACATCAGCGCACCCAAAAAATCCCGGTGGGACAGGGAATCCGCCCGCCGGTAAGTAAAGGTCACTGGGACAATGGGAAGCTCCCCCTCTTCCAAAGTGTCCTCGCTCATCCAGGAGGGCAGCGCGCACAGGATTTGCCGCACCGCGCCGGCATAGCCGCCAAAGAAGACCCCAGAGGCCCCCAAGCTTTCCCTTATCCGATCCGCCAAAAAAATCTGGCGCTCATTGAGAAAGAAACTGCACCGGATGAACCCCTTTTGCTCTGCGGCGGAAAAATACCCGGCAATGCGGGAGCAAAAGACAATCTCCTCCTCATTTTGACAAAGTGATTTTACATAAGAGCTGATTTCCACCGGTTGCCCCCACCTCCGCCATCAACACACTTTAGAGATAGGAGACGCTGCTCTCCAGCTCATCCAGCATCTCGCCCATCATATCCACATTGCGGGGGGCAATGATAAAGGTGCTGGTGGCCACCCGCTGCACCTGGCCGTCATTGGCATAGGCCACGCCGCTTAAAAAGTCCACCAGGCGCCGGGAACTCTCACCGTCGCAGTCTTCCAGGTTCAGGATAACAGAGCGCCCCGCCTTCAGATGGTCGGCAGCCACATCTGCCTCTTCAAAGCGGTGGGGCTTCACCAAGACAACCTGCACGTCCCCTGTAGCCCGCGGTTTTCCATAGGAAGCAGCCGAAACAGCAGCCGCAGCCCTGGCGGAGGGGGCCGGTTCTTCATATTTACTTTGGACAGTGGCCGGGCCCGTCTCCTGCACCGGATCGTCATACTCATTTTCATAGTCTCCGGGATTGACGAAGTCCTTAATTTTATCTAAAAAACCCACACTAAAGAGCCTCCTTAACCTCGTTTGCCGAACAGCGCAGTCCCGATACGAACCAAGTTCGCCCCTGCTTCGATGGCCGCGGCATAATCGGACGACATGCCCATAGACACAAAGTCCATGTCTACATTATCTATTTTTTTGTCCCGCATGTCAATAAATAGTTGCGCCATATTCTCAAAAAAGTGCAAATTTTCAGGATTTTCGCTAATTTGAGGGGGGATACACATCAATCCTCGCACGCGGAGAGCGGGAAAACCGGCAATTTGTTCCAAAAATTCCGCTGTCTCCTCTGGCAATATGCCGGATTTTGATGCCTCCCTGCCGATGTTTACCTCCACCATTACTTCCATCACCCGGCCGGCCTCTGCGGCTGCCCGGTCGATTTGCTGTGCCAGGCGCAGGCTGTCAAGCGACTGGACCATGTCCACCTTTTCGATAATGGCCTTCACCTTATTGGTCTGCAGGTGGCCGATGAAATGCACTTTGGCCTTCTCCAAATGATAAAACGATTCTTTGCCCAAAAATTCCTGGACCCGGTTTTCCCCCAGTAGGGAGATGCCCTCTTCTATGGCCACGTTCACCAAATCCGGCGGCACCGTTTTTGTGACAGCCATAATCTGGATGTCCTGGGGCGAGCGCCCGCTGCGGGCCGCCGCCTCCCCCACGCGGAAAAAGACTTCCCTGCAATTTTCCCGCACATCCTCACTGGAGTATTTTGCCATCGTATAGATCCTTCCCTTCTACGATGATTTCGTCAAACAACTTGAGGTATTGGGTCTCGCTGTCGTCCCTGGCGTTGCTCAGTACAAAGCCATCCCCCCGGTAGAGCACGTCCAGCTTTTTAAAAACCACCTTTTCCCCCACCTTCACATAGACCCCCTCGTTGTTCTCCTTGTCAAAGCGGATGGCCTCCTGCCGCACCCGGATACCGGAATAGCTGCGGAAGGTGATGTCGGCCAGGGATTTGCGGGCCGTTGCCAGCTCCTCAGACATATAAGTACACCGGAAAACCATCAGCACCTTGCCCTCGTCGGGATAGGCCTGGTAGGAGAGCAGCCTGCCCGGCACCTCCTGGGTGGAGAAGGGGAAGACAATGTCCACCCGCATGTTGTTGTAAAGCCTGGGTTCCAAACTGATGTCCCCCACTGCGGCACAGTACCAGCCCAGGCCGGAGAGAATCTTGCAGGAGCGGCTGGAACTCTGGGGGTCAGGGCTACCCAAAATGCTCTGGACCGTTTGCAGGTCCAGGGTCTCCAGCGTTTTCTCTGTGAGGATGCTTTCATAGCCGTCTATCGAGCCCGCGTAGTACCCCGACACCGGGGCCGCAATGGAAGCCACGCTGGTGATTCCCGACTGGCTGAGGCTCTGTGCCTCCCTGGTGAGGGACTCCAGCCGGGCGGAAAAATCCACTGTCTGGTCCGTGATGGCCTTTTTTTTGTTGAGGGATATTTGGAGATTATACCGCACACTGTTGACCCCTTTGGCGTTCCCCTGCTCCAGGAGCCCGGCCAGTTCCGTCATCTGCTGGTTCAGCTGCTTTGCCAGCAGGTCGGCCTGAATCAGGCCAGTGGAGCTCATGTCGCCGGAGCTGTTCAGCACGGCAATCTCCGCCTGCAAATCGGTGATGCGGGTCTTGTTGCGCACCTGGGTCTCACTGTTGTAGATGTTCGCCACGACCTCGTTTTTTGAAACCTTCTGCCCGTCGGGAAACAGGTGCTCCACCACACCGCCCTGCCCCTGGTCCAGCACTGTCTCATTGCGGATGAGCAGGCAGCTGGCGGGGGCGCTGTCCGCCGCCACGTAGGAGAGGGCCACCTCAGTGACATGGGACTGGGTAAAGCCCCGGGAAATCTGGAAAATCAAATAGGCGAGAATGAGCAGGGCCAACAGCAGCACACCCGCCCGCCTGGCAAATCGATTCATATCATAGTCCTCTTCGCCGCAGGGCTTTCCCCCTGCGCTCTGTCCAAGTCTCTCAAAAGCCAGAGCAGCCGCACGCTTGTCCGGCACGCCCTTTCTCCCTATTGTATCACAGATTCCCGCTCTGCGCCACTATTTTTTTTGAAATTTCCAAAAGTTTCCATTTTTCCAGCTGGTCAATCGCCAGCCAATGGATTCTCTCCTCCCGTCCAAACCAGGTGAGCTGCCGCTTGGCATAGCGGCGGGTGTCTTGTTTCAGCTGCTCCACCGCCTGTTCCAGGGTGCATTCTCCCCGGAAAAAGGCGAAGAGCTCCTTATACCCAATGGCCTGGGCCGCTGTCTGGGAGAGGGGCGCCTGCCAGAGGGCCCTTGCCTCCTCCAAGAGCCCCTGGGCCATCATGGCGTCCACCCGGCGGTTAATGCGGTCGTAGAGAAAGGCCCTGTCCTCTGCCCGCAGGCCAATCATGCAAAGCCGGTAGGGGGAGGGCTGTTCCCGGGAGCGGCGCTGGTGGGCGCTGATGGGCACCCCTGTGAGCCTGCACACCTCCACCGCCCGCACCACCCTGCCCCTGTTGTTGGGATGGATTTTTGCGGCGCTCTCCGGGTCGGCCTGGGCCAGCTCCGCCATCAGGGCCGCTCCCCCGTCCCGGTCATAGGCCTCCTCCAGCGCCGCCCGCAGCGCCGGGTCGCTCTCAATGGGCGAGAGGTTCACGTGGTCGATAAGGGAGGAGATATAGAGCCCGGTGCCCCCGGCCAGGATGGGTAGCTTCCCCCGCCTTGCAATCTCCCGGATACAGCCCCGGGCCAGTTCCAGGAATTGGGCTACAGAAAAGGTCTCCTCTATGGGGAGGAAGTCCAGCAGATGGTGGGGAACGCCCTGCATCTCCTCTGGGGAGGGCTTGGCAGTGCCGATAGAGAGGGTCTTGTACACCTGCATGGAGTCGGCGGAAACCACCTCCCCGTCAAAGGCCTTTGCCAGCTCCACCGCCAGCCAGGTCTTGCCCGACGCCGTGGGCCCCACCACACACAGCAGCGGTATTTTTTCACTGTCCACAGGTCTCCCTCCTTCCACAGTCAGTTTTTCCACTGTTCTCCCCCTTACTGCCTCCTGCCAAAGAGCTTTTCAATGGCACTGCGGGTCAACTCCACGGTGATAGGGCGGCCATGGGGGCAGTGGGTGATTTCCCCGTGGCGCTGGAGCAGTTCCACAATGGCCGCCAGCTCTTTGGGGTCGCTCACATCCCCCGCCTTGACGGCGCTGCGGCAGGCCACCGATTCATAAATCCAGTTGAGCTTTTCCGACTCCAAATCCTGCCGCCCCTCCCGCAGCTTGGCGGCAATCTCCGACAGGGCCGCAGCAGCCTGTGAGAGCTCTAAGTACATGGGGACTGTTTCCACCATCAGGGTTTTGCCCCCTAAGTCCTCCAAAGTAAAGCCGCACTCCCGCAGCCGCTCCTCATTTTCGCAGAGCGCGCCGTAGTCCTCTGCGGAGAAGACCAGGGGGAAGGGCAACACCGACTGGGCCTGCTCCCCTGCCCCGCGCCCGTCCCGCAGGCGGTTGAAGAGATAGCGCTCGTGGGCGGCGTGCTTGTCGATGAGCAGCAGCTTTTCCCCCTGGGAGGCCAAGATATAGGTGGAAAAGAGCTCCCCGATGACCCGTACCGGTTCCTCTTCAAGCCCCAGGCCCCGCACCGGCTCTTCTACAGGGGGGATAGGCTCTTTGGGCGGCTCTGGGGCGGGGACAGCAGCGCCGAAGAGGTTGGGAAAACGGCGGCCCATCTCCTCCCGGGAGGGCATGGAAGAGGGCGGCGCCTGGGCCGGGAGAGGGGACAGGCGGTAGGGGGCGGCGGGAGAATGCAGCTCCTCCGGCTGCTCCCCAAAGGGGGCGGGCTTTTTCCCCTCCCCCAGCATTTCCCGGTATTCCCGGGCGCTAATGTGCTGGGGCGTTTTGTCTTTTTGTGAGGGGAAAGCAGCGGCCTGCCGGGCGGGAGCCTCCCCCCTGCCCTGGGGCTCCACCGTTTCCCGCCCGGCCAGCGGTTCCTGGTGGGAGAGGGCCAGCAGGGCGTTTTTCACGGCAAAATACACCGCGTCGAACACCGGCTTTTCGTTGGCAAAGCGCACCTCCACTTTGGCGGGGTGTACGTTGACATCCACCGTCTCCGGGGGCAGCTCCAAAAAGAGCACGCAGGCGGGGAACCGGCCCGACATGATGGTGTTTTTATATCCCTCGGTGAGGGCGGCCATGCAGGTGCCGGAGCGGACATAGCGCCCGTTGATAAAAAAGTTCTGCATACTCCGGTTGCCCCGGCTGCTGTCGGGGTGGGAGACATAGCCCCACACCCGCATAGAGCCCTCGCTGTTCACCGCCTCCAACATCCCCTTGGCAAAATCCCGGCCATAGACGGCATAGATGGCGCTGAGGAGTTTGGAATCGCCGGGGGTGAAGAGCTGCTCCTTCCCCTCCCGGATGTAGCGGAGGGAGACCTCGGGATGGGAGAGGGCAATCTTGTCCACCAGCGCGCTGACGGCGTTGCCCTCGGCGGTATCGGTCTTGAGGAACTTCATCCGGGCCGGGGTGTTGAAAAAGAGGTCGCGCACCACAATGGTGGTGCCCCGCTCTGCCGCCGCCTCGCCAAAGAACTCCTCCGCCCCGCCGGAGAGGACGATTTTGGTGCCGCAGGGGGCCTCCTCGGTCTTTGTCACCAGCTCCACCTTTGCCACCGCCGCCACAGAGGCCAGCGCCTCCCCCCGGAAGCCCAGGGTGTGGATGGCCTCCAAATCGGTTTCCCGGCGCACCTTGCTGGTGGCATGGCGCAGGAAGGCGGTGCGCACGTCCTCCCGCTCCATGCCGCTGCCGTTATCGCTCACCCGCAGGAAGGCGCTGCCGCCCCTGCGGATTTCCAGGACAATGGCAGTGGCCCCTGCGTCAATGGCGTTTTCCAATAGCTCCTTCACCACTGAGGCGGGGCGGTCTACCACCTCCCCCGCCGCAATGAGCTCCGCCACATTTTTGTCCAGCACCTGTATCCGGTTTGCCATGGGCAATGCCTCCTCTCTCTTCCTCTCGCGCCAATGTCCCGTCAAAGCATTCGCTGTCTGCTTAAGGATACCGCATAATAAAGGGGAATCCTCCTAATGAAATAATGTCAGAAATTCATCGATGTCCTTTACACCGTCTTCCATAACAGCCTTATACACATCAATGCTTTTATATTGATCAAAAGAATATATACCCCTTTTGAGCAATTCTCTTTTTATATCCATAATAATTGTCTTTTGTGCCTGATTCGTATTTTGAACAATATTATCACAATAGGATTCCGCATTCGAAATGGTCGCCTTATCAAAGAACCACAAATCTATATTCCACAATTCCCCAGTTCGTGTGGTTTCAAATCCGTGAAACCACACTCTTTTTCCGGTAGTGTCTACTTCCTCTTTTGCTTCATACCACAGCGGATGAAATGTATTTGTAATAAATGCGGATAATTCGTACAGCTTATCCAAAGACATAGCATCATTTTCAATGTCAATATCCAAATCATTCCATGCCATCATGTTCATTCGATAACTGCCAATGATATGAGCGTTTCCAATCTCCTCTATCTTCTTAAATAAACCAAATTCATATAGTATACGGTCAGCCTGTATTTTCCTATCGTTATTGTTCATTTTTAAAATCCTCCAAATTATGATTTTTTCATATCCAAAATGAGTACAACTGAAGGGTCTGCCGGAGCGCTTTCTCGGGACGCGGTACAAGCCATCGACTTGGCCTTTGCCTCGAAGGGGCAGGAACTCCGAAACGCTATTACGACAACATGGATTTTAACTCATTGAGCAGCAGGAAGGCCTCCACAGGGGTCATGGTATCCAGGGAGACTTCCCGCAGGCGGTCCAGCACGGCGCTACTCTTTTGGTCGGCGAAAGAGATTTGGGGGCTCTCCTTGGGCAGGGCCGTTTTGGCCCGCTTGGCCGGGGCGGGCCTGCCCTGCTCCAGACCGGCCAGGATTTCCTTGGCCCGGCGCACCACGGCGCCCTCAATGCCCGCCAGCTTGGCCACCTGGATGCCGTAGCTGTCGTCCGCGCCGCCGGGGACGATTTTCCGCAGGAAGGTGATGTCGTCCCCTCGCTTTTTCACGGCAATGTTGTAGTTTTTCACCCCTTCCAGCTCCTCCTCCAGCACCGTGAGCTCGTGGTAGTGGGTGGCAAAGAGGGTCTTGGCCCCGATTTTCTGCCGGTCGGCGATGTGCTCCACCACGGCACGGGCAATGCTCATCCCGTCATAGGTGGAAGTGCCCCGGCCGATTTCATCCAGGAGAATCAGGCTGTTTGCAGTGGCGTTTTTCAGGATGGCCGCCACCTCGTTCATCTCCACCATGAAGGTGGACTGGCCGGAGGCCAAATCGTCCGACGCGCCCACCCGGGTGAAAATCGCGTCCACAATGGGCACCCGGGCCGACTCGCAGGGCACAAAGGAGCCGATATGGGCCATGAGGGTGATGAGGGCGGTCTGGCGCATATAGGTGGACTTGCCCGCCATATTGGGGCCGGTGATGATTGCCACCCGGTTTTCCCCCTGATCCAGGCACAGGTCGTTGGCCACAAAGGCCGCGTCCCCCATCAGCTGCTCCACCACCGGGTGGCGGGCCCTTTTCAGCACCAAGGCCCCGTCCAAGGTGATTTCCGGGCGGCAGTAGCGGTTCTTCACCGCCACCTTGGCAAAGGAGAGCATCACGTCCACCCTGGCCACTGCCGCCGCCGTGCGCTGTATCCGGTGGAGCTGGGCAGCAACAAACTCCCTGAGCTCGGTGAAAATCGCATATTCCAGGGCGGTGATTTCGTCGTTGGCCCCCAGGATTTTCCCCTCAAGCTCCTTGAGCTCCTCGGTGATATAGCGCTCGGCCCCGCTGAGTGTCTGCTTGCGGATAAAGCTATCGGGCACCAGGTGGGCATAGGACTTGGTGACCTCCAAATAGTAGCCAAAGACCTTGTTGTAGCCCAGCTTGAGGTTCTTGATACCGGTCTCCTCCCGCAGGCGCTCGCAGATGCCGGCCAGGTACTGTTTTGCGTTTTTCAGCAGGTCCTCCAGCTCGTCCCGCCTGGCGTGGAAGCCCTGGGCAATCATCCCCCCCTCCCGCACGCTCACAGGAGGTTCCTCTACCAGGGCCCGCTCCACCAGGGCCACCACGTCTTCCAGCCCGTCCATATCCGTCTGGGCCTCCTGCAAAAACTGGGAGGAGAGGGGTGCCAGCTTGGCTTTCAGCGGCGCAATCTGCCGCAGCGCCGCCCCCAGGGAGCGCAGGTCCCGGGCATTGGCGCTGCCGTAGACAATGCGGGTCATCAGCCGTTCCAGGTCGTGGATGCCCCCCAGCAGCTCCTCCAAGTCCTCCCGCAGGAGGGAGTCTTTCGTCAGCTCCTCCACTGCCTGGAGGCGGCGGAGAATCAGGGCCGGGGAGAGCAGCGGCTGCTCCAAATAGCGGACAATCAGCCGCTTGCCCATGGCGGTCTTGGTCTTGTCCAGCACCCAAAGGAGGGTGCCCCGCTTCTCGCCACTGCGCATGGTGCGGGTGAGCTCCAAGTTGCGCCGGGCAGTGAGGTCGATGTTCATGTACTGGCCCTCGTCGTAGAGGTGAATGAGGAAAATCCGTTCCAGGCCGGTCTGCTGGGTCGCTTTTAAATAGCGCAGCAGGCACCCCACGGCCCGCACGGTCTCCTCCTTGCCCGAGAGTCCCAGCGCGCCCAAATGCTGAGCGTGGAAGTGCTGCCGCACCTGTTCCTCCGCCTCTTCCAGGGAGAAGGCGGATTCCTTGGGAACATCCAGGGTGCAGGGCATCTTGTTCTGGACAAAGGAGAGCAGCTCGGGACACTTGTGAATCCCGGCGCTTGCCACAATCTCGCTGGGGGAAAAGCGGCCAATCTCATTGAGCAGCCGCCGTTCCAGGTCCTCCCCTTCCAGCTGGGCCGCCCGCAGCTCCCCGGTGGAGATGTCGCAAAAGCACAGCCCCGCCTTGCCCTCGGCCAGATAGAGGCTACAGATAAAGTTGTTCTTGTCCTCCTTGAGCATGCTGCTCTCCAAAATCGTGCCCGGCGTAATCACCCGCACGATTTCCCGCTTGACAAGGCCCTTGGCCTGGGTTGGGTCCTCTGTCTGTTCGCAGATAGCCACTTTATAGCCCTTTTCGATGAGGCGCTGCACATAGGTCTCGTAGCTGTGAAAGGGCACGCCGCACATGGGGGCCCGCTCCTCCAGGCCGCAGTCCCGCCCGGTGAGGGTGAGCTCCAACTCCCTGGAGGCCAGGAGGGCGTCGTCAAAGAACATTTCGTAGAAATCGCCCAGGCGGAAAAACAGGATATGGTCCTTGTGGGCCTCCTTAATTTCAAAATACTGCTGCATCATCGGCGACAGGGCCAATGCGCTTCCCCCTTTCCGGTTGCCCCTTTGCCGGGGACAAAGAGAACGGCGCGCTGCAAAACAGCTTGGGTTTGCAGCGCGTGTCCCTTCTGGATTTTCAGTTAATGGCAGCTGCCGCCGCAGGTGGCGCAGTTGCCGGTGCAGGCCGCCAGGTCAATTTTCTCCGGGTCCTCCCCGTTGACCGACATCATTAAAATCGTGTTCACGTCGCTGACAATGCGGTCAATCTCCTGCTTTGCCTCGTTGTAGCGCGCCATATTCTCGTTTTCCATGATGCTCTGGTACATCTCCCGCAGCTCGGTGTCCATGGCCTTGAGCTTTTCCGCGTCCTTGTCGGTCTTGGACATCTCGGCATTGATATTCATCCGCAGCAGGTTAAAATCGCCGATGGCCTTTTGCAGGGCCTCGTCGTTGTCGTTGTTCTCCTTGGCCTGTAAGAAGGCGGCGTAGCACTCCTGCTGCTGAATCGCCTTTCCCAGCTCTCTCGCCATTTGAATGACATCCATTGTAAAAACCTCCTGATTTTTTCGTTTATCCCGGGGGCCGGCGCTAGGCCAGTTCCCCCTCCACGGCCCAGTTGTGGGCTGCGGTGACTTTCACCCGGACAAACTGCCCGATAAGGGACTCCTCCCCGGCAAACTCGGTGATGATATTGCCCTCGTTGCGGCCCAAGAGCCTGCCGGGCTTCTCGGATTTCTCCTCCACCAGCACGGTGCAGGTGCTGCCGATAAGCGCCGTGTTGATTCCCATGCTAATCTCCTCCTGGGCGGCCAGCAGCTCCCTAAGCCAGGCGGATTTCTCCTCATAGGGCACGGGGTCGGGCAGCTCCGCCGCCTTTGTGCCGGAGCGGCGGGAATAGATGAAGGTGAAGAGGGCGGAATAGCGTACCTCCTTGATGAGGGCCAGGGTGTCCAAGAACTCCTCGTAGGTCTCGCCGGGGAAACCCACAATCAAGTCGCTGGTGAAGACCACGTCCGGGATTCTCTTCCGGGCATAGGCGATGAGTTCCCGGTAGCGGGCGGTGTCGTATTTCCGGTTCATGGCCGCCAGCACCCGGTCGTTGCCGCTCTGCACCGGCAGGTGGATGTGGTTGCACACCTTGGGGCACTGGGCAATCGTGTCAATGACACGCTCGGTCATGTCCTTGGGGTGGGAGGACATAAAGCGGATGCGGAAGTCTCCGGGAAGGCCGTTCACCTGTCTCAGCAATTCCGCGAAGTCCACACCCCCTGCCCCGGCATAGGAGTTGACATTCTGGCCAAGGAGCATGATTTCCTTTACCCCCTGCTCCACAAGGCCCCTGGCCTCCTCCAGAATCACCTGGGGGTCGCGGCTACGTTCCCTGCCCCGCACATAGGGCACAATGCAGTAGGAGCAGAAGTTATTACACCCGTAGAGGATGGGCAGCCCGGCTTTTAAGCTGCCCTCCCGCCGCAGGGGAATCCCTTCCACCAGCTCCTCCCCCTCGCCGGTGAGGTCAAAGACCCGCTTTTTGCCGCTCACCTTTTTCCACAGGAATTCCGGCAGGCGGTGAAGGGCGTGGGTGCCGAAGACCAGGTCTACATAGGGGAAGCTGTCGCGGATTTTCTGGGCGGCGCTCTCCTGCTGCATCATGCAGCCACACAGGCCGATGACAAGCTCCGGATTGCGCTTTTTAACCCCCTTGAGGGCCCCCACATTGCCGAAAACCCTGTCCTCCGCGTGTTCCCTGACAGCGCAGGTGTTGAAGAGAATTAAATCGGCATCGTGCTGCTCCCCAATGGGGGCATAGCCCATCTGGCAGAGCAGCCCCAAGAGCTTTTCGCTGTCGGCGGCGTTCTGCTGGCAGCCATAGGTGCGGACAAAGCAGCGGGGCGCCCGCCCCTTTTCCCGGGCAAAGGCGCTGGTGTAGTCCTGCATCCGGGCGATATACTCTGCCTGGGCCTGGTAGCCCTGGTTCCCGTTTCCTCTCATGAAGCTCTTCCCTTCCCTGCGGCGCAAACTTTTGGCATGGCCTCCCCCGCCGAAGCCCTCTTGATTATACATCAAAAGGTCAAATCCTGTCAATAAAGAAGGGGCAGCCGCTCCCATCCTGGGCCATAAATCTCCCCGTTTTTTCGGCGGGGCACGCCCTGCCCCGCCCGGATTTGCCCCGGCGACCGGGAAGGAGACAGTCGCCTCTCCCATCTCGCGGGGGGCGTTTTTCGCCTTTTTTCGCTCTTTTTCGGTGCAAAGCCGCATTGCCAGGAGGGGAAAAATATAGTATGCTAAGAGTGTGGAAAGGATGTGGAAACAAAGTCCTAGGCTTGGGTTCCCGCCCTTTCGGAACATGAGAAAAAGAGAGGTGTCATTACTTTGGAAAATTCCTATGGCTATCCCGGCGGCCCTGAGCCCGGCCCCGGCCGGAAATTCAGCTTTGACGGGAAAAGGATAAAACGCATCGCCATTATCGCTGCCATTGCCATCTTTGTGGCCGGCCTGGCCTTCTCCTGCTGGTATACAGTGGACGACAAGCAGGAGTGTGTCGTCACCACCTTTGGCAGAGTTACGGACGTGACGGAGGCGGGTATCCATTTCAAGCTGCCCTTCGGCATCCAGCAGATTCACAAGGTAAACGTAAACGTGTACCAGAAAATCGAGCTGGGCTACCGTACCCAGGGCAGCAAGGCCACCGACTTCACCACCGTGGAAGACGAGAGCAAGATGATTACCGGCGACTACAACATTGTCAATGTGGAGTTCTTTGTGGAGTACAAGGTCTCCGACCCGGAGAAGTACCTCTTCAACTCCTACTCTCCTGAACTGGTGCTCAAAAACCTGGTGCAGAGCCAGGTGCGCAACGTGGTGGGCTCTACCCCGGTGGACGCTGTGCTCACCGACGGCAAAGAGGCGGTGCAGATGCAGGTGAAAGAGCTGATTACCGCTGTGTTAGAGGAATACGACATCGGCTTAATGCTCACGGACGTAAAAATCCAGGACAGCGAGCCCCCTACCGAGGAAGTGGTGGCCGCCTTTAAAGCGGTGGAAACCGCCAAGCAGGGGGCGGAGACCGTGGTGAACGAGGCCCAGGCCTATCAGAACGCCGAGCTGCCTAAGGCAAACGCCGAGGCCGACAAGCTCATCCAAAACGCCGAGTATTTAAAGCAAAAGCGCATCAACGAGGCCACGGAACAGGTGGCAATGTTCAACGCCATGTACACCGAATACCAGAAAAACAAGGGCATCACCCGCGCCCGCATGTACTACGAGGCCATCTCCCAGGCGCTGCCCGGCGTGAAACTCTATATCAATACCTCGGATAACGGCGTGGAGATGCTCATGCCCCTGGAGAGCTTCACCGGGGAAGAGACGGGTTCCTCCCGAACCACATCAGTACCCCAGACACCTGCAGAAAGTGAGGAGGATGCCCAGTGAAAACGAAAAAAGTGATTATCCGCTCCCTGCTGGCCGCATTGGCGCTGGCAGTGGTGGTGTGCGGCGCCTCCGCCTTTTACACGGTGGAGGAAAATGAATACGCCTGTGTGGTGCGCTTTTCTAAAATCATCAGCACCACCGATACCGCAGGGCTGCACATGAAGATGCCCTTCATTGACAGCACCAAGATATTCCCCAAGGCCATTATGCTCTATGACATCCCCCCGTCGGAGGTGCTCACCTCTGACAAGCAGAACATGACGGTGGACAGCTACGTGCTCTGGCGCATCAGCGACCCGCTGCTCTTCTATCAGTCCCTGGGCTCCACTACAGTGGCCGAGCAGCGGCTGGACGCCATCACCTACAACGCCCTGAAAACTGTGATGGGCACCCTCTCCCAAAAAGACATCATCAACGAGGAGCCCCCCTCCGAGCGCAACGACATCTACGCCGGCATCTCCTCCAATGTGTCGAACCTGGCGAAAAACTACGGCATCGACATTGTGGATGTGAAAATCAAGCGCCTGGATTTGCCCGAGGCCAACGAGCAGGCGGTATACCAGCGCATGATTTCCGAGCGCAAGCAGATGGCAGAAAAATACACTGCCGACGGGGAATACGAGGCCTCTATCATCCGCAACAATGTGGATAAACAGGTGAACATCATCGTCTCCAATGCCAGGGCCAAGGCCGCCGAGCTCCAGGCCCAGGGCGAGGCCGAGTACATGAAGATGCTGGCAAATGCCTACAACACCCAGGACAAACAGGAATTCTACGCCTTTACCCAGGCGCTGGACGCCCTGCTGGCCTCCCTGGACGGCAACGAAAAGACCATCATCCTAAGCCGGGATTCCGAGCTGGCGAGACTGCTCATCAGCCCCAATTAACCGGCAGACCGCAAAGCTGGCAGGCACAAGAGGCCTGCCAGCTTTTGCTGCACGATAGATAAGGAAGTGACGGCATGAAAGTTTTAATCGGCACTACAAACCCCTCTAAGACAGAGCGGTTCCGGGCGCTCCTGGCCGGCTATGACGTGGCGTTCTGCACACTGGGCGACCTGGGGATTACCCAGGAGCCGGAGGAATCAGGGAAAACCCCGGAGGAAAACGCCGTTATCAAGGCAAAATTCTATGGCAGGTTCTTTGACCGGGTCATCTGCAACGATTCCGGGCTGTACTTTGACTCTCTGCCCTTCGACGACCCAAGGCAGCCGGGGCTCAATATCCGCACGCCCCATGGGGGCAGGAGGCTGGACGACGAGGGGATGATTGCCTACTACTCCAACCTGGTGGGCACCTTAGGCGGGAAAGTGCTGGCCTACTATTTAGACGGCATCGCCGTGAATAACCAGGGCCGGGTCTCCTCCTTTATGGAAACCGGCGAGGCGTCAAGGGGCAGCGCCTTTTATATGGTAGACACCCCCAGCGAAAAGCGGCACGTCGGCTGGCCGCTGGACTCCCTCTCGCTGAACCGGAACACCCTGACCTATTTCGTAGATAGGGGCAACAACAAATACGACACCGCGGAGGAGAACATCATGCTGGGCGCTTACCGGGAACGGCTCACCCGGTTTCTGGCCGGGGCGCTGGGGCTGGGATAACCTAGCCCGCCAGCTCCCCCGCCCGCCGCTGCACAAACGCCACCAGCTGGGCAAAGCCCTCCCGGCGCTCCGGAGTGAGGGCCACCTCAATTTGCAGGGTGTCAAAGAGTGTGATTTCCGCCTTCACCACCTCCGCAGGCGTGCGGCCCGTCACCAGATTGGAGAGCAGGGAGGCCAGGCCCTTTACAATCAGGGTGTCGCTGTCGGTAAGCAGGCGCAGGCAATCCCCCTCCTCCAGGCGATACCACAGGTTGGAACGGCAGCCGGGGAAGCGGCTCCCCTCCCCCTTTTCCTCCTCCGGCAGGCCAGGGGATTCCATTGCCAGCTGCATCAGCAGCGTGTAGCGGTCAAAGTCGTCAGGCAGCGCCGCAAACCGGGCGGCGTACTCCTTTTGCTGTTCTTCTATCGTCATGTATCTCACCTCGTTTACTTGATTTGGGGTGGGACTGCGATAACCCCACCTAGGGAAAAGACCAGAAGAAACGGCCCGCTGAAAAGAAGACAGAGCCAGCGCCCAAATATGGGCAAGACTACGCTGGCGGCTTGGCCTCGGAATCAGAAACACCGGTAAACTAGTGGTTTACGCAACCCCAGAGGGGGTATGCCCTGTTACCCCCTAAAAGGGATATTGGGTTTTACCATTGTATCCCCGGCACTGCTCCCCCAAAAACAGGTAAATCTCATTACCACAAAGCAATAGACAATACTTTTACTATAGACATTTATTCCGGGTCGGTTTCACCGGCCTTGCTCCAAAGCCTCAAAGAATACTTGCAATGCGCCGCAGGGCTGCGCACAGCCGCTCTATATCCTCTTCCGAGTTGTATATCCCCAGCGAGGCCCGTATGGTACCCTGGGGAAGGCCCATGGCCTGCATCAGGGGGTGGGCGCAGTGGAGGCCCTCCCGCAGGGCGACGCCCTGTTGGTCCAGGAGCAGCGCCACATCATAGGGGGAGAATGGGGGCAGCAGGAAAGAGAGGATGCCCGCGTCAGGGCAGCGCTCCAGCGGCAGGACAACGCCCGGTATCCGGCGCACCTCCTCCCACAGCAGCCGGGTGAGGGCCTGCTCCCGCCGGGCCACCTGCTCCATCCCCTGCTCTTCTAGCCACCCCAGCGCCCGGGCAAAGCCCACCGCCCCGATGAAATTGGGGGTGCCTGCCTCAAACCGGGCGGGCAGGGGGGCAAAGCGGGTCTCCTCTACCGCCACCCGCTCCACCATCTCTCCGCCGAAGGCCACCGGGGGCATCGATTCCAGCCACTGTTTCCGGGCAATCAGCGCCCCGATACCCGTGGGGCCATAGAGCTTGTGGGAGGAAACACAGTAGAAATCGCAGCCCAGCGCCTGCACGTCCACCGGCTGGTGGGCCGCAGCCTGGGCCCCGTCCAGCAGCACCGGCACACCCTGGGCATGGGCCAGGCGGATGATTTCCTCCACCGGGTTTTCCACCCCAAAGGTGTTTGTCACATGGGCGGCGGCCACGATACAGGTCTTTTTTGTGAGGGCCTTGCCCAGCTGTTCCAAGTCGGGCCGTCCGTCCTCCCCCGCCGGGATGACCCGCAGGGCCATCCCCTGCCTGCGGCAGAGCTGCTGCCAGGGCACAAAATTGGAGTGGTGCTCGCTGAGGAGGACAATCACCTGCTGGCCGGGCCGGCCAAAGCCCTCCAGGAACGACCGGGCCGCCAGGTTGAGGGCATCGGTTGCGCCGGAGGTAAAGACCACCTGATACCCCTCCCCCGCGCCGAAGAAGGCCGCCACCTCCGCACGGGCGGCCTCATAGCGCCGGGTCATCTCCCGGCCCAGGGAGTGGGGGCTGCGGTGGACATTGGCGTTGCACAGCCGATAGGCCCTGTCCATCTCATCCAGCACGGTTTGGGGCTTCTGGGTGGTGGCGGCGCTGTCCAGATAGGTCAAATTGGTTTGTGCCAGCAGGGGGAACTCTTGGCGCAGATTCATGGCAATAACCACAGCCTCCCCACAGGGCGGAGGCCTCCTTTCTTCTCAGTTGACAACTAATTGTGATGGTGATATACTTGGCTCAGAAGGCCCTGTAAGTCTATCTGCCGCAATTCCAAAGGAAAGGAAATCCTAGTATGCAATCGAAAAAAGTCTTAGAACCTCTCGTTCCCTTTCCAGTCGATGCGGAATCAGACCACTTCACGGCGGCCCTTGCCTCTGCGCTCATTGTCACACAGGGGTATACGGGGGAAACGCCCCATTGGTGCGCGCCAAACCAGCGCGATTGCATCCACTGCAAGCCCTGCGGCGACCATCTGCTGGAACGCCACCAGGTCTCCCTCTACCACTGTCTCTTGACCGCGTCCACGCTGGCGTTTGGCTTTGACTATCCCTGGGACGACACCGTGGCCCCCCATTCCCTGCCGGGATTTCCGGAAGGCTGGCGCTGGGATGACGGTTTTATCGATGCACTCGCCCGGTTTGCAGGGTTTTCCTACCAGCGCTTTAGCGGCGCCAGCCCACAGGAGGAAGTGCTCTCCGCAGTAAAGCGCGCTTTGGACGCCGGCTTCCCGTCCATGCTGCGGCTGGAAGATGAAATGGCATGGGTTCTCGCCGTGGGATATGACGGGGATACCGTATACGGCCTGGATTCTGAACTCCATGCCCTGCCCGGCTACTGGCGTTCTGTGCTGCGCGACGTCATTGTCATCACCGGAAACACCGCACCGCGCATGTCCTACCGGGAATTCCTGGAGCGCATTGCATCTGCTTTGTCCTATGAAGGCCATACGGCGTTGGAGGGTGTCATCATGGATGCCCTCGACCACGTGACAGCAGAAAACGCCATGGAGATTGCCGGCATGATGTGCGGCATCAATAGCGTGCTGATTGAGGCCAGATGGCATGCCGCAGAGGCATTCGGCAGCCAGAAAAACCTCATCGGCGCCATTACCATCAACAAGGAGATACAAGAGCGGCTGAGTGAGGTCCTTGTATCGCGGTACATCACGGAAAACAACGAGGAAACACATGGTATCGGATGGAAGATATGGGGCGCGCTCGGTGTCGGCCCTGAGACCGAGTATTGCATCACCCAGCAGTCTGCCGCTTTGATTTTGCAGCCTGAAACCCGGGAAGCGCTCAAACGCCTATTTGCCAAAGTATTTGAAAACGACCGTGCCGTATGCTCCACCATCCAGGCCTGCCTTGCGGAGCTGTCAATTCTGCTGCCTGGCAGAGCGCAAACGAAGCGATAGGAGAAACTATGATATACTTAAAAGAAGCCAATTTGGAAGACATGGAACAGGAATACGAGTTCATTACAAACACCCCAGCGGATGAAAACGGCTTTACCAATCGGGAATCCGGGTGCTCCAAAGAGGACTTTGCACAAAAAATCCTGCCCGGTTATATCAGCGCGTCCCAGGGAATCGGGATACCAGAGGGGTATGTGCCGCAGACCCAGTTCTTTTTGTGGGACGGCGACAAAATCGTAGGGCTGTTCCGCATCCGGCACTATCTCACGGAGGCGCTGGCAAACGGGGCAGGGCACATTGGCTACGGGATAGGAAGAGAATATCGGGGCAAGGGATATGCCTCTTTGGGCTTAAAGCTGGCGGTGGAAAAGGCCTGGGAGATTATCCCAGAGGATGAAATCTATCTGTCTGTCAGCAAAAAGAACCCTGCGTCGCTGCGGGTACAGATGAAGAACGGGGCATATATCCACCACGAGGACGAAGAAGAGTTCTACACCAGAATTAGACGGTGAACCCCAAACAGATGTTCAGCTTCTCCCCTTCTCCTCCACCCGTTCCCGGAGCAGGCCTGCCAGCTGAGGCACGGTCTTGAGCTCCGGCAGCTCCTCCGGTCGGATTGCCACCTCCAGCGCCTTGCACAGGCTCATCACCAGCAGCACTTTTTTATCCAGCACAGCGGTGGCTGCTGTGCAGCCGCTGGGGCGGTCGGCCTTTGCCAGCTGCTCCGGGGGGATGCCGGTGAGTTTGGAAACGCTCTGCTGGGCCAGCCGGAGGATGTCCTCCTCCCCCTGGTCTTCCAACAAGAACCGGGCCAGTACATAGGCCCTGATATGGGCCTGCCACTGCTCTGGGGGCTGCCCTGCGCCCGCTTTGAGCCAGGCCAGCTCCTCCGCTGCCCGGTAGGCCGATTCCTCCAAGGTCATTTTGTTCCCCGCTTTCTCACAGCCCCCGCCCGGCTTGCCGGGCGGGGAATGCTTTTTTCCATGGATTTTTTCTGGTTTAAACCCGTTCTACCTCCACGCCCAGCAGCTCGCACAGGTCCTCCAGCTCCTCGGCGATGTCGCCATAGGCCCAGGTCATGTGGTGGCCGTAGTTGCACTGGGCCTTGAAGAACTTCTTGCGGCTCTCCACGTCCACCAGCAGGCCGGTGGCGCAGCCGATGGTGTTGTAGTCGATGTCGGCGGCAATGGTGCCCCTGGCGGCCATCAGCTTGGTGCCCTGGGGATTGAGCCGCACCATGGTAATCGTCTGCCCAATATCCGGGGTGTAGTGGTAGCGCAGGGTGGCGCCCCACTGGCCCTCGGTAAAGCACTGCAAGCCGTAGGGGGCCATCTCCTTATCCCTGCCCTTCATGTAGCGGGTGGGGACAGCATGGTACATCTTAATCAGGTTGCCGGTGTCCAGCACATCGCCGGGAATCTCGTGGGGCAGGGCGGGATGGGTGTTGGCCATATGGGGGGCGTTTTTCGCCACCGCCATTGTCAAAATCATGGAGAGCAGGGCGTTGTAATCCGATTCACAGGCCGAGGGGATGCCCTCTTCCTTGAGCAGGGAATGGGTGAGGCAGAAGGTGTATTTCTCCTCGTGGAGCCGGCGTGTGGCGCAGATTTCAAAGCAGGGCAGGGTAAAGGCGTTGCAGTCAAACCGCTCCAACAGCTTTTTCACCGCCACGTAGACCCGGGTAGAGCGGATGAGCATCTCCCGGGAGATGTAGCAGTCCTGCGCCCCGGCAATGAGGTTATCGGCCAGGGCCTCGGCCTTGGCGTTGTCTTCGGCGTCGAGGGTGTCAATCTCGTGGAGGAAATCCTCGGCGTTTAAGTACTTGAACTTCACTCCCCAGTCATTGGTGATGCGGTCCAAATCCCGCACATTGCTCTCCACACCCTTGGAGCAGACATCCCCCTTGAGGATGGAGAGGACACGGGTATTTTCCACCAGCTTGCGCTGCCACAGCATTTTTAAGATGGGCTTGGTACCCGCCAGGTCAATGCTCCCGTAGGCCTCCAACCCGGCAGCCCGCAGGCAGGCGGTGACATCGGTGCTGGTGCAGCAGCCCACAGAGCACATGGGCTTTTTAAACTTCTTGGCGATATTCACCGCCAGATGCTGGCCCATCATCCCGTCCAGCAGGAAGACGTCGGTGTCGATGTCCTTCACCTTGTCCAAATCCGATTCCCGGGCAATGAACTCGTCCAGGAAAGGCAGGTACACCGGCTCTTGCAGGTGGATTTCTGGCTCGCCGCCGTAGAGCTCTGCCAGCTTGGTTTTCATCTGGGCAAAGTTTTCCGCTGCCATCAGCTCGTCGTAGCTGCGCTCCAGCTGCTCCATTTTGCCGCCACGGCAGGGGCCCATGTAGGCGGTGCGGTGAATCAGATGTACATAAATAGGTTTCACATGTAATACCATGTGGTTTCATCCTTTCTGTCAGGGCGCTTTGGTGTTTTCCTTAAGGGTCTGCCCTGTTTTTCTTTCCTCTGCATTATGGCACGTTCTCAGCGGTTTTTCCAGAGGGAAAAGCGACAGAAAATAGGATAATCCCGACATGGGGTTACTCTGGGGCGAGGAGGCCCTGGCGGCTCTGGCGGGGGGAGGCCCCGTACTTTTTGCGAAAGGCGCGGGTAAAATAGGCGGGGTCGGCAAAGCCGGATTCCTCGGCGATTTGGGCGATGGGCTTGGAGGTGCTGCGCAGCAGCAGGGCGGCGTGGCCCAGGCGCAAATCGGTGAAATAGGCCATGGGGGAGACGCCGCAGACCTGGGCAAACACCCGTTCCAAATGCCGCCCTGAGACCGAGACAGCCCCGGCAGCCTGCTCCAGCGTCACCGGCTGGGTATAGTGCTCCTGGAAATAGCGCACAGCCGCGGCAAAAATCTGCACCCGCTCCGAGAGTTCCCCCGGCAGGCGGGCATGGCCGGCCAAATAGGCCGCCAGGGTGAGGAAACCATAGCGCATGGCGCCCCCATCCTCCCCGCCCTCCTGGAGGCGGCGCAGGAGGAACCGGCAGAGGCAGGCAGCGGTCTCCACCTCCTCCCCCTCCAGGAAGACGGTATAGGGGTAGGGGGTGCGGCCCAGGATTTCGGGCTGCACCAGGAAGAGATAGTCAAAGCCAGGGATGGACTGAAGCCCCTCCCCCTGGGCGAGGAGCATTCGGGGGTCGTACATCAGGTTCACCATCTCGAGGCCCTGCGCGCGGCAAAAGCCGTGGCGGGTGTCGCCCTTGATGACAAAGACATCCCCCCGGCGCAGGGGATAGGCCTGCCTGCCCACCAGGTGCTCCCCGCTGCCCGCCAGAATGAGGACGATTTCGGCAAAGTCATGGGTGTGCTGGCGGAACTCCCCCTCCACCGTTGCCCGCTGGACATAGACCGAGCCCTGGCGGAAGGCGTCGTACTCGCTCTTCCGATAGGCTTCCCGCTCCCCGGTCACGGCTTCCACTCCTCCCGCAACAGGCGGTATTCCAGCCGGTCTTTGAACGCCCCGTCGTGCCACTGGGCCGCCTGGCGCTCGGCCTCCTTTATCATGCCGCACTTCACCATCACCCGCTCTGACCGGGTGTTTTCTTTTAAGCACCCGCAGGACATGCGATAGACCCCTCCCTGGGTGAAGGCATAGCCCAGCAGAGCCTCCACTGCCTCGGGGCAATAGCCCTGGCCCCAAAAGCCCGGGCGGAGGAAATAGCCCATGCCAGCCAGCTTTCCCGCCGGGGTCTCTTCGGTGACAGTGTAGCCTGCCTCGCCCACGTGCTCGCCGGTGTCCCGCAGTTCCAGGCGCAGGAAAACCAGCCTGCGGCGAGGGGCGTCAATCTCCCGGATGGCGGCGCGGAGATTGGCACGGGACTCCTCTAAGCTATGGGTCATGATGTCGGGAAGGTAGCACATGGCCACAGGGTGGGAAAAGAGGGCGTGGTGGGTTTCCAGGTCGCCCCAGCAGTGGTCCCGCAGCACCAGCCGCGTGGTGAGCAGACGGATGCCAGGGCCGGGCTGCGGCTCTAGGGCACCGGCCTTTTGCAGCTGCTCCTCCAACACCTCGCAGGCCAAGAGCACTGTCTCCAAACAGCGGGTGCCATCCTCTCTTTTGTACTTGGAGGTGAGTTCCCGGCAGTCCAGGGCGCCCAGGCGGGCCCGGAAAGCAGCGGAGAGCGCCGCGCACTCCTCCCGGAAGCCCGGGGTGGCGTGGGCGTTCTCCCCCATTCGCAGGAAACCCAGCACAGCCATGGCGCCACACAGCGCCCCGCAGGTGCTGCCGCAGGCCAGCCCGCCTCCAAAGCCGCCAATGAGCTTTTGCCCTTCCGCGGGGAGCCCCAGGCCATATGCCCGGTTTGCCGCCCAGAGCACCGATTCGGCACAGTTGAAATTCCGCTGTAGATAGGCCTCTCTGGCCCAGTCTTTTAACATGGTGCTCCCCCCTACTGATTTCCGCCGGTCATCATCTGGTGTTCTTCCAGAATCTGGCTGTAGAGACGGTAGGCGTTCCAGGTTTTGTTCTGCTCGGTGACAGCTGCCTTGAGAGCCACCGACGTGCCATCCCCCCGCAGGGCAGCCAACAGCTGGTTCAAACGGCGGGAGGTGAGGCCGTTTAACACCAGCATTTCCCCCGGCAGGGCCTCGCCAGGTTCCTCCACAGCCTGCACTCGCAGGCCCGCCATAGCCCCGATGGGTTTGCCAAAGTCCTCCTGCGCCACCCTGCGCCCTTTGATACCCAGCTTGTCCAGCACTGCACGGATAGCCGTCTCCTTTTCCTCCGCCACCTGGTAAAAGAGCACCACTTCGTTTGTGATTTTCATCTTTCCTTTTCCTCCATTCTTGGATTTTTCCGTCCTGGGTGCATTTTCGGTCTGGGGATATTGTACTATACTCAGAAGAAAAACTCAACCTTGACGGGGACTTTTCTAGTTTTTTAAAGGACGCCCCTTTCTATCAGGCCTTCCCTCCCGCGAGAAGGATAACTAGGAATAGGCGAATGGGAGCAGCATTTTGGGACATAGAGAGGCTAAATGAGAACCCACTCGCCCCCGAACGAGCCAAGGCGAACTAACATCGGGGCCGCACCGAGCCCGCTTCACCTGGCCTTGTCACTGATAAAGGGGGAGAACGCTGACATCCGGAGCGTCCGCCGACACCCGAGTGACCCCTACCAACACCGCCAAATCTGTATAGGAGCAAAAGCCCCTATGGGCCTTTCGTTTCCTTGCGGCAAGGCAAGGAACCAGGCCAACGAAGGTTGGCCTCTGCCTGCTCGGTGCGGGAACCGGCAAGACTGGGCTGAGATGGAGATGGGGCCTGTTTGCCGTTGGCAAAGGCGGCGAGGGGGTGGGAAGTGTTACCGGCAAAGGGGAACTGGGAGGAGGGCGGCTTGTTGGCTGGGTGCGAGCCTTGGCTTTGATATAATACGCCGCCCGGGGAGAAGGGGGTTTCGCTCATTGCGACGAGCGACCAAAGGCTGTGTCTTTGGAAAAGTCAAGCCTATGGCTTGACTTTCAAGAATCGCAAGGCGATTCTTGCCAGACCAACGCAGTTGGTCTTCACCACCCTTTGAAAAGGTGTAGACAAGGCCGGCTGCGCTGGCCCGAAAACTTTCATTTGCCTGCGGCGCGACAGACCCGAGAGAAAGGAACCCTCAAAGAGAAAAAAAGAGTTGACAGGAAATTTTGTTTCTGCTATACTGGCCTTGTTTCGGGGAGGGTTCCCCAGTTTAGAAAAGTAGAAAGGATGATGATTCATGTCAGCTAATGTTGTGAAAGGTGAGGAATTTGCCGCATAGCTTCCGCGCATCTGCGTGGAAGTGAACCGGAAAACTGCGGGTGAACTGCGCCATTTTTACGGCGGAGCCCTGCGTGTTCCCTCTTCACAACAAGGCTGAAATCGGTCATCGTCCTTTTTGAACTTAGTCTCTTCCTGTGTGGAAGGGGCTTTTCAGGGAGTGCCCTGCGGATTTCGGTTTTGGTATTCGGAATCGGCAGGGATTTTTGCGCCCGTTTTGAAAAAGCTACCCATACAGAAAGGAACGATTTTCATATGCACCGTATCAAAAATCAACAGAATCAGCCGGAAAAAACCTTTGTCTGCCGCGTGTGCGGGCGTACCGTGACCCCAGAGGGGGCGGGAACCCTGCACCGCAACCACTGTCCCAATTGCCTCTCCAGCCTGCACGTGGACAACGAGCCAGGAGACCGGGAGAGCGACTGCCACGGCGTAATGGAGCCAGTGGGGGTCTGGGTGCGCCGGGAGGGGGAATGGGCCATTGTCCACCGCTGCAAGCGGTGCGGCGTGTTCCACTCCAACCGGGTGGCAGCAGACGATAACCCGGTGAAACTGATGTCGATTGCGGTCAAGCCTCTGGCCTCGCCCCCCTTCCCCCTGGAACGGATGGAGCAGATGCTGGAGGCCATAGAACAGGAACACTCTGGGAATGAGGTAAATTATCATGTCAAGTGAAACAATATTGGAGTTCTCTGTTGTGCGGGAAAAACTCTGCGAATACGCCATGACAGCCGGCGCCAAGCGGCAGCTGGCGGAGCTCACCCCCTATCTGGGGCTGCGTGAGGCGGAACTGCATGTTCAGGAGACCACGGAGGGACGGCTTATCCTGGATTCCTTTGGTTCCCCGCCCCTCACCGCCATGCAGGAGATGGATAAGTTATTGGTGCTGGCGGAAAAGGGCAGCCAGCTCTCGGCGGGGCAGCTGGCTGCGGTGGGGCGGTTTCTCATGGCCTGCCGCAGGATGAAGCTCTACCTGAAAAAGGCGGAGATTTTAAACACTGCCCTGGCCTCCTATGGCGGGGCGCTGGACGATTTGCCCGATTTGCGGGAGGAGTTGGAACGCTGTATCCGGGGAGAACAGGTGGACAGCGAGGCCTCCCCGGAACTCAAACGCATCCGCCGGAAAATTGAGGTGACGGAAAACCAGGTACAGGCCAAGCTGGAGACCATCCTGCGGGGGAAGAAGGACTATTTCTCAGACAATTTTATCTCCAAGCGGCAGGGGCACTATGTGCTGCCGGTGAAAAAGGAGTACCGCCATCAGGTGAGCGGGATGGTGATTGACACCTCCTCCACCGGGGCCACGGTATTTATTGAGCCCACGGCAGTGGCAAAGCTGCGGGATGAGGTGACGGCCCTGGAAGTGGCGGAACACAATGAGGAGCAGCGCATCCTCTACCTGCTCACCGGGCTGGTGGAGGACTGCCTCTCCGTGATACGGCTGGACATGGAGGGGATGGAGACACTGGATTTCGTCTTCGCCAAGGCCAAGCTCAGTGCCGACTGGCGCTGTGTGCCAGCCTCCTTCAACACCGAGGGGTATCTGCGCATTGAGGCGGGGCGGCATCCCCTGCTGGCAAGGGAATCCTGCGTGCCCCTGGACTTCTCCCTGGGTCAGGGCATCAAGGGGATGGTTATCACCGGCCCCAACACCGGCGGCAAGACAGTGGCGCTCAAAACCGTGGGGCTCTTCTGCCTGATGGCCCAGAGCGGCCTGCACCTGCCCTGCGATAACGCCTCCATCGCCCTCACCGACCAAGTGCTCTGCGACATCGGCGACGGGCAGAACATCTCGGAAAACCTCTCCACCTTCTCGGCCCACATCACGGGTATCATCCGCATCCTCTCCCACCTTACCCCGGACAGCCTAGTACTCCTAGACGAGCTGGGCTCGGGCACCGACCCGGCGGAGGGTATGGGGATTGCCACCGCCGTATTGGCGGAACTTCAAAAATCCGGCTGCCTCTTCCTGGCTACTACCCACTACCCGGAAATCAAGGATTACGCCGCCAAGACCCCAGGGCTCACCAACGCCCGCATGGCCTTTGACCGGGAATCCCTGCGCCCCCTCTACACCTTGGAAATCGGGGAGGCCGGGGAGAGCTGCGCCCTTTACATCGCCAAGCGGCTGGGCCTGCCCCGGCACATGCTGGAGATGGCCTATCAAGCTGCCTATGGCACTGCTGCCCAGCCCAAAATGGCCCGGACCGACCCAGCGGTTTTGCAGGCAGCGGAGGAGCACCACTTCTCCCCCGCCCGTTCGTCCCTGCGGCGGGAGGAGGCGTCCAAGCCGGTCAGCGCCCACGCCCTGAAATTCCAGCGGGGCGACTGTGTCATGGTCTATCCGGGCAAGCAGATTGGCATTGTCTACCAGACCGCCGATGAGAAGGGGCAGATTGGCGTACAAATCCAGCGGAAAAAACAGCTGGTAAACCACAAGCGCCTCCAGCTCAAAGCACCTGCCGAGCAGATGTATCCCGAGGACTACGACTTCTCCATTGTGTTTGATTCGGTGGACACCCGGAAAAAGCGGCGGCAGATGGAAAAGCGCCACGACCCCACCGTGCAGATTACGGTGGAGGAATAGGCACCGATATTTTCCAGATAAATCGGACTTTTAGGCCCCAGGGCTTGCATTCGGCGGGAGGGAGGGATATACTGAGGGGGATAAAGGACATCCGGGACTGCCAGGTGCTTACCCCGGAAAGAAAGGGGAATCTCTATGCAATTAGTTACGACAACGGAGGAACTAGCTAGGGCTTTTGGGGATGAGGAGTGTATCCGCATCCTGGCAAGGGCGGGATTTGACGCCATTGACTGGGGCTTCTTTGATATGGTGAGCGGGCAGGGGATCTTCTGCCAAGACGGCTGGAAGGAGCACACGCTGAAGCTCAAGGCGCTGGCCCAGGAATGCGGCATCGGCTTTTCCCAGGCGCATGCCCCCTTCCCCTCCCTGCTGGGCGAGGAGCCCTTTGACACAATTAACACAGAACGAATCCTGCGCTCCATGCAGGCCGCTGCGCTGATGGGGGCAAAAAACATCGTCGTCCACCCCATCCACCACCTGCCCTACCCCACAAACAAGGCCTTTCTCTGGAAGAAAAACCTGGAATTTTACCGCAGCCTTATCCCCTATTGTGAGGAATACGGTATCCGGGTATGCGCCGAAAACATGTGGCAGTATGACGAAAAACGGCATTGCATTATCGAGAGCGTCTGCTCCTGGCCGGAGGAATTCTGCGACCTGCTGGATGAGCTGGACAGCCCCTGGATTACCGGCTGCCTAGACATCGGGCACACCGCCCTCACCGGCATCGACCCGGTGGATTTCATCCGCATGATGGGGAAAAAGAGGATACAGGCGCTGCATGTGCAGGACGTGGACCATCTCCACGACTGCCACACAATCCCCTTTACCGAGAGCCTGGACTGGGAGGCCATTGCCGGGGCGCTGGCCGAAATCGGCTACGAGGGCGACTTTACCTTTGAGGCCGACGAATTCCTGGTGAAGCTGCCCAAGCCCCTGAAGGAGGACGGGAGCGCCCTGATGGCCAAGGTGGGCCGGTATCTCATCGGCCGGATTGAGGCGCTTTCGGCTGCCCAAAATCCAAAACAGCAGGAGAAAGGTTGAAAATAAATTTTCAACCCTCCTTGTGGCTTTCGCCGCCGGAACGGCTGAGATAGCCACAAAACCACCCTCAAAAGGGAAGAAAGGAAGCCTCCGCAAGGGCGGAGGCTATGGTCATAAGCATGAATCATACGAAAAAAGTGATCCTTATCTGCGGAATCATTTGCAGCGGGAAATCCTACTACGCAAAACAGCTGGCGGAGCAGTGCGGCGCGGTCATCTTATCCACCGACGAAGTGACCTATGACCTGACGGGGAACGAGCAGGGCGACTCCTACGACGAATTTGCCCGGCGGGTGAACCGGTATCTGCGGAAAAAGGCGGCGGAAATTGTCCGGGCCGGGGCCAACGTGATTTTGGACTGGGGTTTCTGGACCAGAGCCGACCGGGCGGAGATTGCCCGCTTTTTCCAGAGCGAGGGAATCCCCTTTGCCTGGCACTATATCGATGTGGCGGAGGATACCTGGCACCGGCAGATTGCCCAGCGCAACCGCGCGGTTGCGGCAGGCGAAGGCGGCTCGGACTTCTATGTGGATGAGGGGTTGCTGAACAAGGCCCTGGCGGCCTTTGAAATCCCGGAGCGGGACGAGATGGATGTCTGGCACCGGGTGGGCTGAATCGTCTCTGTTGAAAACACCCTGCCGCCCTTTTTCGGACGGCAGGGTGTTTTCAGACGTATTTTTCCATATAGCCCAGGGTGATGGCGCCGCCGCTCTGTTCCCGGCGCTCGCCGGTGTCATGGTAGCCCGCCTTTTCGTAGCAACGGCGGTTGCGCTCCTCGGTGACAGGGTAGTCCAGATACCAGCGGCGGGCGCCGGAGACTGTGGCCTCGCACAGGCGGAGGGCTTCGGGCGCGATACCCCGGCCCTGGAAAGCGGGGTCGATATAGATGCGGGCCAGGTAGTATTCCCCTGCCTCCCGCTCACAGAAATAGACGCCGCCGCAGAGCACGCCGCCGGCCAGCACCTGATAGACTTGCCAGTTGGGGCGTTCCAGCAGGTTAAAAATCTCCTCTTCACCCCGTAGATAAGGGCTCCCCTCGTCGTGGTAGCGCTCATAGAGCCGCTGGAAGGCCCGGCGCTGGAGCGCGGCCAGGGCCGGGGCATCGGCCGCCGTAGCCGGGCGGAGGGAAACAGTCATGGAAATCTCCCCTTTCGCTGTTCTCATTCCCAGATAGTGGGTTCTTCCGCCTGGCCGTAGGACAGGAAGCCGTCCACGCCCTCCTCCTGGAGGCGGCCTAGGAATTTGCCGGTTTTCTTGGGCCTCTCAAAGAGGGCCACGTCGTATTTCTCCCGCAGGGACTCCGCTTTGCCATAAGCAGCGGCAAAGCTCTGGGGGTCATAGAGCAGGGCTATGCGCTGTTTGCGCCCGGGGATTTGGAAGCCCTGCTCGCTCAAAATAGAGAAGATGCGCTCAAAGCCGATGGAAAAGCCCACAGCGGGCACCTGCTCGCCCAAAAACTTGCCGATGAGGTTGTCATAGCGGCCGCCCCCGGCGATAGCGCCCCGGAAATCCCGGCTCACCACCTCGAAGACAGTGCCGGTGTAATAGCCCTGGCCCCGCACCAGGGAGAGGTCAAAGGCCACCTGGTATTTCCCCTGGGCCAGCTCCTGGGACTGCCCAAGAATCCCGGTGAGGCTCTGGGCTGCCTCAGTATCAGCGCAGAGGGAGACGGCCTGCTCCAATGTCACCGGGCCCTGGGACAGCAGGGCGGAGAAGCGCTCCACAGTCTCCCCGGGAAAGCCCTTTTCCAGCAGTTCCTGGGATACGCCCTGGGGGCCAATCTTGTCCAGCTTGTCAAAGGTGATGCACACGCTGTCCAGTGCCTCAGGGGCAAAGCCCAGGCCTTGGAGCACGCCCCGCAGCAGGCGGCGGTCGTTGACCCGGACGGTGAAGGCACCGATACCAATCGCCAGCAGAGCCTTGGCAGTGGTGGCGATGAGCTCTACCTCGCAGCAGGGGGAGGAAGAGCCGATAATGTCGATGTCGCACTGGACAAATTCCCGCAGGCGGCCCTTCTGGGGGCGCTCGGCGCGGTAGACCTTGTCAATCTGGATGCACTTCACCGGCAGCAGCAGCTTGGCCCGGTTGGCGGCGTAGTAGCGGCTCAGGGGCAGGGTCAGGTCATAGCGCAGGCCAAGGTCAGCCAGCTCCCCGCTGTTTCCCCCTTCCAGGGCCTTTGTCAGCTTTTCGCCCCGTTTGAGGATTTTGAAAATCAGGTTGAGATTGTCGCCCCCCTCGCTCTTGTCCAGGTTTTCCGCGTCCTCGATGGCGGGGGTCATGATGCGCTCAAAGCCGCTGTTTTGATACACCTGTAAGATGGCCGACTGTAGATAGTCCCGCAGGGCAGCCTCCCTGGGCAGATAGTCGTTGGTCCCCTTTACCGCTGTTGCTTTCACTGTAAATCCATCCTTTCCCAATAAAAAAATCGCCCGGCAGCACCGGACGGCAGACTGAATTCCTCTGATTGTTCACAGAGCCTCATCTTCCCCGGGCACACCCAATGTCTGGCCTGCCCGCAGTAATGCAGACACAGGCCTATCCATGGACATGCCGGTAATAGAAGCAAAAGGCCACGATAGTTCCTCCCAAAGCTCTTTCTTTGCCATATTATAGCTGAATTGCCCACCCTTGTCAAGGACAAGTTATGAAATTGACAGGCCAAGCGTGCCGCCACTCTCACCGGCGGGCCTTGCGGCATATGGCCGTTTATGGTATAATCTGCGCAGGATAAGATGGCAGCGGGCTGTGCATGTTTCACCCGAGCCAATGAATTGGCTTTGCCGATTCATAACGCCGCATCGGGCGGCGGCAAGGCGTTCACGGCCTTGTGTCTATTCTGTCACAGCCTCACCGCTTTGCAGCAGTGCAGGTCGTAGGGCTGTGGTATAAGCCCTCCCTGCGTGCTTTCCTATACCTTTGGCACAGGACTGGCGTGGGAGCGCCGGAGTTCTATTCTGACGGCCGAAAAAGGAGGAGCGCTGTGAAGACGAAACAGCAAGAGGAATTGGTTAAGGCCTTTCTCGCCCTGCTTGAGCCCAGGCTGGCCGCTGTATACCGGGAGCTGATTCTCCACCTCTCGGGGCTGGGGTATTGCCCTAAAAAGCAGCGCGGGAAGATTGTGTTTTCCCACGACCTACACCACAAGCAAATCGTGAAAATCGGGCTGGACAGCCAGGGGGCGCCCTTCTTTGCCCTGCGGTTTTCCGCCTGCCGCGGGTATTCAAAACGGTTTGAGGACATTGTACGGGAGTTTCTCGGGAGCAACAAATACCGGAGGGCCCCTTGCATGGAGGGAAAGTGCAGTTTTTGCCGGGGAGAGGCGCTCGACCGGGTTTACACCTACCAGTTTCCGGACCGGGAGACACGCTATCACTGCAGCACGGTGGCGCTGCCGATTCCCGGCCTGGGAAGAGGAGACGTGGGGGAAATCAAAAGGCTGATGGATAAGGAGCACCGCTTTTTGATGGAACACGAGGCGGTACCAGGGTTAAAAGCGAAAAATTGAACACAATTTCCATATTTTCTCCACTATTCCCTTGCTCTATGGGGTAAAATGCTGTATACTAAAGAAAAGACACCCCGGAAAGGATGTATATCATGGAGCAAAACTACCTCATTGTCACCGATTCTACCTGCGACCTCCCTGCCTCCTATTATGAAGAGCATGGTGTGCCCGTCATTGCCATGCACTTTACCATAGATGGCGACCTCTATGCCGATGGCGACCCTGCCATGCCTGCCAAACAGTTCTACGACAAAATCCGGGCGGGCAGTATGCCCAGCACAGCCCAAGTCACGCCGGAAGAGGCCTCCCAGTTCCTCACCCCCTTTTTGGAGCAGGGGAAGGACATCCTCTACATCTGCTTTTCCTCTGGACTCAGCGGCACCTGCGGCAGTGTGCGCATCGCCGCCCAGGATTTGATGGAGCAGTATCCCGGGCGGAAAATTGTGGTGGTGGATTCCCTCTGCGCCTCCTTGGGCGAGGGGCTATTGGTGCACCACGCCGTTCTGCGCCGGGACCAGGGGGATTCCCTGGAAGAGGTGGCCCGCTGGCTGGAGGAAAACAAGCTACATCTGTGCCACTTCTTCACGGTGGACGACCTGCACCATCTCCACCGGGGCGGGCGGGTCTCCAAGACGGCGGCAGTGGTGGGCTCCATGCTGGGCATCAAGCCGGTGCTCCATGTGGACGACGAGGGACACCTCATCCCCATCAGCAAAATCCGGGGCCGACGGCAGTCCCTGGACGAGCTGGTGAAGCACATGGTGCGGCTTGTCGGCCAGAATAAAAACCCCATCTTCTTTGTCAGCCACGGCGACGCCCCCGAGGACGCGGAATACGTGGCAAAGCAGGTAAAGGAGCGCACCGGGATTTCCCAGTGCCTTATCAACACCATCGGCCCTGTCATCGGCGCCCACAGCGGCCCCGGCACGGTGGCCCTCTTCTTCCTGGGGGATTCCAGGAGATAGCCCCTTCCAGCATCAGGAAAGGCCGCAGTGCCCGGTTTTGTGCCGGGTACTGCGGCCTTCGTGTTCCCCTACTCCCCCAGCCCCTCCAGGCCGAGGCCGGAAATCCAGGCTGCAATCTCTTCGCGGGTGGAATCGCCGCCCAGCCGTTCCCCTGCCAGCCAAAGGGCATCGGGGGACGCCAGTTCTTGGAGGTTTACGGCGCTGTCACCTATCCCGCTGCTGCCGGAGGTGCAGAAGGGCACAACGGTTTTCCCGGCCCAATCATAGGACTCCACAAAAGTGGCGACAATGCGGGGGGCCTCTCCCCACCAGATAGGATAGCCCAGGAAAATAATGTCATACTGCTCCATATTCTCCACACCACCGGAAATCCCAGGGCGGGCGCTCTCCTCATTTTGCTCCTGGGAAGTGCGGCTCCCGGCATCCCCGTAGTCCAAATCCTCCGCCGTATAGGGCTGCTCCGGGATTATCTCATATAGGTCTGCACCTGTTACCTCGGCCGTAAATTCTGCCAGGGCCTTCGTGGTGCCGGTGGCGGAAAAATAGGCCACCAGAATCCTTGTGCCCTCTGGTTCCGGCCCGGGCTCTGGTTCTGCGTCCTCTTCCTGGGGAACCGGCAATTGGCTGCCGGCCTGTTCTGTGCCCCCATCCGGTTGGATAGGCGGCACATCCGGGCTTTGGAGACGGCTGCCGCAGGCGGTCAAAAGGGCTATGAGGAAAAGGCAGGCGGCGGCAGAAAAAACTCTTCTCATGCAAATTACCTCCCATTATAAAAATACGGACATCCCCTCGTCAGGGACATCCGTATTATAACTCCATGATTTTACAATGTCTATTACTTATAAACTATACCTAGTTATAGCTTTTTTGCATATTAGCACAGACTGTAGCTGGCGCGCTCTGGGAAAGGTATTGTCAGCATGTAATCCAGATGGCCTCGTCGTGGATGGAGGCGTTTTCAATGGAGCGATAGAAGCGCTGGGCCTCGTCATTGCGGGCCATCAGGGCAATCAGGGTAGTGACGCCGTACGCATCATGCAGCAGGGCACGCAGGCTCCCCAGCAGAGCCTGGGCTGTTCCCTTGTGGCGGAAGCTCTTCACCACACAAATCCAGTCCAGGTAGGCCTGTACCTTGCCGTCAAAGCGGCTGCAAATCAGAGCGGCATCAATACGGCCCACTACCCTGCCAGCGTCATAGGCCAGTAGAGAGACGGCATTGGCAAATTTGGGGTCGTCAAAGCTCTCCCTCACAGCCTTCACATAGGCCTCGTCAATGTCCCAGCCCCAAAAATCCTCTTCCGCGCGGATGGCCCGCTCAAACTCCAACACATCCTCAATCTGTGCTGCGGTGTATCTTCTAATTTCCATAGTATCCCTCCTAAAATGGCTCGCCCTGAACCGAGCACAAAAATTCCGGTAAGGCGGACAGGGCGGGCACTTGAGTCTCCCCCGGCACATCGCCGAAGCCATAGGCGGCGTGGAGAAAGGGCACGCCTGCCGCCTTGGCCGCCCGGCAGTCTCCCAGGGTGTCCCCCAGGTAGACGGGGGCACGCAGGCCGTGACGGCGCACCATCAGGGCGATGTTGTCGGATTTGGGCAGGCCGGTGTGGCCCGCACCCACAAAGTCCCGGAAGCAGCCCCCCAGGCGGTGGAAGTGGAGAAAGGCCTCAATGTATCCCACTTGGCAGTTGCTCACGATAAAGAGGGGGCAGCGGGCTTTCAGGCGGGTGAGGGTGGGCTCCAGCCCCTCGTAAAGCCGGCCGCCGTGCTGCCGCAGGTAGTCGTTCTCCTCTTGGACACACAGCTTGGTCATTCCGGCCCGCTTCTCCGGGGGCAGGTGGGACAGCAGGCGCTCCCCCACCTCGTGGGCCAAAAGGCCCATCACGCTCTGGACATCCTGGGCCGTAAACTGCCGCCCCATACCGGGAAAGCGGGCAAGGGTCTGGTTCCAGGACTCGGCCACAGGCTGGGAGGAATCCCAGAGGGTGCCGTCTAGGTCAAAGAGGATGCCGTCGGTGGGGATACGGGTCATTGCTGCACCTCCCCGCACAGGGCAATCACCTTCCGGGCAGTCTCTTCCAGATACTTGGACAGGGGGTTTTCTACAGCCCCCACCACCTGCACCGGGCACTTGCCCATGGGGATGAGCACCAGCATCCCCGGGCAGGAGGACACTGCCGCCGCCATGGCGGGGGAAATCTCACCGTACATGGAATTGGCCCGCAGGATACCAATGGGGCCCGTCACCACATCGGCATCGGCGCAGTTGAAGACGACGGCATTTTCCCCGGTGGCCCCGGCATCGGCCCCGGCCCGCAGCATCCCGGCGGTGGCCGTCACATTGGTGCCCACTGCCACAATCTCCCCCTTGGCCCCCTGGGCCCGCAGCTGCTCGATAATCCCCCGGCCCACGCCGCCCCCCTGGCCGTCAATCACTACTATTTTCATTGTGCACTTCCTTTCGTCTCACAGATTTTTACAAATTTAAAATTTATTATACCGGTTTTTCATCCTCTGCGCAACAGGAAACGGGAATTTTTAGAGCCGGGAAACGCCATGAACCAAAAAACTTTTCATATTTTCCCCTTCCCCACACCATACTAAATGAGAACAAATCCCGGAAAAAGGAAGGGACGCTTATGGAAAAGGAACTGCAATTCACCTCGGACTATGACCAGAACATCCAAAAGATGGACAGCGTGCTGCACCCCGAGCGCAGCTTTGACCTCATCAACAGGAAATTCAAAATCGGAGGCAGGCGGGCCACCCTGTATCTCATCGACGGCTTTGCCCAGGATGAGCTGCTGGAGAAAATCCTGGAATACAACATGAAGCTGACGCCGGAGGACCTAAAGGAATACCCCACCGCAGAGCAATTTGCCGACAAGTACATCACCCACGTGGAGACCACCCTGCTGCGGGATGTGCGCAAGGCGGTGGTGATGATTCTCTCGGGCACAGTGGGCCTGGTGGTGGAGGGCTTTGACGCCATCATCATGATGGATGCCAAGAGCTATCCTTTCCGGGGGGTGCAGGAGCCGGAGAGCGACCGGGTGCTGCGGGGCTCCCACGACGGCTTTACCGAAGTGCTGATTTTTAATACCGCCCTCATCCGCCGCCGCATCCGTGACTCCGACCTGGTGATGGAATACCTCCAGGTGGGCACCTCCTCCCACACCGATATGGCCCTGTGCTACCTGAACTCCCAGGTGAACCAAAAGATGCTGAAAAACCTGCGGGAGCGGATTCAAAAGCTCAACGTGAAGACCCTTACCATGAACCAGGAGAGCCTGGCCGAGTGCCTGATGGCCCCCCAGTGGTTCAACCCCTTCCCCCAGGTGCGGTACTCCGAGCGGCCCGACGCAGTGGCGGCCAGCATTGCCGAGGGGAATATTGTGCTGGTGATGGATAACACCTCCTCGGTGATGATTTTGCCCACCTCGCTGCTGTGCTTTGTGCAGGACACCAACGACTACTATTTTCCCCCCATTGTGGGCACTTACCTGCGCTTTGTACGGATGTTTGTCTTCCTCCTCACCATCTTCCTCACCCCTATCTGGTATCTGCTGATTCAAAACCCAGACATCATCCCACCCTGGCTCTCCTTTATCCAGATGGCAGAGGAGGCCGTCGTCCCAGTTATCGCCCAGCTGCTGGTGATTGAGTTTGTCATCGACGCGCTAAAGCTGGCCTCCCTCAACACGCCAAATGTGTTGAGCAATTCCTTTAGTATCGTGGGTGCGTTGGTGCTGGGGGATTTCGCGGTGCAGGCCAACTGGTTCTCCACCGAAGTAGTGCTCTACATGGCCTTCATCGCCATTGCCACCTTCACCCAGCCCAGTTTTGAGTTGAGCTGGGCCTTCAAGCTCTTCCGGCTGGTGACGCTCATCCTCACCGCCCTCCTCAACTACTGGGGCTTTGCCGCCGGCGTGCTGCTCCTGGTCCTCACCATCGCCGCCACCAAAACCCTCACCGGGCGGGACTATCTCTACCCCCTCATCCCCTTCAACTGGAATGCCCTCACCAGCCTGCTCGTGCGCAAACCCATTACCAAAAAACAGCCCTAGCTCCCCTCCTCGGCCCCAACAGGCCGGGGAGATTTTTTCTTTGGCCTTTTCTCTGCACAGATAGAGGGAACGCAAAGAGGAAAAGCCAAAAGAGCCAAACGTGCCCGCCTCCTGCCCTCCAATGGAACAGGACGCGGGCACCCCCCAGCAAATTAGAAATAGCAAAATAATACACTATTCCCTGGATGTTTTCTTCTAATACTGTCATTATACTCCTTCGTGTAAGCGCGAAGTCAAGGGGGTTTCTTGATTTTTTTGGCAGGCTATGGTACAATAAACTGCAAAGGGAAAGGGGGATTTACATGAGCTATACCATTCGGCAGGCGGCGGAAATGACCCATCTCACCGTCCACGCCATCCGGTATTACGACAAAGAGGGGATGCTCCCCTTTGTGGAGCGCACCCAGGGGGGAATCCGCAAATTTGAACAGAAGGATTTGGAGTGGCTGTCGCTCATCTGCTGCCTCAAGCACACGGGGATGCCGGTGAAACAGATTAAAGAGTACATTGCCCTATGTGTGGCCGGGGATTCCACAGTGGAGGAACGGCGGGAGCTGCTGCTGCGCCACCGGGAAAACATGCTGGAACAGATGGCCGAGCTGCAGCGCAACCTTTCCACGGTAGACTACAAAATCGCCCACTACACCCAAATCGGCGCCAATTTGAACAGACAGAGAGAGGGGGAGACAACATGAGACTGGGAGGGCCTGTGTTTTACCGGGGGAACAACCCGGAGGAATTTGCCTTGGCCCATGTGAAAAAGGGCTATCGGGCAGCTTATTGCCCCGAGGGGCTTACGTGTGAAGATACCGAACAAATCCAGGCCTACCGGGAGGCCCTGGAGCGCCATGACATCCTGTCTGCTGAGGTGGGGGCCTGGTGCAACCCCTTGAGCATGAACCTCACCGAGTCCCGGGAAAGCATCGCCTATATCAAAAAGCGCCTGCGCCTGGCCGACCTGCTGGGGGCCAAGACCTGCGTGAACATCCTGGGCACCAAGTACATCGGCAACTGGTACGGCCCCAGCGGCGCCTGCTACAAGCCCTACTTTTTCAAAGAGGCCGTGGCGCTGGCCCGGGAAATTGTGGACGAGGTAAAGCCGGCACATACCAAGCTCTCCTTTGAAATCATGCCCTATTGTTTTTTGGATTCCCCGGAGGAGTACCTGCGGTTTTTAGAGGCGGTGGACCGGAAAGAGGTGGGCATCCACTTTGACCCCTGCAACTGCATTGAGAGCCCCCGGCGGTACTATGACAACCGCACCTTTCTCAAGCATGCCTTTTCCCTGCTGGGGGAGGGCATCCTCTCCATCCATCTCAAGGACATCCGCATCGTGCCCGATTCCCTCACAGTGGCCTTTGAGGAGGTGCTTATCGGGGAGGGCTTCCTGCGCTATGCCACCCTGATGCAGGAGATTGCCAAGCTCCCCGCCGACACCCCCGCCATGCTGGAACACCTCTCCGGCGAGGAGGAATACGACAAGGCCGCCGCTGCGGTGCGGTATTTTGCCCGCACTGCAGGGATGGAACTATAATCGAAACACTTGAGCGGCCTTAGGGCCGTAGAGAGCCGCTTTCTCAGCTCTGTTTCACATTACATAGTCAAACGCGCGTGCTATACGCGCAGGCGAGCAAAGCCCGCCCATTTGAAAATAGTACCTATTTTCAAGTACTTTGACTATACAAGCCCGCTTTTTCGCCATAGGAAATCCCCCTCTCCCACATTCGAGGAGAGGGGGATTTTTTGCGGGCCTGCTGGGTCAGGCGGTCTTTGTCACGTCCCGAATCCACTTGCCGCTCTTCATGCGGAAGAGGCAGGCGATGGATTTCACCACATCGTCAAAGCGGAGGAAGAAGAAGACAATGGGGGCGGGCCAGTGGAGCAGCCAGCCGGTGAGAATCCCCAGGGGGATGGCTGCCAGCCAGATGGAACCCACATCCCACACCAGGACAAACTTGCTGTCTCCCCCGCCCCGCATCATGCCGATGAGAATCACCATCCCCACCGACTGGAAGGGGCAGATAAAGGTGAGGGCCGTAATCATCTGCCTCGCCATTTCCCGGGTACTATCGGAGACATTGTAAAAGCCCACCACCGGCCCCTTGAGCAGGGTCATCACCAGGCAGTTGACCAGGCCGATTGCCACACTGAGCAGCAGGAACTGCCTGGCCTGTTCTTTTGCCTTGGCGTAATCCCCCTCCCCGATGGTGTGGCCGGTGATGACGGCAGAGGCGGAGCTGACCCCCTGCATGAGGATAAAGGCAAACTGCCGCACCAGGTTGGCAATACTGGCCGCCGCCACCATATCGGAGCCGATGTGCCCCATAATCACCGCCAGCATGGAGCTGCCCACAGACCAAATGGTCTCGTTACACAGCACAGGCAAGCTATAGCTCACAAAGTTTTTCTTAATCTGGGAATCGATTTTGAGGAACAGGTCTTTGGGGCGAAAGACAATCTGCCGCTCAAAGAAGCCCATAAACACCAGGACGATGATGATTTCCACCACCCGGGCGATGAGGGTGCCCAGCGCCGCCCCGGCGATGCCCAGGGCGGGCGCGCCCAGGTGCCCAAAGATGAACACCCAGTTGGAAAATACGTTGACTACCAGGGACACCGAGGAAATCACCACAGAAATTTTCACCACGCCCACCGTACGCAGCATGTTGATGGAGGTGACAGAGACCCCGTTGATGACATAAGTAAAGGCGATGATGCGCAGATAGCGCACCCCCTCGGCAATCACCGCCTGGTCGGTGGTAAAAATACGCATCACAGCCTCCGGCACTGTGAGGGCGATGGCGGTGAAGACAATACCGATGCCCACCGTAAGCCGGTAGGCCAGGCTGAGTACCTTGCGCACCGAGAGCACGTCCCCCTTGCCCCAATACTGGGCGGTGAGGATGCCCAGGCCGCTGCCCAGGCCAAAGTTCACAATCATGAAGATAAAGCCCAGCTCATTCGCCAGGGAGCTGGCGCTGAGTTGGGTCTCTCCCAGCTTCCCCAGCATCACGGTGTCCATCATGTTCACCCCAAAGTTGATGAGGTTTTGCAGCGCCACCGGGATGGCAATCGCCAGCATCTTCCGGAAAAATTCTTTCTTGTGCATGGTTTGGTTCCAAATTCCTTTCCAGTGGGTTTTCAAAAGCCCTGCCTATTTCTTCCGCCCGTACTTCTCCGTCCTGCCGTCGTGAATCACGCCGTGGAAATTGCAGCCAAAGGCAAAGTCGTAGCAGTTGCCGCAGGAGTCCACATAGGGTTCCATGTCTAGGCCCACGTCCTCCTGCTGGGCCTCCACAGTCTCCATATCCTGCGGGATTTGCATGGGCAGCAGGCCGCTGGGCTCGTTTTTGCCGCACAGCGTCTCAAAAATCGCCTCGCCCTGGACGCCGTAATCCGCCAGGATGGCATCGGCATAGGGCTCAAATTCCGCCATCACAGTGGGGTTGTTCAGCCGGATGGAGACAATCACCGGCTTATTGCCCATGGCCTTGCGCATAGCCAGCACATTGTCCAGGTCGGCCTCATTGGCTGCGGTGCCCGTCTTGCCCCGGTAGGAGCGGTTGGTGAAATTCTCCAGCGGGTCGCCGCCGGCCAGGCTCTGCTCCCTGGCGTTTTTCGCCGTGTAGGGGCGGTATTGCAGGCTGATGGGCAGATAGCCGTTGCCCCCTGCCTTTGCGTCGTCCGGGTCATAGCCATTTGACAGGGGGGACTCCATAAACACCAGGGCCACATCGGCCTCCTCGGGCGTGTCCACCAGCTCAAAATAGCGGTTCACCAGCTCGGGCTTGACAGGGGAAAACTCCCTGGGCTCCGATTTGGTGGAGAAGAAGGTGAGCATGGGGCCGATGTGCCGGTTTGGGATATACACCTTGGTCTTCTCCCCAAGCGGCAGCACGTTCCCCTTGTTTTTCAGCAGGGTGAGGGATTTCAGCTGGGCCTCAAAGCCGGCCTGCATAAATTCCGGGCAGCCCACGATTTTAGCGCTCTCCGCCGGGTCCAAATAGGGGTTTTCAAAGAGCCCCACCCGGAAGATATTTAAGAGCAGCCGCCGGGCCGAGGCCTCAAACCGCTCCCGCATAGCCGCCTCGCCGTAGCGCTCGCAGCCCAGGCGGTAGGCCTCCAAAATCGGGCCTGCGTCGTTGTTGCCGCCGAACTGGTCCACCCCGGCCAGGAGGATTTTCAGGTGGCGCTCCGCCACGCTCAGGTTCTCCACGCCCCAGCACTTGCCGCTGAAGGTGGCAACTTCCGGCCCCTCGTCGGCGGTGATGCCCCAGTCGGTACACACCACGCCCTGATAGCCGTATTTTTCCCGCAGCAGGTCGGTGATAATGGCCTTGCTGTAGGAATTGCCCACGTTTTCCCCATTCGTCTGGTCAATATCGTGGGAAACAGTGTAATAGGGCATCACGGCGGAGGCGCAGCCCGTCTTGCCCGCCAGGCGGAAGGCCCCCTCAGTAAAGGGCTTCTGGTGCTCCTCAAAATTCCCGCCGGGATAGACGGCAAACTTGCCGTAGTTGTAATGGGCGTCCCGGCCCCCTTCGCCGGAGCCGCCGCCGGGCCAGTGCTTAACCATGGCATTGACGCTGTCGTAGCCCCAGCCGTCCTGGATTTCCCGCTCCCCCTCCGACTCCTGGAGGCCGTCGCAATAGGTGCGGGCCATCTCGGTGGAGAGCAGGGTGTGCTCCCCAAAGGTGCCGGGGAAACGCATCCACCTGGGCTCGGTGGATAAATCGATTTGGGGGGAGAGGGCGGTGGCAATGCCCAGTGCCCGGTATTCCCTGGCGGCAATTTGGGCAAATTTCAGGTTCAGCGCTGGGTCAAAGGTGGCGCTCATGCCAATGCCCTGGGGCCAGCGGGAGATGTCCCCCTTGGCCCCCACGGCAAATTCCGCCGCCGTCTCGCTGCCGTGGCGGGGGTCGGAGCTGTTGTTGGCAGGGATGCCGTGGCCGATGCCCTCGGTGAGGGCCTGCACCCTGTTGTTCCACTTGGCCGCCGTCTCGCTGCTCTCCACCGTTGTCACCAGCACGTGGCGCAGGTGGTCGTCCTTTAAAAAGGCAATCTGCTGGTCGGTGAGGTCATAGGGCTTGGCGCCGCTCTCCTCATAGGGCCTGCCCCCATAGGTGCCTGCAAAGCGGGCCCTGGGCCCCTTGCCATACCCCGGCACCGCCTGGTGGGCCGAATACAGCATCAGCCCCGCTATCTCCTCGATGGAGAGCTGGGCTGCCAAGTCCTTGGCCCTGGCCTCCGGCGGCTGTCTCCAGTCCTCGTACACGTCCAGCTTGCCGTCCCGGCTTAGGTCCTTAAAGGCCAGCCCCTCTTCCTCCAGAATGCCCACGCCCGATTCCGGGCTATAGCCCAGGGTGGCCCCGCCCGGATTTTGCACCAGGACATAGCCGTCTTTCTTAATCTCCTCATATCTCTTACTCATCGTGACAACCCCCTTTTTCTATTGCCTTATCCACTATCCCGGTAAGCCTTTCCGATTTCTTGTAATGAAAGAATGGGAAAGAACCTGGATGCCGAGACCATATAAAAAAGCGCTTGGGAACTATATCAAAACTTAGGCCCCACTATCCCCTTTTCCTCCAGCAGCCGCAGCAGGGTGGGCGAGAGGGAAAAGGCACGGCAAGCAGCCTGCACCTCTTCCAGCGCCTGCCGCCGTCTCTCCGGGGAAACTGGGCCCTTCACCGCCCGGATGAGCAGGTTTTTAGGAGTGTGTTCCAGCTCCACAAATTCCAGCAGCTGGGTCTGATAGCCGCAGCAGGTGAGCAGATTGGCCCGCAGGGCGTCGGTGAGCAGGGCGGCAGTGCGCTCTTTCACAATGCCGTAACGGGTGAGCAGGGAGAGGGCGCCCCCCTCCATCTGGCCCGCCAGCTCGTGCTGGCAGCAGGGGGCGGAGAAAATCATCCTGGCCCCCCAGTTCACAGCGTTAAAGAGGGCAAAGTCCGTAGCAGTGTCGCAGGCGTGGAGGGTCACCACCATGTCCACCGGGAAAGCGGCCTGATAGCCGTCGATATTCCCCAGTTCAAAGTGCAGCCCGGCATAGCCGTAGCGTTCCGCCGTCTCGTTGCAGTGACGGATAACCGCCTCCTTCAAATCCAGCCCCACCATCTGCACCGGGATGCCCCGCACCTGGGTGAGGAAATAGTAGAGCACAAAGGTGAGATAGGACTTGCCGCAGCCAAAGTCCAAAATATGCAGCTCTCTGGGTTTCATATCCCGCAGCGCATCGTCGATAAGCTCCACAAAGCGGTTGATTTGCCGGTACTTGTCGTACATGGAGCGGACAATTTTGCCCTCCCCCGTGAAAATCCCCATGTCTACCAAGGGCGGGATTTCCATGCCCTCCTTGAGCAGATAGTTTTTCTGCCGGTTGTGGCTCTCTTGGGGGGCGGGGGCGCTGCCGCCCTTTTTGCCCCTGTGCACCAGCAGCTTCCCCTTCTTGGTGACGCGGAAGCTGTACTCCTCCCCGGCTGTCCAGGCAGCCAGCTGGAGATAGCGCTCCCCCAGCAGCTCTGCCAGATAGCCCGGCAGCTCCTCCTGCCGGAGGTTTTTGTGGAACACCTGCTGGGCAGTGTACTGCGCCGCCTGGTAGTAGTCCCCCTTATCTGCCAGGACGATTTTTTGATAGCGCTCCTGCCCCGCCGGCTTGCTCACTACCAGCTGGTAGGGCCGCTGCGCCAACATCTTTTCCAGCTCCTGCATCTTTTCCATAGGGTGAAAATCCTCTCCTCGATTTTTATCGTATCCTGTTTTCCTATTTCCTGCCCGCGCAGTCCCACAGGGCCATCATCATGGCGGCGGCCAGGCCGTCCGGGAGGCTCCCGCGGTCAATCCACTCCCCCCGGGTGTGGGCGCCGCCTCCTTGGCAGGTGCCAAAACACACCGCCGGTATCCCCAGCGACAGGGGGATATTGCAGTCGGTGGAGCCTGCGCTGACTGCGGGCTCCCGCTCCACAGCGGCCCGCAGCACCTGGGCCGCCCGGTGAATGAGGGCCTGCTGGGCCTCCCTGGGCACGGGGCCGGTGCAGGGGCGCTCCCCCAGCAGCTCCACATTCACCTGGACACCCATGGCCCGGTAGGAGGCCACCACCCCGGCAAAGAACTCGTCCATGAGTTTTAAGCAGCTCTCCCGGTCCGAGCGGTATTCATAGAGCATTTCCGCCTGCTGGGCAATGGTGTTCACCGAGGTGCCTCCGCTGATTTGGCCCACGTTATAGGTGGTCTTGCTGCCCAAGTCCGGCACCTTCATCGTGTAGAGCTGGGCAATCATGCTGGAGAGATAGTGGATGGCATTGCGGTTGCCGAATTTCCCATAGGAGTGGCCCCCCTCGGTGAGAATCTCCACCCGGTAGCGCTTGGAGCCCACGGCGTCCCCGCAGATGCCGGTGGAGTAGCCGTCAAAGGACACCAGGTAGCCCACTTTCCCGGCATAGTCCCGCATAATCTGCCGCACCCCTTTGAGGTTGCCCAGCCCCTCCTCGCAGGAGTTGCAGACAAAGAGCGCGCCTCCCGCCGGGGCCAGCCTGTTTTGTAGCAGGTAGCGGGCGGTGAGCAACAGGGCAGCCAGGTTGGCCGTGTCGTCCCCCACGCCGGGGGAATAGAGGCGGCCGTTTTCCTCCCGCCAGGGCATGGGCTCCCGGTCGGGGAACACGGTATCGGTGTGGGCGGTGAAGACAGCCACGTTGCCGGAGGGCTCCCCGATGGGGCACACCACGTTTTTGGCCTCGTCGAGATAGGCCCCCTTGGCCCCCGCCCGCTTTAGCCATTCCAGGCAGAATTCCGCCCGCTTCTCCTCCTGGTGGGAGGGCGCGGGAATCCCGCAGAGCTCCCGAATCAGCTCGATTTCCTCGTCCCGGCAGGCGGCCATATAGGCCTGCTCCCGCGCTGTGAGTGTTGCTTCCATACTCTTTTCTCCTTCCGGGCCTTTTGGCCGCTGTTTCCAGAGAAATTCTACCATTTTATTTCCCTTTTGTCAAAAATTCTCTTTCGGGCTTGCAGATACTTGCAAAAACTTTTGGCAGGGCTTGTATTTCGAGAAAAAAAGTCGTATAATGAAAAAACAAAGCAGAGTAGGAGCTGATGCGTCAAGTGCGGTGTGGACGGGGAGTTGCCACGCCGACGAAAAGGGGTTCCCCTTGCGGTATCGGTTCCGCATCCCGCTGCAATCAATCGAGGGGTTTCCCTCTGTTTATTGTGGCATGTCCCTGTGCGCTCTGCCTTGGGTTTTGGCGGCGCATGGGGGTTCTTTATTTTTCACGGGAAAGGCCTTGCGCCTTTTCTCCCACAGAAAGGAAGGATACCATGCTCAACCTGTTCAAAAATTCTGCCCTGGAAATGAAATCCACCAAAAACCTCACCCTGATGGGGATGCTGCTGGCCCTGTCTGTTGTGCTCAGCTTTTTCTCCATCCAGGTGAACCAGTATGTAAAGGTGGGCTTCACCATGCTGCCCATGTCGGTGCTGGGGATGTTCTTTGGCCCTGTGCCCGCCGCGCTGGCCGGCGCAGCCCGGGACATCATCGGCTATCTCATCAAGCCCTCTGGCGTCTATTTCCCGGGCTTCACCTTTAACGCCCTGCTGGGCGGGATGTTCTATGGCCTGCTCTTTTACAAGGGCCAGGCCAAGCTCTGGCGCGTCCTGGTGGCAAAGGCGCTGATTATGGCGATTATCAATGTGGGGTTCACCAGCGTGTGGCTCTACATCCTCTATCAGCAGGCTGTGTCGGTCTATCTCCCCATGCGCTTAGTGAAAAACCTGATTATGTATCCCATTGAGTGCGCCATGGTCTATGGCTGCCTGGTGCTGGTGAAACGCCTCCAGCCCCGGCTGGCCCGTTCCTAAAATGCAGGATATGGCCGCTCCCCGCCCACTGCAATCCAAACGATAAAAAATCCCGTCTGGCCTGTGCTTTGGGGCCCGGCGGGATTTTGGATTGCAGAGAGCTCCTGCCTTTTGCAGGCGCAGGGCAACTACGCCAAGTGCAGCACTGCCGAGGCGATGCGGAAATAGGTGAACAGCGAAAGCGCGTCCACAATGGTGGTGATAAAGGGGCTGGCCATGACAGCGGGGTCAAAGCCCAGCTTCCCAGCCAGCATGGGCAGCGTGCAGCCCACCAGCTTTGCCAATACCACGGTAATCACCAGGGTGCCCGCCACAATCCCCGCCACCGGCATTGCCACCCGGTCGAGGAAGAGCACCTTGCCAAAGGTGGCGAGCCCCAGGGTGGCGCCGCACATCAGGGCCACCAGGGCCTCCTTGCCCATGATTTTGAAGATGTCCCGGAACTCGATTTCATGGAGCGAGAGCCCACGGATAATTGTCACCGAGGCCTGGCTGCCCGCGTTGCCCCCTGTATCCATCAGCATGGGGATAAAGGCGGTGAGCACCACGGCAGAGGCCAGGGCCGTCTGGTAATGGGTGATGATGGTGCTGGTGAAGGTGGCGGAGACCATCAGCAGCAGCAGCCAGGGGATGCGCTTTTTCCAGGTCTCAAAGACGCCGGTTTTCATATAGGGCCTGTCGGTGGGGGTGATGGCGGCCATCATCTCCATATCCTCCGTGGCCTCCTCCTGCAAGACATCCACCACGTCGTCAATGGTGATGATGCCCACCAGGCGGGCCTCTTTGTCCACCACCGGCACAGCCAGCAAATCGTATTTGGCAAAGAGGGAGGCCACTTCCTCCTGGTCCTCCATGGTGCTCACGCTGATGACATGCCGCTCCATAATGTCGCCGATGACGCTGCCCCCGTCGGCCAGCAGCAGGGTTTTCACAGTCACAATGCCCTCTAATTTCCGGTTGGCGTCGGTGACATAGCAGGTGTAGATGGTCTCCTTGTCCACGCCGGTGCGGCGGATACGGGCAAAGGCCTCCCGCACGGTCATGCTCTGCTTGAGGTCCACATATTCAATCGTCATGATGCTGCCCGCGCTGTCCTTGGGATAGTGCAGGATTTCATTGATGCTCTTGCGCACCACGGGGTCGGTGTGGCGCAAAATGCGCTTGACTACGCTGGCGGGCATCTCCTCAATCAAGTCCACCGCGTCGTCCACATACATCTCGTCCAGCACCTCTTTCAGCTCTGTGTCGCTGAAGGACTGGATGAGCAGCTCCTGGGTATCCCCCTCCATGTAGGCGAAGGCCTCGGCCGCCGCCTCCTTCTGCAAAATGCGGAAGAGAAGGGGCAGCTTGTCCTCGGGCATTGCCTCCAAGAGCAGGGCAATATCCGCCGGGTTTTGGTCGTCCAAGATTTCCCTGAGATGCCCCAGCTTCCGCTGCTGCAAAAGCGTAGTGACCTGCTCAGTCAATTTTTCCATATACTCCATCTGCCATTCCTCCTAACAATACGAGATTAGGAAGTCCTGTGGCACAGGTCAGATGACTCTCAAAGGCGGCACGGGCGCGGCGGAACAGACAGCGCCGCGCCCTTCCGCGATTCGGGAGCCCCCTTGGGCCTTGTGCCGCCGCTACTTCCTGCGTCCATGCTTCTCACCTCACTGCTTTTTCAAAAAATCGGGGACGAAAAAACGGCTGTCCCTCCTTTTATGATATGCCCCAAAGCGCCGTTTGTCAACCCGCCTCGGTATAATTTTTGCCCCCGGCGCTGCCAATCCCGCCGGGAAGAAGCCGGGCCGGCTCTTATCCCACAGAGATACATGCCGGGCAACTCCCGCCATACAAAATCGGCATTTGCATCGTGGGAAAAAATGTGTTATACTGAACTCAGAGTTTGATGCCACGAAGGCATCCACAGTTTTCCGAAGGAAGCGCAATTTTGACACTTCGGAGGAATCCCTATGAAAACCAATCAGATAAAAAAACTCGTCTATTCCGGCGTCTTCCTGGCCCTGTGCCTGGTGCTGCCCTTTTTCACAGGGCAAATTCCCCAGATTGGCAGCGCCCTGTTGCCCATGCACCTGCCGGTGATGCTCTGCGGTTTTGTCTGTGGCTGGCCCTATGGCCTGGCTATCGGCATCATCTCGCCGCTGCTGCGCAGCCTGCTGTTCGGCATGCCCCCCATGTTCCCCACTGCCTTGGCCATGTCCCTTGAGCTGGCGGGCTACGGTTTCTTCACCGGCCTGCTCTATCGCCTCTTCCCCAAAAAAGTGCCCTTCCTCTATGCCAACTTAGTCATCTCCATGCTGGCGGGGCGGGTGCTGTGGGGCGTGGCGCGCCTGGTCTTTGCCGGTGTTGCGGGGAGCGAGTTTGCCTTTGCCGCCTTTGTAGCCGGGGCCTTCACCTCTGCTATCCCCGGCATCATCGTCCAGCTCATCCTCATCCCCATCCTGGTGATGGCCCTTCAGCGCACCAAGTTCATGCTCAACACCGGCCCGGCGCCGGTTCAGGCGGCGTAGTTCCCCCTTTTCACCAACCACATCTGCCGCGCAGGCAGCCTGCGCGAGAAAGCCAGGTATTTATGAAACAGTTCCGTGACATCCTTCTCACCCATGCCGCCCGCTATCCGAAGATGCAGGCGCAGGACATGGTGAAGCTGGCCTACCAAAGCGAATTTGGCGGCGGGCACCTGGTGGCGGACAGAGCGGGCAGCCTTCTCTTTTTACAGGAGGAGGCTGCTTCCCTGTCCGGCCCCTCAGTCTCTCCCCCTTTTGAGGACATCGGCGGCGGCATCTGCCGGGCCCACCTCTCACCTCTCACCTCCTCACCCCAGGCCCTGGAGGTGCTGAACCAGCTCTTTGTCGCCAGTGCCGCCAGTGTCAAGGGCTCCCTGCCCGCCTTTGAGGAGAAGCTGGAGACCCTTACCACCCTCTGCAAGGAGGGCCTGCTCCCCGTTTCCCCCGAAGCGCTGGCAGACTATCTGGCGGGCTACCGCGCCCAGGGCTGCCCCCCTGTGAGCCACAGCCCAGCCTATCGGGAGGCCTATCGCCCCGCCTACCGGGTCATCCGCCAGGCCTACGCCCCCTTCTTCCCCCTCTTCTGCGCCATCGCCCAGGGGCTGGCAACGGGGAAGCCCCTGCGGGTGGGTATCGACGGGAACTGCGGCTCGGGAAAAAGCACCCTGGCCGCCATGCTGGGGGAGCTCTTCCCCTGCCGCGTGGTGCCCATGGACGATTTCTTCCTCCCCCTCCCCCTGCGCACCGAAGCGCGCCTGGCCGAGCCCGGCGGCAACATCGACTATGACCGGTTCCAGGAGGAAATCCTCCCCGCCCTGCAGGCTGGCGCGCCTATCACCTACCGCCCCTTCGACTGCTCCGTGATGGCCCTGCGGGAAACTGTCACCCTTCCCCCTGCCCCCCTCACAGTGGTGGAGGGCTCCTATTCCTACCACCCCAAGTTCGGCAGGCCCTACGACATCAAGGTGTTTTTGCAGGCCTCCCCGGCACTCCAGCAGGCCCGCATCCTGCGCCGCAACGGCCCGGAGATGCTCCAGAATTTCATCACCCGCTGGATTCCCATGGAGGAGCGCTATTTCGCCGCCTTCCATATCCCGGAGCACAGCGATTTTGTGATTACCGCAGAGGAATAAGAGCGGCAAGCACCCCCGCCCCTCTCCAAAGGGCGGGGATGCTTGCTACTGCCCATACTGTTCCCGCATCTCGTCCAGATATTTTCCCACCCGCTCCTCATAGCCGGGATAGGGGCAGCCCAGGGCCCGAGCCATCTGCCGGGAAGCCTGCCCAAAGAGCCTGCGGCAAGTGGAGAGTGCCTGCCACAGCGCCCAGGCGGAGTCCTCCCGGTAAGTGGAGAGCAGCGCCTCCCACACCTGCGGGGGCAGGTAGCGGCACAAAAATTTGTAGTTCTTCCCCACGCTAAAGCCGTAGCCCCGCTCCTCCCCCACCTGCCAAGCCAGCATCCGCAGCAACTCGCTTCGCATCAGATGCAGATGGTCGATGGCAAAGAGCAGCTCGTCCCGGCAAATCCCCTTCACCACGTAGGTGCTTAACATCCAGAACTCGTTGCAGCAGTCGTCCAGGCAGCGGGGGCTGGGGCGCTTTACCCAGTAGTCCCGGTCAGAGGGTGTCACCGGGCATCCCACCCGCCCGTCCTTGTCCAGCAGCACAGTGCGCAGGCTGTCCGCGTTCAAATAGTCTTCCAGGGCGTCTAAGGGCAGCAGGGTCAGGTCGATTTTCACGTAGTCATCCAAGAGCATCAGGTAGGAGTAGCCCGCCTCCTCCGGCGGGAAGAGCTCCATGTCCTCCGGCTTCTGCACAATCAGGGGCGTGCCAAAGGCGGCAAGCCAGCTGTCGTCCCCTGTAAAAGCCGCCATGTCCCGGACAAAATAGGTCACGTCATAGTCCTGGAAGCTGTCCTGCGGGATGTTCCCGTTGGTGCGGGAGCCCTCCATCCCCACCAGGCGAATATCCTCCTGCCCCTGGGCAAAGCCCAGCAGCAGCGCCATCATTTCCCCTGTACTCCGCATACGGTTTCCCCCTTTGTTTTTCCCATCTTAGCACCTTCCCCCGCATCCGTCAAGGGAGACAGAGAGCCTTCCCCCAGCCCTTATCCTGAAAATCAAATGTAGTAAGACAAGCATGGGAACTTTTCCAAGAACCCGGAGGTCATGTTATGAAGAAACGGGAACTCATTTCTATCGCGGTTTTGACTTTTGTGATTGCCTTTATGGAGATAACGGGTATTCCAAGTGTATTTTTCGTCAGCCTTTCCATTGCAGACATCGACCCCATTTATTTTACCCTGATGGTCAATTTCCTGATTATCGGGGCAATGGCTTTTTTGTTTTTAAGCGTGTTCTGTCCCCAATGGAAGCTGGGATTTCGGAAAGAGGGCTTGGCAGAAGGGCTCAAAAGATACGGGGGCATCGGGGCGTTGGCCGCGATAGCAGGCTTTGCCGCCTTTTATGTGGGGTTATCCCCTTTTGACCGTCAGCCGTCCCTTGCCAAAGTGCTTGTTGAAGGTGTCGTGTATTATATCGGTGTCGCAGTCATCGAGGAGCTCTATGTGCGCGGCCTTTTGCTGAACCTGATAAAAAAGATGTTTTTAAAAAGCCAAAACAGCGCCTTGATTGCAGTCATACTATCAGCCGCCATCTTCGGGGCGGGCCATATTTTTGGCGTGCTTGGCCAGCCGCCGCTTGTCATAGCCGGCAAGGTTGTCTGGACTGTGGGGATGGGCATGTTCTTCGGAATGATATATCAAAAGACTAACAACCTGTGGCTGCCCATTATCGTTCATTTCCTGATTAATGTCTGCGCCGTGCCCTATTGCTTTTCCAGTGTAAATGGGTATGCCGATTTAACCTTATCTATTATTGTACCTGTCTACGTCATTTTGGGAATCTACAGCTTCCTGGAGCTGAAAAAAGCGCCGGTCTGAACCCCCAAAATTGTGGACAGCCCCCTTGCGCTTTCCCAGAAAAAGGGATAGAATGGGGATGAATACAGGGTCCCAGGGAGTCTTTTCCCGTGCGAGAAAGGAGAAAGCCAAAAAGCAGTTTTTATTATCCGTCTCTCACCTTATCCACACCCAGAGGAAGGACTGATTGTTGTGAACCCTGTGACCCACCGGCAATACCGTATCCTGGCCGACCACATGGCCGTCTACCAATTTATGACCGAGGTATACCAGCAGGACTGGCGCGGCGGCGTGGCTGCCCCCTTCCTGGAATATGCCCTCTCCTCCAGTTGGATGGACAAGTCCTACACCCACCGTTTCCGCATCTGGGAGCAGGACGGCCGCATTGTGGCCCTTGTCTTTTACGAAAACCCGGTCGCCGATACCTATTTCAGCCTCCGACCCGGCTATGAGTTCCTGGCTCCGGAGATGATTGACTACGCCCTCACTTCCATGCCCCACCGGGATAACGAGGCCCACCTGGTGCTCTTTGAGTCCCAGCAGGCCCTTATCCAGGCTGCCGAAGCCGCAGGCTTTTACAAAACCGGCGGCTATGTGAGCAACAACTATCAATACGACAAACCCTTGGACTATCCCCTGCCTCCCGGCTTCCGCTTTGTGGAGCCGGGCAAGCTGGACGTGGCAAAGACCCTGCTCTGCTGCTGGAAGGGCTTCGACCACGAGACCACCGAAGGCCCCTGGGACGGCGACATCGAGCCCGGCCTGCACCTGGAGCAGGCCCCCCACTACACCGGCCAATACGCGGTGGCCATCGAAAACGAGGCGGGGGAATACGTGTGCTACGCCGGCCTCTGGTGGGTGCCGGAGAACAAGCTGGCCTATATGGAGCCCCTGTGCACCGTGCCGGAATACCGGCATATGGGCCTGGCCTCTGCCGCCCTCTCGGAGATTTACCGCCGCACCCAGCCCCTGGGCGCCACCCACATGACCGGCGGCGGCAATGAATTCTACACCCGCATCGGCTTTGTCCCCACCATCCCCTTCACCTTCTGGACAAAGGATTTGCGGCAACCCAAAGACTGAGGAGGAACCCACTATGAAATTTTCTGTTCCCGACAACGCCGCCCTGGCTGCCCGCCTGCGCCGCCCCACCGGCCCGGTGAAGGTGGTGCTGGACACCGACACCTATAACGAAATCGACGACCAATACGCCCTGGCCTATCTGGTGCGCAGCGGCCTGCCCATCCTGGGCATCCACGCTGCCCCCTTCTGCAACCAGCACGCCGCCAATCCCAAGGAGGGCATGGAGAAGAGCTACCAGGAGATTTTCAAGGTGCTCTCCCTCTTAGGCCGGGAGGACTTAAATCCCCTGGTCTATGCGGGCAGCCAGGGTTACTTAGAGGACGAGGACACCCCTCGGCCCTCCCCTGCGGCAGAGCACCTGGTGGAGCTGGCCCGCGCGCTGCCCCAAGGGGAGCAGCTCTATGTGGCGGCCATCGGCGCGATTACCAATGTGTCCTCGGCGCTTCTCATGGCGCCGGAGATTGCCGAAAAGCTGGTGGTGGTGTGGCTGGGGGGCAACGCCCATTTCTGGCCTGATACCCGTGAATTCAACCTGTTCCAGGACGTAGCCGCTGCCCGCGTGCTCTTTGACAGCGGCGTGGCCCTGGTGCAGCTGCCCTGTATGGGGGTGGTGACGCATCTGGCTACCACCGAGCCCGAGCTGCGGGAGCAGCTAAAGGGCAAGAGCCCCATCGGCACCTATCTCTACGACATCACCTGTGCCGAGGCCAAGCTGGACAAGATGGGCCGCTGCTGGAGCCGGGTGATTTGGGATGTCTCCACCATTGCCTGGCTGCTGGGCGGGGAACACACCATGCGGGATTCCCTGGTCCACGCCCCCTATATCACCTACGACGGCACCTATAGCTTCTCAAATACCCGCCACCTGATGAAATACGTGGATTACATCAACCGGGACGCGGTCTTCGACCAGCTGTTCCGCCTGCTGCAAAACTAAGCACAATCCCCCGGGAAGGCGGGTGGCCCCCCGGGGGTTCTTTTTCGCTTAGGCATGTGCCCTGCGTATTTTTTCTCTTTTTGAGGTTCCCGCCCCTTCGGAGACCAACGCACGTTGGCCTTTGGCACGCACGCAAACTGCGCGCTGGTGCCATCTTTTTGGCGCGGTGAGCCGCTTTATTCACGGCCCTCCTTCCCCAAGCGGGGTTGGCGCATCCGGCGGCTAGGGCCTCTCCCAAACCACCCCGCCCCCACCAGCACCCTATCAAACAGCTCCCCGCCCAGGATAATGCTGCGGCCCCCTCCCGGAAGGAGGGCGACACCGGCACTTTGCGGGCCGTGATGTACAGGGTTTTTCCCTCCTGCCGCCGTTTCCAGCCCCGGAGGGCCATGCCGGATTCTGCGTCTCCCACCTGCGTCTCCAGGTTGGGGCCCCCTGGGAGACGGTGCAGCAGAGCTGCTCCCCGCCTACCGGCTCCCCGATGAGAAAGAAGTTTGCCGCAAAGCCCAGCAGGCCCGCCAACAGGATTCCTGTAGCAATCAGAAACGCTTTTTCCCCATCATCCCACCTGCGGCCCGGCAGCGTAGCCCGCCTCGATGGAAAAGGCCTCCCGGAAGCCCGCCTCATAGCAGATGTGCTCCGAGGGCCCGGCCCACTGCCAGCACAGGGGGAAGCGGTTCTCCTTGCAGTATTCCACCACAAAGCCCAGCAGCTCGCTGGCAAAGCCCTTTCCCCGCTGCTCCTCGGCCGTGACAATGTAGTCAAAGCGGGTGTTGTCCCCCTGCCGGGAGAGGTGGATGTCGGTGTAGGCCACTGCCTTCTCTCCCAGGCAACCCACAAAGAGATAGGCCCCCTCCTGCTCCGCCCTGCGCTTGGTGACCTCCACTTCCCAGGGCTCGCCGCTGGGGAGGAGGATGTCCTCCGCCACCCGCTGGTCCCAGCCGTTTAACACGCGGATGTCCAGCCGCTTTTCCGTGTGGATACGGTTTTCCCCTGTCAAAAGCATCACCCGATGGGGCTCTTCGGGGGTATAGGTATAGCCGTGAGCCTGCAAAACCCCCTCATGGCGGCGGAAATAGTCCTTCTCAAAAGGGTGGTAGAGCAGCGCACGCCTGCCCAGCGCCCGGTAAAAAGCCGTGATATCCTCCAAAACCGTACCCAGGTCCTGGATTTTTTCCGGATAGAGGCAACCGTGGTTCCCGTCATAGGAATCCCTGTTGTCCTCCATGTAGTATAAAATCCCATACTCCCTCTCTGCATAGGAGGCAAAGAGCTTGGGGTACGCTATCTCCTCCCGCCTGACAGAGTCCATATATTGCTCAAACATAACCTAGCACCTCTCCCTGGGCAAGGCACTCTTGCTACCGGGGCAGCTTGCTCACCAATCCCTTCACCGTGTGGCAGGAATCGATAATCTGCTGTAGCTCCTCGTCGCTGAAGAGGGCAAAGCGCTCCAAAAAGGAGGCGTCTATCTGTTCCCGATGGCCGTCCACCAGGACTTGGCCCTTTTCCGTCAGCCCAGCCCATACCAAGCGGCGGTGCTCCCGGTCGTTCACCCGCTCCACATAGCCCTCGGCCTCCAGCTCGGTGATAATTTTGGAGAGCTGCTGAGGGGAAATCGCCGTCTCCTCCGCCAGGCGGGACATGGTGACAGGGTGCAAATCGCTCAACGACATCAAAACCCGCAGCGCGGTCTTTGTCACCGGCAGCTTGTTCGTCTCCACCGATGGAATCAGGTACTTGCGAAAAATGGGATAGAGCCCCAAAACCGCCTTGATGGCCTCGGACCGCCGGTTTTCCTCTGTCATACAAAACCCCTCTTTTCCGGTACGGAGCCGCCTCCGCCCGCTGGTTTCCCTCTGCCCCTCATGCAATCGAAACAGAAAAAGTGCCGTACAAATTTTGTTGTACTATTGTATCATCCGTCTGCCTATGCCCTGCACCGCCGTTTCACCGCAGAAAACCGACATAAGACGGCAGGGCTATCTTGCGCTGCACCGCCGCAATGCGTAGGCTGTGACAGAATAGACACTAACCTGCGCCTGCGTGTTTTATTTCCATTATACCATTTGACTGAAAAAAGTCAATAACCATTGAGGTTTATTAACAATTAGTGAAAATTTAGCGCCCCATCTTGACAGAAAACGCGGCAAAAGCTAAAATAGGGATGTAGGGAAGAGCAGAAACAGCTTTTCTCCACATCATCACAAGTACGAAGACATGGCCTTTGCTATCGTCCCACTCTTGCGTCTTAGTATTGCCCTTTTTCTGTCTTAGCACTGGTTTTTCCCACCATTTTGCTACATATCCCACCAAATTTGCCTGTCCTTCGCGCTGGTGAAAACGGGGGTTTCGGTCCCTGATTGCTTCGGAAGCGGATACCTGATGCGTATCCGCTTCTTTTTTGTGCCCAAAATCCCCTTGTCAGGATTTCCCGGCAAAGAGGCCCTTTTTCCAGCCGCCCCGGAGATACCGCGTCCCCAAGCTAAAGCAGCGGCAGAGGTTATCGGCCACCATACACAGCCACACCGAAACCAACCCTAGGTGCAGCACCGCCACGCACACAAAGGTGAAGAGAATCCGTACGCCCCACATAGAGGCCACCGAGATGACAAAGGGTACCTTGGTATCCCCCACACCGTTGAAAACCCCCTCGATGATAATCACCACGGCAAAGAAGGGTTCTGACACTGCCACAATGCGCAGCACCTGGGCTCCCAGCTGGATAACCTGGGCGTCTCTGGTAAAGAGGGACATCATCCCCGCGGGGAAGCAAAAGAGCAGCACACTAAGGGCTGTCATCAGCACCACCGCCATCACTGTGATGGCCGAGGAGCACTGCATCAGCTTTTTCTCGTTCCCCTCCCCTGCCGCGTGGCCGGAGAGGGTGGCGGCAGCGGCCTGCATCCCGTAGCCGGGGATATAAAAGGCCTGCTCTGCCGTGATGGCGATGGAGTGGGCGGCAATGGCAATAGTGCCCAGCCGGGCAATCAGCGCCGTAAAGAGCACCTGGCCCAAACAGGTAATCACCCGCTCCCCCGCAATGGGCAGGCCCACTTTGATGCAGCGGCCCATCACCTCCCGGTGCAGCCGCAGCTTTTGCCCCCGCAAATGCAGGGAGGGCTCCCGGTAGACTGCCAGCCACATCAGCACGCCCCCGGCCACATAGGCCAGCGCCGTGGCAATGGCCGCCCCGGTGACACCCCAGCCCGCCCCCCACATGGTGAAAGACACCGGCCCCAGGGTGATGGTACGGGTGGGGTTGATGAGAAGGAAATTCAGGGTGATATTGGCAATGTTCATCACGGTATTGTTGAGCATGGGGGTCTTCATGTTGCCGGTAGCCCGCAGCACCGAGCCAAAGATGATGCTGGAGGCCCTAAAAACCATAGGCATACACACAATGGCAAAATAGATGGACGCATCCCGGCGGATTTCCTCTGCCCCGCCCAGCCAGCCGGGCAGGAAGGGGCTTATCCCCAAGGTAACTGCCCCCACGCCCAACCCCAGCACCAGGGTGAGCAGCACCGACTGCACGGCAGCCCGCTGGGCAGTTCCCTGGTCCCTGGCCCCCAGCGACCGGGAAATACAGGACAGCACCCCCATCCCCATAGCAAAGAAGGGGGAATTGATGAGCCACATCATGGTCCCTGTCAGCCCCACCGCTGCCGAGGCCTGGGCCCCAATGGCCCCCACCTGGGCTGTGTCCGCATACTGTACCACGGTCTGCAGGGCCTGCTCCATGATGGTGGGCCAGGCCAAGAGCACAATCTGCTGCATCAGTTCCCTGTCTTGAAAAGTGCTGCGAATCTTGGTAAACACCGTCTGTCCTCCTAACTATGCCTTGTCCGTGAGAAAAGTCCGGTCCCAGGCGCACCCGGAACCGGACGAAATAAAACGTCGTATCAATGGTATCATCCGCCGCCTTTTCCCGGGCATCCCGGGAAAAGGCGGCTTCTTTGCGCCATGGGGAATTACTTCTGCTCCGCCTTTTTCGCTGCGCGGTAGTTTTCCCAAGTGACCCACAGGGGCCCAACAATGCACAGGGAGGAGAACACACCCGCCAGCATCCCCACAATCATGGGGAAGGCAAAGGAGAGGATGGAGCTCACCCCGCAGGCCAGCGCCACAATGCAGATAACCGCCAACGCTGTCACAGTGGTGACAGTGGTGTGTACCGCACGGGTCAGGCTCTGGGTGATGCTGATGTTTACCACCTCCGCCAGGGATTCCCCGGGATGGAGACGCCGGTTTTCCCGCACCCGGTCATAGATGACGATGGTGTTGTTGATGGAGTAGCCCAAGATAGCCAAGATGACAGCCATAAAGTTGGAGCTGATGGAAAACCCGCAGAACAGAGTGGCCGCATAGACAAAGAACATGTCGTGCACCAGCGCCAGCACTGCGGTGACACCTGCTGTCCAGCCGCCGATTCTCTTAAAGCGCAGGGCGATATACACAATCATCAGCACCGCCGCCAGCGCCACGGCCAGCAGCGCCTTGACAAAGAACTCCTGCCCAATGGTGGCGTCCACATTGCTGATTTGGGCGCTCTCGAAGTTGCTGTCGGGATAGGCGCTGCGCAGCGCCTGGGTCAGGGCGTCGTGGTCCTCGGCCGAGATGCCGTGCTGGGCGATAGAGATAGTCACATTGCTGCCGCCGGTCTGCACGTCCTTCGACATCTGTACGTTGACCTGCTCTCCCAGGGCGCTCTCCACTGTCTTCTCCACGTCAGCCCGCTCCACGGTGCCCTCATAGGAATAGGTGAGGATTGCGCCGCCGCTGAATTCAATGTCCACCCGCACCCCCATAACAAAGGAGGCGATGAGGGTAATCACAACCAGGGCGATGGAGATGGAGAAGAAGAGCTTTTTCTTGCCTACAAAGTCAATGGTCTTCTGAAACATTTATTTCACACCTCCAAATAACGCAGGCTTGCCCAAGGCCTTGAAGTTTGTGAGGGAGCGCAGCATCAGCCGGGAAGCGGTGACGCCGAAGATAAAGTTGAGGATAATACCCACCAGCAGCGTATAGCCGAAGGAGTACACCGAACCTGTGGTGGCCGAACCAAAGAAGAAGAAAATCTTGTTGTAAATCGTAGCCATGATGCTGGAGGGCGGCCCAAAGGCGCCCATGAGGATAATCGCCACCAAAATCACGGTGAGGTTACTGTCCAGGATAGCGGTAAAGCCCCGCTTAAAGCCCACCTCAATGGAGCCCTGCACCGTCTTGCCCAGGCGCAGCTCCTCCCGCACCCGCTCGGCAGTGAGCACGTTGGCATCCACGCCGATACCGATAGAGAGGATGATACCCGCAATACCGGGCAGTGTCAGGGTAAAGGAGGGGAACACGGGGAAATAGCCGGTGATAGCGGCAATCATGCCCGCCGCCTGGCCCACCAGCGCAATCACCGCCACCACGCCCTGGATGCGGTAGATGACAATCATATACACCGAGATAAGGGCAAAGGCAATGAAGCCCGCCAGAACCATGGCGTCCTTAGCCCCTGCGCCCAAGGTGGGGTCAATGGAGTTGTAGTTCTGGGTCTCCAGCTTAAAGGGCAGCGCGCCGGCGTTGATGCGGTCGGCCAGGGCCTTGGCGGAATCCGCGGTAAAGGAACCCTGAATCACGGCGCTGCCGTCGGAAATCTCCGCATTGACCGTGGGATAGCTGATGACCGTGTCGTCCATCCAGATGGAGATAACCCCCTTGCTGGGATAGAGCTTCCGCGTGGCCTCGGCAAAGGAGGCCTTGCCCGAGTCGTTCAGCTCCAGCTGCACCAGGGCCTCGCCGGTCTGCTGGTCAAAGGCCACCCGGGCCTCCTTCACGTCCGCGCCGGTGAGGATGATGTTCTCCGCTGTAACGCCGGTGGGCATCCCGTCCGCGTCCAGCTCAATGCCCTCCCGGAAGGTGAGCAGGGCAGTCTCCCCCAGCTCCTTGATGGCCTGCTCGGGGTTGAAGTCCACCTCGTCTTCCTTCCAGGGGAAGCGCACGATAACCCGGTCTTTCTGGAAATCGGTGTACACCTCGCTGTCGGTGATGTTCTGGGACACCAGCCGCTGCTCAATAATGGCCTGGGCGGCAGACATCTGCTCGTCCGTGGCGTCCACCCCCTCCGGCGGGGTAAAGGTCACATCCACGCCGCCGCGGATATCAATGCCCCATCGGATTTGGTCGGCACCCTTGATAATCGTCGTGGTGTTGTCCCCAAAGCTGGTGCTGATACCGAAAAACGCGGTATAGGTCAGCAGGGCAATCAGCACAGCCACGATAAAAAATACTGGCTTGCCTACTTTCTTCATAGGTCTTAGTCCTCCAATGCTCTTTAGAATCACGCTGCAATTTGCCGGAAGGCCCTGGAACCCCCGGCAAAGAGAAAACGCTTCACGCATCTGTCATTTGCTCCCCTGTCCCCCGCCTGCTCTGGGCCAAAGCGAGCCGGTGCAGGAGACCGGATTTTTTGACAGCCTGAAACAATTATATGTTTTTTACCCGCAAAAGTCAATGAAAATCCTGCCAAATTCTGGCAAATCTGTCAAAAAACCGGGATTTTCTTGCGATTTTAAGAGGGAACCCTCAAAAAATCAGCGGGCAAAGGCCCTTTTTCCAAGCAAAGCTACACAGAGAGCTGGGCCCGCTCCCCCAAAATCTCCCTGTTTTCTTCCAGCACAGGGCGCACCAGCCCCTCTACAAACTCCACCACTTGGCTGGCGCTGCGGCCGGTGAAGAGCTCGGGGGACATTAGGGCGTCCAGCTCCTCCCTGTCCAGCCCAAAGGCCGGGTCGGCGCAGATGCGGTCGATGAGGTCGTTTTCCAGGCCCTCCTCCTTCACATTGCGGGCGGCGGCCATGGAGTGCTCCCGCAGCCGCTCGTGGAGCTGCTGCCGGTCGCCCCCCTTTTTCACGGCCTTCATCATGATATTTTCAGTGGCCATAAAGGGCAGCTCCTTCATCACCCGCTGGCGGACCACCTTAGGATACACCACCAGCCCGTCGCACACGTTTAACAGGATGTTGAGGATGGAGTCCACCGCCAAGAAGCCCTCGGCCACGCTGATACGCTTGTTGGCCGAGTCGTCCAGGGTGCGCTCAAACCACTGGGTGGCGCTGGTGAAGGCAGGGTTTAATGTGTCCACCATCACATACCGGGCCAGGGAGGTGATGCGCTCGCTGCGCATGGGGTTGCGCTTGTAGGGCATGGCCGAGGAGCCAATCTGGTGCTTTTCAAAGGGCTCCTCCATCTCCTTGAAATTTTGCAGCAGCCGCAGGTCGGTGGAGAATTTGCTGGCGCTCTGGGCAAAGCCCCCCAGCGCCGCCAGGACAAAGTAGTCCACTTTCCGGGAATAGGTCTGGCCCGACACCGGCACCACCCTGCCGGGGAACCCCATTTCCTGGGCAATCAATTCCTCCATCCGGCGGATTTTCCCCTCATCCCCGGCAAAGAGCTCCACAAAGCTGGCCTGGGTGCCGGTGGTCCCCTTGCAGCCCAGCAGTTTTAAGGTGCCCAGCCGATGGTCGATTTCCTCCAAGTCCTGCAAAAATTCATAGGCCCAAAGGGTGGCCCGCTTGCCCACAGTGGTGAGCTGGGCGGGTTGGAGATGGGTATAGGCCAGCGCAGGCATGTCCCGGTATTTCATGGCGAACTCCGAGAGCAGGGCGATGACGTTGACGAGCTTACGGCGCACAATGCGCAGGGCGTCCCGCATCAAAATCACATCGGTGTTGTCCCCCACATAGCAGGAGGTGGCCCCCAGGTGGATGATGCCCTTGGCCTTCGGGCACTGCACCCCGTAGGCGTAGACATGGGCCATCACATCGTGGCGCACCTCCCGTTCCCTGGCCTCGGCCACGTCGTAGTTGATGTCTTCGGCGTGCGCCTCCAGCTCCCGGATTTGCTCCTCCGTAATGTCCAGCCCCAGCTCCCGCTCGGCCTTAGCCAGGGCAATCCAGAGCTTTCTCCAAGTCCGGAACTTCCGGTCGTTGGAAAAGACCTCCTGCATCTCCTTGCTGGCATACCGCGTGCTGAATGGGCTGATATAGCTGTTGCTCATTTTTGGCTCGACCATCCTTTCTCCAAAGTCCAGAGACAAATTCCCTCTTCGCACAAATGCGTATTGGCATAGGGCACAGGAATACGCATTGTCGCAACATCTGAATTCCGGACATTAGTATAACAAAAAATACTGCCTTTGAAAAGCACTTCAAGGCAGTATTTTCATTTTTTGTCATATTTTTAGGGGTTTTGCCCCTTGGCATAAAGGCCAAACCAGTAGCCTGGCCTCGGCCTGCTATTTCCCCAGCATCTTCTCCGCCGCAGCCAGCTTGGCACAGAGGCAAAAGAGCCGAATTGCCTGCCCCAGCTCCTCCAAGGTGGGATAGGTGGGGGCGATGCGGATATTGCGGTCAGCGGGGTCGCTGCCGTAGGGGTAAGTGGCCCCTGCCCCGGTGAGCACAACCCCCGCCTCTTTGCACAGGGCCACAGTGCGCTTTGCGCAGCCCTCGGGCACATCCACCGCCACAAAGTAGCCTCCCTTGGGTTCGGTCCACTCCGCCAGGCCCGTCAGCTCCCGGCGCAGGGTGTCCAGCACCAGGTGGAACCTGGGGGCAATGAGGGCGGCGTGCTTTTTCATGTGCTCCCGCATCCCGTCGTAGTCCCGCAAAAAGCGGATGTGCCGCAGCTGGTTGATTTTGTCATAGCCAATGGTCTGGGTGCCCAGCAGGGAGAGCATGTAGTCCACGTTGCTCTTAGAGCCGCCAAAGGCCGCAATCCCCGAGCCGGGGAACGTCACCTTGGAGGTGGAGGCAAAGAGATACACCAGGTCCTCCGTGCCGTATTCCCTGGCATAGGCCATAATGCTACTGAGGGTGTCCCCCTCCTCCTCAAATTCGTGGATACAGTAGGCGTTGTCCCAGAAGATGCGGAAATCATCTGCCTTGGGCTTCAAGGCGGCAATGCGGCGCACCACTTCGTCGGAATAGGTGATGCCGGTGGGGTTGGAGTATTTGGGCACGCACCAGATGCCCTTCACAAAGTGGTCGCCCTCCACCAGCTGTTCCACCAAATCCATATCCGGGCCGTTTTGGTCCATGGGGATGGGAATCATCTCCATCCCAAAGTGCTGGGTGATGGCAAAGTGCCGGTCATAGCCCGGCACCGGGCAGAGGAACTTGATTTTGCCATAGGAACCCCAGGGCCTGCTGGCCCCGTATACCCCGTGTACAATGGCCTTCTCCACCATGTCATACATCAGGTTCAGGCTGGAGTTGCCCCCAATTACCACCTGGTCCGCCGGCAGGTCAAAGATGGGGGAAAAGAGCTCCCTGGCCCGGTGCAGGCCGGCCAGCACGCCGTAATTGCGCACATCCACCTGCTCCTCCTCGTCAATGTAGTCCCGGCTGCTCACCGCGTCCAGCAGCCCAGAGGATAAGTCCAGCTGCTCCATGGAGGGCTTGCCCCTGGACATATCCAGGTTGAGCCCCTGGGCCTTCACCGCCTCAAACTCCCCCCGCAGCCCTTCATAAACCTTTTCCAGCTCTTCCCTGCTCATCTCGGCATATGCACTCATTCCGCTGTTCCTCCCATGCTCCAAAACATTGTCCGATTTTCTCCTGTGCCTCTCATTCTAACTCTTTTACAGAAAATTTGCAAGATATTTTTTATCTTCCTGCAAAAATCGAGAGAATGACGTATTTTTCCTCCTTTTTCCCCGGCTTTTCCGTCTATTGTGAACAAGCTATACCATTCTTCCGTCATTCAGGCCCCAAAGCGCCGCCCGGCAAAAAGGAGCCCCGGCGCCTTTCGCGCCGGGGCTCCCGCCCTGCCCAACACCAAGATTCCCCAGTTTATTCCCGCAGCTGCAAATAGGCTGCCGCCGAAACTGCAGCAGCCGCCCCGTCGGCCGCAGCGGTCACCAGCTGGCGCAGGGGCTTGCTGCGGGTATCCCCCGCGGCATAGACGCCGGGGAGATTGGTGCAGCAGTCCTCCCCCGCCTTCAGGTAGCCGCTGCCGTCCAATTCCAGCTGCCCGCTAAAGAGCCCGTTGTCCGGCGACACGCCGATAGCCACAAAGACGCCCTGGGCCTCCAGGTTCACGGCCTCCCCGGTCACGGTGTTTTTCACCACCAGGCTCTCCATGTGGTCTTCCCCCAGAATCTCCTCCACCACGCTGTCCAGGATAAAATGGACGTTCTCCCGCTTCCTCAGCGCCTCCACCGTGGCCTGGTGGGCTCTGAACTCCTGGCGGCGGTGGATGAGGTAGACCTCTTTGCAGGTGGCAGAGAGGAAGAGCGCATCCTCCAGGGCTGTGTTGCCCCCGCCTACCACGCAGGCGGTCTTGCCCCTGTAAAAGGCCCCGTCGCAGGTGGCGCAGTAGGAGACGCCGTGGCCGGTGAGCCGCTCCTCCCCCGGGCAGCCCAGCTTGCGGTACTGCGCCCCGTTGGCGATGATAACCGCATCAAAGGCGTGCTCTTTCCCGCCGCTCTCCAGTATCTTCTCCCGGTCCTCCAACCGGGCCGCCGTGACGCCGGAAAAGAGGAATTCCACCCCCAGCGCCACGCACTGCTCATAGAGCTTCATGGCATAGTCCGCGCCGCTGACCTGGTAGAGGCCGGGATAGTTTTCGATGGAGGCGGTGTTTACAATCTGCCCGCCGAACATGGCCTGCTCAAACACGGTGGCCTGGCAGCCGCCCCGCACCGCATAGATGGCGGCCGTCATGCCCGCTGTCCCCCCGCCGATGATGCCAATCCGATTCACAAAAATCAACTCCCTGTGTCAAAATGAGGGCTAGGCCAGCTCCAGCTTCGCCACCAGAGGGTAGTGGTCAGAGGGATACCGGCCGTTTTCGCTGCTGCGGTCAATAAAACAGTCCTGGATTTTGAATTCCTCTGAGGCGTAGATATAGTCCAGGTGCCGCCAGCCCGCCTTTCCCTTAAAGCTATGATAGGTATTTGTCCGGGAATTATACCCATGGCGGTCGGCATACACGTCCCGCAGCCCCAGCCCCTCCATGCGGTACTCCCGCAGGCGGGTCATCAGGCGGCCCATGGGCAGGGCGTTTAAATCCCCCATCAAAATGGTGGGCAGGTATTCCACCTCCTGCAAGCGCCGGATATGCTCCAGGATACATCCAATCTCCTTTTGCCGTATGTAGCTGCTGAGATGGTCCAAATGGGTATTGAACACCCGTATTTTCCGCCGGGATGCCTGCAAATACACCTCTGCCACCGTGCAGATACGGGGGAACAGGGAGGGCATAAACCTGCTGCCAAAGGCATAGGGAATCCGGGAGAGCCAAAAGGTGGTGTAGTAAAAGAGCTGGGTGGTCATCCGGTTGGCCAGAATATCCGCGTGCTCGTTGCTCAAGTCCTTCTCCCGCCCAAACCCCACCATCACGTATTCAGCCAAGTCCCGCTCCAAGTCCTGCCGCATGGCAGGCAGCACCTCCTGCACCCCCAGCACATCGATTTGGTTCTTGCGGATAATCCTCTGCACCAGGGGTTCCCGGTTGGCCCAACGGTTCACACCGTCAAGCCGCGCGTCCTTTCTCAGATTAAATGTAGCCACAGTTATCCCAGGCAAGGCAAACCACTCCTTTCCTCTTTCTAGCCAGCCCAGACACTATATTAAATTAGAATTCCGGCCCACCCGTGCAGGCCGCGCTGTTTTAAAACCTCACAAAGCCCAAACCGGAGCCAGGCCGTTCCACTGTTAAAACGACGAAACCCCTCCAGTTTCTACAAACTCCTCCACCCCTTTTTTCACATTTTAGCATATTTCCGGGGAAATTGCCAGAGGCAAATTGCCTGCCAATTTCTGGCGGAAAGATTTGGGAGGCGTATTCCCTGTATGATTCTCCCCGCCGGGACCAATACTCCTTCTGTGAAATGGCCTGATTCCATCAGGCAGTTTGGGGGAAAAAGGGATGTACTATAACAAAGTGGAAATCTGCGGCGTGAACACCACAAAGCTGCCCACGCTGAAGGAAAAAGAAAAGATGGAGTACCTGGAACGCCTGCGGGCCGGAGACCAGAGCTGCCGGGAAAAGCTCATCAGTGGCAACCTGAAGCTGGTCCTCAGCGTGGTGCAGAAATTCACCGGCCGGGGCGAAAACCTGGACGACCTGTTCCAAGTGGGGTGCATCGGCCTCATCAAGTCCATTGACAACTTCGATACCTCCCACGGCGTGCGTTTCTCCACCTATGCCGTGCCCATGATTATCGGCGAAATCCGCCGCTACCTGCGGGACAACGGCGCCATGCGCGTCAGCCGCAGCATCAAAGACCTGGCCTATAAAGCCATGCAGGCCAAGGAACAGCTCACCGGCAAGAACCTGAAGGAGCCCACTGTCACCGAAATCGCCCAGGAACTGGACGTGCCCAAGGAATCCGTTGTCATCGCCTTAGAATCCATTGTGGAACCCCTCTCTCTCAACGAGCCGGTCTACTCCGACGGGGGCGACACCATCTATATCATGGACCAGGTGAGCTCCGGCGAATCCGACAGCAGCTGGGTCGAGGAGCTCTCCATCAAAGACGCCATCGCCGCCCTCAACGACCGGGAGAAAAACATCCTGCGCCTGCGCTTCTTCGCCGGCAAAACCCAGATGGAAGTGGCCTCCGAAATCGGTATCTCCCAGGCCCAGGTTTCCCGCCTGGAAAAGGGCGCGCTGGAACGCATCAAAAAGCAGCTGTAAGCCCCTTTGCCGTTGGGGGTGCCCCCTCTGCCCCTTCCCAAGGGAGGCAGAGGGGGCTGTTTGCTTTCCCTAAGTCAGGCTCCGGAACCCCTTCCCGATAATCTCGCTGGTATTGGTGATGAAGAGGAAGGCCGAGGGGTCCACCTCCCGCACCTTTTGCCGCAGCCTCAGCGCCTCATACCGCTTGCAGGCCACTAAAATCACCTGCTTCCCCTGCCCGGAAAAGGCCCCCCTGGCGTCCATCACCGTGGCGCCGTGGTTCAGCACATGGATAATGTAATCGCAGAGCTCCTCCGGTTTCGTGGTGACAACGGTGATATACTTACACATGTTAATGCTCTCCACCACATAGTCTACCATAAAGGCCTTCATGCACAGCCCCATGATGGAGAAAAGCCCCGTCTCCATATTGAACACCAAGCAGGCCGATGCAGCGATGAGCACATCGCTCACCAGCAGGGCCCGGCCAATGTCCATATGGGTGTATTTTTTGAGAATCATGGCGATGATGTCCGTCCCCCCGCTGGAGGCCCCCACGTTAAAGAGCAGCGCCGAGCCAATGGCAGGGAGCAAAACGGCAATAATCAGCTCCAAGAACGGCTGGCTGGTAAAGGGCTTGTCCATGGGATAAACCCTTTCCAGCAGCCAGGTGGCAACGGAAAAGAGCACGCTGGAATACACCGTCTTGGCCCCAAAGCCCCGCCCGAAGACGAGAAAGGCCACCACCAGCAGCGCCATGTTGATGATAAACACCAGCGACCCCGGTGTGAGCCCCGGAATCAGCGCCCCGAAGATGGTGGCAAGCCCGCTGACGCCCCCAGTGGAAAACTGGTTGGGGAACTTAAAAAAGTAAACCCCCACCGTCAAAAGCAGCGTCCCCGCTGTCACAATGAGATAGTCCCGCAGCGTCTTGTTCTGAATCCTCTCCACGTCCCTCTCCCTTTCCCACACATATTCCCGTCCCATGGCTCTCCCAGCCGCCAGCTGCGCACACGCCTTGGCGCAGGAGAAACTCGCCTTGAGTGTTTTCGTGTCTATTATAGTATAGTTTGCCAAAAAGTCAACCGAAAAAACGGATTGACCCTTGCATTTTCTCCTCAAAATCGATATAATATTATCAATAGTGCCCCTCCCTGCTCTGGCAGGGTATGGGGCGCCGCGGCCCCAGCAGAGACAGCCCGCCGGAGGGGGCGGGCATGGAGTGCCGCAGAAAGGGTTTGACAATGGAAAACGAAAAGAAGCTCCCCACGCTCTCCAAGCAGGCGCTGCGCCGGCTGCCGGAGTACCTCAGCCTGCTTTCCGAGCTCCAGGCCCAGGGGGTGCAGAGCGTCTCCTCCCCCGTGTTGGCCCGGCAGCTGCACTACGGGGAAGTCCAGGTGCGCAAGGATTTGGCTGCGGTGAGCAGCGAGGGGGGCAGGCCCAAAACCGGCTTTGAGGTGGAGGGGCTCATCCACGACCTCACCTCCTTCCTGGGGTTTGACAACGCCGATTCCGCCGTGCTGGTGGGGGCGGGCCAGCTGGGCAGCGCCCTGCTCTCGTACGACGGTTTTGCGGCCTGCGGGGTCAAAATCCTGGCCGCCTTTGACGCCAATGAGGCCCTGGCCGGCGCCCGGATACACGGCAAGCAGGTGTTCCCCGTCTCCCGGCTGGAGGAGCTCTGCCGCCGCCTGGGGGCCCATATCGGCATCATCACCACCCCTGCCTCTGCCGCCCAGGAAGTCTGCAACCGCCTGGTGCGCGCCGGGGTCCTGGCCGTCTGGAACTTCGCCCCTGTCACCCTCACGGTGCCGGAGGCCATCCTGGTGCAAAATGAAAACATGGCCGCCTCCTTGGCAGTGCTCTCCAGCCACCTGCGGCAGCAGCTCCTGCAAGAGGGCGGCTCCGGGAAGGGGGGCGGGGTACAGTGAACCTTCTCCATCTGCGCTATGCCGTGGAGGTGGCCAAGACCGGCTCCATCACCCAGGCGGCGGACAATCTCTACATGGGCCAGCCCAACCTCAGCCGGGCAGTGCGGGAACTGGAGGAATCCATCGGGTTCCCCATTTTCCTCCGCAGCCCCAAGGGCATGACCCCCACCTCCAAAGGGGAGGAGTTCCTCCGCCAGGCCCGCAGCATCCTCTCCCAAATCGACGAACTGGAAACCCGCTTCTCCCCCGGCGCAGGGGATGCCCAGCAGCTGCGGGTCTGCGTCCCCCCGGCCGGCTATTGTTTGGAGGCCTTTGCCCGTTTCCTGGGCAGCGTGTGCCTCTCCCCCGGCAGCCAGGTCACCTACCAGCAGGCCGGGCCACTCCAAACCCTGCGGGGCGTGGCCGAGCAGTCCTATTCCCTGGGGCTCCTCCGCGTCCCTCCCCGGCGGGAAGCCTATTTCCTAGAGCTGTTGGGGGAGGAGGAGCTGTCCTGGGAGCCCTTTTGGGAATTTCAACAGCAGGCCACCCTCTCCACAGGCCATCCCCTGGCCTCCTCCGGCGGCCCCCTCACCTGGGAGGCCCTGGAGCAGAGCGGCCCCGAGCTCCTCTGCCCGGAAGAGGGGTCCATCGCCCCCCCGCTGCCCCCGGAGCAGCGTGCCCTCCTCTGCAGCCCGGATGCCCGGCTGGACTTGCTGTCCCTCCTGCCCGGCGCCTTCTGCCGGGATTCCCCTGCGCCGGAGGAGTTCCTCCGGCGCCGCGGGCTGGTGCAGCGCTGCTGTTCCCCGCCCGGCGAGCCCTGGCGCGACTTGCTCATCTATCCCCAGCACAGCCGTCCCACCCTCTGGGAGGAGCAATTCCTCTCCTCCCTGCGCCGGGTGCGGGACACCCTGTCCCCCGCGCCATGAGCCGCTGCCCTCCTGTTATCGATACGAATATATCGATAAAGATATATCGTTATACAAAATTTATATTACAAAATCCCGTCGAAATTTGTTACTATGGGGATAAGGAAAAAGCTGTGTATCCTGCCTGTCCCCGGCCCATTCCGGCGGCGTGAAGGAGGCGTGGTAAGGATTCGGGCATCACCGGCCCCGGCAGGGCGGGCTCTCCCCTGCCCTGACTTATATCATCTGGAAAGAAGGAATCCGCGCTATGAGTGAATACTTAAAGCTAAAACCCTCGAACTGTAAAAACTGTTATAAATGTATCCGGCACTGCCCGGTAAAATCCATCCAGTTTTCCGACGGCCAGGCCCATATCCTGCCTGACGAGTGCATCCTCTGCGGCCAGTGCTTTGTGGTCTGCCCCCAGGGTGCCAAGGAAATCCGCAACGATGTGGGCGGCGTGCAGGGCCTTATCCGCAGCGGCGTGCCGGTGTATGCGAGCCTGGCCCCCTCCTTTGTGGCAAACTACGGCGTCACCTTCCGGGCCATGGAAAAGGCCCTGCTCTCCCTGGGCTTTGCAGGCGTGGAGGAAACCGCCCTGGGCGCCCAGCTGGTCAAGCAGCGCTATGACGCCATGACAAAAGAGGGCGGCCCGGATGTCATCATCTCCTCCTGCTGCCACACCATCAACCTGTTGATTGAGAAATACCATCCCGACGCGCTGCCCTTCCTGGCCCCTGTGCTCTCCCCCATGCAGGCCCACTGTAAGCGGATGAAAGAGGAGCACCCGGGTGCAAAGACAGTCTTCGTCGGCCCCTGTATCTCCAAGAAGGCCGAGGCCGAGGAGAGCAGTGGCATCGTGGACTATGCCCTCACCTTTGAAGAGCTCTCCGGCTGGCTCCAGGAGGAGCGTGTGATTTTCGAGAACCTCCCCGACGATGCCGAGGGCGCCAAATCCCGCCTCTTCCCCACCACTGGCGGTATCCTGGGCAGCATGGACTGTGAGAGCGACGGCTACACCTACATGGCCCTAGACGGCGTGCAAAACTGCATGGCCGCCCTGGACGACATCGCAGCAGGCAATCTCAGCCACTGCTTTATTGAGATGTCGGCCTGCCCCGGCAGCTGCGTAGGCGGCCCTGTCATGGAAAAGACCCGCCGCGCCCCTGTGCGGGACTATGCAGCGGTCCACCGCTTTGCCGGCAAAAATGATTTGCCCTTAGAGCCCATGGACGCCAAGGCCCTTCACCTGGATATGCAGTTCAAGGGCGTACATAAATCCATGCCCGGCAGCCGGGCCATTGAGGAAATCCTGCGCCAGATGGGCAAGACCAAGCCTGAGGACGAATTAAACTGCGGCAGCTGCGGCTACGACACCTGCCGGGAAAAGGCCATCGCCGTCTATCTGGGCAAGGCCGACCTCTCCATGTGCCTGCCCTATTTAAAGGACAAGGCCGAGTCCTTCTCCGACCACATTATCCAAAACACCCCCAACGGCATCATTGTCCTCAACGAGTCCTTAGAAGTGCAGCAGATTAACGCCGCTGCCCGCTCTATCATGAACATCAAGCAGGAGAGCGATGTCCTGGGCGAGCCCGTAGTGCGCATCCTGGACCCCCAGATTTTCTTTGAGGTACTGGGCAAAGGCATCAGCGTCCACGACAAGCGGATTTATCTCCCGGAGTATCACCGCTATGTGGAGGAGAGCGTCATCTACGACAAGAGCTATCACATCATCATGTGCATCATGCGGGATGTGACCGATGAAGAGACCTCGAAACTGCAAAAAGAAGACCTGAGCCGCCAGACCATTGAAGTCACCGACAAGGTGATTGAGAAGCAGATGCGGGCTGTGCAGGAAATTGCATCCCTGTTAGGGGAAACCACTGCCGAGACAAAAATTGCTCTGACTAAGTTAAAGGAGTCGCTCAAATGATAATGAATAATCTCTGTACCGACATCGGTTATCGCAGCGTCAACAAAAACGGGGAACAGCTGTGCGGCGACCATGTGGAACTCATCGGTCAGGGCAGCGATTCCGTCGTGATGGTTTTGGCGGACGGATTGGGCAGCGGCGTCAAGGCCAATATTCTCTCCACCCTCACCTCCAAAATCATCTCCACCATGATGGCGAACGACATGAGCGTGGAGGACTGCGTCTCCACCATCGCCGCCACCCTGCCGGTGTGCGAGGTGCGGCAGGTGGCCTATTCCACCTTCACCATCATCCACATCGTCAACAACAGCGAGGCCGAAATCATCCAGTATGACAACCCCGACGTGATTATGCTCCGGGACGGCAAGAACGTGGAGTACCCCCGTACCGTAATGGAAATCGGCGGGAAAAACATCAGCCGCTCCAAAATCCCCATCCAGGAGGGCGACATCTTCATCGCCATGAGTGACGGCGCCATCCACGCCGGCGTGGGCACCAGCCTGAACTTTGGCTGGGAGCGGAAAAACATCATCGAATTCATGGAGATGATGTACGACCCGGACTTCACCGCCAAGACCCTCTCCACTATCCTCCTAGACGAGTGCGTCCACCTCTATGGCGACATCCCCGGGGACGATACCACCATCAGCACCGTCAAAGTCCGGGTGCGCAAACCGGTGAACCTGATGATTGGCCCCCCCGCCTCCCCCGACGACGTGGGCAAGATGATGTCCCTGTTCTTCTCCAAGGAGGGCAAGCACATCGTCTGCGGCGGCACCACCTCCAACCTGGCCGCCAAATTCCTGGGCAAGACCGTGCAGCCCACCCTGGGCTATCTTGACCCGGAAATCCCCCCCATTGCCAAAATTGACGGCGTGGATTTGACAACCGAGGGCGTCATCACCATCAATAAAGTGCTCACCTATGCCAACGACTACCTCTCCCGCAACGAGAGCTATACCGATTGGAGCTATAAAAAGGACGGCGCCTCCCAAATCGCCCGCCTCCTCTTTGAGGAGGCCACCGACATCAACTTCTACGTGGGCAAAGCCATCAACCCTGCCCACCAGAACCCCAACCTGCCCATCAACTTCAGCATCAAAATGCGCCTGGTAGACGAACTCGCCGAAGCCCTGCGCAAAATGGGCAAACAAATCAAGGTCAGCCACTTCTAAATAGCAGTTGCCCAGGCTTCCACAGCGAAGCGACACGAAAAGTTCCGTCCACCCTTTTCAAAGGGTGGTAAAGACCAACTGCGTTGGTCTTGTAAGAATCGCGTTGCGATTCTTACAAGTCAAGCCGCAGGCTTGACTTTTCCAAAGGCAAAGCCTTTGGTCGTTCGTCGCAACGAGCGAAACACCCCAAGCTCAAACGGGCGGCTTCAAAAAGCAAGCTATAAACCACCACCCAGCCAACCCGGCCGCCCCACTCCCGGCTCTCCTCTGTCGGCATCATTTTATGCCCCTCTCGCTGCCTTTGCCTCTGGCAAACAGGCGCACCCCCGCCGAACAGGAGAGCCCACCCCCACGCCCCCAGATACTCCCCCTGAGAAAGGAATCATCACCATGAGTAAGCTGCGTAAATTCGATACAAAAGTCCAGTACCTAAAATACAAGGTGCTCCGGGAAGTCGCCAAGCACTCCTTTGACGACAACCTCTTAGAGTGCTACACCGACATTCCCAAAACCATTGTCAAGGGCGACAAACCCACTATGCGCTGCTGCATCTATAAAGAGCGGGCCATTGTGGAGGAGCGCATCAAAATGGCTATGGGCGGCGACAAATCCAACCCCAACGTCATCCAGGTTATCGACATCGCCTGTGACGAGTGCCCCATGTCCGGCTACCACGTCACTGAGAGCTGCCGCGGCTGCCTGGCCCACCGCTGCGAGGATGTGTGCAAACGGGGCGCCATCTCCTTTGACGAGAACCAGAAAGCCATTATCGACAAGAGCAAGTGTGTGGAATGCGGCCAGTGCGCCAAGGTCTGCCCCTATAGCGCCATCGCCAACAGCAAGCGCCCCTGCGAAAATGCCTGTAAAGTCAAGGCTATCGGCCATAGGGAAGACGGGGCCGCCACTATCGACAACAGCAAGTGCATCTCCTGCGGCGCCTGTGTCTACCAGTGCCCCTTCGGCGCCATCGTGGACAAATCCTTCCTCTTAGATGTGGCCGACCTGATTAAGAAGAGCGAGAAAAACCAGAAATACAAGCTCTATGCCGTAGTGGCCCCCTCTATTTCCAGCCAGTTCAGCTATGCCAAGCTGGGGCAGGTGATTTCCGGCATCAAACAGCTGGGCTTCCACCACGTGATTGAAGCCGCCCTGGGCGCGGACATGGTGGCCTTTGCCGAGGCAAAGGAGCTCACGGAAAAGGGCTTCCTCACCAGCTCCTGCTGCCCCGCCTTCGTGGACTATATCGAGAAAGCCTTCCCCCAGCTGGCGGACCATATCTCCCACAACCTCTCCCCCATGGCCACCATTGCCAAATACATCAAGGAGACCGACCCGGATGCCAAAATCATCTTCATCGGCCCCTGTACTGCCAAGAAAATGGAATTCCAGAAGGAAAAGGTGCGCCCCTATATCGACTGTGTGCTCACCTTTGAGGAGCTCCAAGCCCTCTTTGACGCCAGGGAAGTGGAGCTTGACACCCTTCCCGAGGACGTATTGGACAATGCCTCCTACTATGGGCGTATCTTTGCCCGCAGCGGCGGCCTGGCGGACGCTGTGAAGCAGGCCCTCAAGGAACAAAACCTCACCGACTTTGAGTACAAGCCCATCCCCTGCGACGGCATTGAGGCCTGCCGTGTGGCCCTGCTCAAGGCGGGCAAAAACGTGCTCCCCGGTAACTTTATCGAGGGCATGGCCTGTAACGGCGGCTGCATCGGCGGTGCGGGCTGCCTCACCCACGGCGAAAAGGACAAGACCCAAGTGGACCGCTACGGCATGGAAGCTCTGGAAAAGAGCATCACCGACGCAATCGGTATCATCGTCTAGCCTACTCCTTTCTACACTCCTTATACATAGCAGGCAGGCCCGGGGGAAATTCCCCCGGGCCTGCCTGCTGTTTTTGTTTTGCCTTTGTACTTCCCCTCTGGGGCCAACGCATGTTGGCCTTTGCATTTCCCTTTGGGCGTTCCTCCCCTTCTGAGTCAAAGTTGACATAAGGCCAAGCCAATAGCTCTGGCCTACGCTGGCTCTATCTCTTGGGCCCGGTGGACTATTTGGGCTTTGCTCCCCTTCCCCCAGCAGGGTTATCACAGCTGCCCGCCCTCTATCTGCGCCAAAATGAAGCCCACATTCTCCTCCACTGGCCTTGTCCCGTCTACCCTTAGCATTGGGCACCGCAGGCACTTGGCCCACTCCTCCACCGTGTCTTCCGGCCGGGTGGCCACAAAGTCAAAGAAGGCCTCTTCCTGTCCCCGCAAATCCCCGCCCTCCAGCATCCGCGCACCGAATTTTTGAAAGGAGCGCTCCCGCACCCTTGCCAGCCGCAGCTCCCTGGGCACCTCTACCAGCACTGCATACCGGAACCGGGAGACCACCTCCTCCCCATAATCCCCTTTCACCGAGGCAAAGATAAAATCCCCATGCTCCCGAATTTCCCGGAGCAGCAGCTCCTCCACCTCCTCCCGGCTGCGGGATGCCGCGTAAAGGTATTCCGGGTCAGTCTTTGGAAAATACAAATCTTCGTTGTCAATGAAATGGGCGCCCATCTTTTCCGCCAACGCCCTCCCCAACGTGCTCTTTCCCACGCCGTTGAGCCCGCACAGTAAAACCCCAGTACCCATATTTTCCGTCCTCTTTCTATTCCCCACGGAGGAATTTCTCCACATACCCCATCGCCAGGACATCATGCTCCTCTGAAAATCCGTGAGCTCCCCCGGCAATCTCCTGCAAAACCACCTGCCGGTCTAATCCCCGCTTCTCCGTCTCCTCCCGATACCGCGCAAAGGCCTCCCTGCTATACCGGACGTCTACCAAATCGTCCCCCGTCCCATGTACCAGCAGTACATCCCCCGCAAAGGGGGCCAGCAGGTCATAGGGGTTCAGTTCAATGACATCCGCTATATAGTGCCTTCCCAGCAGCATCGGCCCGCAGGGCACCTCCTCCGGGATATTCTGCGGGTCAAATTCCGCGAGAATCATTTTCCCCCTCCTGGCGTCGTCGGGGATGCACAGCGCCGGATAAAACAACACGATTTTGCCCACCCGGTTCTCCCCCTTCGCCGCCGCCAGCGCCGAGACAAACCCTCCCTGGCTGCACCCCATCAGCACTACCCGGTTTTCGTCGCTGTATTCCCTCTCCCGGGCATATCCCAACGCCGCCTCTAAATCCTTCACCTCTGTGAACACCGACATGTCCCTGGTCTTCCCGTCGCTGCTCCCCTCCACACATCCGCCGCAGAAGTCAAAGCAGTAGGCCAAAAAGCCCCATCCTGCCAGCTGCTTCGCGTACCCCCTGGTGGACTCCTGATTCGCCCCAAACCCGTGGCTCACAATGGCGATGGGCAGCCTCTCCCCTGCCGGCCTGTACTCTGTCCCCCGGATAGTGAGCCCCTCCCGTTCGCAGGAAAAGGCGCTCTCCCGATAGGCCTGTCTCATGTCTTCCATTTCTGTTCCTCCATCCTATATCCCGTCAATAATGCCCCTCATCTCCGCCGCCACCTGGTCGATGCTCTTCCCATCCGTGTCGATGGCAAAATCCCCCGGCAGCGGCTCCGCCTTGAGCCACTGCAAGTCCACTTTCCCTGTACCGCCCCGCTTCTCGTACCGCTTTTGCAGGGTTTCCTCCGAGCACTTCAGCGTAAAGGGGATAGTGATAAACTCCCGCTCTGTCACAATATCCTCCAAAATCCTCCTGCGAATCTCCGCCCCGATAATCACCACAGAGGGGAAAATCACATAGTCAAATCCAGAGTCCAGATGGGTCGAGAGGGCAAAGGACATAATTTTGTCTCCTCTGCGCAGCCTGGGGTCCTTCACAGAAAAGGGGTGGATACACCAGGCCCAGTCCCCATCAAAAAAGGCGCAGTTATCATATGATTCCAGCAGCCTGTCCCCCACTGCCGATTTCCCCACGCAGGGCGACCCGGCGATGAGGATGAGTTTCTGTTTCACAAATCAGCACTTCCCTTCACTGTCATTCGCCACTGTCCATACGGTAATCACATTTTTGCCAGTGGACCATAGTTCTCTGGTAATCCTCCCTGTGATAGAGCCCCGCCCACTGACAGATACTCCGCAAAATCGGCAGCACCGACTTCCCCTTCTCTGTGAGCCGGTATTCCACTCTCGGCGGTATCTCATCATAGGACTGCCGTTCCAGCATCTGGCTGACCATCAGCTCCTTCAGCGCCGCCGCCAGCACCGCATCTGTGATGTTGCCCATCACCCTCCCCCCGCAGTTCTCCATAGCGCAGCACCTCTTTCTCCGCCAGTACGCAGAGAATCCGGGATTTCCATTTTTCCCCGAATATCTCCAGCCCGTATTCCAGTGGGCAGTGGATGTCCTTTTCCGTCTTTGGCTGATACATCTAAGCCACCTTCATTTTTAGTATACCAGAGCCAATCTGGAAACACAAGCCACTATGAAAATTATAAGCAACTTATCACTTACTTTCTATCTTCCTCTTCTCAAGTATTTCCCCTATAATAGAAGCAAGCTCACAGAGCGAAATCAAGCGAAAGGGAGAAATCAAATAAAAGTAACTGCCTATCTGGAAATCACCATGCAAATTGCCTAGGCCAACCGCCCCGCCGTAGCCAAGGTCTATGCCGACTCCCGCGTCCCCTTCCTCTCCCAAATCCCCGGCGCTCTCACCAAGGAGCTACTCATCCGGGAATAGGATGTCCAAGTCCTCCACGGCTTCGACAGCGCCGCCCATGCCCAGGCCTACCTAAAAAGCGAGATGTTCCAAAAGGATGTTTTTGTAGGCCTAGAGCCCCTCTGGGATAGGGAACCGGAAGTACGGATTTACACAGTGGCCTAGGAAACCAGAAAAAGCAGGCAAAACCTGCCGGCAGGTTTTGTTGTTCAAAAATCCCTTATTTGATTACAATGACATTCACCGAATGCGGGCCAACAGGGACTTCCATTCCCTCCTGATACACACCCAGTTCCTCCTCCTGGATAACTACTTCCGTCCGCCCCACATCGTTATAGGAGTCCTCGCTCTTCCCATTCAAACGGTAAACCGTCACCTTCTCCCCACCACGGCCAACGGGCAGGACAACAGAAAAGCTCTTCTCCCTGTGCTTGTTCGCCACAGCAATGGCAAGCCCCGGCCTGTCCGACCAGGTAGTAGCCAGCATATCCAGGACTTTCACAGTTCTTTCCTTCCCGTCCTTGCCCGTCACTTTCATCTTGGGAACTGCTTCGGCCCACAAATCAACTATCGTGTCCCCCATGTGGTTCACATACAAATCAAACACATGGTAGGTGCTGCGCAGAACGATTCCCTCTTTATCGCTGTAAATACATCCCCTGGTGTTCAGGATAGGCGCAAAGTTCGCCATCCCCACAATATCGCAGTTGCGGTTCATAGCGTTGAGGAAACAGGCTGTAAACACAGCGTCCGCCATGGTGTAGGTGCTGTTGTCATCATTTTTATCCCGCGGCGTCAAGTAATCTGCCTTTTGAACCCCCTGCTTCACCGTGTGGACATTGGGGTGGTGCCAGCTTCTCAGGTTCCACTCATCAAAGGCGATTTTGATTTTCCCCTCCAACCGCATGGCCTTTAAGATACCCCGCACTTCCTCCGCCGAGTGGTCGATACGGTCCGTGTAAGCCATGCACTGCTCATAGTTCGCCGGGTTGTTCTCCTGTGCCATCATGTCCCAGTATTCGTGGATAGACAGCCAGTCCAAGTTCTGGCCGCAGTTTTTCAGCAGGTTGATGTTCCAATCCACATCCGGCAACGCCGCCGCCGAAAGCTCCACACCGGGGTCAACCCGCCGAATCATCTTGGCAGCCTCCCGCACCAACCGTCCCCATTCGTCGGCCGATTTCGCCCCCATTTCCCAGCTCCCATAGTTCTCGTTCCCAACGCTCCAATACTTCACTCCATAGGGCTGGGGATTCCCGTTTTCCACGCGCCATTTCGCATATTTCCCCTCGGATTCCAGGTTGCAGTATTCCGCCCAGTCGCTCATCTCCTCCGCCGTGCCGGTTCCTGCATTGGTGCAGATATAAGGCTCGCACCCGATTTTCCTGCAAAGTTTTATGTATTCGTCTGTCCCAAAGGTATTGGGCTCCTCCACCCGCCACGCCTTGTCAAACGACGGGGTCCTGTGCTTCCCCACCCCGTCCTTCCAGTGATAGGCGGATACAAAACATCCTCCCGGCCAGCGCAGCACAGGCACCTTGATTTTCCGCATCGCCTCCAGGATGTCCGTACGGAACCCGTCCTCGTCTGCCAGGGGATGGCCCGGGTCATAGATTCCCCCATAAATCTGCCGATGAAAATGCTCGATGAAGTGCCCATAAATCATGGGGCTCCGTTTTCCAAGCACCCTCTTTTCATTGATTTGCACAGAAATTTTCATTGCTCCTGCCTTCCTCTCTCCCCTGCGGAAAACCCGTCCTCAATTGAGCCACAGTGCCCTCCCCCCTATAATACCTTTTCGGACAGCACTTGATAATCCAGGATTTTTATGTTCCGCTCCATAAATTTCCATTTCAAGTATACCAGAAGCAGCCTAGAAACACAAGACACCAAGGGAATGAATGATAAGCCGCTTATCATTTTTTCGTTTCCCTAGACATTTTCTCTATAATAAAGCCAAACCTATAGAGCGAAAGGAAGGAACAAAATAACCACCTATTGGAAATCGTCACTAGAAAGGTGTAAATTTCCATGATGCCTTTACCGACCAGTCCCCATATATTACTTAAAATATTATATGAGTATAATATTTTGAAAAGCTATTATTATGGTATTTATATTTTTGTACATTCATAGTATCGATAAAACGCCAAATCTCGGGAAATTCCCAATAGGCTCCTCTTTATACTAGAAAAGTAATATGTCAAAACCTGTTCTATTTCGTCTGCATTATTTACATGCTCGTAGTTCATAAGCATCGAATAATTCAACTTATATTTAAAACGGAATTCTAATCCCGTGGTCATTTGATAGGCAAATTTCCAAAGAAAGCGCCCTTCATTTGGGATAGCAACGCGAAGGCTTCCACCAGGCTTTAGTAAAATCTGACAATTCTCAACAACTTCAGGCAGATTACAGATATGCTCGAAAGAAGCAATTGCCGTAATACGGTCATATTGTTCTCTTTTCTCAATTTCACTAATATCTCCATAAATATTGCGTACCCGATTCAAATACTTAGAATTTTGATAGAGTGCCTGGAAAGGTTCTACAATATCATAAATTTCTGTTGGTTCATACTGTAACTGGTTTAATGTCCCTGCCCCAATTTCTAAAGTCGCCAGTCGGCTGTTCTGCCGGGTATCTGCTGCAATTTTTTTATGCATCCATTGTTCCAGTTTGGAGGAGAAAAAGGAGGCTGCTGTTTGCCCATTCCGGTTATCTGCATAGTGTTTTTCATAAATTCTTTGGTAATCTTCTGGCAATGATTTCCTGATTTTAGGGTATCCCGAAAAAAGTTTTTCTGGCCTTTCTTCTAGCTTGGTAGCAATGGTCTTCATGATAAAGCTCCTTCTCCTATTTAAGAATTGAAAGACCAGCCCAGCTTATTCCTCTTCTACCGGAAGGGAAAAATCTTTCCGAAATAGAAGTATTTATCCTTGTTCCCATTGGGAACAAGGATATGGGCCGGCCCATATTTTCCGATTTCATGAAAAAAGAGCGCCACATAAGTCATTTTCCATAACTTAATATGGCGCTCTCAAACTTACTTTAAATACTCAAAGCCCTTACTTCCTGGGGTTCGCAATCGCCGCCTGTGCAGCAGCCAGACGTGCAATCGGCACACGGAAGGGAGAGCAGGAGACATAGTTGAGACCCACATTGTGGCAGAACTCCACACTAGAGGGGTCGCCGCCATGCTCGCCGCAGATGCCCAGCTTCAGGTCGGAGCGGGCGCCTCTGCCCAGCTCGGCAGCCATCTTCACCAGCTTGCCAACGCCAATCTGGTCCAGCTTCGCAAAGGGGTCATTCTCATAAATCTTCTTGTCATAGTAGGCGCCCAAAAACTTGCCAGCGTCGTCACGGCTGAACCCAAAGGTCATCTGAGTCAGGTCGTTGGTGCCAAAGGAGAAGAACTCAGCCTCCTTGGCAATCTCGTCGGCAGTCAGAGCGGCACGGGGAATCTCAATCATGGTGCCCACTTTGTAGTGCATGTTGGAACCGGCAGCGGCAATCACCTCGTCAGCGGTCTTAGTCACCACAGACTTCACATAGGCCAGCTCTTTCACTTCGCCCACCAGGGGAATCATAATCTCAGGGACAATCTCCCAGTCGGCATGTTTCGCCTGCACAGCCAGCGCAGCCTGAATCACGGCCTTGGTCTGCATCACGGCGATTTCCGGATAAGTGACAGCCAAACGGCAGCCACGATGGCCCATCATGGGGTTGAACTCATGCAGCCCGGAGATAATGGCCTTGACATCGGCCACAGTCTTGTTCATGGTCTTTGCCAGGTTGGCAATATCCTCTTCCTCAGTGGGAACAAACTCGTGCAGAGGGGGGTCTAAGAAGCGGATGGTGATAGGAGCACCTTCCATGGCCTCATACATACCCTCGAAATCGCTCTGCTGCATAGGCAGCAGCTTTGCCAGGGCGGCTTCTCTCTGCTCTACCGTGTCAGCCACAATCATCTCGCGGATGGCAGGGATACGGTCGGCGTCAAAGAACATGTGCTCGGTACGGCACAGGCCAATACCCTCAGCACCGAACTTCCTGGCCTGCTTGGCGTCACGGGGATTGTCGGCATTGGTGCGCACCTGCAGGGCACGGAACTGGTCGGCCCAAGCCATAATGCGGCCAAACTCGCCGGAGATGGAGGCGTCCACAGTGGGAATGGCCTCGCCGTAGATGTTGCCGGTGGTGCCGTCCAGGGAGATATAGTCGCCCTCGGTGTAGGTCTTGCCAGCCAGCTCAAACTTCTTGTTGGCCTCGTCCATCTTGATTTCGCCGCAGCCGGAGACGCAACAGGTGCCCATGCCGCGGGCCACAACGGCAGCGTGAGAGGTCATACCGCCGCGCACAGTCAGGATACCCTGAGCGGCAACCATGCCCTCAATGTCCTCGGGAGAGGTCTCCAGACGGACCAAAACCACTTTCTCGCCCTTCTCAGCCCATTCCTTGGCGTCATCGGCAGTGAAGACGATGCGGCCGCAGGCAGCGCCGGGAGAGGCAGCCAGAGCAGAGGCAATGGGGGTGGCCTTCTTCAGCGCAGCGGCGTCAAACTGGGGATGCAGCAGCGCGTCCAGGGTTCTGGGGTCAATCATCTTGACCGCACCCTCTTCGTTAATCATGCCCTCGTCCACCAGGTCGCAGGCAATTTTCAGGGCAGCGGCAGCGGTGCGCTTGCCGTTACGGGTCTGGAGCATATAGAGTTTCCGGTCTTCAATGGTGAACTCCATGTCCTGCATATCTTTGTAGTGGGTTTCCAGGGTATCGCAGATTTTCACAAACTGCTCGTAGCACTCAGGCATCACCTGGGCCAGCTGGTCGATGGTCTGGGGGGTGCGCACGCCGGCCACCACGTCTTCGCCCTGGGCGTTCATCAGGAACTCACCGAAGAGCTTCTTCTCGCCGGTGGCGGGGTTTCTGGTGAAGGCCACGCCGGTGCCGGAGGTATCGCCCAGGTTGCCGAAGGCCATCATCTGGACGTTGACAGCGGTACCCCAGGAATAGGGGATGTCGTTCATTCTTCTATAGACATTGGCGCGGGGGTTGTCCCAAGAACGGAACACAGCCTTGATAGCGCCCATCAGCTGCTCTTTGGGGTCAGAGGGGAAGTCCTCGCCGATTTTAGCCTTGTATTCGGCCTTAAACTGCTCGGCCAGCTCCTTCAGATCCTCGGCAGTCAGCTCGGTGTCCTGCTGAACGCCCTTCTTCTCCTTCATCTCGTCAATGAGCTGCTCGAAGTACTTCTTACCCACTTCCATAACCACGTCGGAGTACATCTGGATAAATCTTCTGTAGCAATCATAGGCCCAGCGGGGATTGCCGGACTTTTTCGCCATCACCTCAACCACCTCGTTGTTGAGGCCTAAGTTGAGGATGGTGTCCATCATACCGGGCATGGAAGCGCGGGCGCCGGAACGGACGGAAACAAGGAGGGGATTTTCCAAGTCGCCGAATTTCTTGCCGACGATTTCCTCCATTTTGCCGATGTATTCCATAATCTCGGCCTGGATTTCGTCGTTGATTTTTCTGCCGTCCTCATAGTACTGGGTGCAGGCCTCGGTGGTGATGGTGAAGCCCTGAGGAACCGGCAGACCAAGATTGGTCATTTCGGCCAGGTTCGCGCCCTTGCCGCCGAGCAGCTCCCGCATCGAGCCGTTACCCTCGGAGAAGAGATATACGTACTTTTTACTCACTAGAAATCTACCTCCTGATTTTTGTGTCCAACGTAAAGATAAAGTCCCTTACGACCTTTTCTATTATAACAAAGCTGTCCTACAATTTCCAGCTATTTTCAGAAATTTTCAAAAAAATTTGAAAAAACTTTCCAAAAGAGGGCCTTCCCCGCCCACTTTCCCCTTGCAAAACGGCGGAAAATCGTTACAATGGGGTGGTACGGGTTTCTCCCGTCCCCAACATAGCCCCAAAAATGGCAATTTATTCAAGTTTCTTTTGGAACAAAGGGCAGCGTCTTCTTTTCTTGGCGCTCCCCTCTTCCCCGCCCTCACGGCGCCGCTATCGCTGGGTAAATATTGTACTAGAAAACCTGCCAAGGCTCCCCCTTGACGGGGAACTTGTGTTGATTTGAAAGGATGAATTCGATGGAAAAGACCTGTGCGGTGATTTTGGCAGCGGGCAAGGGCACCCGCATGAAATCTGATTCCCCCAAGGCCCTGAAAGAGGTGCTCTTCAAGCCCATGGTTTCCTGGGTGCTGGATACCGTGGAGCAGGCCGGCGTCCCCAACGTCTGCACCGTCACGGCAGGGGACAGCCCGGCGCTGGAGGCCCTCCTCTCCGGCCGCAGCGAGACCGCCCTGCAGCCGGAGCGCCTGGGCACCGGCCATGCGGCCAAGATGGCGCTCCCCTTCTTCTCCCGCTATGATTCCGTGCTGGTGCTGGCCGGGGACGCGCCTTTCCTGGACGCCGCCACCATCCAGGGCTCCTATCAGCTGTTCCGGGAGAGCGGGGCCGCCGCCTGCGTCATCACAGCCCAGGTGGAGACCCCCACCGGCTACGGCCGCATCCTGCGGGAAAACGGGCGTGTTGCAGGCATTGTAGAGGAGCGGGACGCCACCCCGGGGCAAAAGGCCATCCGGGAAATCAGCAGCAGCGCCTTCTGGTTCTCCTCCCCCCTGCTGGCAAAGGCGCTGGAGGCCCTGCGCCCCAACAACGCCCAGGGGGAATATTACCTCACCGACACCCTCTCCTGGCTGCTCTCCCAGGGGCATGCTGTCACTGCCTTTTGCAGCGAAAACCCCAGTATTGTCCTGGGCGCCAATGACCGCTGGGGCCTCTACCAGCTCAATGAGACGGCCCGGCAGGCGGTTATCCGCCGCCACATGGAAAACGGGGTGGAGTTTGTGAACTTAGACGGCGTCCTCATCTCCCCCGATGTGGAGATTGGCCCCGACACCCTTATCCTCCCCGGCACTATCCTGCGGGGCAAGAGCAAAATCGGAGCCGGCTGCGTGGTGGGCCCCGGCTCGGTAGTCATTGACAGCACCATCGGCAACCGCTCGGTCTTCAACGCCAGCCAGATGACCGAGAGCACCATTGGCAGCGATGTCAAAGTGGGCCCCTATTGCCACCTGCGCCCCGGCTCTGTGCTGGAAGACCGGGTCAAGGTGGGGGACTTTGTAGAGATTAAGAACTCCACCATCGGGGAAAAGACAAGCCTGGCCCATCTCACCTATATCGGCGACAGCGACATCGGCAAGGGCATCAACTTCGGCGGCGGCTGCATCACCTGCAACTACGACGGCAAGGCCAAGTACCGCACCGTGGTGGGGGACAACGCCTTCATCGGCTGCAACACCAACCTGGTGGCCCCTGTCACAGTGGGCCAGGGGGCCTTTATTGCCGCAGGCTCCACCATCACCCAGGACGTGGACGCCGACGCCTTGGCCATTGCCCGGGGCCGCCAGGTGGCGAAAGAGGGCTGGGCCGCAGAATACTGGAAGAAGAAATAGAGGAGGAACCCCCATGTTTTTCTCAAAGCGGGAGGAATCCCCCTCCTCCGGATTTGACTATCTGATTGCAGGCCTGGGCAACCCCGGCGAGCAGTATGCCTTCACCCGCCACAACGCCGGCTTCCTAGCCTTGGACGAAATCGCAGCGCGGGCGGGCATCCGGGTGAAGTCCCTGAAATTCAAGTCCCTCTACGGTACCGGGCAAATCGCCGGGAAAAAGGTGGTGCTCATAAAGCCCCAGACCTTTATGAACGCCAGCGGCGAGGCCCTGCGGGACGCAGCACAGTTCTATAAAATCCCCATGGAAAAGGTGATAGTGCTCTACGACGACATCTCCCTGGACGTGGGCCGCCTGCGCATCCGGCGCAAGGGCTCCGACGGGGGGCACAACGGCATCAAGAGCATCCTCTATCTCACCGGCAGCGACCAGTTCCCCCGCATCAAGCTGGGGGTGGGCAAAAAGCCCCACCCGGAAATGGACCTGGCCGACTGGGTGCTCTCCCGCTTCACAAAAGAGGAGGGCAAGCTGCTGGAAGAGGCCATCGACAAGGCTGCCCAGGCCCTGGAGCTGATGATACAGGACAACACCGAAGAGGCCATGAACCGGTTTAATTCATAGGATAGGAGAATACAACATGTACCAAATGAGACGCGCTGACCGGGAAGTCACCGGCCAGGCGGAAATTACCGCCATCCTGGCCGCCTGCGACACCTGCCGCCTGGGGCTCTACGACGGGCAGCAGCCCTATGTGGTGCCCCTGAGCTTTGGCTTTTCCTGGGAAAACGATATTCTCACCCTCTATTTCCACTGTGCCCCCAAGGGCCGCAAGCTGGATATCCTGCGCCAAACCCCTGCCGCCTGTTTCGAGGTGAGCCGCCCCCTAGGCCTCATCCCCGGGGAAACCGCCTGCCGCTGGGGCACGGGCTTCGAGAGCGTCATCGGCTGGGGCAAAGTGGAGGTCCTGGAAGATACAAAGGCCAAGGAGGCCGCCCTCGCCCACCTGATGCGCCACTACGCCGGGGATTCCTTCGGCGGTTTTGAGCCCCAGGCCCTGGCGGGCACCACAGTCCTGGCCCTGCGGGCCGATACCCTCACCGCCAAGCGCCGCCCCCTGCTCACAGAATAGCGGCGCTCCCATAGAAAACCCTCCCCCATCCCCTGCGCCCGCAGGCAAATATCTGCTTTGCAGGCGCATTCCAATCCCGCGCAGCAAAATGCCCAGAACATACCCCCGGGCAATCAAAGATTGATTTGACTGTCCGGAAACGTCATGAAAAGGAAGGCCCAGCATGAAGGCATATTCAACCATCCTGGAAAATGTCCCTGAATACCGTTCCATCGTGGCAGCCTATGAAAACGGCGGGATGCCCGCCTGCATGATTGGGCTGTCCCATATCCACAAATCCCATGTGATTTACTCCCTCTGCGCCCACGATTTAAGCTCGGGCGCGTTGGTGCTCACCCACGACGAGGCCGCTGCCGCCCGTATCGCAGAGGACATCAATACCTTTGCAGGCCGTCCCCTGGCCCGCCTCTATCCCGCACGGGACTACCAGTTCCGGGATATGGACAGCGGCTCAAGGGAATACGAGCAGCTGCGCCTTGCAGTGCTGGACGCAGTGTGCAATGACCCCGATACCATTGTAGTGTGCAGCGTAGAGGCCGCCATGCAGTACACCATGCCCCAAAACGAGCTGCGCCGGCGCACCTTCACCCTCTCCCAGGGGGAGGGTATCACCCCGGAAGGGCTGGTACAAAAGCTGTTCTGGGCGGGCTATGTCAGCCGTCCCCAGGTTGAGGGGGCCTCCCAGTTCTCCCTCCGGGGCGGTATCGTGGATTTCTATCCCCCCGGCTCCCCCGCCCCTGTCCGGGCGGAATTCTGGGGCGATGAAATCGACACCCTCTCCTATTTTGACCTGGAAACCCAACGCCGCACCGACCGGGTAGAGACCGTGAAAATCATCCCGGCCGGGGAATTGCTCTGCGACTCCCCCACCCAGCTGGCGGAGAAAATCCGCGCCAAGCTCAAGGGCCTGCGCACCAAAAACGCCCCCCAGGTGCGGGAGAACCTGCAAAAGGACATCGACCGCCTGGAGGCCGGCCAGCCCGCCGGCTCCATGGACCGCTATCTCTCCCTCTGTTACGACCGCCCCGAAACCCTCCTCGACTACATGGAAGACCTGCCGCTGATGGTCTCGGAGTATGTCAGTGTCAAGGAATCGGCCCGCGCCGTGTCCTGGCAGATGTCCGAGGACATCCAGTTCCTGCTGGAAGACGGCCTCCTAGCCAAGGGCATGGACTCCTTCCTGATGCCCGAAGAGGAGCTGGCCGACCGTATCCGCCTGGCCGCCCCCCTCTTCCTGGAGACCTTCACCCGGGTCATCGACATGCCGGTGCGCACGGCGGTAAACCTTCAAGCCGTGCAGCTCTCCTATTGGAGCGGCCAGCTCTCCACCCTTTTAGAGGATTTGGAGTCCCTCTTAGAGCGGGAGTACTCCGTGGTGCTCCTGGCGGGCACCTCGAAAACCGCCCGTTCGGTGGCCTATGACTTGCAGCAAAAGGGTATCCGCGCCGACTATGTGAGTGAAATCACCTCCTTCTCCCCCGGCCGGGTGTATGTGATGGAGGGGTATCTCTCCGCCGGGTTTGAGTACCCCCACGCCAAAATCGCCCTGATTACCCACGGCAAATCCCAGACCACCTCCCACCGGAAAAAGGCCAAAAAGAAGGGCTTAGGGGAAAAAATCAGCGGCCTTTCCGACCTCACCCCCGGCGACTACGTGGTACACACCGCCCACGGCATCGGCGTCTTTGACGGCATCCACAAAATCGACCTCCACGGGGTTGTCAAGGACTATATCAAAATCCGCTATGCCGCCAGCGATGTGCTCTATGTCCCGGTCACCCAGCTGGACATGGTGTCCAAATACATCGGCCCCAAGGAAGACAGTGCCATCCGCCTCAACCGCTTAAACAGCGCCGATTGGCAGAAAACCAAGACCCGGGTAAAAAAGGCCGTGGCCGATATGGCGGACGAGCTCATCAAAATCTATGCCGCCCGGATGCAGGCCCCCGGCTTTGCCTTCGCCCCGGACACCGACTGGCAGAACGACTTTGAGGACCGCTTCCCCTACGACGAGACAGAGGACCAGCTGCGCTGTGTCCAGGAAATCAAGCACGATATGGAGCGCCCCTCCCCCATGGACCGCCTCCTCTGCGGCGACGTGGGCTTTGGCAAGACCGAGGTGGCCCTGCGCGCCGCCTTCAAGGCGGTGATGGATTCCAAGCAAGTGGTTATCCTGGTGCCCACCACCATCCTGGCCTGGCAGCACTACCAGACCATGGCCAAGCGGTTTGAGGGCTTCCCCATCCAGGTAGAGCTGCTCTCCCGTTTCCGCTCCCCCAAGTACCAGGAGAAGGTCATCCGCAGGCTCAAAACCGGCGAGGTGGACATTGTAGTGGGCACCCACCGCCTGGTGCAGAAGGACGTGACCTTCAAAAACCTGGGCCTCGCCATCGTAGACGAGGAACAGCGCTTCGGGGTGGCCCACAAGGAGAAATTCAAGGCCCTCTATCCTGACATTGATATGCTCACCCTTTCGGCGACCCCCATCCCCCGCACTTTGAATATGGCTATGTCCGGCATCCGGGACATGTCGGTCATTGAAGAGGCCCCCGGCGACCGCTACCCGGTCCAGACCTATGTCACGGAACACGACTACGGCATCCTGGCCGAGGCCATCCGCAAGGAGCTGCGCCGGGGCGGCCAGGTGTACTACATCCACAACCGCATCGAGACCATCGACCAGCGGGCCGCCACCCTGGCCCGCCTGCTGCCCGAGGCCCGCATTGTCACCGCCCACGGTAAAATGGGGGAAGAGCGCCTCTCCGAGGTCTGGCGGCAGCTCATCGACCACGAAATTGACATCCTGGTCTGCACCACCATCATCGAGACCGGTGTAGACGTGCCCAACTGCAATACCATGATAGTGGAAGACGCCGATTACTTCGGCCTCTCCCAGCTCTACCAGCTGCGGGGCCGCATTGGCCGCAGCAACCGGCGGGCCTTTGCATATTTCACCTTCCGTCCGGGAAAAACCCTAACGGAAGTAGCTGCTAAACGGCTGGAGGCCATCCGGGAATTCACCAAGTTCGGCTCCGGCTTCCGCATCGCCCTGCGGGACCTGGAAATCCGGGGCGCGGGCAGCATCCTGGGCGCACGCCAACACGGCCACATGGAAGCTGTGGGCTACGATATGTATGTCAAGCTCCTCTCCGAGGCCATTGCCGAGCGCAAGGGGGAAGCCCCCAAGCGCAAAGCAGAGGAATGCCTCATCGACGTGGCGCTGGAAGCCCACATCCCCGAGAGCTACATCGAAGACCTTGCCCAGCGCATTGACGTGTACAAGAAAATCGCCGCCATCCAGAGCGAGGAGGACGTGGGCGACGTAGTGGACGAGCTCATCGACCGCTTTGGCGAACCCCCTCAATCAGTCTATGGCCTGGCAGAAGTGGCCCGCCTGCGTGGCTCTGCCTCTGCCCTAGGCCTGCGGGAAATCTGTGAACGCAGCGGTTCCCTTCTCTTTGTCCCTGAACAGCTGGACATGGAACTGGCTGTGAAAACTGCCGCCGCCCTCAAACCCCGCGTTCTGGTGAATGCCGGCAGCAAACCCTATTTGGCTCTCAAACTCAAGCAAAACGAGAGCCCACTGGACGCCATGCGCCTGATGCTGGAAACTATGGAACAGCAGTCTTCCCCTGCAACCCCCTCATAATTGGCGTTTTTCCCGCTTGGGTCTATCGCGCCGTAGGCAAACTAAAGCTTCCGGGCCAGCAAAGCTGGCCTTGTCCACACCTTTCCAAAGGGTGGTGAAGACCAACTGCGTTGGTCTGGCAAGAATCGCAAGGCGATTCTTGAAAGTCAAGCCATAGGCTTGACTTTGTTGAGGGGCAAAGCCCCCGTCGCTCACCGCAATGAGCGAAATCCCCCTCTAAGGGGCGGCGTATCGATAGCAAGCCCAGCCTGCATACCCAGCTAACAAGCCGCCCTCCACCAAGTTCCCCTCTATCGCCATCACATCCCACCCTCTCGCCGCCTTTGCCGACAGGCAAACAGGCCCAGTCTCCATCTCAGCCCAGTCTTGTCGGTTCCCGCACCGAGCAGGCAAAGGCCAACCTCCGTTGGCCTGGTTCCTTGCCTTGCCGCAAGGAAGCGAAAGGCCCATAGGGCTTTTGCCCCTATGTACAATCTGTATAGGAGCAAAGCTCCTATACAGATTTGGCGGTGTCGGTAGAGGTCACTCGGATGTCGGCGGACGCTCCGGAAGTCATCGTTCTCCCACTTTTAGCAGTGACAAGGCCAGGTGAAGCGGGCTCGGTGCGGCCCCTACGTTAGGTCGCCTTGGCGCGGTGCGTTAGCGGGTTGGTTCTCGTTTAGCTTCTCTATTGCTCAAAAATCTTCCCCACTCCCTTCCCCCCTAAATTGTGTCTAATGTCAATTATTGGTCTAATTCCTCCCCTCACACCCCCGCGAAAAATGAAATTTGCTGGACTTTTTTGACAATTCAGTGTATAATAGGGAAAGCAAAAATTCGGCAGGCCGTTTGCCGGAAAAACGGTGCCGGGGGTTCCCCGGTGTAATGGAGCGCTTCATATGATAAAGAAACTAACTGCGTTTGTGCTGGCCCTGGCCGCGCTGTGTACCATGAGCGGGTGCAGCCTGTCAGATACCAGCTGGGTTGCCAAGTACGATGGCCGGCAGGTGAGCGCCGGCGTCTACATCTACTACATCGTCCAGGCCTATCAATCCGCCTTCTACCAGGTGGAGGACATGAGCAAGGACGTGCTGAAACAGACGGTGGAGGATGTCCCCGCCGAGGAGTGGATTGCCAAAGAGGCCATGGACGGTTTCGCCGATTTCATGGCCACCGAACAGGAGTTTGAACGCCTTGGCCTCTCCTTAGATGAGAGCACCCTCTCCAACGTGGATAGCCTGATGGCCCAGATGTGGGCCTACTACGGCGCCATCTACGAAAAGGCAGGCATCTCCCAGGACTCCTATCGGGAAATCGTAGCCAACGCCTATAAGCAAAACGAGATTTTCCACGCCTACTATGGCCCTGGCGGCCAGTTTGAGGTGCCCGAAGAGGAGCTCAAATCCTATTTCTCCGCCAACTACGCCAAGATGAAATACCTCTACGTGGAGTACAAAGAGCCCGCCGAAGGGGAGGAAAAGGCCGAGGACGACACCTCCCTCACCCAGGAGCAGGCCATAGCCCAGGTCAACGGCTATCTGGACCAGGTGAAAGCCGGCACCACCCTGGACGCCGTCATTGACGCCTATAACGAGAGCAAGGGCCGCACCGTGGACACCACGGACGAGCGCCGCAACGTGAACTACCTCCAAACCTCCGAGGACAACCAGGATATGCCCCTGATTGAGAAGGCCTTCTCCATGCCCTACGATACGCCCGAGGTCTTCACCACAGAAGGCCGGGTCTATCTCATTGCCCGCTACGATGTCCTGTCCGATGCCGCCGATTTAGACCTGAACCGGGACGGCCTTTTAAGCAACATGAAAGACGAGGAGTTTCAGTCCAAGCTGGCCGCCCTCCAAGACCCGGCGTCCTACACCACCAATCAGGACGCGGTCAACCGCTACAGCGTCAAAAAAATCGTCAAGCTGGTGGCCTAGTTTGCCCCGGCCCCGCGGGCTGCTGCCATACCCTGGCCGCAGCCCCTTTCTTTTTCCCAGGCACCCAGAGAGTTTTATCCCAGAAAGGAGCAACACCCTATGAAAACCATCGCAATCCGCAGCCAATCCCACGCCCTGGCCGTCTCCTCCGTGATTATGGGTTCCACTTATTTTGATACCCGCCTGCCGGAATCCCTGGTCTTCGCCCTGCTGGACGAGTATTTTGCCCTGGGTGGCAACTGTATCGACACTGCCCGGGTCTATGGGCAGCCTGCCGTGGGCCAGCCCAGCGCCAGCGAGGAAGTCATTGGCCGCTACTTAAAAGCCCGCCCCGGCCTGCGGGAGACAATGATTATCTCCACCAAAGGCGGGCACCCGCCCTTTGAAAACATGCACGCCCCCCGCCTGGACGAGGCCAGCCTGCGCGCCGACCTCTCCGGCAGCCTCAAGAGCCTGGGCACCGATTACGCCGACATCTACTTCCTCCACCGGGACGACCCCCGCCTCCCTGTCTCCCAAATCATGCCCACCTTGGATGCGTTTGTCAAAGAGGGCAAAGTCCGCTGCCTGGGCGCCTCCAACTGGAGCACCGCCCGCATCGAGGAGGCCAATTCCTATGCCCTCTCCCACGGCCTCACCCCTTTTTCCGTCAGCCAAATCCAGTGGAGCCTCGCCGCCACCACCCCCGAGCAGTGCGGCGACGACACCCTGGTCTGCATGACAGAGGAGGAGTACCGCTGGTATCGGGACAACCAATTCCCGGTGCTGTGCTATTCCTCCCAGTCCAAGGGCTTCTTCTCCAAGGCTATTGCCCAGGGGACAGACGGCCTCAACGAGAAAATCCGCGCCCGCTTCCTCACCCCCGAAAACCTGGAGAAGCTGGAAAAGGTAAAGGCCCTCTGCGCCGCCCAGCCCCTCTCCCCCGCTGCCGCCGTGCTGCTCTATCTCACCCATAACCAGTTCCCCGCCGCAGCCATCATCGGCTGTTCCTCGGTGGAGCAGCTGCGGGATTCCCTCTCAGGCCGGGATTTCATCCCCGATTTTCCCCCTTACAGCTACGCTTTTTAGCTTAATTTCCCCCAAAAAAGGGCCCGCCCGGCCTATCACAGCCGGGCGGGCCCTCTTGCACTTTCTCCTAGTGCCGCCGCCAAACCTCCCGAATCCCCAGTGCCCCGGCTGTCAGCAGCAGCCCAAGCCCAATCAGCACCAGCTTATCCAGCAGCACCGCTCCCCCCTCAGCCCCCCGGTAGAGGGTAAAGAGGGCAAAGGGCCCCAACTTGTTGTCCGCCAGTGTAAAGTTCAGCGCAAAGAGCGCCAAAGGGGCCATATAGCTCAGGGCAATGTTCCGGGAGAGGGCCAGCACAAAGAGCCCCAGCCCTCCTAAAAACACCCCGTCCCCAAAGGCAGCCAGGAAGTGCAGCAGCCCCGCCTCGCTCTCGCTGCACCGCAGCAGCAGGACAAACCCGGCCACCAGCGCCGCCAGCAGCACCACCCCCAGCGCCAGCCGCAGCAGATACACCCGCACCGGGGAGACAGCCCTGGCCTCCACCGTCTGCCGGATGCCCTCGTCCCCCTCCGGCAAAAACAGAGGGGTCAGCAGCACAGTCCCCATCAGGGAGAGGAAGCACTCCAGCGGCGCAGCCGCCGCCTGGGCGTCCAGGGCGCTGCACCCAAAGAGCAGGGGGGCTAGTAAAAAGAGCAGCACCGCAAACAGGAGCCGGGGCAGGAGCTGAAACCGCACCTCAGCCTTGAGGATACCACCCCATACAAAGGATTCCATCTCATTCCACCATAGCTTCCGCCAAGCGAAAGCCTCCTTTCTCTAGTGTTTCCGCCATCTGTTCGGCCCTAGGTCCAGCAGCCGTTGGGCAATCCGGGCGCCTTCCAGCCTGCCCCGCCGCTTTTGTCCCAGCACCCAAACAGCCAGCCCAAAGAGCGCCAGGGCCAGCAGGGTATACCCCACCCGGTTCTGCACCAGCACGCCAAACCCATCCAGGAAAACCTGGGTTCTGCCCAGGGCGTTGTGCCGGGGCGCCAGGGAAACCCTGTATCCCCCTGTCAGCGCCCCTACGTTGCCCATCGTGTCCATAAACCACCAGATGCCCTGCAGGGCAATGGCAGCGGGTGTCCCAGTCAGTGCTGTGAGGAAAATCCCCATCCCGCTGGAAACCAGGATGGTGGGCAGCAGCCACCCCAGGATATACTTAAAATAGGCCAGCAAATCCAGCGCCACACCGGTGCCGCTATACTGCATACAGTGGAACCCGGTGAGCAGCCCGCCCATGAGCAGCAGGGGCAGCAGGGTGGCCGTCACCAGGGCCATCCAGCGGCACAGCAGCAGCTTCCAGGCCGCCACGCTCCGGCTGTAGAGCACAGGGCGTATATCCCTCTTGTCCGCCAGCATCAGCGCCACCGCAGGGAACACCGGCAGCACCGCCAAAAAGATGCCCATATAATCGCAGAAGAGCCTGGCGTGCGCCCCGGTATACCGGTCCTTTTCCAGCATCAGCTCATAGTCCGCCAGCGCCTCCTCATAGGTCACCGGTTCCCGTCCAAAGCTGCCCAGCAGGTAATCCCCGCTGTAGGAGGAGCCGCCGCCGATAATCCGGTCAGCCTGCTGCATCAGCGCCAAAAAGGCCTCATAGCTCACTCCCTCTGCCAGCGTGACGTTTTCCAGCACCTTGGGCCGTTCCGGGCTCCCATCGCTTTGAACGACAAAGGAGCCGTCTTCGTTCCTCTCCAAGTCTTCCGTTTGGATGGTAACCCCTCTCCCCTGCTCCTCGATTTCCCCCGCTGCCAGCAGCTCCGCTTCGGAAACCCCGGTGAGCTCTGAGAGAACCCATGCCATCCGTTCCCGCTCCCGCTCGTTCAAGTGTACGTTTTTATAGAACCCCATCGGATAGGCCACATAGCTGTTGGCGCGAAAGTCCAGATAGAGGGAGTCCAAAGCCTCCGGCATAATCTTATCCGGGTCGCTCCCCGCCTTGCTGCCGTAGGATTCCAGCCCTGGCTGGGGCGGCTTGATGGTGTCCCCCTCCTCCGGCGGGAACACCCCCTGGGATATCCCCACAACCACCAGCAGCACCGCCATCATCCAAAAGGTAATGGAGCGCAGCACCCGCTTTAGCTCTATGAAAAAAAGTGTCATCGTTATCACCCTAGCCCCCACCCCACGGGGGCTTCCTTTCTCTCCGTCTCAAGATAGGCCCCGGGAATTCCTTATTCCGCAAAATCAGCCCTGGGCTTCACCCCACTCTGGTGCAGGCAGAGCAGGTAGGCGTCCTCCACGCAGGGGGCGATGGGCTCCCCAAACTCCGGTGTGTGCCCCGGCGAGAGGAACCGCACAATGCACTCCACGCCCTGGGCCAGCATCCCAGTCACCAGGTAGCGGTCTTTCAGCACCTCCAGCTCGCCCTGCCCCACCGTGGCGGAGTAGACAGCCCCCTGCGCCCTTTCCAGCAGCCCGGACACCGTGCCGCCATAGAGCAGCTGCCCCTGGTCCAAAATGGCGATGTTCTGGCAGGCCGCCTCAATGTCCCCCACAATGTGGGTGGAGAGCAGCACCGTCTTGTCCTGCGCCACCTCACTGAGCAGGTTGCGGAACCGCACCCGCTCCTCCGGGTCCAGCCCGGCAGTGGGCTCATCCACAATCAGCACCTTGGGGTCGTGGAGCAGGGCCTGGGCAATCCCCAGCCGCCGCTTCATGCCGCCGGAGAGGGCGTGTACCTTGGTGCGCCGCTGGTTTGCCAGGTTCACCTGTTCCAGCAGCAGGGGGATGCGCAGCCGCCTGGTTAAGCCGTCCAGCCCCGAGAGCACCCCCAGGTAATCCATGGCATCATACACGCTCATGCTGGGGTACATGTTAAAGTCCTGGGGCAGGTAGCCAATCAGTTTCCGCACCTCCCTGGCCCGCTCCACAGGGACCCCACACACGGTCAGCGTCCCCTCCTCCTTCGCCAGCAGGGTGGCAATAGTCCTCATCAGGGTAGTTTTCCCTGCGCCATTGCGCCCCAGCAGCCCAAACATCCCCTGGGGGATACGCAGGCTCAACCCCTGTAGCGCCTTCTTGCGCCCAAAGGACTTGCTCACTGTCTCAATCACAATCGCGTCACTCATTCTGTTCCCTCTTTTCTCTTTTTGGGGCTCCGTCCCCTCCGGGGCCAAAGCATAGCAGGCCTATCCTATCCCGCCCCTCACAGTTCAAACCCTACCACCCAAAAATCAACTATTTTACAATAAATCTAAAAAATTTTAATAGCCCCCGGTTTCCCCCGGCTGCCGCCCGGTTCCTCCCCGTCCTCCCCCAGCTCTTTTTTTCCATAAAAATTCCCCGGCGCAGCCAGGGACCGCTGCGCCGGGGAAGAAATCCTTGGAAAATGGCAATTTTTAAAGCTGCATCTTTTCCTGCATCTCTCGCATATTTATTCTTTTTCCTCAATCCCCGCTGCTTTGCACAACAGGGAGACGCTCCGGGCCACAAAGTCGCTCATCTCCTGGGCCGAGAGGGTCTTGTGACTCAGGAGGGCCAAGTCATAGATTTGGCGGCAGGCCATCTCCTGCACCTGGCCGGTGAGGGTGGGCAGGGCCTTTACTAAGGGGTTTTTGGTGTTCAGCACAATGGTGCGCTCTGTCTCCCCGCCAAATCCCATGGTTTCGCCGTACATCTGGGCCATTTCCTGCATCCTGCGTTCCGATTCCCCCAGCAGGAAAACAGCGGGAATCTGGCCGTTTTTCAGCTCCTCCGTGCGGATATTCAGCTTCTCCTCGCCAATATGGGCCTTAAAGGCGTCAGCCAGGGCCACGTCCACCACAGTCTCGTCCTTCTCCTTCAGCGCACCGCTCAAATCCGAGTCCACACGCCCAAAGTGCAGGTTCGAGTCCTTGTACTCCAAAAAGCTCACAAAGTGGTTGTCAATCATGTGGTCCAGCACGGCCACAGGCTGCCCCATCTCCTCCGAGAGCCGGATATACTGGGACTGCTTGTCCACATCCGAGGCATAGAAGATTTTCCCCTCCTCTTTGGGATACTCCTCCAAGGTGTAGAATTTCCCCGCCGTGGTCTTGAACAGGAGGATATCCTGAATCCGGTCATAGAACTTCTCGTCCTTGATACAGCCAAACTTGATAAAGGGGGCAAGGTCTTCCCAGCAGCCCTCATACCGTTCCCGCTCGCTCTTGAAGATGGCATGCAGCTTGTCCGATACTTTCTTGGTGATATGCGCCGAGATTTTTGCCACATCCCCGTCGTTCTGCAAAAAGCTGCGGGACACATTGAGCGGCAGGTCGGGGCAGTCGATGACCCCCTTTAGCAGCAGCAAAAACTCCGGTATCACCTCTTTGATGTTGTCTGCCACATACACCTGGTTGCAGTAGAGCTTCACCTGTCCCGGCACCAGCTCCAGCTTGTTCTGGTTCTTGGGGAAATAGAGGATACCCTGCAGCCGGAAGGGGTAGTCCACATTCAGGTGAATCCAGAAGAGCGGCTCGTTAAAGTCCATAAAATTCTGCATGTAAAACTGCTTGTATTCCTCGTCGGTGCAGTCTTTGGGCGTCTTTTTCCACAGGGGTGCGGTGTCGTTCACCGGGTAATTCTTCCTGGGAGGCTCTTTCCCCTCCTCTTCCTCCGCCTGCTCCGGCTCCTCCCATACATCTGTGGGGTTCAGGTAGATTTCATAGGGCATAAAGGCGCAGTATTTCCGCAGGATTTCCCGGATGCGGTGCTCTTCCAGGAACTCCCCCTCCGCCTCTGCCAAGTGCAGGGTAATCAGCGAACCCACCTGCGTCCTGCCGCTGTCGTCCATTGTGTAGGTAGAGACCCCGGAAGAGCTCCAGGTGACAGCCTGCGCCCCTGGCTGGCAGGAGAGGGTGTCAATGTCCACCGTGTCGGCCACCATAAAGGCGGAGTAAAATCCCAGGCCAAAGTGCCCGATGATGCCGTTTTGCCCCTCCTCCCCCTGGCTCTCGTACTGCTTTAGGAAGTCCTCCGCCCCGGAAAAGGCCACCTGGGCGATGTATTTCTCCACCTCGTCCCCTGTCATGCCGATGCCGTTGTCCTCAATCGTCAGCGTTTTCGCCTCGGCGTCAGTGCGGATGATAATCCTGGGCGTCTCCCCGCCCTGTGGAGCCTCCCCCAGGCTCTCCAGCCGCTGCCGCTTGCTGATGGCGTCGCAGGCATTTGCCACCAGCTCCCGCAGGAAAATGTCCTTGTCCGAATACAGCCACTTTTTAATAATGGGAAACATATTTTCGGAATGTACCGTAATCTGTCCTTCCCGTGCCATTGTAAATCCCTCCATTTTCGTTCTCCTGAGAAGTCTTACTATATAGTTTAATTCTAGGCCCTTATTATGTCAAGACGGTGAAGATTTTTTGTCCGGATTGTGACAAAATCCCCAGTTCCTCCCAATATTTTCTGTGAGGGCTTTACTGCGGTAAACGAGCGGTGTATAATAGGAGCAGTATCTCCTGCACAGAATAGAAAAAAGCCAAGAGGAGGAATTCGCCATGAACCAATATATGGATAACATCGATGCCTTTTTGCAGGAAAACGAGCAGTCTATCATCAAGGACCTGCAAACCCTGGTGCGCATCAAAAGCGTCTCAGAGGAACAGAGCCCTGTAAAACCCTACGGCCAGGGCTGCCGTGACGTGCTGGACAAGGCCCTGGAACTGGGGGCCGCCCTGGGGTTTGACACCCGCAACTATGAATATTATTGCGGCAGTGTCTCCTTGGGCACGCAAGAAAAAGATATTGCCATCTGGTCCCACCTGGACGTTGTCCCCGAGGGCGAGGGCTGGGCCACCCCGCCCTACGCCGCCGAGTACCAAGACGGCTTCGTCATTGGCCGTGGCAGCGATGATAATAAGGCTTCCGCAGTATTAGGCCTCTATCTAATGAAGTTTTTGAAGGAACAACAGGTCCCCATGCGCTACCAAGTCAAGCTCATGCTGGGCTGCAACGAAGAAAAAGGCATGGCCGATACCGCCTACTACCTGGCCCATTACAAGCCCGCCGCCCTCTCCCTCATCGCCGATACCGAGTTCCCCGTCTGCTATGGCGAAAAGGGCGTCTACGAGGCCGACATCGCCTTTGACCTGAAAGAGGGCAACCTCCTGGCCTTTGACGCCGGATTGGCCTCCAACATCGTCCCGGCCAAGGCCGCGGTGCGGGTGAAAAACCTGGCCGGAACCACTTCCCTGCCTGAGACCGAGTGGATTACCCCCACCCTCCAAGGGGATGAGATTCTCTTAGAGGCCCGGGGCGTCTCCGCCCACGCCGCCTTCCCCGATGGCAGCCAGAACGCCATTGCCAGCGCTGTGGACTATCTCCTGGCCCACAACCTGCTGGACGAGTGCCTGGTGCCCCTTTTCACCTTTCTCCAGCGGGCCACCAACACCTGCCACGGCGAGGCCTATGGCATTGCGTTTGAGGACGAGCTCTCCGGCGTGCTCACCTGCAATTCCGGTATGCTCCATCTCAAAGACGGCGTGCTCACCTTAAACATGAACATCCGCTATCCCATCACCGATGACGCCGACAAAATCACCGCCTCCATCCGCAAAACGGCGGAACAGGCCGGCGGCAAGCTGGTCTCGGTGGAGGACAGCAAGCCCAACTACTTTGATAAAAACCACCCCGCTGTCTCCCTCCTCACCCAGATTTACAACGACTGCACCGGGGACAACAAGCAGCCCTATACCATGGGCGGCGGCACCTATGCCCGCAAGCTGCCCAACGCCATCGCCTTTGGCCCTGGCCTGCCCGGCCCCACCAGGGATCTTCCCGCAGGCCACGGCGGCGCCCACCAGCCCGACGAGTACAAGAGCATTGAGAGCCTGAAAAAGGCCTTAAAAATCTATATTATCTCCATCCTCCGTCTCAATGAGCTGGAACTTTAAGCCATCCAAAGGGCCGCAGGGAATCCTCTCTGCGGTCCTTATCCTTTTGGAAAGTGAGGGGTTCACCCATGCAAATTGGATTTATCGGGGCCGGGAACATGGCGGGTGCTGTGATGACCGGTATTGTCTCCGCAGGCCTCTTTCCCCCATCTCAAATCGCCTTTTTTGATACCGCCCCGGAGAAACAGGAACAATGGCGGGAAAAGGGCTATCTTTCTGCCACACTGGAAGAAATCGCCCAGTGCCCCTATGTCTTTTTCGGCGTAAAGCCCCAGGGTATTGATGGGGTACTGGAACAGATCCGCCCCTTCCTGCGGAAAGAGACGGTCTTTCTCTCCATCCTAGCGGGAATCTCATCCGCCTATTTGAAAAAGGGCCTGGGGTTCGACGCCAAAGTGGTGCCTGTGATGCCCAACCTGCCGCTCCAGCTGGGGTGTGGCGCGGCGGCGCTGGCCCATGTGCCCCCGGTGAGCCGGGAGGAATTCGACTTTGCCCGTTCCCTCTTCTCCTGCGGCGGCCTAGCGGTAGAGCTGCCTGAGGAAAAGCTAAACGAGAGCATTGGCATCCAGGGCAGCACCCCCGCCTTTCTCTTCCGTTTTGCCCGCTGTGTAACTGAATTTGCACGGGAACAGGGCATCGACGAGGCAAGTGCCCTGCGCCTCTTTGCCCAGACAATGGCCGGAAGCGCCAAAATGCTCCTGGAAGGCGGCAAAACCCCGGAGGAACTTATCCGCATGGTCTCCTCCCCCGGCGGCACCACCTTAGAGGGTCTGGCCGCTCTGGACAAAGGCGGGTTTGACGATACAATCCGCATTGCCCTGGAAGCCAGTGTCCGCCGCGCCTATGAACTGGGCCGATAAATTTTGAGCCGCCTTAATAAGTATGACAAAGCCCTGGTTCTCTTGGGAACCAGGGCTTTGTCTGGGCGTTTTCTCAATAACGGATTAAGCTAAATTACTTTCTGGCAAGAGGCTGGTCGGTGACGATGACACAGTTACCCATAGAAGTAGTGAAGTGCAGGTAGCCGTTGGCGTCAATCCGATAGTTGGGCGCAGTCATCTTGGTGTAGGTATTGGTCTTGGGATTGTAGCTG
>JAAVYW010000007.1 GCA_022791315.1 Oscillospiraceae bacterium | reverse complement strand
CTTTTCCTTGTTTCATAGAGCGGGTTACGAGGCTCGAACTCGCTACCTCCACCTTGGCAAGGTGGCGCTCTACCAGATGAGCTAAACCCGCTTAAACATCTCCTCTCTTGTGAGGACGTTAGTTATTATAGCATCTACCCCAGAAATTGTCAACTGTTTTTTTGCGAAAAGAAAAGGCGTTTTTGTCGCAGGGCGTCTTGCGGGGCAGGGGGCTTTTCGGTATACTGGGATGGAAATAATTTTGGCAGGATGAAGAAAGCACTTGGCCCCACTCGTTTCTATAAGTGATTTGGCAAGAACATCACGGCGGCAGAAGCGGGTTCCTATAAGGGGAAGGCCGCTGCGGGAAAACGGCCTGCCGGGAGAAAGGGCGGTGAGCCGGAAGTACAGATGACAGACCAAAAATTCAGGGCACTGGTGGAACAGTATGAGAAGCTGGTCTACACCATCTGCTTTCAGTTTACCAGGGACCGTCAAATCGCCGAGGATTTGACACAGGAGACCTTTCTCTCTGCCTATACCCATATCGACAGCTATTCCGACGCCACGGCCAAGCCATGGTTTGCCCGGATTGCCACCAACAAGGCCAAGGACTATCTCAAGTCGGCCTACCACAACCGAGTGGAGGCTTCCGGTTCTGCCTCAGAGCTGCCGGAGCCCTTGCCGGTGAGCACAGCCCTCCGCACCGTTCCCATCCCCGAGGAGATTTACATCGAACGGGAACAGGTGGCGGCCATCGAAGCCCTGATACGGGGGCTCAAAGAGCCCTACCGGCAGGTATCTATCCAGTTCTTTTTAGAGGAAAAGACGGTGCAGGAGATTGCCCAGGAGACTGGGCGGCCCTACAAGACCGTACATACCCAGCTATACCGCGCAAAAAATCTGCTACAGGAACAGATTTTGAAAGGGGGAAAGCACAGTGAATTTATTTGATGAAAAGGGCTGCCTTACCGACGCGGCGCTGCGGGGGAGCATTGCCCAGGAAGAGCAGCTCGGCGAATTGCAGCGGCTGGAAATTTCGGAGCATCTGTCTTTCTGCGACAGGTGCCTGGAACGGTACAGCGGCCTGCTCACGGAGGATGTGCTGATGGCGCCCCAAAACCCAGTGCAGGAAAAGGTGATGAAACGGATGCACAAAAAGGTGGAGCGTTTCCTGTTCCACCGGGTGACAGCCGGGGCGCTGGCCGCCTGCCTGGCTCTGGTGTTCCTCTTTGGAGGAGCATTTGACATGAGCTTGCATGCGGGGCAAAACAGCGTGCCCTTTGTAGAAGCCTCCCAGCGCATCAGCGAGGGCAGCTGCGCCATTTCCAACCAGCTCTTTGACACGCTGGACTACTGGAACCGCCAGCTGTTTTCCCGCAAAGCCCAGCGGGAGCGGAGAATTGAACAGCGCATCAAAAACGAAGAGGAGAGGGAGCCGTTTCGCCTGTTTCGTTTTTTAGATAAAGGAGCGAGTAAGAAATGAAAAGAAAAAGTGGTTTTTGGACTGTCCTGTTTTCACTTTTCCCCGGGGCAGGGCAGATGTACCAGGGGTATATGAAGCGGGGCGTATCCCTGATGGGCTTGTTCTGGGCGGTGCTGCTGGTGGCGGCGCTGCTGAACGTGCCTGAGTTGAGCTTGGCATTGCCTGTGGTCTTCTGCTACGCCTTCTTTGATTCCCTGAATATCCGCAGCTATACCTTTGAGGAGGCCCAAGCCAATCCGGACACATTCCTCTTCTTTGAGCCGGGCTCCGGCATCGCCAACAAGCTGCAGCGGATTCAGGGCAAGGGGCTGGGCATCGCACTGGTGGCATTGGGTGGGTATCTCCTGATGCGCAACTGCTACAGCATGGTAATGGGCTGGCTCTGGCGCTATTCCGAGTGGGCCTACCGCCTAATCGACAGCTTTATGGAGCGTATCCCCGCATTGGCGGTGGGTGTGGTGATTATCCTGCTGGGTATCCACCTCATCCGCGGCGGGAAAAAGGCGCGGGAATCCCTGGACGATGTGACAACCTATCGGGGCTGATGGCCTAGAAGATGAGAGGAAGGAAATTTCTATGGACGAGATGAATAAGAAGCAAACCCCGGAAACCGGAGACCCTGTTCCCGCTTCCCAGGTGATGACGCCGCTGTTTCCCTCTGATGGGCCCGCCTCGGCAGGGGGAAATGAGGGGGCAAAGGCTGCGGAAGCCCCCAGCCTGACCCTGCCCAAGCCTCCCCAGCTCTCCCTGAACCCGGTGGCTGCCGGGCTGCCGGTGCCGGAGGTGCCAAAAGTCCAGCCGGAAGAGCCCCAGCCGGAACAGGCGCCCCCCAAGCCGGAGGAACCCCGGCAGGAGGACATCCGGGAAGAGCCAAAGAAGGCTGCACAGGAGGAGCCCCGGCAGAGCCAGGAAAACCCCTTTGGGCAGGAGGCGCCGCGATATAGCTATCAGCCACCCCAGGCGCCCCCCCAGGCCCCGCAGCCGCCTAAGCCGCAGCGGGTGCGGCGGGTGGGCACCGTGACCATGGGGCTCTCCCTCATTGCGGCGGGTATCCTCTTTTCCATGAGCCTGCTTTTCCACAATGTAGATGTGGGGTACTGGCTGCGCTTTAGCCCCATTGTCCTGGTGATTTTGGGCATTGAGATTCTGATGTTTAACTTCAGCAAAAAGCACGACAAGCTGAAATATGATTTTCTCAGTATCTTTTTCAGCTTTGTGCTGATTTTCGTCACCCTGGGCGTGACCTTTGTAACAGAGGGGTATGACTATTATAGGAAATATATACTGCCCCAGTGGTCCTACAGCGGGACGCCCCAGGAGATTATCCTGGAAGAGGGGGAGACACTGAAGTTCCAGAAGGGCTCTCCCCACAGAGGGGAAGAGAGGCTGACCTATGTGGTGAAGGTGGCGGCGGACGGTGGCGAGACCATCCTCTTCAAGGGGCTTGCCTCCGAGGAAATGGCCGGCCAGATGGACGAGGCCTATCAGGATTTTAATGAGAATTACCACCAGCTCAGCGAGGAGTATAACAACCAGCTGGCCGAATACCAGGAGGAATATGAGAACAACCTGGCAGAGCTGCAAAGCTCCTATGAGGAGCAGCTTGCCCGGCAGCAGGAAGAGTATGACCGGCAGCTGGCAGAGCAGGAGGAGGAATACCTGCGCCAACTGGAAGAGCAGCAGGAAAACTATAATGCACAGCTTGCCCAGCAGCTGGAGGGATTCCAAGAGCAGATTTCCAGCCTGTTAGAGCAGTGATATTTTCGTCCCTAGAAACGATTTTGGTTTTCTGGGGGCGATTTTTTCCGGAAAATGGGATTTTCCGGTTGACAAAAGGGAAAACTGCCGCTATAATATTTTATGCGAATAGGCTGGGTGCATTTTGCAGATGCCCCTTAGCTGTCTGTGAGCACTGAAGCAGGATTGTTTTTCATCCTCTATAACAGCGGGTTTTGTGCGTTGGCTCTTCCTGTGTTTTGGTCTTGCCAAGTCTTGGCATTGGGAGACCGGGCCGGGCGGGGCGGCGGACAGGCCATTTGTGCCGGGAGAGATTTGCGTGCAGCTACCAGCAACAGCGGCTTTCCCGTGTGCAGAATTCGCCCTTTGGAAAGGTGGCGCGGAGATGATTCTGGACCTTAGGCAGCTCTTTTCCCAGGGAATGGAAAAGCTGGAATTTGATTTCCCTTTTTCCTTGTCCCAAGTGGAGATGGGCGGTTCCCATCCGATTCCCGGCCCCATCCGTGCGGCGGGCGCTATTGTGAACCGGGCGGGCATTGTCACTTGTGAATACTGGGTGTATTACACATTGGACGTGCTCTGTGACCGTTGCCTGCAGCCCATTAAACGGGAGGTTGAGCAGGCTTTTTCCCATGTTCTGGTGACAGAGCTGGAAAATGAGGAGGATGAGGGAGAGGACTTTTTCCTGGTGGAGGACCAACGGCTTGACATGGAGCAGCTGGCGGCAGATGATATTCTGCTGAACCTGCCCACGAAAAACCTGTGCGACCCCCAGTGCAAGGGACTTTGTCCTATCTGCGGAGCGAACCTGAACGAGGGGGACTGCGGCTGCGAGAGCAGGCAGGTTGACCCACGGCTGGCGGCTTTGCAGGCGCTTTTGGATGCTGACGACGAGTGAGCCTGCGCAGAGAGTGAAAGAACGGCCAGGGCTTTTAGCCCTGCGGCCCACAATAGAAGTTGATGGAGGAAGATTGTTATGGGTATCGAACCGAAACGCAAAATCTCGAAGGCCAGACGGGACAAGAGACGTTCCAATGTCTGGAAGCTGGACACCCCCGGATTTTCCAAGTGCACCCAGTGCGGCGAACTGAAGCTGCCCCATCGGGTATGCGCCAACTGTGGCTACTACAAGGGCAAGGAAATCATCAAACAAGAGGGCTAATCTAGGAATCGAGGAGGAGCAATCTTCCTCGATTTTTTGATGAAGGGGGAGATTATGTGGCGGTACAGATAACGGCGGTAGAGCAGGGCTCCCCAGCGGCGCAGGTGGACATTTTGCCGGGGGATACCCTGTGTGCCATCAACGGGCATTCCATTGAAGACGTGCTGGATTACCGGTTTTACATGATGGAACGGTCGCTGCAGCTGGTGCTTTCCCGGGAGGGGAAGGAAATGCACAAGGCTGTTCACAAGGGGGAATATGAGGAACTGGGGCTGGAATTTGAGACCTATCTCATGGACAGCCAGCGCACTTGCTACAACAAGTGCATCTTCTGCTTTGTGGACCAGATGCCCCCTGGGATGCGGGAGAGCCTCTATTTTAAGGACGATGACTCCCGCCTCTCCTTCCTCTTTGGCAACTATATTACCTTGACAAACCTGAAACGGCGGGAGATTGACCGGATTAAGCAGATGCACATCAGCCCTATCAATATCTCCGTGCACACCATGAACCCCGGGCTGCGGGAGAAGATGATGTGTAACCGCTTTGCAGGGGAGGCCCTTGGGACGGTGTATGAACTGGCCCAGAGCGGGATTAAGCTGAACACCCAGCTGGTGCTCTGCCCCGGCATCAATGACGGGGAGGAGCTGCGCTACAGCCTAAAGGAACTGCTGGGGCTCTATCCGGGGGTGCAGAGCGTCGCCTGCGTGCCGGTAGGGTTGACAAAGTACCGGGAAGGGCTGCCGCAGCTGGAGCCCTACACAAGGGAACGGGCGGCCGAAGTGGTCCGCATTGTGGAGGAGCTGGGAGATAAGTCCCTGGCGGAAAATGGGGAGCGGGTGTGCTATGCCTCGGATGAATTCTATCTCCGGGCAGGGCTGCCCATCCCTCCCGCGGAGTTCTATGGGGAATTTAACCAGCTGGAAAACGGCGTGGGGCTGGTAGCCAGTCTGGAGGACGAGTTTTCCTCTGCGCTGGCGCTGGAAGAGGGGGACAGCAGGGAACGCCGCATTTCCCTGGCTACCGGCGTGGACGCCGCCCCCATCTTGGCGGGGCTGGCGCAGCGGCTGAGAGAAAAATGGCCTGGGGTGGTGTGTACGGTGTATCCCATTGTCAATGACTTCTTTGGCCATACCATCACAGTGGCCGGGCTGGTGACCGGCAAGGACCTGCTGGCCCAGCTGGCGGGGAGGGACTTGGGGGAGGAACTGCTGATTCCCAGCGTGATGCTGCGCCACGAGCAGGACAAATTTTTGGACGACGTGACGCTGGAAGAGGCCAAGGCGGCGCTGGGGGTTCCTATCCGGACTGTGGAAAACGACGGGTTTATACTGCTGGCGGCGTTCTTGGGAGAAGAGGAATAGGGGAGGGCCCTAAAAATAAAAAAGAAATTGTACTTTTTGCCTGGATTGTGTTAGAATAGGAATAGATGGCCCCGTTGTGGCCGGAAAGTGAGGACGGAAAACGTGGGAAAACGCATTGTGGCAGTGGTGGGACGGCCCAACGTGGGGAAATCCACCCTGTTTAATAAGCTGGTGGGCCAGCGCATTGCCATTGTGGAGGACACGCCCGGCGTGACGCGGGACCGGATTTACGCTGAGTGCGAATGGCTGGGCCGCAAGTTCATGTTGGTGGATACCGGGGGTATTGAGCCCCATTCCTCCGACCAGATACGCACCCAGATGCGGGAACAGGCGCAGATTGCCGTGGATACAGCGGATGTGATTATCTTTGTCACCGACCTGCAGGCCGGCGTGACGGCCACCGACCAGGAAGTGGCCGCTATGCTGCAAAAGAGCGGCAAGCCTGTGGTGCTCTGTGTCAACAAAAACGACCGGGTGGGAGAACAGCCCATGGAATTCTACGAATTCTATAACCTGGGTATCGGCGAGCCCTTTGCCGTCTCCTCCACCCACGGGCACGGCACCGGCGACCTGCTGGACCAGGTATTGGCCCTGCTGCCCCCGGAAGAGGGCGAGGAAGGGGACGAGGAGCAGATTAAGGTGGCGGTTATCGGCAAGCCGAATGTGGGGAAATCCTCCCTTATTAACAAGCTTGCAGGGGAGAACCGCTCCATTGTCTCCGACATTGCAGGCACCACACGGGATGCCATTGACAGCCCGGTGACAAACAGCCACGGGAAATTCCTCTTTATCGATACGGCGGGCATCCGGCGCAAGAGCAAGGTGAACGAGAATATTGAGCGCTACAGCGTGCTGCGGGCCTATATGGCGGTGGACAGGGCGCAGGTATGCGTCATTATGATTGACGCCAAGGAGGGGTTTACCGAGCAGGACTCCAAGGTGGCGGGCTATGCCCACGAGCAGGGCAAGGCCTGCATCATCGCCGTGAACAAATGGGATGCCGTGGAGAAGGACGACAAGACTATGAACGAATACCGGAAAAAGCTGGAAATCGGGTTTAGCTTTATGTCCTATGCGCCGATGATTTTTATCTCGGCCAAGACAGGGCAGCGGCTGGACAGGCTCTTCCCCCTCATCAAATATGTGGACGAGCAGAACGCCCAGCGCATCTCCACTGGGATGCTCAACGACCTGCTCTCCTACGCCACCTCCCGGGTGCAGCCCCCCTCGGACAAGGGAAGACGGCTCAAGATTTACTATATGACCCAGTCCAGCACCCGGCCGCCCACATTTGTCTGCTTTGTCAACCGGGCTGATTTGTTCCATTACTCCTACCAGCGTTACCTGGAAAACCAGCTGCGGGAGTCCTTTGGCTTTGAGGGCACACCGGTGCGGCTGATTGTGAGGGAGCGGGGAGAAGGGAAATAGCGGGACACGGGCTGCCGGGACAGGGCGGCAGCCCATCATCAGAGACAGAATAGAGAGAGGGAGCTTCGCATGGAATTCACACTGCAAGTCGCCATTGCGGCGGTGCTCACGGCTTTGGCGGCCTATCTGCTGGGGAGCATCAGCTTTGCCATTATCATCACGCGCCTGTTTTCAGGCAAAGACATCCGGGACAGCGGCAGCGGGAACGCGGGCATGACCAATGTGCTGCGTACCCTGGGCAAGCTGCCCGCTGCGCTGACCCTGCTGGGGGATTTCTCCAAGGGGATTCTCTCAGTGGTGCTGGGAAAGATGTTTTTCACCTATATCGGGAAGGTGCCGGCGGAATATGTGATGGTGGGAGCCTATCTGGCGGGTTTTTGCGCCATTTTGGGACACCTTTTCCCGCTGTACTTCGGTTTTCGCGGGGGGAAGGGCATCCTCACCTCAGCAGGGGTGATTTTAATCCTTGACCCGTTGGTGTTTGTGGGGATTCTCCTTGTGTTTTTGATTGTGGCCCTCACAACCCGCATTGTCTCATTGGGGTCGATTTCTGCTGCGGTGAGCGCGCCGGTCTTTACCTATCTGCTCCACTCTATCCAGCACAGGCCGGCGCTGGTGGACACGCTGTGTATCCTGGCGATTGCGCTGCTGGTGATTTGGATGCACCGGGCCAATATCAAACGGCTGCTCAATGGGACAGAAAACCGGTTTGGCTCAAAAAAGAATTGAAATTCCCTTGATTACCCCCTGGATGGCCCAGGGGGCTTTTTTGTTTCTTCTAAAATACATAGGCGGTTTTTTTAGCGCATACATCATAGGGAAGAAGTTTTTTCCATAGGGGAAAAATTTGGGGAAAATTCTTGAAAAATGGGGAAAAAACAGGTACAATAAAAATAATTGTGGAAAAGCTCCGGGGAAAGCAGAGATTTTTCCAATATTCTGGGGGATTTTTGGGTTTATTGTTTGAATAGGATTGGAACGGCAGGAGGGCCGGAGGAGAATGGAGGTATTTTATGAGACGGATTTTGGCTTCGATTTTAGCTGTAGCACTGCTGTTGGGGCTGACGGGCTGTGTTCCTTCCGCCTCCCAGGGGACGGCGAAACTGTGGGCCGACGGGATGGCGGAACGGCCCGAGACAGTGGGGCTCTCCACGTCGCTGACCTTGAAGAGCGGCGCAAAACAGGAGATGCGGGGCGTATGGGTCTCTTTTCTGGAATTTTATAGCCTGGTGAAGGGGGACTTCCGGGAGAATGTGGAGGAACTGCTGGACAACGCCCGGAACTTGGGGCTCAACACTGTATTCGTACAGGTGAGGCCCTATTCTGACGCGATGTACAAGTCCAAGTATTTTCCCTGGTCCCATGTGCTGACGGGGGAACAGGGGAAGGACCCAGGCTATGACCCGCTACAGATTTTTATCGAGGAGGGGCATGAGCGGGGGATGGAAATCCACGCTTGGATTAACCCATACCGTATCACCGACAGCGGGGCCTGGGAGCTGGACAGCAAGAACCCGGCGGTGAAGCTGCAAAAACAGGGGGATGACCTGGTGCTGGCCTCCGGCAACGGCCTGTACTACAACCCGGCCCGTTCGGTGGTGCAGAGCCTGGTGATTAAGGGCGTACTGGAGATTGTGGAAAACTATGACGTGGATGGGATCCACTTTGACGACTACTTCTATCCCACCCAGGACGCTTCCTTTGACAAAGAGGCCTATGAGGAGCTGGGGGACGGCAAGACGCTAGCGGAATTCCGGCGGTATCAGGTGAACAAGCTCATTTATAACACTTACCGGGCCATCAAGCAGAAGGATTCTAAGGTGGTCTTTGGTATCAGCCCGGCGGCTGACATTGACAAGAACATGAACGAGATGTACTCTGACGTGAAGCGCTGGGGTTCCCGCAGCGGATATGTGGATTACCTGTGCCCCCAGATTTACTTTGGCTTTGAGCACGGCAAGCTGCCCTTTGACGAGACGGCCAAGGCGTGGAACGACTTGGTGACCTCCCCCAGCGTGGATTTGTACATAGGGCTGGCAGCCTATAAATCGGGGCTGGAAGACACTTACGCCGGCGACGAGGGAAAAAGTGAATGGCAGGACAACGACGACATGCTGGTGCGGCAGATTAAGTATGCCCGCAACCTGCGCAAGTGCAGGGGATTTGCGCTGTACCGCTATGAATCGATATTTGCTCCTGCAAAGGAGACATCCAAGATAGTGCTGAAGGAAAAGGCCAGGCTGCAAAAGCTCTTGGTTGGCTGATGGGAGAAGAGGAAGGGGATTCCCCATAAAACAGAGGAAGGGCTGGAAATATGTTTTCACCCACCCTTTTGTGGCTTTCACTGCTGGAAGGACAGCGATTTACTATGAAAACCACCCCAAAAGGGGAGAAAGGAAGCCTTCGTGAGGCGGAGGCTAAGGTCGTAAATGTGAAGAGGAAGATAGGATTGTGCGCCGTGGCGGGTTTGCTGGCGGCGGGGATGCTGAGCGGCTGCATGCCGGGGAACTATCCCAGTACGGCCCAGCTGGCCGGGCAGCTGGCCGCCCAGCAGGAGGAACGTTGGGAGGAGGAGACAGGGACAGCCGCACCGCGGGAAATGGGGCAGGGGCTCTCCCTTGGGCTGGCTAACCCAGAGGGACAGGATGCCCTGCTGCTCACTGCGTCGCAGGACAGGGTGATTTACTCGGTATCCCCCTCCCAGGCCTATACTGTAAATGCCGAGGGAGGCGCGGAGCTGGAAGTGGAGGCCTACGTGAAGGACGGGGCCGTGGTACAGGTGAAGCTGGGCGAGCAGATTGTAAGGATGACGGCCGGCGGAAAGACCAATGGCGCCTACCGCCTCTATGAGGGGACGCTGGAAATTCCGGAGGCAGAGGACTATAGTGTGGAGCTGGGGAACCTGCGGGTCTACGCCCAGTGGCAGGACAGCCGCAAGGCCATGAACGGGGCCTCTGTTACCGTGAAAGGCACCCTGGAAGAGGACGAGCCTGACTGGGACGATGAGGAGGAAAGCGACGGCGAGGATGATGAGGACGACGATTTTTCCCTGGTGGGGAAGGACGGGCGGCGGGTTGCTGCGCGGGTGACTTCGGACTTTGCCGAGGTGTTTCCCTCCAGCCCGGTGAACGACGACTCGTTTCCCACCTGTTATCCGCTGCCGGAGGGCACGGTGGATTACCTGGCCAGCAAGAAGCTGAAATTTGAAAACGACACCAAGACCTTTTACTATTACCGGCTGGCCTCGGGCAAGCGGGTGTACGCCGATGATGTGAAGCTCTTTTACACTGAGGACTTTGAGGACAACAGCATCAGCTCTGTGAAGGTGAATTCCAGCGAAGAGTATACGGAGCTGCGGTTTAAGACTGGTTGGAAGGTCCCCTTTTCCTGCAAATTGAGCCCTCTTTCCCTGAGCAAGGAGGGGGCTGTGGGGAATTTCTGGCCCACCACTTTTTCCATCACCTTTGACTATACCGATTCTGTGCCTGGCTCTGTGCCTTCGCTCTCGGGCAGCCCCCTGTTTTCCAAGGGGGTTTGGAAAGAGGGGAGCGAGAGCAGCACGCTGGAACTGACCCTGCGGCAGAAGGGTGTGTTTTTCGGCGTGAGTAGCTATTATGACGGAAATGACCTGGTCTTCCGCTTCCCCAATCCACCGGTGATTGAGGAGGAGGACAATGTCTACGGCCACTCGCTAGAAGGGGTACGGATTTTCCTGGACCCCGGCCATGATGCCAAGGACCCGGGCGCCATCAGTTACGGTGGGAAAGTCTATGAATCCACGCTGAACTGGGCACTGGCTAAGCGGGTAAAGAGTGAGCTGGAGGCCCTGGGGGCTGAAGTGGAGATGGTTGACACCACAGTGGGCAGCGTGCCCATGAAAGAGCGGGTGGCGGCTGCCAGGGAATTTGGGCCCCACATCTATGTGGCGCTGCACCACAACTACTCTGAGAGCAGCTCCAAGACTTCGGGGGTGGAGGCCTATTACTTCAACCCTTATTCCATGGAGCTGGCCTACCGCATCACCAAGCGGGTGGGCAGCTACTACAACAATAAAGTCTATCCGGATGACGGAAATGTCCACAACCGGGGGGCCAAGTTTGGCTATATGTATGTCACGCGGTATATGGACTTCCCCGCAGTGCTGGTGGAGTGCGGCTATATCTCCAACCCCACAGAGCTGACGCTGCTGCAGAAGACCTCTACCCAGAAAAACCTGGCCCGGTATATTACGGCGGGGATTGTGGACTACTTTGAGAGCAACTCCGCTGAGTTCGCCGGCAGCGGCAAGGTGGGCAGTTCCTCCAGCTCGGGGGGCACTGGGAAAAAACTTACATTAAAATAGGATAGGTTTGGGCAAAGTGCATCAGCCGCCCCCAGTTCGGGGACGGCTGATGTTTCATCTTGACGAAGATGTGGGCGGGTGCAAATTGTCTCTATATTTTTGGGGCGGAATTTGCTATAATTAAAATACTGGGTATTTCTCTGGAACCCGATAAGAAAAGATGGGTGTCTCCAAAAAAATCGCATGATGGGAATAAAAAACTTGCATTTTGATGAAAAAGAAACACTTGCGAAGTTGGATAATATGTTGTATAATGGGGAAAATTCAATTTTTGATATGAAAGATGAAAAAGATAAAATTGCAAAACTGTGTACGGGAGGAAAGGCGATGTACCAGATTATCCAGAAGAAAAGACTCAATGAATCTGTTACGCTGATGAAAATCCATGCGCCCTATGTGGCGAGAAAGGCCAGGGCGGGGCAATTTATCATCTTCCGGGTTGACGAGATGGGGGAGCGGATTCCCCTCACGATAGCGGACTATGACAGGGAAGAGGGCAGTGTTACTATCATCTTCCAGGAAGTTGGTTACTCCACCAAGCTGCTGGGCAGCCGGGAAGCGGGGGAGTTTATCGCCGATTTTGTGGGGCCTTTGGGGAACGCCTCGGAATTTGACGGGGTGAAGCGGGCCATTGTAGTGGGCGGCGGCGTGGGCTGCGCCATTGCCTATCCCCAGGCCAAGGCGCTGCACGCCATGGGGGCCCAGGTGGTTACAGTGGCTGGGTTCCGCAGCAAAGATATTGTAATTTTGGAGGAGGAGATGCGGGCTGCCTCCTCGGCGCTCCATCTGGCTACCGATGACGGCTCCTACGGGCGCAAGGGCTTTGTGACCCAAATCCTGAGCGAGCTGCTGGAACAGGATGCAGGCTATGACCTGGTGGTGGCTATCGGGCCAGTGCCGATGATGCAGGCGGTGTGTGATGTGACAAAGCCCTATGGCATCCACACCGTGGTGAGCTTGAACCCCATTATGATTGACGGCACCGGCATGTGCGGCGGCTGCCGGGTGACGGTGGGGGGCAAACTGAAATACGCCTGCGTAGACGGGCCGGACTTTGACGGGCACCAGGTGGATTTTGCGGAGCTGAGTAAGCGCAACCGCACCTATCAGCCGCTGGAACGGGAGAGCGCAGGGCACGCCTGCCGGCTCTTTGCCGCAGCGGGAGAGGAGGGACATCATGCCTAATCTGTCGAATGTAAAGCTGCCCATGCCGGAGCAGGAGCCCCAGGTGAGGAACAAGAACTTTGACGAGGTGAGCCTGGGATACACCAGGGAAATGGCAATAGAAGAGGCCGGGCGGTGCCTGAACTGCAAGAACAAGCCCTGTGTGGCAGGGTGCCCGGTCAATGTGCGCATTCCGGAATTTATCGCGGCAGTGGCAAAGGGGGACTTGGAAGAGGCCTACCGTATCATTACTTGGACGAATGCGCTGCCTGCGGTGTGCGGGCGGGTGTGCCCCCAGGAGAGCCAGTGTGAATCCAAGTGTGTGCGGGGCATTAAGGGGGAGCCGGTGGCTATCGGGCGGCTGGAACGCTTTGTGGCAGACTGGCACATGGCCCAGGAACAGCAGGAGACGGAACGCCCTGCTGCCAACGGGCACCGGGTAGCTGTAGTGGGCTCCGGCCCCTCGGGATTGGCCTGCGCCGGGGATTTGGCGAAAAAGGGATATGAGGTGACCGTGTTTGAGGCCTTCCACCAGGTGGGTGGCGTGCTGGTATACGGGATTCCCCAGTTCCGCCTGCCCAAGGAGATTGTGGCAAGGGAAGTGGAAAACCTGAAGGCGCTGGGTGTCACCTTTTTAACCAATATGGTGATTGGCCGCACCCTCTCAGTGGATGAGCTGCTGGAAGAGGGGTATGAGGCGGTATTCATCGGCACGGGCGCGGGGCTGCCCCGGTTTATGGGGATTCCCGGCGAGGGGCTGGTGGGGGTGTATTCCGCCAACGAATTCCTCACCCGGGTGAACCTGATGAAGGCCTACCGGCCGGAATACGATACCCCGCTGCGGCAGAGCCGCTTTGCGGCCATTGTGGGGGGCGGCAACGTGGCGATGGATGCGGCCCGCTGCGCCAAGCGGCTGGGAGCCGAACGGGTGGCGATTGTCTACCGCCGGTCGGAGGCGGAGATGCCGGCACGGCTGGAGGAAGTGCACCACGCCAAGGAGGAGGGGATTGAGTTCCTCACCCTCACCAACCCCACCCGGATTTTGGGCGGGGAGGACGGCTGCGTGACCGGCATCGAGTGCCAGCGCATGGAGCTGGGAGAACCGGATGAGTCGGGACGGCGTTCGCCGGTGCCGGTGGAGGGCAGCGAATTTGTGCTGGATGCCGACACAGTGATTATGTCCATCGGCACATCCCCCAATCCCCTCATCCGCAGCACCACAGAGGGGCTTGAGGTGAACCGCCGGGGCTGCATTGTGGTGGGCGAGGGCATGGCCACCTCCCGGCCCGGCGTGTATGCCGGGGGAGACGCGGTGACAGGGGCTGCCACGGTAATCCTGGCTATGGGAGCGGGAAAAGAGGCGGCTGCGGCGATTGACGGGTATATCAGCGGGAAATAAGAGCGATTTGAGGGGCTGTGCCCCTTTCAATTAGGAGAATACATAGGAAAGGATGATAAGGGATGGAAAAAATCCGCGTGGAACTGAGCAAAAATTTGAAGGCGAAGCCCACTGACGAGGGCAAGCTGGGGTTTGGGGAGATTTTTACCGACCACATGTTTGTCATGAAATACACCGAGGGGCAGGGTTGGCATGACCCCGCAATCGTACCCTATGGCCCGATTGCGCTGGACCCGGCTGCCATGGTGCTGCACTACGGGCAGGAGGTCTTTGAGGGGATGAAGGCCTATCGGGCAGAGGATGGGCGCGTACTGCTCTTCCGGCCGGAGGAGAATTTTAAGCGGCTCAATGCCTCCAATGAGCGGCTGTGCATCCCGCCTGTGGACGAGGAGCTGCTGCTGGAGGGGCTCAAGCAGCTGGTGAATTTGGAGAAGGACTGGATTCCCCACACCTTTGGCACTTCGCTCTATATCCGCCCCTTTATCATCTGCACCGAGGCCAAGCTGGGCGTGAAGGCGGGGAGCGAATACCTCTATATCGTCATCCTCTCGCCCTCGGGGGCCTACTATGCCAGCGGGCTTAACCCGGTGAAAATCTATGTGGAGAGCCAGTATGTCCGCGCTGTCAAGGGCGGCACCGGCATGGCGAAGACCGGCGGCAACTATGCCTCCTCCCTCAAGGCCCAGGACATTGCCCATGAGGAGGGCTACTCCCAGGTACTCTGGCTGGACGGTGTGGAGCGGAAATACATTGAAGAAGTGGGGGCAATGAATGTCTTCTTCAAAATCGGCGGCGAGGTTATCACCCCGGCGCTGGTGGGCAGTATCCTCCCTGGTATCACCCGGAAATCCACTATTGAAATCCTGAAGAGCTGGGGTGTGCCGGTGAGTGAGCGGCGTATCTCCATTCAGGAAATCTATGAGGCCTACCAGAACGGCCAGCTGGAGGAGATTTTTGGCACCGGGACAGCGGCAGTCATCTCCCCGGTGGGCGAGCTGAAATGGGAGGACCATGTGATGGAAATCGGCGGCGGGAAAATCGGTGAGCTCTCTCAGAAGCTCTATGACACCCTCACCGGTATCCAGTGGGGCAAGCTGCCCGACACCATGGGATGGACCCAGGAAGTGAAATAAGCGATGGGAAATGTGCGGACGGGGCGAGGCCCTGTCCGCATTTTGTTGGGAAGAGAGGGGGCGAGGGGATGAGGACGCTGGAATTTGTGATTGCGCCGGAGGACGAGGGGCTGACAGTGGAACAGTTTTTGCGGGGCAGGCAGGGCTTCCCCCGCAAACGAGTGGTGAAGCTAAAGCATGACCCGCTGGGGATGCTGCGCAACGGGGAACACGCCCGCAGCATCGACTTGCTACAGGCCGGGGACAGGCTGACTGTACGGTTTGCGCTGGAAGAGCAGGCGCCGGTGCCGGCAGGGGAAGGAGTATTTGCGCCGGTGCGGTATGAGGATGAGGATGTACTGGTGTTTGATAAGCCGCCGGAGATGCCGGTGCATCCCTCCACCCGGCACTATGACGACACGCTGGCAAATGTGTATGCCTCGCTCTGCGCCGAAAGGGGGGAACAACTGGCCTTCCGGCCCATCAACCGATTGGACCGGGATACCACCGGTCTGGTGGTGACAGGGAAAAACCCCTTGAGCGCTGCGTTTCTCTGGAAGGCAGTGGAGAAAGAGTACTTTGCCCTGGTGTGTGGGCAGGTGGCGGGGGAGAAGGGCGTTATTGACCTGCCCATCGGGCGGGAGGACGAGAGCATCATTAAACGGGAGGTACGGCCCGACGGGCGGCGTGCCGTGACCCACTATCAGGTACTGGGGAGAGGGAGGGAGTATACGGCCCTCAGCATCCGTCTGGAGACCGGGCGCACCCACCAGATACGGGTACATTTCTCCCACCTGGGGCATCCCTTAGCGGGGGATACTCTCTATGGCAGCGACAGCCGGTATATCGGCCGCCATGCGCTCCACTGCCGGGCGGTGTGGTTCCCCACTCTGGCGGGGGAGACAAGGCGGGTGGAATCGCCGCTGCCGGAGGATATTGTGGGGCTCTTGGAGCGGGACGGGATAGCGTTGCCAGAGAAATCCTGTATTTCTTTTGCAGAAAACCCTTGACAGGAGAGGGAAAAGCAGGTATACTAACCTAGGTAATGTAAAGGGGATGAGCTTTACAAAGGCAAGGGCCTTTACAGAGGAGGATATCTGGATGAAAAATCTGGAATTTTCCCTTTTGCTGGATTATTACGGCGAGATGCTCACGGAAAAGCAGCGGGAGGTTATGGAGCTCTATTACAATGAAGACCTGTCGCTGGCTGAGATTTCCCTGCTTTCCCATGTCACCAGGCAGGGGGTGCGGGACACCATCAAACGGGGGGAGGCTGCCCTGTTGGAATGGGAGGAGAAGCTGGGCACAGCTGCCAGGGCCCGCCTGGTGAAAGAGGGGCTGGGGAAAATTGCCGCCCTGTGCCGGGAACACCCGGAGAGCGAAAATGAAAAGAAAATCCTCCGGCTGGCGGAGGATTTGGCAGGCAGCCTATAAAAACAATGCAAGCGAGGTGAGGGGAATGGCCTTTGAAAGTCTGGCGGACAAGCTGAGCGAGGCTTTTAAGAAGCTGCGTTCCAAGGGAAAGTTGAGCGAGGCAGACGTGAAGCAGGCGATGCGGGAAGTGCGCATGGCGCTGCTGGAAGCCGACGTGAACTACAAGGTGACCAAGGATTTTGTGGCCACGGTGACAGAGAAGGCCACTGGCTCCCAGGTGCTGGAGAGCCTGACGCCCTCCCAGCAGGTGATTAAAATCGTCGACGACGAGCTTACGGCCCTGATGGGGGAGGAGGCCGCCAAGGTGAACTTGGCCTCCAGAGGCCCCACAGTGGTGATGCTTTGCGGCCTGCAGGGCGCAGGGAAGACCACCTATGCCGCCAAGCTGGCGCTGCATATGAAGGGCCAGCTCTCCCGCCGTCCGCTGCTGGTGGCCTGCGACGTCTACCGTCCTGCTGCCATTGAGCAGTTGCAGGTTTTGGGGGAGCGGGCGGGAATCCCGGTGTTTGAGATGGGGCAGATTTCCCCGGTTGAGATTGCCAATCAGGCCATGAAGCTGGCAAGAGACCAGGGCTATGACTTCGTGATTTTGGACACGGCAGGGCGGCTGCACATCGACGAGGAGCTGATGAAGGAGCTGGAAGAGCTCAAGGCTGCTGTGGAGCCCCAGGAAATCCTGCTGGTGGTGGACGCCATGACCGGGCAGGAGGCTGTGAATGTGGCCCAGTCCTTCGACCAGCTGCTCTCCATTGACGGGGTTATCCTTACCAAGCTGGATGGCGACACCAGAGGCGGCGCGGCCCTTTCTATCCGCGCTGTTACAGGGAAGCCCATCAAGTTTATCGGCACCAGCGAGAAGCTGGACGGTATTGAGCCCTTCCATCCGGCGCGGATGGCCTCCCGGATTTTGGGAATGGGGGATGTGCTCACCCTGATTGAAAAGGCGCAGGCGGACTTTGACGAGAAGGCCGCGCTCAAGATGAATGAAAAACTGAAAAACAACAGCTTTGACCTGGAAGACCTGCTGGAACAGATGAAGCAGATGAAAAAAATGGGCCCACTGAGTTCCATTGTGGGGATGCTGCCCGGCGCTTCCAAGGTAAAGGACGAGGACATCGATAAGGGAGAGCAGCAGATTCGGAAGATGGAATGTGTTATCCAGTCCATGACTCGGGAGGAGCGGCAGAAGCCCAGCATTATCAATCCCTCCCGGAAACGGCGGATTGCAGCAGGCAGCGGCACCACCGTGCAGGATGTGAATATGCTGCTGCGGCAGTTTGAACAGATGCAAAAGATGTTCAAACTCTTTGGTGGGAAAAAGGGCGGCAAGCGCCGCCGGATGATGATGCCGCCGCAGGGGATGCCCTTTTAACTTGGCTGTTTTTCCGGGGAAGCCCGGACTAACATAGAAGATAATGAGATAAAGGAGGTGAATGGATATGGCAGTGAAAATTAGACTGCGCAGAATGGGTGCGAAAAAGGCCCCCTTCTACCGTATTGTGGTTGCTGACGCCCGCTATCCCCGGGATGGCCGCTTTATCGAGGAGATTGGCCTGTATGATCCCACGAAGAACCCCTCTTTCATCCGTGTGGATGCGGAGAAGGCCAAACAGTGGATTGCCAACGGCGCACAGCCTACTGATACCGTTAAACGGATTTTGAAGGACAGCGGCGCCCTGTAAACCGGCACCTAGCTTTTTCCCGCAGGCCAGTCTGAGGAGAGGGAGTGTATGCTCCCTTTTTTCGGGCGGCCCTTTGGCGGAAAGAGAAATAGTTGGGGGGGAATAGTGTGAACTCCATCCGTTTCCCCTTTTGAGGGGGTGCGGGTGCTGTTATAGACCTGGCGGGCCAAAAAAGCAGAGCAATTCTATCGGTTTTGTAGGCTTTGGCCGGGGCCTGGAAAGGAAGGATTGGACTATGGAATCTCTGATTGCGATGATTGCCAGGGAACTGGTAGAGGATAAGGAAAATGTCAGCGTGAGTACGGACCCAGTGAATGAGAACGGCGTTACAGTGTATCACCTGCATGTGGCCCCGGACGACATGGGCCGCGTGATTGGAAAGCAGGGCAGGATTGCCAAGGCAATCCGCACAGTGGTGCGGTCTGCTGCCGGGCGCTCGGGCGAGAAAATCATGGTGGAAATCGACTGACTGGGACGGGGGGAATCGATGGCGTTCCCCCTGTTCTTTTGCTTTTTGGGGGCAGGGTCATCCGGCTGAAAAGATGGGGCAAGGCGCATTTTGTGCAGAACCAGCCGATGATTGGATAAAAGCTGGCCGTTGCCCTGGAGGGAAAAGCGGAGAGGAGGATTGGAAGGTGAAGCAGCAGTATTTGGAGATTGGGCAGATTGTAGCCAGCCACGGCTTGAAGGGGGAAATGCGGGTATATCCCTGGTGTGATGACCCGGGGTTCCTCACAGAGTTTGAGACGCTGTATTTGGACAAGAGGGGAGAAAAGCCGGTAAAGGTGGAGCGGGCCCGGGTGCAGAAGAACATGGTGGTCCTCAAGCTGGAAGGGGTGGACCGGGTGGAGGATACGGTGGGGTATCGTTCCAAGGTGCTCTACATGGACCGGGACGAGGTGGAGCTGGAGCCGGGAGCCTATTTTATCCAGGACCTGATTGGGCTTGAAGTGGTGGATGCCGACAGCGGGCAGTGTTACGGGAAGCTCACAGAGGTGGAGGCCACAGGGGCCAACGATGTCTATACCATCCGGGATGGGGAGGGCAGGGAGCGGATGATTCCCGCCATTCCCCAGGTGATTGCCGCGCTGGATATTGAGGGGGGGCGCATGGAAATCCGCCCCTTGGAGGGTCTCTTTGATGATTAACTTTTATATTGCCACCCTGTTTCCCGAGATGGTGGAGGCCGTTTTGGGCACCAGCATCATTGGGCGGGCCAGGAAGGCAGGGTATCTGGGCGTCACTTGCCTGAATATTCGGGAATTTTCCACGGACAAGCACCACAGGGTGGACGATACCCCCTACGGCGGCGGAATGGGGATGCTGATGCAGGCCCAGCCCATCTATGATTGCTATTTGGAAATCTGTCGCCGGGCAGGCGGAAAGCCCCATGTGGTCTATATGTCCCCCCAGGGAGAGGTGCTGACGCAGAAAAAATGTGTTCAGTTTTCGGGATATGAGAATATCATGATACTGTGTGGGCACTATGAGGGCGTGGATGAGCGGGTATTGGAGGAGATTGTGGACGAGGAAATTTCTATTGGCGACTATGTGCTCACCGGCGGCGAGCTAGGCGCCATGGTGCTGGTGGACAGCGTGGGCAGGCTTTGCGAAGGGGTGCTGGCTGACAGCAGCTGCTTTGAGGAGGAGAGCCATTTTGCCGGATTACTGGAGTACCCCCAATACACCCGGCCGCCAGTGTGGCGGGGACGGGAGGTGCCGGAAATCCTTCTCAGCGGGCATCACGCCAATATCCACAAATGGCGCAGGCTCCAGTCCTTGGAGCGGACCGAGAAAAAGCGCCCCGACCTCTTTGCCCGCTATGAACTCACTGACCTGGATAAAAGGTACCTGGCGCCCCCCAAGCCCAGGCGGCGGAAAAAACACAGCCAGGCGGCAGAGGGGCAAATTGTCCAAAACGCCCAAGAACCCTGCGCAGGTGGGGGGCAGGCCGGTACAGGGCCACAGGATGGGCAGGACGGCTGACTTTAGGGTGTGAGAACCCATTCCCTGGGGGTTGGCGGCTCCGGTTTTTCCCCTGTGGAGGAGGGCAGCAGCGGGGAGAATGGGGGATGATACGGTGTTTCAGGTGTCTATTTTGCTTAGAATGTTGAAAACTAAATAGGATAATTGCACAAAGTATCTGCTTTTTATCTTCTTTCAATAAGAGAAAAAGCAGAAAATTCCCGGATTGGGCCGGATAACTGGGGAATTGTGGTTGACGCGAAATCCTTTTATGATATAATAAATACAAAGTCTTGCAAGAAGTGCCGCTCTGTGCTGAGACAAAGGGGCGGTAGACAGCGCTGTTTTACATCTTTCCGCCGGGGGGTTCCGGTTTTGTACCTTTGGCTGTTTTGCCGGGAGAACGGGCATAGCCTGTGGTTTCCCAGGTGCTGTTAAGGTACTTTTGCCTGGATGGCTTTTGGCCGTGTTTTGAAAAGGCAATTTTTGTTGGTACAAGTTATAGTCCGATAGTAGGTCCGATTCTTGATCATTTAGGAGAGTTGAGTATGTTTGTAAAAGATGTATCGGTAGAAAATCAGGTTGGCCTTCATGCCCGTCCTGCCACATTTTTCATCCAGAAGGCCAATGAGTTCAAATCCTCTATTTGGGTTGAGAAGGAAGAACGCCGTGTCAATGCAAAGAGCTTGCTTGGCGTCTTGTCCCTGGGAATCGTGGGCGGCACCAGTATCCGCATCATTGCCGACGGCTCTGACGAGCAGCAGGCGGTGGAAAGCCTGATTAAGCTGGTGGAGTCCGGCTTTGCCGAATAACCCGGGAAGGCCCTGTCTCATTGTAATTTGTCAGAGGATTGCAGCGGAAGAGCCCGTTTGGTTTTCTTCCGAAGGAATTTTTGGCGGGGATTTGGGGGAGTTTGTCCGGCCCAATTTCCCTGGGGCTGTTGCTGCTTTGCAACAGCCCTTTTTCCGTATTGTCCGCTGGGAGAACTGAGCTTTCTGGTTTCGGAGGTGGCAGGCTTTGGAAAACGAACGGCTTCCCTTTTTGCGGGAAAAGAGCGGCAGGCTCCCTATCCAGCCGGGGGTCTATATCATGCGGGACAAGTCCGGCAAAATTATCTATATCGGCAAGGCAAAGGTGCTGAAAAACCGGGTATCCCAGTATTTCCGGAATGTGGAGGAAAAGCGGGACGAGACGGAGAAATACAGCGAAAAGGTGTATCAGATGGTGATGCACGTCTATGACTTTGACACCATCATCACCGACAGCGAATTTGAGGCGCTGGTGCTGGAGTGTAGCCTGATTAAGCTGCACAAGCCCCGCTATAACATCCTGCTGAAGGATGACAAGGGGTATCAGTACATCAAAATTGCCCCTAAGGAATACGGGCGCATCACAGCGGCCCGGCAGAAGCTGGAGGACGATGGGGTGTATATCGGGCCCTATATCAGCTCCTATGCGGTGCGGGAGGCGGTGGACGAGGCCAACAAGGTGTTTGGCCTGCCCACCTGCGGCAAGAAGTTCCCCGAGGATTTTGGCAAGGAACGGCCCTGCCTAAATTTTCACATCCACCAGTGTATGGGGGTGTGCAGAGGCACTATCTCTTTGGCGGAGTACAACGAATCCCTCTCCCAGGCCAAGGATTTCCTCAAGGGGGGGAGCAAGCAGGTGGTGCGTACCCTGGAGGAGCAGATGGCCGAGGCGGCTGAGGCGCTGGAATTTGAAAAAGCGGCCAAGCTGCGGGACAGGATACAGGCCATCAAGAAGGTGAATGAGCGGCAGAAGGTGATTATGTCCCCAGTGGAGGAGCAGGACGTGATTGGCTTTGCCCAGAACGGGCGGAAGGTGAGCGCTGTTATCCTGAAATTCCGGGGTTCAAGGCTGGTGGACAAGGAGGATTTCCCCATGGAGCTGGGACAGGATTTGCGCTCCACCAAGGAGGAGTTTATCCTGCGCTACTATAGCTTACGGGAATTTGTGCCCAAGCAGGTGACGCTGGACGAGGAGCTGGAGGACGCCCCGCTGCTGGCCCAGTACCTAGGGGAACAGAAGGGACAAAAAGTGGTGCTCCACGTGCCGGTGAAGGGGGAACAGCGGCAGCTGATTTTGATGGCACAGAAGAACGCGGCGGAACGGCTCTCCCAGGAGACCAAGCGAACAGGGAAGGAGATTGCCGCCCTCTCGGAACTGGCCCAGCTTCTGGGGCTGCCCCACACCCCGAAATTCATTGAGTCCTACGACATTTCCCACTTTGGCGGCGCGGATATGGTGGCGGGGATGGTGGTTTTTGAGGACGGAAGGCCCCTCAAATCGGCCTACAAGCGCTTTTCTATTAAGACGCTGGATATCCAGGACGACTATGCCGCCATGCGGGAGGTGCTCACCCGGCGGCTGAACCGCTACACCCAGGAAAAGGGGACAGATTCCAGCTTTGGTATCTTGCCCGATTTAATCCTGCTGGACGGCGGCAAGGGGCATGTGAACGCCATCCGGCCGCTGGTGGAGGAGATGGGGTTTGACATCCCGGTGTTTGGCATGGTGAAGGATGACAAGCACCGCACCAGGGCCATTGCAGCGGATGGCAGCGAGATTGCCGTCACCTCTTTCCGCAGCGCCTATACCCTGGTCTCCTCCATTCAAGAGGAGGTGCACCGCTTTGCCATTGCCTATCAGAAGCTGAAGCGGCGGGGGAGCATGCTCTCCTCCTCCCTGACCAAGGTGCCGGGGGTGGGGGATGCCAAGGCCCGGGCGCTGATGAAGCAGTTTAAGACCATCCGCGCCATCAAGGAGGCCTCGGCGGAGGAGCTGTGCAAGGTGAAGGGGATTACGGAACCGCTGGCGGAGAAGATTTTGGAGGCGCTGAACGAATAGGGGGATGGACATGGTTATCAGGCCGGTGAAAGGCGAAGATGCACATACCCTTTTTGATATGATGTGCCTTCTCGATGGGGAGACGCCCTTTATGATGTATGAGCCGGGCGAGCGCAGAAAAAAAGCGGAGATAAACGGGTTTCAAAAGAGAATTGATGACGCACTTGACAGCGATTTTTTGCTGGCTGCGGAAGGGGACGAAGGGGAAATCGCAGGCTTTATTTGGGCGGAGAGAGGGAGACTGAACCGCGTTTTGCACACAGCGTATCTTGTTGTGGGCATCCGGGAGGAGTACCGGAACCGGGGAATAGGCGGCATGTTTTTTCAAAGGCTTGACAAATGGGCGCGGGAGAATGGGATAGTGCGATTGGAGCTTACGGTGGAATGCGCCAATGGGGCTGCGAAACATCTCTATGAGAAGAACGGCTTTGTCGTAGAGGGCCGGAGAGAGAAATCCATGAAATGGAACGGCGAATTTGTGGATGAATTTTATATGGCAAAATTGTTGTGAACATGATGGGAAGCCGGGAAATCGATAATTTTTGTCGTTTCTATTGACAGAAGCGGGACAAATGGAGATAATAAATCTAGGCGTGTTTTGAGAAATTGTAAAAAAATGCCAGAAACCCGGAGAAAAGGGGGAATTGTGATGGGAATCCAGATTGAGAAGGCCCGGCCGGAGCAGTATGATGAGGTGGTGGATTTTGCCACAATGGTGTTTAGTGTTGCGGATGGGGACGGCACCTATTTCCCCAACCTGCTGCCAAAGCTCTACAGCGAGAAGAACGGGCCGGAGACCATGCCCTTTCACTATCTGCTGCGGGAGGACGGGGCCATCAAGGCCTGTGTGCTCAGTTATCCCATGGAGCTCTGGGTATGTGGGACGGCGCTGAGGGCTTGGGGGATTGGGACAGTGAGCGTGCACCCCAGGAGTAGGGGGAAGAGCTATATGCGCCAGCTGATGTGGGAGGCCATCCGGGACATGGAGGAGCAGGGGGCTGATTTCAGTGTGCTGGGAGGCCTGCGGCAGCGCTATGGCTACTACGGCTATGAGAAGACCGGCAGTACTATCAAATTCTCCGTCAACAAGGCCAATGTGCGCCATGCCTGCTATGATGTGGATCTCTCCGGCGTGACGATGGAGCAGGTGAAGCCGGAGGATAGGGAAGCGCTGGACTGGATTGCTGCCTGCAATGAGCGGCGGCCCCTGCATGTGGCCCGGCCCCGGGCGATGGTGCATGACATCCTCTCCAGCTGGAGCAGCCGTATCTTTTTCTTCCGGGAAGGGGGAAAGCCCTTAGGGTATCTCTCGGCCAATGGGCCCCAGGTGCAGGAGATTGACACAGGGGATAGCCAGGAGGCCTTTTGGAAAGTGTTGTGCAAATACATCTCCTGCGGGAATGAGTGGGAGACAAAAATCGAAGTGGGGCCGGACAGGACCGAGCAGATTGCCTGGCTGCGGTGGGTGGCGGAGTATTTCACCCTGTCCAGTGGAGAAAATGTAAAGGTATTCTGCTTTGAGCGGGTAATTGAGGCTTTTTTGCGGCTGAAAGGGAGCCAGTATACGCTGCCGGACGGGGAACTGCGTATCAATATCCGGGACTATGGTGTGGTGGAAATTGCGGTGCGGGATGGGGTAGCCACGGCCCGCAAGCTGGCAGAGGGGAGCGGCGCCCACTTGGAGTTGGCAAGGGCCGAGGCCCAAATGCTGCTCACTGAGCCCATTTCCCTCTATGACGGGGTGCTGGGGCAGCTGCCGCGGGAGGTGCGGGAGTGGTTCCCGCTGCCGTTTGCCTTCCCCAAGGCGGACAATGTGTGATTGATTTGCGCCCGCTTACCGGGCGGATTGGGAAAGGAGCAGCCAATGAGAGTGATTACCGGAACGGCCAGGGGCCGGAAGCTGACGGCGCCTGAGGGCTTAGAGGTGCGGCCCACTGCCGACATGGTGAAAGAGGCCATGTTCACCATTGTGGCCTTTGATGTGCCGGGGGCCAGGGTGCTGGATTTGTTTGCCGGGTCGGGACAGCTGGGGATTGAGGCGTTGAGCCGGGGAGCGTCCCACGCTGTCTTTATCGACCACAACCCTGAGAGTATCCAACACATCAAGGCCAACCTGAACGCCACAGGGCTCTTTTCCAATGCCAGCGTGGCAAATATGGACAGCCTTTCTTATCTCCGTCGCTGCCAAGACCGGTTTGATTTGGCGTTTTTGGACCCGCCCTATGGCAAGCAGCTGATTGACGAGGCGCTGCCCATGGTGGCCGGCGTGATGGGAGAAAATGGCCTCATCCTCTGCGAGACAGGGCGGGACGAAGCGGTGCCCGAGACGGCAGGGGACTTTGTAGTGAAAAAGCACTACCGATATGGCAAGAAAAAGGTGACGGTGTATCACCGCGCCAAGGCAGGGGAGGACGAATCGTGAAACTGGCAATTTGTTCCGGCAGTTTTGACCCCATCACCAATGGGCATATCGACATTATCAAACGGGCTGCCAAGATGTTTGACCGGCTGATTGTGCTGGTATCGGTGAATTACAAGAAGGCCTCCACCTTTACCAGTGGGGAACGGGTGGCAATGATAGAGCGGGTGCTGGCCGAGCTGGATTTGCCCAATGTGTCGGTGGATATGTATGACGGGCTACTGGTGAACTACGCCAAACAAGTGGGCGCCACGGCGCTGGTGCGGGGCCTGCGGGCTGTGACAGACTTTGAATATGAGTTCCAGATGGCGCTGACGAATAAAAAGCTCTGTGGGGATGTGGAGACGATTTTCCTCACCACCAGCTCGGAGTATATGTTTTTAAGCTCCAGTATTGTAAAGCAGGTGGTACATTTCGGTGGGAGTATCACGGACTTTGTGCCGGCGTGCATCTATGAGGACATCATCAAGAAACTAAAGTGACTTTTGGAGGGATATGGGAATGGAAATTCAAGATTTATTGGATATGCTGGACGAAATGGTAAACAAATCCTGGAGCCTGCCGCTTTCTGGCGGGCGTTCGGTGATTGACGCGGAGAAGGCCAAGGATTTGATTTACGATATCCGCACCAATCTGCCTCGGGAAATCCGGGAGGCCCAGCAGATTAAAGAGGAGCGCAATATGATTATCATCAACGCCAAAAAAGAGGCTGAGATGATTATCCGCAGCGCTGAGGAGAAGGCTAAAGCCACAGTGGCCAACGACGAGCTGGTGCGCCGTTCCCAGGAAAAGGCAACGGAAATCCTCACCGCCGCCCAGCAGAAGGCCCGGGAGATGCAGAAGGCCTCCTTTGAATACGCCCAGGGCTGCCTGGAAACCGCTGAAAACAGCCTGATGGAGAGCCTTACCAACGTGCGCAACACCCGTGTGGCGCTTAAGAGGACACAACAGCAGAAATAGGAAACGCAAAGGGGAGGGGGTGTTTTTGCCCCTTCCTCTTTGCGTTATCAGGTGCTATCGATGAAAAGAATACTGAAACAAATCCTCAATCACAACAACGCCCTTGGGATTCTGATTGGATGGTTTTATAAATACTGGGGGAGATTTTCCCCGTTCCCGCTATTGCTTTACAATGATACGGTTGCCGCCTTTTATCACCCGCTGCCCAGTTATAGAGAACATGTGCTGGTATTGCCGCGGGAAATCATCAGGCAGTTTTGCGACTTGGAGGAGTTTGGCCTTTTAAAGCAGATTCTCCTGTCGGTACACTGCCTCTGTGAGAAGCGGTTTCCCCATGAGAAAAAGGTGCTTTTGGTAAATGGGGGCGCGAGACAGGAGATTCAGCAGCTCCATTTTCATCTGATTGACAGGGAGGAGAGCAATATCCGGGGTACAGAAAAGGTGGAGAAGATAGAGTTTGATGAAACCTGTTTGGCGTATGTGAAGAGCATCATAGAGGCGAAAATGAGAAAATACAGGGGATTCACGCTCTGTTTTGATTTATATGAAAACAATACGATTACAATTTATTTTTCCTAGAAAGGACTCCCCGGATATCTCAAAAAGAGAAGAGACGGGGAGTCCTACGTTCTTATAGAGAAGAATTTTCAGTGCTCAGACGCCAGCAGGGAATAAGCTCCACGTCTACGACACCTTGGCCGCTCCAAAAGGTCCCCTGGCGGATGAGGCCTTCTTGGTAAAACCGTTTTTGAGCAATGCCCTAGCGGAAAAGATGTTTTGCGGCATTACAGTGGCTTGGATACGGCTTAGGCCAATGTAGTCAAAAAGATAGGGGATTAGGGTGCGGATAATTTCCGTGGCAATGCCCTGATGCCAATAGCGCTGGTTGACGCGGTAGCCTATTTCGGCCATTGCCACTGACTTTATAGTTAAATATTTCGACAGTGGCAACGACATGTTCCGGCTCGCGGGAAAAGACAGGCCCCTGCGATGATAACCCGCTTTTTGCTAAAATCACAGCCGCCGAGACGATTGATGTGATTTAGGACAGTGGCCCTGTTTTTCGTGAATAGGGTGCGGAGCATGTACCGATAGACCGCCTCATCACTAAAAATCTCTAACAGGGCATCCGCGTCATTTTCTGTCATTTTACGGATGATGGGATGTTCTGTTGTGATATTTGGAAACTGTTCAAATAGCTCTCTTCCCATACTCATTCTGCTTTCTATCCGTTTTTCCGGGGCATGATTTGCTCGGTGTCCAGGAAAATAGTGATGGGGCCATCGTTTTGCAGCTTGACCTGCATGTCCGCGCCGAATTCCCCGGTGACGACCCGGCGTACGCCCTGCCGGCGCAGGCACTCCACGAAGTGCTCATAGAGGGGGATGGCGGTCTCAGGGCGGGCAGCGGCGATGAAGGAGGGGCGGTAGCCCTTTTTGCAGTCGCCGTAAAGGGTGAAGTTGGAGACCACCAGGATTTCTCCGTCTATCTCCTGCACAGAGCGGTTTATCTTGCCGGCCTCGTCCTCAAAGATGCGCAGGCCGGCACATTTCTTGGCGAGATATTCGGCCTGGGGGACACCGTCCTCCTCCCAAACACCCAGGAGGATGAGAAGGCCCTGGCCGATTTGGGAGTGTATTTTGCCTCCGATTTCCACCTGGGCCTGGGCAGTGCGCTGAATAATGGCTCGCATAAGACCACCTCTTTTTGAAATAATTGGGGACAGGTCGTGATAGGCCGCTAGGAACAGGCAGCCCACCCGGACCCAAAAGATGGAATCAACGGTGCCGCTGCGCAGGGCCAAGCCTTAGCCGGGAGGCTGACCTTTACCCCCAAAGAAAGCAATAGGATTACTTGCCCGTGCGGCGCACGGAGATGACGCCGCTTAAATTGGAAAAACGGGTGATAATCATCTTGAGCTGCTCTAGGCTGTTGATGGTGACGGTGATGGTGATGTGGTCATAGCCGTCTTTGAGTTTGCGGGCGTTGAGCTCGTCCAGTTGGATTTGCATGTTGCTGATTTGCAGGCTCACGTCGGCTAAGAAGCCCTTGCGGTCCTCGCCCACGATTTCGATGGTGGACTTGAAGGCATCGCGGATTTCATTGGCCCAATAGACCTGCACCAGGCGGGCGCGCTGCTCCTCGCTGGACATGGCGGCGGCGATGTTCAGGCAGTCCTGCTTGTGGATGGAGACGCCGTAGCCGCGGGTGATAAACCCAATGATGTCGTCGCCGGGGAGGGGATTGCAGCAGCGGGAAAACTTTACCAGGCAATTGTCCAGCCCCTCGACTACCACACCGCCGGAGGCATGGGTGGTTTTCTTTTTCACCGGCACCTCGGGCAGGGGGGCGTCGTTCTTGCGGTAGCGCTTGAGATAGTCGTCCTTGATACGGGGCAACACCCGGGAGAGCTGGAACCCGCCATAGCCAATGGCGGCATAGAGCTCGGTGGGGTTGGGGAAGTGCTGGCGGGTGGCAATGTCCTGGATAAATTCCTGGTACTGTTCCCCGGTGAGCACAATGCCGGAACGCTTGAACTCCTGCTCGATTTCCTCCTTGCCCTGGGCAATGTTTTCCTCCCGGCGCTCTTTTTTAAACCAGGCACGGATTTTGTTGCGGGCCTCTGAGGTCTTGGCGATTTGCAGCCAGCCGCGGCTGGGGCCGTGGTTCTGGGCCTTGGTAGTGAGGATTTCCACAATCTCGCCGGTGTGCAGGTGGGTGTCCAGGGGGGCAATCTTACCGTCAATCTTGGCGCCAATCATACGGTTGCCCACAGCGCTGTGGATAGCATAGGCAAAGTCGATGGGGGTGGCGCCGGTGGGGAGGCATTTCATGTCCCCCTTGGGGGTATAGACGAACACGTCGTCAGGGGTCAAATCCGATTTGATGGAGCGGAGGATGTCGGAGGCATCGTTGCTGTCCTTTTGTACCTCCAATAGCTGGCGGACCCAGGAGAGGCGCTCTTCCAACCTGTCGCGGCCCTGGATGCCCGCCTTGTATTTCCAGTGGGCGGCGACACCGTACTCCGCTGTGCGGTGCATTTCCCATGTGCGGATTTGAATCTCGAAGGGGATACCCTCCTTGCTGATAACCGTGGTGTGCAGGGACTGATACATATTGGGCTTAGGGGTGGAGATATAGTCCTTGAAACGGCCGGGGAGGGGGGTGAAGAGGTCGTGCATCACGCCCATCACATTATAGCACTCGAAAATAGAGTCCACGATAATACGCACGGCATAGACATCGTAAATCTCGTCAAAGGACTTGCCCTGCATATAGACCTTGCGGTAGATGCCATAGATGCTTTTCACGCGGCCCTCGATGTGGAAGGGGATTTTTGCCTCCTCCATGCGCTCTGAGATTTTAGACTGGATGGTGGTGATGAATTCGTCCCGCTGCTCCTTGCGGATTTGCAGGGCCTTCTCGATTTCCTCGTAGCCCACAGGGTCCAGGTATTGCAGGGCGTAGTCCTCCAATTCCTCCTTCACGGGGCGGATACCAAGGCGGTGGGCGATGGGGGCGAAGACCTCCATTACCTCCAGGGACTTTTCCCGCTGCTTATAACCGGGCTGGTACTGCATCGTGCGCATATTGTGCAGACGGTCGCAGAGCTTGATGATGATAACGCGGATATCCTGGGACATGCCAAAGAGCATTTTGCGTACGTTTTCAGCCTGCTGCTCCTCCTTGGTGGAGAGCTGCATCTGGGTGATTTTGGTGACGCCGTCTACCATCAGGGCCACATCGGGGCCGAACTCGCTCTTGACCTCTTCCAGGGTCATAGGGGTGTCTTCCACCACGTCGTGGAGGATGGCGGCCACAATGGTATCGGAATCCATGCCCAGTTCGCAGAGAATCTTAGCCACAGCCACGGGATGGATGATATAGGGCTCGCCAGATTTGCGCTTTTGGCCCTCGTGGTAGTGGTCGGCGGTGTGGAAGGCCCTTTCAATCTGGGGAATGTCGTAGGTCTTGCCGGATTTTTCCAGCTCTTCAATTAAATCTCCCAGCAGATTCATCTCTGCTCACCTCTTTCTTGGCGTGGTAATGGTATCAGGCTAATTGGACGGCCAAGGCCTGGTAGACCTGGGACTGCTCCATGGGGCGCTTGGGGGCGCGGGGCACCAGGCGGATTTCGCCCGCTTCCCGGGTGATGAAACCCAGTTCCTCTAGGATATCCAAAGAGACCATCAGCTTGCAATAGTTGATTTTGGGATGGCCGATGCGCAGGCAGAGCAGGTCGCCGCCAAAGCGGAAGCCCCGCAGGGAACACAGGGAACGATAGACCACGCCCAGCTCTTCCCTGGTGGGGAGCATGGCCTTGACAAAGCTGGGGGAGAGAGGCTCCTGCCGCCGGTACTTCTCGTAGGCCTGCTTGGCCTTGAAATACCGCTCCTGCCGGCTGATGTGAGGGCGCATGTCCCGGACAATGGCATTGAGACGTTCCTCACCGCCGTATTCGTTAATACTCACCGAGAGCAAAACATCCACGGTGTCGTCCTTTTGGTAGGGAAAGTCCTGGGGAGCCATGCGAAACCAGATGGCATAGATAGCATCCCCATCTTTTTTCAGGCGCAAACGCAGGTGCTTGCCCTCGGAGACAGGGTAGATGCCGTCGATTTTCACGTTTTCCAGGGCCACGGAGGGGGTCTCGTTCTCGCAGCCAAAGGGTTCTAAGAGGGAGAGCTCCTTGACACTGGCAATCTCCAAACCTGCCGGAGAGGTGAGGACATCCACAGGGACGCTGTAGGGGGGCATCTCGTCAAAATACTCTTTGGCATAGGCGGACATGGCATCAACGAGCTCTTCCAGGTGCTCGGTTTTAACAGTGAAGCCGGCGGCGCAGCGGTGGCCACCATAGCGCACCAGCAGATGGTCGCAGGCGCAGAGGAGCTGGAAGAGGGAGAAATCGCCGAAACTGCGGCCGGAGGCCCTGGCCTCGCTGCCGTCGATGGAGACTAAAAAACAGGGCTTCTCGTACTTTTCCATCACGCGGGAGGCCACAATACCCACTACACCATGGTGCCAGCCGTGGCCGGAGAGGACGATGATACGGCCCTGGAAGAGTTCTGGGCTTTGGGCTGCCATACGGTCGATGTCCTCTAAGATTTCAGCTTCCAGTTCCTTGCGGCGGGTGTTTTTCTCGTTGACCTCCTGGGCTAGGACGGCGGCCTGCTCCTCGTCCTCGCAGCAGAGGAGCTCTACAGCGGTCTGGGCGTCCCCTAAACGGCCTGCGGCGTTGATGCGGGGCACCAGGCCAAAGGCCACCGACTGGCTGGTGAGCTCCCGCACTCCCCCCACTTGGAACAGGGCCTGGATGCCGGGGTTTTCCGTCTGCTCCATCTGTTCCAGGCCCCGCTTGAGGATGGCACGGTTTTCGCCCACCAGGGGCACTACATCGCCGATGGTGCCGATGGTGATTAAATCGCCGTACTGATAGAGGACGCCCTCAGCGTCGCCGTCTTCCAAGGCGCAGAGGAGTTTAAAGGCCACGCCCACGCCTGCCAGCTCTTTGCAGGGGCTGGGGCAGTCGGGCCGGTGAGGGTCGATGACGGCGCAGGCGGGGGGGAGGGTTTCTTTGGGGCTGTGGTGGTCGGTGATGACGATATCCAAGCCAATTTGGTTGGCATACTCTGTCTCGGCGATGGCGGTGATGCCGTTGTCCACCGTGATAACTAAATCAAAGCCCTGCTCCTTGAGCTTGCGCAGAGCCACTTTGTTCAGGCCGTAGCCCTCTCCCTCTCTGGAGGGGATATAGTAACTGATGTCGGCGCCGGTGGCGTCGAAATAGGTGAAAATCAGGCTGGTGGCGGTGACGCCGTCGGCATCGTAGTCGCCGTAGACCACGATTTTTTCGTCGTTATAGAGGGCGCGGCGGATACGCTCCACTGCCTTATCCATGTCCTTGAGCAGGAAGGGGTCGGAAAAGGAGCCCTCCCAGAGGAAGGCGTTGGCGGCCGCAGCGTTTTGGAAGCCCCGGGCCACCAGCACATCGGCCAGAAGGGGGGAAATGCCCATCTCCCGCCGCAGGGCCGCAGAGCGCTCCGGGTCTGCCGGTTTGTAGTCCCACATTTTAAATCCCATGCCGTTCCTCCCAATCAATCCGTTCTTAATTTACCATTTTATCATTTTTCTCCCACAGATTCAAGCATCGGATGCCGCTTTTTCTGCCAAAAACTGCGTGGTCTGTTGTGTTTATTCTGTGGTTGTGGTACAATATGCGAAGGATACGGCGGCAAAGCTGCCTGGTGCCTGCCAGCGGTGGGCTCTGCCAATTCATCATGCCGCATTCCGCGGTGCCCAGGTCAGAAATGGCCTGCGGCTATGATATAATGAAAAATGGTCTATTGGGAGGAGAGGTTTTGATGAAGATATACGATGTTTCTGCGATGATTTCCCGGGAAATCCCGGTGTATGAGGGGGACCCGGCGGTGAGCATTACTGAAACAGCCCAGATTGATAAAGGGGCGGCCTGTAATGTTTCGATGCTGGCCTTTGGCTCCCACACCGGCACCCATATTGACGTGCCCTACCATTTTGTGGCCGACGGGAAGACCATTGACCAGTTGCCGCCCGACTACTTCATGGGGAAGGCCAAGGTGTTTGACCTTACCGGGCGGAAAGCGGTGACGGCGGAGGACTTGAAGGGGCTGGACATCCGGGAAGGGGATATTGTGATTTTCCGCACCGACAACTCAGTGGAGCGACGGATGGAGCAGAGCGCCTTTTACCGGGAATTCGTCTATGTCTCGGACGACGGGGCCGCCTATCTGGCAGAGAAAAAGGTGAAGGGCGTGGGGGTGGACTATCTCTCGGTGGAACAGTTCGCCAGCAAGACCCCCGCCACTCACAGGACTCTTTTGGGCCATGAAATCCTCATTGTGGAGGGCTTAGTGCTCACCGACATCGCGCCCGGCGAGTACACCCTGCTGGCCCTGCCCCTGCGCATCAAGGGAGGCAACGGTTCCCCAGTGCGGGCGGTACTGATTCAGGAGTAGGGTGCGCCCAACCCGTTAGGGAAAAGAGGGCTTGGATTGAGCGGCCTGCCTAGCTGAAAAGATGGCGCCAGCGGCGGAGCTGACCTTGGCCCCAGAATGGGCGGGAATCTATAATAAAGACACAAAAGGCGGTGAGATTCCGATGGGACGCAAACGAATTAACTCCTCAGCGCAGCTGCATTGCCGGCGGGCCGTGCTGAGGTGAAGTTTACGCCGACAGGCTGCTGTGCTGTCCGGACTCTACTTTTGATAAGGATGGGATGGCATGAAATACTTAAAACAGATTTTGAAACGGCACCGCGCCCTGGTTATTTTCTATCTGGGGCTTGGAGTGGTGTTGGCTTTTTTGAATAACTACAGCGCCGCCTACTTCCAGCAGGTGCTGGACCGGTTCACCGGCGGCTCCCTGACATTGGGCGTGATTTGGTTCTATGGGGCCATGCTGGCAGTTTTGCACCTGCTCTATTACTTGGAGGAGTACCCGGCGCGGAAGCTGGAACACGGCCTTTACCTGGAGCTCAAGGTGATGGCGCTGGAAAAACTCAGCCGCATTGACTACCTGGAATACCAGCGGCTGGGGTCAGGCACCTTAATCCAGCGGGTGGAGAGCGGGGCCCAGGCGGGACGGAATATGCTCTTCTCCTTTGGGTTTTGCCTGGTGCGGGAGCTGCTGCCCACCATGGTATTCTGTATGGTGTTCATCGGGCAGATGAGCAGGAGAGTACTGCTGGCGGTGGCGGTGGGGTATGTGCTGGTGTTTGCCGTCTCCCAGCTGCTGCTGCGGGCGCTCTACCGCATCAAGGAGCGGGTGCTCACTGCAGAGGAGCATCTGAGCCACTACCTGGTGCGGGGGTTTATGGAGCTCACCACTTTCCGGGTGAACCGGCGTTTTGGGGAGGAGCTGCGCAGGGCCAGGGAGGCCAAGGGGGAAATCGTCTCCTCCAAGGTAACGATGGCGCTGATTCACGAGGCCTTTTTTGTGGTCTTTGCTCTGCTGATGACCCTGGGGAAAATCGGCGTGATTTGGTATGGCTGGGCCAGCGGCAGCATGACAGTGGGAGAGATTGCCGCCCTCATCACCCTGCTGGGAAACGCCTACCAGCCCATTGCTGTGTTCTCTGTGCTCTTTGTGCAGTACCGGCTGGACAAGGCGGCGTTTGCCCGGTATCGGGAGTTCCTGGATAAGAGGGAGGAGCCCAGGCTCATTGAGGGGGAGAATCTGCCGCCGTTGCGGGGTGAAATCGAGTTTTCCCACCTGTGCTTTTCCTATGGGAAGCGGGTGCTATTCCAGGATTTTGGGCTTTGTATCCCGGCAGGGCAGCGGGTGGCGCTGGTGGGGGAAAGCGGCTGCGGGAAGTCCACACTGCTCAAGCTCCTGATGGGGCTGCTGCGCCCGGAGCGAGGGGCGGTATTGCTGGACGGGCGGGCGTTATCCCGCTACTGCCTAGAGGGGCTCTACCGCCAAGTGGCCTATATTTCCCAGGAATCCCCGGTGTTTGACGGGACGCTGCGGGAAAACCTGCTGATGGGGCGGGAAATCCCGGAGGCGGCGCTGGAAGAGGCCTTGGAGGCTGCCCAGCTCTCGGCACTCTGCGCCCGCTTGGAGAAGGGGCTGGACACCCCCATTGGAGAGCGGGGGACAGCCCTCTCCGGCGGGGAGCGGCAGCGGCTGGCCTTGGCCAGGCTCTGGTTCTCCGATGCCAAAATCGTGATTCTGGACGAGGCCACCTCGGCGCTGGACAACCGCATTGAGGAGGCAGTGCTCTCTCGGCTGATGGAGAAGCTGACAGGGTGTACCATGCTCTCGGTGGCGCACCGGCTGGGTTCTGTGCGGGACTTTGACCGGATTCTGGTCTTCCGGGAGGGGCGCATTGCGGCCCAGGGGGATTGGGACACGCTGTTGCGGGAGAGCGAGGATTTCCGGGAGCTCTATGAGAAGGGAATCGCCAGATAGGAAAACCGCCCTGTACCTTTTATGGTACAGGGCGGTTTTTGAGCGGCGCTATTCCTGTGGGGAAAGCACCTTATCCTTGCGCTGTTCCAGCTCGGCTTTGAGGAAGTCGGGGACTTGGCCCTCGGGGAGGAGGAAGTGGTTGCTATAGACATAGTTATTATCGAGGATTTCCACTTCCAGGTAGAGGCCGGAGGTACCCCGGAAGGTGTAATGGCCGGAGACCAGGTCACTGAGGACGGCGCGGCTCATCAGCTCCTTCACCTGTTCCGGGTCGGTGACTGTGAAGCGGCTGCCGTTTTCGGCCACCTCCTTATAGCTGATGGCGACATCCGGCATGTCGTTGCCGGCGATTCCGGCGAGGGCGTCTGACAGCGTGCCGTAATAGGTGGCGTCTACATGGACTGTGACAGAGGAGACGGGGAGGGAGGAGAAGTCGTTATAGGGGATGCCGTACTCTTTGAGCAGGGCCAGGGTGCGTTTGTCGCAGCCCAGGACATCTACGGTTCTCCCTATGGTCTCATTGCCATTGGGCAGCGTGATGGCTACTTGGAAAGATACCACCCGGGCGGAATGGCTCATGGCGTCAAAGGTGCGGTCCAGAATATCCTGGTTGAGGGTATTTATCAGGTTTTCCTTTTCCTCCGGGGTGAGCAGGCGCGTACTGCCGAACTGGGCGGTTTGCAGCGTCTCCTTGCTGACGGCCAGCTTATTGTTGGAGAGGGGGTTGGAAATCCACAGGTTGGTCTCCCTATCGCCGCCGAAGGTGAAGAGGCCGTAGGCCTCCCGGTGGGCCTTGCCCTCCGGGGCATCGTAGAAGATGGGGTAGGATTCCAAGACCACCTCATCGGCTGCATAGTAATAGCAGCGGGACACGGTTTTGCCGTTTTTGAGGTGGAAGCGGAGGTAAACCAGGGAGGTCTGGTAGGTGGAATCGGAGCCTAAGCCGGCTACGCCGCTCTGGGCGATGGCATAGGCGGCGTCTATGGCCTCCGGGCTCTCATAGACCAGGGTTTTCACAGAGAGCGGGGAGAGGTATTGGCTATAGACATCGTCGTCAAAGTTGTTGAAAAAGGCACCTACGGCCACAATGTCCTCCCGCTCGGGCAGGTACTCGTCGTGGTGGGTGAGATCAAAGAGGGGGATGCACAGCACCAGGAAAAAGGCGCCCAGCGCCAGGGCGCAGCGGCCCAGGCGGCGATAGCAGGCCCGCACCTCCCGTTCAAAGATTGCCTGGATGACCATATAGCTTAAAAAGCCGATGATAAAAAAGCCAAAGACGAACCAGATGTGCCGCCCTGTTGTTTGAGCATTTCCATAGATATTCGTGAAGCTGGGGAAGAGGGCCCCGCCGAAGAGGGCGAGAATCAGGGTGAACACCAGGTGGAGCACTTTTTTCAGGCGGGGATAAATCACAGGAATGCCTGCGGATTCGCTGGAGCGTTTTTGATACAACAGGAACGCGCCTACCAGCAGCAGGAGAGTAACCGCAGCGTAGTAGATACCGCATTCGGCGGTCATGCCGATGTCGTTTCCCTCGCCCAGGGCGAAAATGGGGGTGAGGTGCATGAAGAGATGATAATAGCTGAAGGTTGTGAAATAGGTCTTGTAGAAGAAGGAACAAATCTGCTCGGGAATCCCCACAATGGCGGGGAAGAGGATGAGCACTGTGCCACAGGCCAGCAGATGGGCAAAGATGGTGCCGGTGAGCATCCCCACAAAAATACTGAGGGAGAAGAGGATGAGATATTCGTACACCGCCCAGAAGAAGCAGCGCAGCAGGGTGAGCGCCGAGAGCAGATAGAGGTGCCCGGAAAAAAGTAGCGCAACAACGCACAGCAGCAGGTTGGCCGCCAGGGGGATGGCGAAATAGAGCAGGCCGGAAAACAGGTTCATGGAGAAAATCTGGCTGCGCCTCACCGGCTGGGCGTGGTAGAAATCCACTTGGGACTGGCGGTGAAGATAGGAGAAGAGCCAGACGGCGGAGAAAATGCCCATCATCACCAGAAGAGGCAGTATCAAGGAGCCGTTATCGTAAAAGGTGCGGTTGATTTGGCTTTGTAGCTGCAAACGGTGATACGTCTCCGCCTGGGCGGGGGTGAAGTAATCGGGAGGCGTAGAGGGGGAGCCTGGGAGGCCCAGCATCAGGTTGACAGGGAAATTGAAAAAGAAGAGCACGCCGTAGAGCAGCATCAGCCAGCTGTCACGGCCAAAGCGGTTGGCGAAGAGACTGCGGCTAAAAGAGAAGTTTTTTAATGTCATAGCCTGCTACCTCCGTTTCACTGATAAAGATTTCTTCCAGGGAGAGGGGGAGAATTTCCGCGAAGAGGGGGTTCTTGGCCTGGATTTGGGCCAGGATTTCCTCTCGGGCACCCCGGACCGTCATGGTGAGGAGGGAGCCTCGCCGCTCACTGAGCAGGACGGTAAAGGGGAACTCCTCGGGCTGCACCGGCTGGGAAAAGGCGCACTGGATTTTGTGAATGCCCAGCTTCATCTCCTCCAAATCCCTGTTTAGGAGGATGCCGCCCTTATGCAGCAGGCCCACGTGGTCGCAGATGTCCTCTAACTCCCGCAGGTTGTGGGAGGCAATGACCGGGGTGAGGCCCCGCTCGTCCATCTCGGCGGCGAAGAGGCTCTTCACCGCCTGGCGCATCACAGGGTCCAGGCCGTCGAAGGTCTCATCACAGAAGAGGTAGTCGGTGCGGCTGGAAATAGCCAGCAGGATGGAGAGCTGCTTTTTCATGCCCTTGGAGAATGTGTGGATTTTTCGCCCCATGTCCAGGGAAAAAGTATCCATCAGCGCGGAAAAACGCCCAGTGTCAAAGCGGGGATAGACGGTGGAGTAATAGCGGGCCATTTCCAGCGGGGTGCTGCCGGGGAAAAAATACTGGTCGTCGGAGATATAGAAGAAGGTGGATTTCACCGCTGGGTTTTCAAAGACCGGCTGGCCGTCAATGGTGATGGAGCCCTCGTCGGGGCGCAGGATGCCGCAGACCATGCGCAAAAAGGTGGATTTGCCCGCGCCGTTGGTGCCAATGAGGCCGAAGACGCTGCCCTGCTTGATGGAGGCGTCCACATGGTCCACTGCTGTGATGCCATCAAATCGCTTGGTTATCTGAGAGACGCAAATCACTATGCCTTACCTCCTGTGTAAATTTGAGAAATCCGGTCGGTCAGCTCCTGCTGGGGGATGTCCAGACACAGGGCATCCCGGGCTATTTGCTCTAAGCTCTTTAACAGGGAACTGCGCTTTTGCTGTTTGAGGGTGTCGAAGTTTTCGGAGACAAAGCTGCCCCGCCCCTGATGGGAATAGATGACACCGTTTTGCTCCAAGAGCTGATAGGAACGCTGGATGGTGTTGGGGTTGATGGAGAGCTCCATGGCCAGCTGCCGCACCGAGGGAAGTTTTTCGTGGGCGGGCAGCGCGCCGGCCAGGACGAGCTCCGTGATGCGCTGGGCCACCTGCTCATAGATGGGCCGCGGGTCCCGGTAGTCGAGATGAATCAAGACGGCACCTCCCTTGTCATACTGTACTAATACAACCGATACAGTTAGTATAGCATGGTTTTCAATGGCTGTCAATGGGGGTAGGGGTTCCAAAGAAAAATGATGAGATGCCTTGACAAACAGGGGGAATTCCGATAAGATGAAAACTGAGATAACATGTCTTCTGGCCTCTGTATGAGGTAGGAAAGGAAACAGGTGAATAGGATGGAAAAGAGCTTTCCCAGGACACAGGTGGAAAACGTATCCCTCTCCCGTATGATTATCGGCACCAACTGGCTGCTGGGTTGGAGCCACACCGGCCCCGCCGCAGACAGGCGGATTACCGAACACTACGACAGTGCGGAAAAGTTTTTCCCCATCTTGCGGGAGTATCTTGCCCACGGGGTGGACACAATTATGGGGCCCCTTTCCACCAACCCGCTGCTAGGCGATGTGATTCGAGATGCCGAGCAGCACTTTGGGCACAAATTTGTCATTGTAGACACGCCCATTATCGATGTGAGCGACAGCGCAACCGCCCGCCGCAGCGCGCAGGAGGTTATTGCCGCCAGTGCCCGCCTGGGCAGCGACATCTGCCTTATCCACCATTCCAGTGCCGAACAGCTGGTAAACAAGAACAAGGGGACCATGGACCGGTTAGAGGATTACACCCGAATGATTCGGGACGCCGGTATGGTGCCCGGGCTCTCTGCGCACATGCCGGAACTGGTGGTGTATTCAGATGAAAACGGCTATGACGTGCAGACCTATATCCAGATTTTCAACTGCATGGGTTTCATGATGCAGGTGGAAATCGAGAGTGTGGCGAAAATCATCCATGGGGCAAAAAAGCCGGTGATGACGATTAAGCCCATGGCTGCCGGGCGCTGCACCCCCTATGTGGGCCTCACCTTTTCCTGGAATGCCGTCCGCCCCTGCGATATGGTGACAGTGGGCGCCTTTACCGCCGACGAAGCGGCGGAGGACATTGAAATCTCGTTGGCCGCATTGCAGCACCGGTTTCCGGAGCTGGGCAAGCGGTCGAGCCCGAATGAGGAGCAGGCCGCCTTTGGCGCGCACTGATTCCCGGGGCCGAGAAAGGCATAGAGCCTCTGGGAAGTGCCCGGCGAGGCGAGGGCGCGGGAGAGAACAGCTGGATGGCTGCCCTGTCTCCGGTGTCCGGGCCGATTCGGGATTCTTTCCGGGGGATGTGCCGGGAAAGGGACGATTAAATGAGGAATATCTATCTGATCGATTTTGAAAATGTGGGCTCTGATGGGCTGAACGGCGTTCTGTCCCTGTCGGAGGAGGACATGGTGGTGCTGTTTTACAGCGTGAAATCTGATAAAATCGCCATCCGCACCCACATTCAAATCGGCAAAAGCAGCGCTGCCTTTGAGTACGCCGAGGTTTCGGTGGGCGGCAAGAATGCGCTGGACCATCAGCTGGCCACTTATCTGGGCTATCTGGTGGCGAAAAACGAGGCCCAGCGGTATTATATTGTGAGCCGGGACAACGGCTACCAGTATATTGCCCGCTTCTGGGCCAAAAAGGCGGAGAATTCCTGTGTGGAATGTGTGCCGACTATCCGTTCGGCAGTGCACTCCCAGGAGGCGGAGCAGCCCAGGGAAAAGGAGGCGGCCCCTGTGGAACGGCCTGCCGAGATAGCGCCTGCCGCTGTTTTGGAGGAGAACCGGGAATCCGCCCGCCAGGCCGCAGCCCGCACCCCTTCCGTGGAGCAGGCTGCACAGCCCAAGGCCACGCTGATTTCGGAGCTAGAAAAGCTGCCGCTCTATGGGGTGATTTCCCCAGTGGCTAAGGCTGAGAAAAAGGCAGAGCCTGTTTTTGTGTTGCCGGAAAAGGCGGAGGCACCTTCAGCCCAGGAGCAGCGCACACCTGCGCCCCAGCCGCAACAGGCCGAGCGGATGCCGGCGGCTGTTCCCGGCGCTTCGGCCGCCCAGCCCGCGCCACAGGCGAACCAGGTTGGGGAGGCTGCCCACCCGGCCAAGGGAGAGGGACAGCAGCAGAATGCCAAGCCCCGGCAGGAGCGGCAGCACAAAAACGGCCCGAAACCCAAGCAGGGCAAGGGAAAGGCCCAGCCCGGAGACAAGCAGGCTGGGGAGGGGCAGGCCCCCGGCAAGAAGGCAGGGCAGGCCCAGAGCACCCAGAACCAGGCGACCAAGCAGGGCAAGGCCAACCAGCCTACCCGTCCGATAAAAACGGCGGCGGAGAAGGGCCCGTTGACCCAGGAGGAGAAACAGCGGGTGGACCGGTATCTCACTGCCTATCCGGAGCTGCCCATTGACACAATCCACACCCTGATTCTCAGCGGGAGCAAGCAGAAGCTGTGCAATTCCCTGCGGAAAAACCTGGGGCAGGAGAAGGGGCTGGAACTCTACAACAACATCAAGGCGATTATTTGGAAATAGGGAAAGGGGCCCACTGCGGGAGCAAAATCCGGCAGCGGGCCCTGTTTCATTGGTGGCTGCAAAAAATCAGGTGACAAAAAGCTGTTAAGCCCGTTGACTTCTCCCAGTGTCTTGGATATAGTTAGAGGGGAGAATTGATTTTTATGCAGAAGGGAAGCGACGGAACACCATGCCAAGAAAGACGAAAATTATCTGCACACTGGGCCCGGCCACCAATACCGAGGAGAAAATAAGGGAGCTGATTCTCTCGGGGATGGATGTGGCGAGGCTTAATTTTTCCCATGGCAGCCACGAGAGCCATCTGGAATGCTACCGGATGGTACGGAAGGTGAGCGGCGAACTGGGGATGCCCGTGGGGATTTTGCTGGACACCAAGGGGCCGGAAATCCGGCTGGGCACTTTCCGGGGAGGGAAGGCGCTCTTGCAGCGGGGGCAGTCCTTTACCCTGACAACCAGGGAAACCGAGGGGGACGAGACCATTGTGTCGGTGAGCTATGCCGGGCTGCCGGGGGATGTGCGGCCTGAGGGGCGCATCTTGCTGGATGACGGGCTCATCGAGCTGCGGGTGGCCCAGAAGACGGAGACGGACATCCTGTGTACCGTAGTCAACGGCGGCCCTATCTCCGACCGGAAAGGGGTGAATCTGCCAGGGGCTTCACTGTCGATGCCCTATATCAGCCAGAAGGACTATGAAGACATCCTCTTCGGCATTGAGACGGGGTTTGACTTTATTGCCGCTTCCTTTGTACGGGATGCCAGGGATGTGCTGGAAATCCGGAAGATTCTGGAAGCCCAAAGCTGCCACAGCATCAAGCTGATTTCCAAAATCGAAAACAGCCAGGGCGTGGAAAACATTGACGAAATCCTTCGGGTGAGCGATGGGATTATGATTGCGCGAGGGGATATGGGGGTGGAAATTCCCCTGGAAGAAGTGCCGGTGCTACAGAAAATGCTGACGGAAAAGGTATATAGCAGCGGCAAGCTGGTGATTACTGCCACCCAGATGCTGGACAGCATGATGAAAAACCCCCGCCCCACCCGCGCTGAGGCCACCGATGTGGCAAATGCCATCTATGAGGGCACCAGTGCCATCATGCTCTCCGGGGAGACGGCGGCAGGGGCCTACCCCATCGAATCGGTGAAGACTATGTCCACCATCGCCAGGCGCACAGAGCAGGACATTGATTACCGGGGCCGTTTCCAGCTCTTCCCCGGCGGCGAGCGGCTCAGTGATGTAACCAATGCCATCTCCCATGCCACCTGCACAACGGCGCTTGACCTGGGGGCGGCTGCCATTATCACAGTGACAAAGTCGGGGCAGACTGCCAGGGAAATCAGCAAGTTCCGCCCGGATATCCCCATTGTGGGCTGCACCTGTGAGGAGAAGACCTATTACCAGCTGGCGCTCTCCTGGGGTGTTACCCCACTGATGATAGAGGAGAAGGAGACCACTGACGAGCTGTTTGAACACGCAGTAGAAAAGGCGGTGGAGGCTGGGCTCATTGCCAGCGGCGACCTGGTGGTTATCACTGCAGGGGTGCCGCTGGGTATCTCCGGCACCACAAACTTGCTGAAAGTGCACATGGTGGGCAATATCCTGGTATCCGGCGTGGGGGTCAACCAGGGCAATGCGGTGGGGAGGCTCTGTGTTGCCAAGGACGCAGCGGAGGCGGGGGAGAAGTTCCAGCCCGGCAGCATCCTGGTAGTGCCCTACACGGACAACAGCTATATGGAGCTGTTGCGCAAGGCCTCGGGCATTGTCACCGAGCAGGAGGGGGCAAACTCCCATGCCGCAGTGGCGGGCATGGCCCTGGACATCCCGGTGATTGTGGGGGCGGTGGGCGCCACCCGAATCCTCAAAAACGGGGTCACGGTGCAGATTGATTCGTCCCGTGGCACAGTGTGCAAGGCGGGACAATAGGGGAAATGATAAGAAGAATCCCGGCGGGACAGGACTTCCCGCCGGGATTCTTTGCACTTTTGGTATGGGAGCTGGACACACAGGCCAGCCGGCCCCTTTTTTCCTGCCCTACTGCTTGCCCGGATTGGGGCAGGTGATAATCCAGGTGTAGCCAAAGCGGTCTTTGGTGCCGGAGCCACAGCCGCCGTCATCGGGCTTCGGGTGGGGCTGGAGGGGCCAGAGGATGGAGCCGCCCTCGGCCAAAACCGAGATGGTATGGAGGGCCTCCTCCTTGGAATCCATATGAATCATCAGCTTGATGTGGGTGTTGGCCCCACCGGCCTCGAAGTTGTCGCCTGCCGACATACGGGTGGCGCCCAGGTGGAATTCCATGTGCATGACTTTTCCGATACGGTCCGTGTACCCCCCGCAGGTTTCCTCCGAGTAGCGGGAGAGGTGGAGGATTTCACCGCCGAAGGCCTGGAGATAAGTGTTCACTGCCTCCTCGCAGTTGTCGCAGAAGGCCAGGTAGGGGATAATCTGTACTTTTTTCTGTTCCATGTGCCTGCTCCTATTCCATGATTATTTTTGAGAGGCCTGGTATAGTCAAAGCACTTGAAAATAGGTACTATTTTCAAGTGGGCGGGCTTTGCTCGCCTGTGCGCATAGCACGCGTGTTTGACTATGTAATGCGAAACAGAGCCGCGAAAGCGGCTCTCTGCGGCCATAAGGCCGCAGACTTGAAAAGTGCCACTTTTCAAATGTTTCGATTATAGCCCTCGTACCAGGACTGCACCAGGGGAAGGGGGTGCTGAATCAGGCGGGCGGCCTCTTCCACGGTTTTTCCCTGGGCGAACTGCCGGTAGGCGACAGAGGGCATGCTCTCGGAGACCTCTATCAGATGGCCGTTCGGGTCGAAGATGCGGATGCCCCTTTGGAGCCAGGGGAAGGTTTTGGGCCCATGGAGACGCTCTACTTCCGGGTGCTTGTCCAGCAGCGCCAGGAAGCCGTCGAAGTCCTCCGTTTCAAAGTACAGCTCCATGGTGTTGGAGTGAAAGTGCATAGTTTCCGTCGGGAAACCGGCCAGCTCGTCAAAGCCCTCCTGCAGAGCCAGGCCGCAGGCGAGGGATTTGTTCTTCCCCAGGTCAACGGCCACCTCCTGGCCGAACAAGTCATGGTAGAATTGCAGGGATTTGGACATATCCCTTACCGCAATCAGTGTTGTGCAGAATTTCACGATTTCCTGTGTTCTCCTTTCGCTTTGGGATAAGGATATTTTACAGGATTTCGCCGGAGATGTCTTGTATATTTCCGACATCTGCCTGCCCGAAGGCCAGCTGCCTGGCAGTGTGGATATTCATGGAATGATAGCGCTTGAATTCCCGCATGAGATGGGCGGAATCGGTATAGCCATACCGGGAAACCGCGTTGAGGATGTCAAAGCGGCCCTGGCCGACAATGTCGTTCCATAAAAATTGATAGCGTACCAGGTTACTCAGTTTTTTGGGGGTGATGCCGATATACTCATGGAACAGCCGCTCCATTTGCCGGGGGCTGAGGAAGCTCTCCTTTGCCAAACGGCTTACTTCCCATGTGCCGCAGTGGGAAAGGATATGGTTTATCACGCTGTCAACCGTTCTGTTGGCCCGTGCGGTTTCCAGCTTTTTCAGCAGGAGCTGCTCTGTGAAACGGATTTTGTCTGCCAGGGTTCCCGGTGCAAGCAGGCGGTGGAGCAGCTCTTTATCCAACCAGCGGAAGCGTTCCCCGACATCGCAGGAGCCGTTGACGGTGCCGGCCAGGGAATCCTCTGAAAAGAGATAAGCGCTCCAGGCATAGAAGCGGATGGCAAACACCCAGGTCTCATGCCCGGCCCCCTCGCTGCCGGGGGTGTAGTAGCTCCTGTCGTTGACGCCGTGGAACTGGGCGGTGACGGTGCTATCAGTATTGTCAATTTGATAGATAATATCGACGCAGGTGTCTGGAATCACGATTCCCGGGGGAGAGGGGGGCTCCGACGGATGCGTTTCCCCACCCCAAAAGCAGCGGATATAGGGGCGCAGAGGCTGACAGGGGTCGCTCTCTTGATAGGAGGCGCAATGGCGGAAGGGGAGCGCCGTCAAGGGCCGGTAGATAAGACTGGGTTTCACTGTGAACAGGCCCCCTTTCATACAAAACCACTCGTTATAAAACGGTTAAAATCACTACCAACGGGAATAGGGTTTGGGGCAGTGCATGGCGGCCTTAATGGCCCGCACCTGCACAAAGCAGCCGCACACCCCGCACATCCCGGCGTGAAGATGGGAACAGTCCCGGCAGAGGGCCAGGCGCTGCTCATAGAGGGCGTCTTCGGCCCTGCTCTCGGCGGGGAGGGAGGCGATGTAGCTGTCTACAATTGCCCGCAGGTCCTCGGGGGACTGCTCCCGGATTTCACAGAGGATACAGCGGGCTGGGCCATCGGTCATAGGGATACTCCTTTCTCCTGATAAAAACAAAGGGGCGCGGGGGAGGATACCCACCGCGCCCCAGAGCCAAGATGAAATTTTGAAACTTAGGCCTTTGCAGTGATAACCACCACAGACTTGGCGGGCAGCTTGAACTGCAAGCCGGTATCGGTGACCGCCACGTTCAGAGAGGCGGGCTGAATGGTCTGGGGGGCCTCAAAGGTGTTATGGGCATCCATGGCGCCGGTGAGCACACGGCCCTGGGCAGAGGCGAGACGCTCGCCCAGGAACTGGGCATCGATGTCGAAATCCTCTTCCAGGGAGAGGTTTGCCATGGTGATGGTATAGGTGCCGTCCTCGGAGACAGAGACAGACTCGCTGATGTTGGGCACAGTCATGTCCTCTTTTAAGCCTATCTGCTTGGTGGGGATAAAGCTGTCTACCAGGGTGGCGTCCTGATGGCTCTTGAACATCTCGAAGATATGATAGGTGGGTGTGAGAATCATATCGGCGCCATCGGTGAGGATGACGGACTGGAGCACGTTGATGAGCTGGGCGATGTTGGCCATCACCACGCTGTCGCTGTGCTTATTGAAGATATTCAGGTTGACGGCAGCCACAGCAGCGTCGCGGAGGGTGTTCTGCTGATACAGGAAGCCGGGGTTGGTGCCGGGCTCTACCTGGAACCAGGTGCCCCACTCGTCCACAATCAGGCCCACCTTGCCCTCGGGGTCGTACTTGCGCATGATGGCGGTGTGCTTCTCGATGAATTCCTCCATAAAATAGGTGTATTTCAGGGTGGAATACCACTCTTCAGGGGTGAAGTTGGTGGCAGAGCCCTTGACCTGCAGATTGCCGGTGGAGCTGGTGTAGTAGTGGAGGGAGATACCGTGGCAATAGCGGCCGGCGTTCTTCATGAAGACCTCGGTCCAGTTATAGTCGCGGTCGGTGGGGCCGCAGGCTACCTTGAAAATCTTGTTGTCGCCGAAATTGCGCACATAGGTCTGATAACGGCGGTAGACATCGGCATAATACTCAGGGCGCATGTTGCCGCCGCAGCCCCAGTTTTCATTGCCCACGCCGAAATACTTTAAGTGCCAGGGCTCCTCCTGGCCGTTGGCCTTGCGCAGCTCGGCCATGGGGGAGACGCCGTCAAAGGTCATGTACTCCACCCACTCCTGCATCTCCTGCACGGTGCCGGAGCCCACGTTGCCGGTAATATAGGGCTCGCAGCCTACTTGGCGGCAGAGTTCCATGAACTCATGGGTGCCAAAGCTGTTGTCTTCCACTACGCCGCCCCAGTGGGTGTTAATCATCCGCTTGCGGGTGGATTTCTCGCCGATACCGTCTTTCCAATGGTATTCATCGGCAAAGCAGCCGCCCGGCCAGCGCAGTACCGGCAGTTTCATGGCCTTTAAGGCCTCTACCACGTCGGTGCGCATGCCGTTGACGTTAGGGATGGGGGAATCCTCGCCTACATAGAGGCCCTCATAGATGCAGCGGCCCAGGTGTTCGGAGAAATGGCCGTAGATTTCCTTGTTGATTTTGCTTTTGCGGTTTTTGGTGTTGATGATATACTGTTCCATGCTCGCTTTCCTCCTATGGTTTCAGTGAGACATTCTGTGATGGCGTAAAAGCCGTCTGTTTTGCATACTGATTATAGCACACTCCCTCTTGAAAGTATAGGAATCAGGCCGGAAGAAGTGCCGAAATTTTGCAGGAAACTTTGGCTATTCCTCCAGATAAGGGGATTTCTTCGGAAAAAAGGCCGGAAAAATTTAAATCGAGATTTTCTTGTACATGGGAAATAAATGTGGTACAATAAATGAAAAGCTGGACAAAAAAGGGGAAGAATCAGTTGCCCAGTGTGCAATTTTGCCATTTCAATCTTGAGGAGGTGACGAGGGCCTTTTGCCCGGCCGGGAGGAAGGCTCGATAAAGTGATGGATATGATGAACCAGATGCTGGCTACTGGCGAGACGCAGATGGACGCCAGGGAGGCAAAACGGGTGTTTTCCCGCATAGGGTTTGCCGCTTTTGCTGCTATGCTGTCGATTCAGGTGGTGCAGACGGTGTTGGTGCTGCTCTGTACATCGCTGGCCCCGGAGCTGACCTATTCGCCCTGGTATACTTGGCTGCTGATGGGGATTTCCACGTTTTTGGTGGGATACCCGCTGTTTTTCCTGATTACAAAGTCCCTGCCCAGCTATCCCGCTGCCCAGCCGCGCTTTGCGCCTCCGGGGAAATTCTTCAAGACACTGGTGATTTCCTTTGGGGCCATGTATCTTTTTAACTATATCTCCCTGGCCCTGGTGGCGCTGGTGGGCCTGCTCAAGGGCGGGGATGTGAGCAACCCACTGGTGGATATGACCTCTACTGGCAGCCCGCTGGCAACATTCCTCTTTGGATGCGTGGGCGCGCCTATCACGGAGGAACTGGTGTTCCGCAAGCGGATAATTGATAAAATGCGGCCCTTTGGTGATAAGGTGTGTATTTTTGCCTCGGCTTTTGTGTTTGGGCTGTTTCACGGCAACCTCTCCCAGATGTTCTATGCCTTTGCGCTGGGGGCGATTTTTGCCTATATCACCCTGAAAACCGGTTCTTGCCGCACTTCGATGGTGCTGCACTTTGTCGTCAACTTCTTTGGCACTACATTGATGCCTGGACTATTAAATTGGAGCATGTCTGCCTCCGAAGAAATGATGCTGTTGGTTAGCGGTTTGGCAGGGCTCTTTATCCTGGCTATGATTGTGCTGTCGCTGGTATTCTTCTTCACCAGCCTGAAAAAATTGACCTTTGACCCGCCCGCTGTGGGGGTGTCTGGGCTGTTCGGCAAGCTCTTTGCCAATCCCGGCATGATTTGCTATATGGTAGTGTGCCTCCTGTGCGTGGCGGCAGTGACAATGCTCTGAGTTTGGAATTACCGGCGCGTTCTGCGCTGTAAAAATTTGTAAAAAGTGAAAGGAAAGAGGAGACAACATGGAAAAGTATCGCGACGAATCCCTGGATTTTAAAGAGAGGGCAAGGGACATGGTGTCCCGCATGACTGTGGAAGAGCTGGCGGGGCAGATGCTCTATGGCGCGGCTAAGATTGAGCGGCTGGGCGTCCAGTTTTACAACTGGTGGAACGAGGGGCTGCACGGCGTGGCCCGGGCGGGGATGGCCACTGTATTCCCTCAGGCCATTGGCCTGGCGGCTGCCTTTGACGATGGCCTGGTGGGCGAAATGGCCGAGGCCATTGCCGACGAGGGACGTGCCAAGTACAATGAATACAGCAAGTGGGGGGACTATGACATCTACAAGGGCTTGACCTACTGGTCGCCCAATGTGAATATTTTCCGAGACCCCCGTTGGGGACGGGGCCAGGAAACCTACGGCGAAGACCCCTACCTCACCGCTAAGCTGGGTGTGGCCTTTGTGAAGGGGCTGCAGGGGAATGACCCTCGCTATCTCAAGCTGGCGGCCTGTGCCAAGCACTTTGCCGTGCACTCTGGGCCGGAGAAAATCCGCCACGAGTTCGATGCGGTAGTCTCCGACCAGGATTTGTGGGAGACCTATCTGCCCGCCTTCAAGGCGCTGTGTGACGCCGGGGTAGAGGGCTTTATGGGGGCTTACAACCGCACCAACGGCGAGCCCTGCTGCGGCAGTGAGAGCCTGCAAAAAATCCTGCGGGAGGAATGGGGCTTTGACGGCTATTTCACCTCCGACTGCTGGGCCATTGCAGACTTCCACGAAAAGCACCAGGTGACGAAGACTGCCACGGAATCGGTGGCGCTGGCAGTGAAAAACGGCTGTGACTTAAACTGCGGCAACCTGTACGGGATGCTGCTCTCGGCTTTGGACGAGGGGCTTATCACGGAGGAGATGCTGCGGGAATGCGTCACCCGGCTGATTACTACTCGGATGCGCTTAGGCATGTTTGACGAGAAGACCCCCTTTGATGGCATCACCTTTGACGTAGTGGAGTGCGAAAAGCACCAGAAACTGAACCTGGAACTCTCTAAGAAGTCCCTGGTCCTGTTAAAGAACAACGGTGTGTTGCCGTTAAATAAGACCAAGCTGAAAAATGTGGCGGTTATTGGCCCCAACGCCGATTCCATTGTGGCGCTCAACGGCAACTACCACGGTACGGCCAACGAATATATCACCGTGCTGGAGGGTATCCGGGAGGCCCTGCCTGGGGTGCGGGTGAACTATACGATGGGTTCCCACCTCTACAAGAAGAAAATCGAGCCCTTGGGCTTTGAGTACAATGGCCTGGCTGAGGCCAAAATCCTGGCCTCCCACGCCGACGCGGTTGTTCTGGTGGTGGGCTTGGACGAGACCATTGAGGGCGAGGAGATGCAGGGGGCCGAGGCCCAAGAGCGGGGAGAAATCTCCTTCTCTGGGGATAAGAACAGCCTGTATCTGCCTGAGACCCAGCGCCGCCTGATTCGGGAGCTCTGTGACATGGGCAAGCCGGTGATTTTGGTGAACATGGCGGGCAGCGCTATCGACTTTGAATATGGCAACGACCACGCTGACGCCATCATCCAGGCCTGGTATCCCGGCGCCATGGGTGGACGGGCCATTGCCCAGCTGATTTTTGGCGACTACAGCCCCTCCGGTAAGCTGCCTGTCACCTTCTACCGCAACGACAACAAGCTCCCAGAATTCACCGATTACTCCATGGAGGGCCGTACCTATAAATTCTTCCAGGAGAAACCCCTCTATCCCTTTGGCTACGGCCTGTCCTATACCTCCTTTGCCTATTCGGATTTGACCCTCTCGGCTGACAGCATCGGCGCGGGCGAGGGGCTGACAGCCACCGTTACAGTGAAAAACACCGGCAGGATGGACGGCGACGAGGTGGTAGAGCTCTATATCAAGGATAACGAGGCTAGCGTGCGGGTGCCCCAGCACAAGCTCTGTGGGTTCCAGCGGGTCTTCTTGAAGGCTGGAGAGAGCAAGACGCTCACCTTTACCCTGGACAAGAGCGCTATGGAGCTCACCGACAAGACCGGCGCTTACCAGGTGGAGCCCGGCGTCTTTACCTTGTATGCGGGCGGATCCCAGCCGGATGAATACAGCCAGAGCCTTGGTGGCGGCCAAGTGGTTTCCAAGGAATTCACCGTTCGCTAGGGATAGGAAAAACAACTGCTGAAAAAGTTCGATAAAATATAAAAAGAAGCCATCTGCAAGGAAAAAATGCAGGAATCCTGAATAACCAGCATTTTTGACGCCGCAGATGGCTTCTTTTTATAGACAAAACGGTGGCTGCAATTTTTCAAACAGCCCTCAGAAAGGGACAAGGAATGCTTTCAAAACTAAAAGAACAATTGGCAATCGATTTAAATTGTTTGAAGACGGATTTTGATAAAAATGAAAATACCGTCAAAATGCTGTGCCAAAACCACGCAAGGCGAAGAAATATTGAAGATGACTTATTGATGTTTATGGCCTGCTTTGGAAAGGGTGCTGTGATTGCTGTATGTGAGGAAATGGAAGCATTCATGATGTAGCATATAGCAAAGATGGACGGTTTCCGATGCTTTGACATGCCTCTTACTGTGTTGGAGAATGGGTTAAAGAAATACGGTGGAATGATAAGTGAGATGGAAGAGTTTTACTTGTTAGAGAGCGATAAGATTTGCCAAGTAAATACGAATCTTGATATAGCAATTTTAGAAGGAGACGCTATAAAGAAACTATACGGAGACCATAGATTCCACATGGCATTGGGATATTCACAGGAGCAAGAACGCAGGGATATGCTTGCGGTAGCGGCATATGAGGGTGGAGAAATCGTTGGAGTAGCCGGGGCAAGCAATGATACGGATTAAATTTGGCAAATCGGTGTTGATGTGGTGCCGGAGAAACGGATGATCAATGCCGGATATAAGCCGGTATGGGTAGAGGTGAAAGCAAAGGGGTTATCTTTGGAGGAGGATCGATGAATTATTGGCAGGGCGATAAAATTTGCCTGAGAGCCATGGAAGAAAGCGATGCCGATTTTTTCTATGAGACTTTGCAGGATATAGAGATTCAAAAAAACGAATCCGATATAAGAGTCCCGATGTCGCGTAAAGCGTGCGCGGATTTTGTCGCGGAACAAGCGGCAAAGGGGAACGACAACACTTCGCCGTTTCTTATGATTGAGGATAACAATGGGAACCGGGTGGGTATGGCCTCTCCGTCTATCGAAGACAGCAGAGTAGGCGTTTTTACAAGCGGCATCTTCATTAAGCCGGAATTTCAGAGAAGAGGCTATGCAAAAGAAGCCTTATTTATGATTATGAGGTTTTATTTCAATCAGCTGAGATGCCAAAAATTCAATGTAACTGTCTATTCCTATAATGAGCCGTCGAATCGGCTGTTTGAAGCGATCGGCCTTGTGGTGGAGGGGAGACGCAGAAATACGGTATTTCATGATGGGGAGTTTTATGACGAAATTTTGTACGGATTGACAAAAGACGAATTTTCAGAGCTGGTAAAGTGATACCGAGTGATGGTTTTGGAAGCAGTCGTCCAAAAATTTCGGGAAAAGGGGGATTACGATGAAAGTGGAGAAGAAGCCCGACGCCAAGCTGCGGGCCATGGTGATTTTAAACGGGCTGGTGGCGCTGATTTGGGTGGTGTACAGCGCGCTGGACTTTGTGTATGACACCTCCAGCACGCTGCTGCGGGTGCTGCGGGTCTTCTGCGCTGTTTTCTGGTGTGTGATTTTTGGGGTTTCGCTCTATCGTTACTGGAAAGACAAGAGGGGAGAAGGGGAAGGACAGTGACCCTGAGACAGCACCCCTGAAAACTGGAAAATCTTGACTTTATCCGTCGAATCCTATATCATAGGGTTAAGTGGAACGGCCGGTGTATAGCGAGGGAGTTCTTCCGGCACACTAGAAAAGATATGGGAAGTCAGGGGTGAATTTGTGAGACAGATTATTAAGCTGTTGCTCAGCCGTGCCGCCATCATCGCCATTTTGATTTTGATACAGGTGGTGGCTGTAGCGGTTTTTGCGGTCAAGGTCAGCGAATACTTTTTCTACTGGTATGCTATTTTCCTGGTACTGAGCATCGTGGTAGTGCTTTGGCTGTTGGGACAGAATACCCACCCCTCCTTTAAAACGGCGTGGATTATCCTAATCCTGTCTTTCCCCATCTTTGGCGGGCTGTTTTACCTGATGTTCGGCATCAACCGGGAGGGGAGCAAGCTCACCCGCAGCCTGCGCAAAGTGGAGCTGGATACTCGCCGCTACTTGAAACGGGACAAGGGGCTTGAGCGGCGTATCCGGGCTCAGAGCCAGAGTGTCTCTAATGAGTCCAATTACATCGCCAACAGCTCCTTTTTCCCAGCATACCAGGACACTGCCACAGAATACCTCCCCACCGGCGAGGAGAAATTTGAGCGCCTGAAAGTGGACCTGCGGGCGGCGAAACACTTTATCTTCATGGAGTATTTCATCATCGGCTTGGGAAAGATGTGGGGGGAAATCCTGGAAATCCTGGAGGAAAAAGTGAAAGAGGGCGTCCAGGTGCGGGTCATGTATGACGACATGGGAAGTATCAGCACGCTGCCCTATCACTATGAGGAGACGCTGCGGAAAAAGGGCATCCAATGTACGGTGTTTAATCCCTTTCGGCCCATTGTGTCCGCTATTTTCAACAATCGGGACCACCGGAAAATCGCTGTCATCGACGGCTACATTGGCTATACCGGCGGCATCAATTTGGCCGACGAATATATCAACCACGTCACTCTCCACGGCCATTGGAAAGACAGCGCCATCCGGTTGGAAGGGGAAGCGGTGTGGAGCCTTACGGTGATGTTCCTGCGCAACTGGAATGCCACCTTGGAGGAAGAGGAGAATTATCGGGGTTATACCCCGCACCACTACCACAGTCAGTCCTTTGAAAGCGACGGCTTTGTGCAGCCGTATGGGGATTCCCCTCTGGACAAGGAGCTGGTAGGGCAGAATATCTACATGAATTTTATTACCAAGGCGAAAAACTATGTCTACATCACCACGCCCTATCTGATTGTCGGCAATGAGATGATGGCAGTGTTGGAGTTGGCGGCTAAGACGGGGACGGACGTGCGCATTATCACACCCCATGTTCCGGACAAGTGGTATGTGCACATGATGACCCAGGCTTCCTATGCCCAGCTGATTGCCGCCGGGGTGAAAATCTATGAGTATACTCCCGGGTTTATCCACGCCAAGACCTTTGTAGCTGACGACCAGACTGCTACGGTGGGCACTGTCAATCTGGACTACCGCAGCTTGTTTATGCACTTTGAATGCGGGGTTTGGATTTACCGCTCCCAAGCGGTGATGCAGGTAAAGGAGGATTTCCTGAAGACACTGAAAGAGTGCCATCAGGTGACGTTGGAAGAGTGCAGCAAGCCCAATTTAGTGGTGCGCCTGCTGCGGGCAGGGCTGCGGGTGTTTGCGCCGTTGATGTAGGGGTTGACTTTTGGGGCAGAATGCGGTATGATGCTTTTTAGTGAGTAAGCTGGGTGGCAGCGTGCGGGGAAAGCCCGCATGAGGAAAGTCCGAGCACCGCAGAGCAAGAATAGCGGCTAACGGCCGCCGGAGGCGACTCTAGGGATAGTGCAACAGAGAGATACCGCCGGGCAAAACGCCCGGTAAGGGTGGAAAGGCGAGGTAAGAGCTCACCGGCGCACAGGAGACTGTGCGGCCCTGTAAACCCTATTCGGTGCAACACGAACGGAAGCATTTAACACCTGCTCGGTGCGTTTCCAAAGTGGCTCCAGGTGCGCGGCAACGCGCATCGCAGATAGATTGTCATCCACGACAGAACTCGGCTTATAGGCTTAGTCACGGCGCTGGCGGGAGTCTCCTCCCACCAGTATTTTTTACTGAGACGAAAGAGGGGATGCCATGGAGATTAAGGTTGTAAAGCAGGACGGCAGGGAGATTGCCTCTGCCTGCGGGAAAGAGAAGTGCATTGTGGACACCCGGTCGGCGCTGGATTTTGTCATGACCGTGAAATATGAGACTGGGCTGGACCGGATTGCCATTGAAAAGGGCCTGATTGCAGAGGACTTTTTCATCCTCAGCACCGGGATGGCCGGTGAAATCCTACAAAAGTTTGTCAATTATCACGTGAAGGCAGCCATTTGGGGGGATTACTCCCGTTATACCAGCAAACCCCTCAGGGACTTTATCTATGAATCAAATTGCGGCAAGGATTTTTTCTTTGTGGCTTCCCAGAAAGAGGCTTTGGCTCGGTTGGCGGCGCTGGAATAGTTGATTTGGGATGAAAAAACGCCGTTCCCAAGAAAGGGACGGCGTTGCTATTGATTCTTTACTTGGATAGTTCCCGTTTATGCTGCAAGTGTATGCCAATATGGCCGATGCCTAAAAGGACAGCGGCAATGAGCATCCAGAGAACCCTACCGTATATCCCCAGCAGGAAAAACGCCAAGACGGGCAGCGTGGCCCCGGCCAGGGGGATGAAGAAAAGGCTGCTGTAGAAATCCGACAGTTTCCGCTGGCTGCGGAAATAGCGGAACCACCACAGTTCATACAGGAGCATGAGGGAGAAGGCTGCTACCAGCCACCAGGACCAGGGCGTCCAACCGTAGAGATTGAAATCGGAGAAGGCTAAGGCGCAGCAGCAGGTAAGGGCTTCGCCTGCCCGCTCAAAGAGCAGCAAGACCCTGTTTTCGTTTTTGGAGGTATAACCCTGGGGTTTCCTACTGGCCCAGAGCAGATTGGGGAGAAAGAGCAGCAGCAAAAACAGCAGGCCGATGTAGGAAAAACCGAAGTGCCCAAACATGAAAACGCCTCCTGCGTGTTGATTTTACTATGTTTAACCCTTCACTGCCCTAGTGGCGATGAATGCAGGGATATTCATTTCGTGGAGACGGCCCTGGCCAGAGGTGTCCTCGTATAAGTCTGTGAGACGTAGGCCGGCTTTGAGCTGCCCGCCAATCTGCTCCTCTAAGGTGTGGGAAAACTGGATGCCCCAGTCATTTTTTATGCAGAGGTCGTAGTATTCGCTGTTTTTCAGCGGGTTAAAGGGAAGGCTGTAGACAACTTTTTCCTCTTCCTCGTCCACGATGTAGTTGATGCCGATGTCCAGCCCGGCCAGCAGCGCGCCGCCCGGCTTGAGTACCCGGAAGCATTCGGCAAAGATAGGCTCCACTTGTTCCACATAACAGTTGGAGACAGGATGGAAAATCAGATCGAAGGAGTTATCCGGGAAGGGGAGAGGCTTTGTCATGTCGGCTTGCAGGATTTGGATGGAGTAGTCCTCCCGGTCTGCCACCATCTGTTCCCGCCGGCACTGTTCTTCAGAATAATCTAACATCGTGCAGTGGGCTCCCAGTGCCGAGAGGATGGGCATTTGCTGTCCGCCGCCACTGGCTAGCCCCAGGATTTCTTTCCCCCCTATGTCGCCGAACCAGCTTTTTGGCACCGGCTTAGTGGGGGTGAGGAGAAGGCGCCAATCGCCTTGCAGTGCTTTTTCGTAGGTCTCGTGGGAAATAGGCTGCCCCCATTCCCAGCCGGAACGGCACCAGTTGTCTATAGTTTTGGAATTGATGTCTTGATACTGCATGGCAATTTCCTCCTCTGCTGCGGCAGTGGAATGGAGTGCTCCACTACCGGATGTCGTATTTTTGGCATAGGCCGAGAGATGGGAAAGAGTGATAAAGAAAAAATCTGGGCACGAAATGCGCCCAGACTCAAAAATGGTGGACCCGAAGGGGATCGAACCCTCGACCTCACGGATGCGAACCGTGCGCTCATCCCAGCTGAGCTACGGGCCCAAATGAAATAGCAGGGAAAGAGACAAGCCCAATCTCCATGACCTGAAAAATATTATATACAAAAATTCCCTTCCTGTCAAGAGGAAATCTGCATTTTTATGACGGATTTCTCAAAGTGGGGAAAATGCAAGGATGGAGAGGAAAAATGGAAATACGATTGGCAACAACACAGGACTTACCTGCACTGAAGGAAATGTACCGCAGGGTAGTGGAGAGGATGGTTCAGTCTGGATTGGAAATCTGGGATGACGTCTATCCTGTGGAATTTTTGAAAGACGATGTTGCAGCAGGAAATCTGTACTTTGCGGAGGAGGATGGCCGGCCAATTGCCGCCTTTGTACTGAGCACAAATCATGCCAGCGCCGGTTCAATTCAGTGGAATTTGCCCAGTGAAAGTGTAATTTACCTGGACCGTCTGGCTGTTTCTGTAGAATATTCCCGCCAAGGAGTGGGGAAACAGATGCTCTCGGCTGCTGCCGCTCTGGCAAAAGAAAAGGGATACACGGCTTTGCGTCTTTTCGTAGTGGACAACAATCTCCCCGCCCTGCGTCTCTATCAAAGGGCTGGATTTCAGCAGGCGGAGGGGTGTCTCGTGGAGGTGTTTGAGGATGGATTTACACTGCGGGAATTTGGCTTTGAAATTGCGGTAAGCGATTTGTGCGGATGGGAAATGGCAGAATGTAAACCTTTTTGATTTTTTGAGTTTACAAGAGAATCATAACACAAATTCTATACTAAAAATGGGATAATTCTCGGGAAATTGTTCCTTGACTTTCCCGTTATTTTTCTATATGATATTGATAAAAATAGTGGATAGAACTGCACAGGCAAGCTGCAATTTTGTGGCCTGCAGAGAGGATGAAATGACATGGGAATGCAACTGAACAAGCAATTGCCGCTGCCTGCCGATTTAAAGGCGGAGTACCCTTTGAGCCCGGAGATGATTCGGCTGAAGGAGGAACGCGACCGGCAAATACGCAAAATTTTTACTGGGGAATCGGAGATCTTTGTAGTAGTGGTGGGGCCCTGCTCGGCGGATAATGAGGATGCGGTGTGTGAATATGTCAGCCGTTTGGCTGAGGTGAATGAGAAAGTAAAAGACCGCTTGATGCTGATTCCCCGTATTTACACCAATAAACCCAGGACCACCGGGGAGGGGTACAAGGGGATGCTGCACCAGCCCAAACCGGACCAGGCCCCTGACTTGCTGGCGGGCATCATCGCTATCCGGAAGATGCACCTGCGCGCTATCCAGGAAAGTGGGCTGACTGCGGCAGATGAGATGCTCTATCCCGAAAACCGCAGCTATTTAGATGACATCTTGTCCTATGAGGCGGTGGGCGCCCGTTCGGTGGAAAACCAGCAGCACCGGCTCACAGCCAGCGGCATGGATATCCCTGTGGGGATGAAAAACCCCACCAGCGGCGACTTTGCCGTGATGCTCAACTCCGTTATTGCCGCCCAGCATTCCCACAATTTCATCTATCGCGGCTGCGATGTGACGACTGGGGGCAACCCGCTTGCCCATGTTATTCTGCGGGGCGGCGTGGACAAATACGGCACCTGTATCCCCAACTATCACTACGAGGATTTGACCCGGCTGCTAGAGATGTATAACAAACTGGAACTGCAAAACCCTGCGGCGATTGTAGATGTGAACCATTCCAACTCCAACAAGCAGTTCCGGGAACAGCCCCGTATTGTCAGCGAGGTACTCCACAGCCGCAGCTATAACCCTGATTTAAAGAAGCTCATAAAAGGCGTGATGATTGAGAGCTATTTGGAGGGGGGGTGCCAGCCCATTGGCAGCGAACAGGTCTACGGCAAATCCATTACAGACCCTTGCTTAGGCTGGAAAGACACTGAGGCCCTGATTTACAAAATCGCAGAGAGCTGCTAAAGAACACGGGCTGGTTTCTTCCAATGAAATCAGCTCGATTTTGCTGCGTTTCTTCTCCATTGGACTGTAAGTTTGTCAAAGAAATTGGACAAGGAACTCGAAAGGGGAAAACCATTGGAGCGGACGCATGGGTAAGCTATTGGAGCGACGGTTATGAACAGCGAGCTGTTTCTCAAAGTCAGCCAGAGAGAAGAAAGAGTGGAGAG
>JAAVYW010000064.1 GCA_022791315.1 Oscillospiraceae bacterium | reverse complement strand
TAGCAGATAGGGCGCGGTGCAGGCCGCGCCCTATCTTTCTCTCTGCAATTGTTATAACTCAAATAATATGGAATCACGCTGCGTTATACAGGTAAAGAGAGGTGAAAAACATGAATATTAGTAAAAGAACAAAAACTATCCTGCTCACCTGCTGTGCCCTCCTGCTCTTGTCTGCCGGTATTTTTGCCGGCGCCTTTGCCACGTTCCATATCATCCGAACAAATCCGGACATCCTTCCAAAGGAAAAACTGTACACCGGCGGCAGTTTTATGTGGACGGCGTATAACATCGCCACCGCTTCCGAAGCAGCAACTACGATTGTCTATGGAACCCTAATGCCAAAGGAGGATATTATCATCAGCGAACGCATTTCACCCAACGGCAATTCGCTCGTTAATTATTACAGAGATGCAAATATTCAGGTGCTCCGAATAATCAAAGGGAAAAAGAATGCCGAAAAGATTCGCTATTTTGAAATGAGCAACTATGAATCCGATGAGGTAAGCCATACCTACTATGGAGTAAGATTCCTTGAAGAAGGAAAAAACTACATCTTCTTTCTGGGTGATACCAATTCCTACCTAAGCCCCGCCACCGTAGTGGAGGTGGATGAAAACGGCTTTGTCCTTCCCACCTGGGATATGAGAATCGAAAACGAGGCCCAGGCCCAATCCGACGACACGCTCCCCATACCGCTTGAAGACTATATCGCAGAAATTCAAAAATATCTGGACTAGCCCAATCGAGCGCACACTTTCTCCGCTCTGCGGACTTGTTTTGGAAACCTCAGGAAAAACTTTTCCTTGAATCGGAAGCATATTTCCTTTACGCTAGAAACATCCTTAAACAGAAAGTGTGGGTATCCGATGTTTTTAGACAACTTGTCCGCCTCTCTTCTCAAAATCTGCGACGCCGAGCACCTGAGCTACGAGCAGGCCTCTGAGCGTTGTGGCTGCTCCTCCAGGCATTTTGGCAACATTGTGCGCAGGAAATCCTCCCCCTCCCTCACTGTTTTGGAGCAAATCTGCAAGGGCTTCCAGCAGACTCCCAACGACCTTATGGGGATTGTGTCGCAAAAACACCTCCAGCTGCTCACCTACCGCTCTCCCATGCCTGTCGTCACGGTGCACTTCCTCCACGCCACCGACGGCGACATCCTCCTTCCCGTGTGCCCCCAATGCGGGAATGTCCTGAAATGGGACCACCAGGCCTATTGCAGCAGCTGCGGCCAATGCCTTTCCTGGGACGATTTTGACGACGCCTTCGCCGCCTTTCGTCCCTAGCCCCCCGGAGGCAGAAAAACAGCCCTGCCAAGCCTGGCAGGGCTGTGCTCATTCCTGGGCTTCTTCCTTGGGGTCTGCAAATTGGAAATTCTCAAACTTGATATTCAGTTTCTCGTCGGGCACCGAGAGTTCCAGGAAATGGCCGGTCTCCTGGTCCAGGGCCAGGGTAAACTCCATGCCCTCGGTGGAGGAGATGAGCTGCACGCCCCCATCCGTGCGGGTAACAGAGATGCCCTGGGGGTTGCCCGCCTGGTTTAAGGCCTTGATAGCGGCCTGCACCAGGGTCTTGCCCACAAAACTGTCCGGGTCAATGGAGGTGGAGAGGCCCTTGTAGTGCAGGGCAACCTCCCCGTCCTTGGAGGTGAGGGTGAGGCCCTTTAAGGTCTCGGGGCTCTCTAAGGATACTGTGGTCTCCCCCTGGGCATCCTTGGCAATCTGGGCCCGCAGCGAAAGCCCCCCGTACTCAATCGAGGCCCCCGACACAAAATCCCGGGAGGCAATCTCCGCTGCCTCCTGTTTCACTTCCTCCTCGGTCTCCGGGGCCTTCTCCCCGCAGCCGCAGAACAAGAGCGGCAGGCACAGGAGCAGGGCTGCAAGCCTGGTCTTCCTTTTCATTGGCGTTCCATCCTTTCTCGGCACATAATTTGCACAGCAAACAGCCTGTTTCAGGCTTAGGCCGGTGGGACGGAACCGCTCTCCTGCTTAAAGGCTCAGAAACGCGCTGCCCAGGAAAGCCGCCACATCAGTGGCGGTCATGGCGTATTCCGAGTGTTCTTCGGCACACAGCTCAGCGGCCTTGGCGTGGAGATAGACGCCGCAGGCTGCCGCGGCAAAGGCGGGGATTTTTCCCGCCGCCAGCCCGCCAATCAGGCCGGCCAGCAAGTCGCCGCTGCCCCCCTTCGCCAGGCCGCTGCTGCCGGCTTGATTGAGAAGCATCTGCCCGTCCGGGCCGGCTATCACAGTATATGTGCCTTTGAGGACGAGTATGACCTTGTGGATACGGGCAAAATCCCGGGCAGTGCCCAGGCGGTCCCGCTCCACCTCTGCCGTCACCTTCCCGCAGAGGCGGGCCATCTCGCCGGGATGGGGGGTCAATATCACCGGTACCCTGGCCTGCTCCAACAAAATCAGGTGGGGCCCCAGCACATTCAGCGCATCGGCATCCAGCACCACAGGGCAGCGTGCCGCCTCCAGCAGCCCCTCCACCAGGGCCAGGGTCTCGGGGGTATTCCCCAGCCCAGGCCCCAACACCAGGGCAGAGCAGGACGCCAAGCGCTCTTTTAACAGCGGCAGGGCCTCCTCTGCTGCAATGCCCCCCTGCTCATTCTGGGGCAGGGGCAAGGTGATGGCCTCGGGCAGGCGGAAATTCACCGTATTTGTGACATGGGGCACGCTGGCTAACGTGACAAGCCCCACCCCGCTGCGCAGGGCAGAGGTACAGGCCAGCACTGCCGCCCCGGTATAGGGCAGGCTGCCCGCCACAACCAGCACATGCCCAAAGCTGCCCTTGTGGGAATTGCGGGGCCTGGGAGGCAGGGAGCGGTTGACAAAATGGGGGGTAATCATCCGCAAAGCGCAGCCGGTAAGGGAGAGCATGGACTCAGAGATACCGATGTCCACCACCTCCACCCGGCCACAGAACGCCCCGCCGGGAAAGAGGAACTGCCCCGGCTTATAGGCGGCAAAGGTGAGGGTGAGGTCGGCGGGGAAACAGACATTTTCCACCACGCCGCTCTGGGCATTCACGCCGCTGGGGATGTCAAGGGCCACATGCAGCGCCCCCCGGTTGCCCCGATACCAGGAACACAGGGGCAGCAGCTCCTCCGGCAACGCGCCGTGGAACCCCGTGCCAAAGATGGCGTCCACCAGCAGGGCAGCGGCCCGGATGCGTTCCTGGGCCTCGCCGTCGTCCAGGGTGAGCAGGCGCACGCCGGTATCCTGGAGCCGCCCGAAATTCACCCTGGCATCTCCCGCGCCGGGGAACCCCTGGGCCAGCACCACAGTCACCTCAGCCCCCAGCTCCCGCAGCCGGCGGGCCAGCACAAAGCCATCCCCCCCGTTGTTGCCGGACCCGGCCAGGATGACGCAGGAGAGCCCCGGCAGGGAGAGCGCCATGGAAAGGGCCTCTGCCGCCCCCTGTCCTGCCCGCTCCATCAGCTGCAAAAAACTGCCGCCCCGCTGCACGGCCATAATCTCCGCCTGTTTCATCTCGTCAATGGATACAATATAACTCATAGCCAAACCACAGCTTTCACCGTGTGAAAACTTCCTTTCTCCCACTCAGGGGATGGATAGGCCCGCCAGCCGCCCGGCAGGCTCCTCCGCCCCATCCGGGGCAAAGGCCACCGCAAAGGCCACCGCATACTCCTCCGTATGGCTCAGGGAAAGGGAAAACTCCCACCCCTGGGCCAGCTGGGCCGCCCGGCCCGAGAGCGCATAATAGGGCCGCCCTAGGGCATCCCGCAGCACTGAGACCTCAGCCAGGGCAAAGCCCCGCACCCCGGTGCCCAGCGCCTTGGCAAAGGCCTCCTTTGCGGCAAAGGAAGCGGCCACAGAGGGCAGCGGCCGCCGCCGCCCGGCAAAAAAGGCCCGCTCCTCCGAAGAAAAAAACCGCTGCAAAAACCGGGGGTTTCCTAAACTGCGCTCAATTTGTTTCAGTGGCACCAGGTCGGTGCCGCAGGTTAATTTCATGCTGTATCTCCTTGGGCAAAAAGCCCTGCATCCCCTTCATCAGGCGCTCCGACATATTGAAGACCAAGAGGGTTGTCCCCGCGTTCTGATGCCGGAAAACCGCATACCACACATTCTCCCCGCCCACACTGTCACAGGCAAACAGCTTGGTCTGGAACCGGCGGGCAGCCAGCTTTTGGGGCTCATAGGGCGCCATCTCCTCAAACTTGGAACAGCCCACGGAAATCAGGCGTTTCCGTTTCCGCTTGGCAGTAATCTGGTCAACATCCAGCTCCCCGTTTGTCAGGATATACTCATATTCCACCCGGGTGGCAGTGGCTAAAAACCAGGCACCCACCCCCGCACCCACGGCCAACAGCAGCAGCAGGGAGGCAAACTGGTAGAGGACAGGGATGAGCAAGAGGGCCAGCCCGGCAATCAACACGGCGGAGAGCACCACTACCACCACCAGGGCAATGTCTTTCACCGTGGTTTTCCTGCGCACCAGGATTTCGGTAAAGGTATCCATATTATGCGACCAATCCTTTCTGAGGTAAAAACCTGATACTACCTTATCACATTTCACAGCATTTTAAAAGAGGAAATTACGTTTTTTGCTGTTTTTGTCTTATCGCGCCAAAGCCGAAGGAAAGTTTAGGGCTGCCCTTTTCAAAGGGCAGTGGTTTCCAAAGGCAACGCCTTTGGTCGCTCAGCGCAATGGGCGAAATCCCCCTTTCTCTCCGGAGCGGCGTCCTATTTCAAAACCAAGGTTCCCACCCATCCAACATGCCGCCCTCCGCCCGGTCCCCCTCTGTCGCCATCGCTCTATGCTCTCTTGCCGTATTTGCCGGAGGCAAACAGGCCGTTCCCCGCTGTGCCACCGGGAGCCTGACGACAAGACGAGTTGGGCGCTGGCCCGGAAACTTTCATTCGCCTACGGCGCGATAGGGTGAAAAACAAACGGAAAAGTCTATTCAGACTGCCCAAACCTGTGCTATAATAGAGGGGAATGAAACCGTTAAAGGAGTTAAATACATTGGCAAAGAAGCTGTCAGTGGGCATCCTGGCCCACGTGGATGCCGGGAAGACCACTTTGTCCGAAGCCATGCTCTACCAGAGCGGGCGGCTGGGGCGCATGGGGCGGGTAGACCACGGCGATGCTTTCCTGGATACCGATGCCTTGGAGCGGGAGCGGGGGATTACCATTTTTTCCAAGCAGGCGGTTCTTCCCCTGCCCAATCTGGAAATCCTGCTGCTGGATACGCCGGGACACGTGGATTTCGGCAGTGAGATGGAGCGGGTGCTCCAAGTGCTGGACTACGCCATCTTAGTCATCAGCGGCACCGACGGGGTCCAGGGGCACACCCGTACCCTCTGGCGGCTGCTGGCCCTGCACCGCATCCCCACCTTCCTCTTTATCAACAAGATGGACCGGGACGGCGCCGACCGGGCGGCGCTGCTGGCTGCCCTGCGGCAGAACCTCTCGGATGCCTGCGTGGATTTTTCCCAGCCCGGTTCCCCCGCCTTTTACGAGGCCGCCGCCCTCTGCGGCGAAGAGGCCCTGGCCCACTACTTGGAAACCGAGCAAATCCCCGACGATATGATTCGGGAGATGATTGCCGGGCGGGCGCTCTTCCCCTGCTGCTTTGGTTCTGCCCTGCGGCTGGAAGGGGTGGAGGAGTTCCTGGCCTGCCTGGAACAATACACCCTCTGCCCCGCCTATCCGGCGGGATTCGGGGCAAAGGTCTACAAGATTTCCCGGGATGCCCAGGGCGCACGGCTGACCCATCTGAAAATCACCGGCGGCATGCTGCGGGTCAAGGATTTGCTGTCCGGGGTCTCCCGGGAAGGGGAACCCTGGGAGGAAAAGGCCGACCAAATCCGCCTCTATTCCGGGATAAAGTACCAGATGCTGGAGGAGGCCAACGCAGGTACCGTGTGTGCCGTCACCGGGCTCACCCACACCTATCCGGGGCAGGGGCTGGGACGTGAAGCGGATTCCGCCCCGGCCGTTTTGGAGCCGGTGCTCACCTACCGGGTGGGATTGCCGGAGGGCTGCGACCCACACACCGCCCTCCTCCAGTTCCGGGAATTGGAGGAGGAAGATCCCCAGCTCCACGTGGTTTGGAACGAGGCTTTAGGGGAGCTGCACGTCCAGCTGATGGGGGAAATCCAGCTGGAAATCCTGCGCCGGGTGGCGGCCAGCCGGTTTGGCCTCCCGGTGGAATTTGGCACAGGGAGCATCGTCTACCGGGAAACCATTGCTGCGCCGGTGGAGGGGGTGGGGCACTTTGAACCCCTGCGCCACTATGCAGAGGTGCACCTGCTGTTGGAGCCGGGAGACCGGGGCAGCGGCCTGCAATTTGACTCCGTTTGCAGTGAGGACAGCCTAGAGCGCAGCTGGCAGCGGCTGATTCTCACCCATCTCATGGAGCGGGAACACCCCGGCGTCCTCACCGGCTCCCCCATCACCGATATGAAACTGACCCTCACCGCCGGCCGCGCCCATCTCAAGCACACCGAGGGCGGGGACTTCCGCCAGGCCACCTACCGGGCTGTGCGCCAGGGGCTCAAGAGCGCCCGCAGCATCCTGTTAGAGCCCATCTACAATTTTACCCTGGAGCTCCCCCCAGAATCCGTTGGCCGGGCCATGGCCGACATCCAGCGCATGGCCGGGGAATTTGACCCGCCTTTCCCCCAGGGGGCCATCACCCTCCTCACCGGCTGGGCACCTGTCTCCTCAATGCGGGACTATGCCCTGGAGGTGAACGCCTACACCAAGGGCCTGGGCAGGCTCACCTGCGGTTTCCGGGGCTATGCCCCCTGCCACAACACCGAAGAGGTGGTTGCCGCCCTGGGGTATGACAGCGAGCGGGACTTGGAAAACCCCACTGGCTCGGTGTTCTGCGCCCATGGGGCCGGGTTCCCGGTCAAGTGGGACGAGGTGCCCGCCCACATGCACCTCCCTGCCACCTATACGCCCCCCAACATGGAGGAGCCCTCCGCTGCTCCCTCCAGGGGCAGTTCCCGGCTGGCTGGGCCGGTGGCGGACGACAAGGAGCTAGAGGCGATTTTTGAACGCACCTATGGCCCCTCTGTCCGCCGGGACCTTCTCTACCGCCGCCCCACCCCCACTGACAACGCCGAAGACGAGCTAATGGCCCAAGACCCTGCCCAGGACTACCTGCTGGTGGACGGCTACAACATCATCTTTGCCTGGGAACCGCTGAAAAAGCTGGCCAGGGACAATATCGACGCAGCAAGGCAGGCGCTGATGGACATCCTCAGCAACTACCAGGGCTTCCACCCCTGCGTCCTCATCCTGGTATTTGACGCCTACCGGGTGCCAAAGGGCGCCGGGGAGGTCTCCAAATACCACGGCATCTACGTGGTCTACACCAAGGAGGCCGAGACGGCGGACATGTACATTGAAAAGACCACTTACGCCCTGGGCCAGGAAAAACTGCCAGAGGGCAAGCGCCGCAAAATCCGCGTCGCCACCTCCGACGCCGCAGAGCAGCTCATCATCCTGGGGCACGGGGCACTGCGCATCTCCGCCCGCTCCTTTGAGGAGGAAGTGCGCCGGGTGGACAAGCAGATTTCCGCCGCCATCGACCGCATCAATCAACAGAAATGGCCCTCCCCCCTGGCAAGCAACTCGGTGCTGCGCAAGCAGCTGGAAAAGCTGGAACGGGAGCACAGCGAGAGATAAGGGGGTTGTTTGGGGCAAAACGGCAAAAGCCACCGGCTTGGCCTTGGCGAGTCCCGGCTGGTTCCATTTTTTCAGCCGGGCAGGCTGCCCTAGCGGGGTTGGCGCAGAGAGAAAGAGTGGGCTATTCTAAGTTTTTCTGTACTTCGGCAAGGTAATCTTCCAGGGAAACGGGGAGGGATTCATCGGAGCGGGCCTGCAGCTCGCTTTCGATTTTCATATTCCAAGGGGGAATCACAACGCCGTTTTCATCCACTTCCATCACAGTGGCGGGGCTTAGATAGGCCCCGTTTTCATTGAGGAAGAAGAGATATTCTTTTCCCTCTTCCAGAAATACCATATCGCTATAGACATAGATTTTATCCTCTGTCTCCTCGTTACTGTATTCCCAATAGGGGACCGTTTCGGCGTCCATGTCCCCTTTTATCATCTGAATAACCTGAATTTCTGCTTCCCTGTAACGCTCGGCTACTTTGACAGTCCCACTAGACAAAGTAACCTCGTTTCGTTTCACCTCTCCTTTCGGCCCCAGAGTGCCATAGACAATGGTCGTCGCTGCTTCAGAAGCACTGTCTATATCATACCCTATCCATATAGGAGAGATGTGGCTAACTATTTTTTCTTCCGTGGGAATTTCCCGATTCGCTTGGGTAGAATGGACTGCGGTAACGACACCAACAGACAGAAGAAGAAAAGCGCAACAAGTAAACAGAATGGTCTTTACTTTTTTACTGGCATTCATGTTTTTCACCCCACCAATAGATTAGGAGATAGAAAGACTTGTCATATTCCCATAAGGCAGTACGCTTTTACACCTTAATCATATAACGCCTGGCTGCCCAACCTTATTTGCCGCCGCCACTTCTCCCAATTATCAAACGCTCCTCCCCTCCCAAAACACAACCCGCCCCGGAAATACAGAAATCCCCCCATGGCGCCTGGCCACAGGGGGATTTCTATTCGGTTCCAAAATTAGTCGCTCACATAGGGCAGGAAAGCCAGATGCCGGGCACGCTTAATCGCCACGGTCAGCTCTCTCTGATGGCGGGCGCAGGTGCCGGTGACACGGCGGGGCACAATCTTGGCCCGGTCGGAGAGGAATCTCCGCAGCTTCGCCACGTCCTTGTAATCAATATGGTCGGCCTTGTCCACGCAGAAGGCGCAGACCTTCCGGCGGGACCTTCTGGGGCCGCGTCTCTCTTCTCTGCCCTCACGGGGCTCTCTTGCGGGTCTCTCGGGTCTATCCATAGCCATGGTGTAAAACCTCCTCTTTTGGGTTTTGGTGCGTTCAAATCATCGGGTTAAAACGGCAGGTCGTCATCATCAGCGGAGAGCTCCTCATAGGCCGAGAAGTTCCCGCTCTCAAATACCTGGGGCGCAGCCTGGGCAGACGCGGGCATAGAACCGCCCCGCTCCTCCGGCCCGGCAAAGCTGGGCACCGGCGCGTCCTGATAGGGCGAATCGGGGATAAACCGGTCGCCGCCGCTTTGGGCGTTCTTGCCCTCTGCAAAGTGCACCCGGTCGGCCACGATTTCCACCGCCTTGCGGTTGTTGCCGTTGCGGTCCTGGTAGGTGCGGGTCTGGATAGAACCCTCCACCGCCACCAGTTGGCCCTTGTTAAAGTATTTGGAGACAAACTCCGCCTGCTGCCGCCAGGCCACAATATCGATGAAGTCAGTATTGTTCTGCCTGTCGCGGCCACCGTAATTCCGGTTAACCGCCAGGGTGAACGAGACAACAGGGATATTGCTTGTGGTATAGCGCAGCTCGGGGGCCGCAGTCAATCTGCCCATCAATACGGCGTGGTTGAGCATAAAAACACGTTCCCTTCCCCTTGCAGTCCGGCAAAGCGCGGACTTAGGCTTCCTTTTTGATAATCAGGGTACGCAGGACACCGTCGGTGATTTTGTACAGACGGTCCAGCTCCGCGGGGAAGGTGGGGTCGCTGGTGAAATCCACCAGGACATAGTATCCTTCGCTCTCGTCGTTGATGGGATAGGCCAGCCGGCGCTTGCCCCACTCGTCGATGTTGTCAATGGTGGCGTTCTGCTCAATGATGCCTTTGAACCGCTCCACCATGGCCGCGATGCCCTCGTCTCCCAGCGTGTTGCTGATGAGCATCACAGTCTCATAGCTGTTTTTTACCTGTGCCATATGTTATGACACCTCCTTTTGGACGTAAGTCTTCGGGTTTCCCCCGAAGCAAGGAGTATCCGTTCTATTCGGACACGCAGAACATTATACAGGAAAAAAGCCTGTCCGTCAAGTCAAATAGAATTATTTTTTGCTTTTTTTCTGTTGTAAAATAAACATCGAATAAAAAGGACGGCCAAAAGGCCGGTAAAAGGAAGGTATGAAAAAGGATGTATGTGTTTTTAGGGTTAATACGAGTAGACTTTACAGCGCCGGAAACAGGAGAAAAAGTCCAAGGCTGGAACCTGTGGTTGGGAGAACCAGCGGAATCTCCCTCTGCCGGATACCGCCCTGTCAAGAAATTCCTACGGGATGAGCGGGTAGCCTCCATCTTTGCCCCAATAGGTGGCCCTTCGGTAGCAGCCGATTATGCTCTCAACGAAGTGGACGTTTTGACAGGCCTCCGAGGCCAGGTTATGGGGATTGAGTTTCGGAAGTAGTGGAAAAGGCAGCGATTTTCAAAGCGATATTTCTTGTTCTGGCGGTTCTCTTCTTCCTGGGGTCCACCTCCTTACAGGTTTTTGCAGCCGAGGAGGACATGCAGTACCAGGACACCAGCTCTTTGACAGGAGGAATAGCTGGGGACGGCCTTCCTTCTGGCGGCGGCCCCACGAATGAGCCAGATTTCCCTGGCAATGGGATTCCATCGGAGGGTTGGGCCTCTTTTCTAAGTGACGTCTCTGCTATACGCCGAAACAGTGACTTGCTGATCTGTTTCGTGATTCCCTGTTTTTGTGCTGTTGTAGCCGTTTATAAATTCTGTATGTGGTTTTACAGCACTTTTATAGAGAGTGCTTTGTAAGGCAAATTTCTGGTAAAGGAGGTTTTGAGATGTTTGAAAGACTGAAAACAAAACTGTTTCTTGTCCCTGCCCTGGGCGGGATTATGACAGTAGGCTCTTCACTGGTTGCTTGGGCAGCTGAAACAGGAGGCTCCAGTTCCCCCACTGATATTCCCAGCATTTCCATTACCACGGATATGTTGACGCCTCTGGTAGAGGGTGTTGTCTCCAATATTCAAGTCATTTTACCTGTTGGTATTGGTTTGATGGCGCTGATGCTGGGTATTAAGGTTATTCCCCGGCTTATTAAGCGATTCCTGTAATTCACGTAGAAGGAGGGTGGTAGAGTAGCATCTGCCACCCTCCTTTTTGTTTCCTTCGGCTAACTGCCCGGTTGCAGCTGGCTTAACCCCCGGGGGGTAGCACGGGGGTAACACTAGCCAGGAAACAGGCACGAAACCGCTTCACTATGCGCATTGGAGGTTGTTTTTATGTTTGCAGCTCTTTCTTCGTATAACCCCTATATCCCCTGGGACACCAAGATATTTGAAATGGGGATTGCCCTACTCCGTCAGAGCATTGGCTCCGCTTTCACCATCGGTATCCTGATTTTCCTGATCCTCACCGGGATTGCCGTAGTGGCCCGGTTGGTCTACTACCTGGCCGGATGATGGAGGACGCAGCAATGAAAAGGCTTGTCTCATTCTTACTGGCTTCTTTTCTAGCGGCCTGTCTGACAATTCCGGCATTTGCCGCGGGGAATCCCGCCGTCTATGATGCCGCCTTCGTCCCTCCTATCCCCGATTTCATTCGGGAATACAGCAATTGGTATTATGGAAATGGCACACAAATCACCTGCGGCTTTACAGGGAAATTGAATTTCGATTACGGCTCCTATCCCCAAGACGACGCCTTTCCAGTTGTTGCCCTACTCTCCCAAGGCTGCTACAACAAGTATAAGGAAGAAAATGGCATCGATTATGACCGGGAATACACCCTCTACTATATCCTTCTCCGGAAATACCATGGCAGCGCCAACGGCTATTCCCTGGGTTCTTTCCTCCATAAAGGCGGGCCAAGGCATACCATGTTCATGGGCTCTGGGAACTGTATGCAGTATGTCATGAACAGCAACTTCGAGTATTCCTTTATCAAGATGGACTACAACTGGGAGGGCGGGTACTTTGAATCGAAAGAGGACATGCACCATATTCCACAGGGCTCCCTCTCCTTTTTCCCCTTTACCTACGTCTTAGGCGTATTTTCTTCCGACCAGGAAGTTGAGGGAGGTAACAGTTTCAGTATCCTTGTGAACGGGGACTTTTCGGAATCCTCCGAGGTATATCCCAACTTCGGCGCAGTGGACGGGCGTAGGTTCGATGTGGGCACGGCCTACTATGGCAGCGAATCCACTGGCAGCGGCACCAAGGCCATCCCCCATTACCGCTGCTATGACTGGTGGATTGGGATACAGGGGGACGATATCCCGGAATTCCATCCAGATACCCCGTTAGACAAAGACACTAGTGGGGACGGCAAGCCAGACCTCAATGTGGATACCAATGGGGATGGGAAACCGGACATCAACATTGACGTGAACGGGGACGGGCTGCCGGAAGTCAATGTTGACAGCGATGGGGATGGAAAAGCAGATATCAATATCGACACCGATGGAGACGGCAGGCCAGATACTAACCTGGACACCGATGGGGATGGAAAAGCAGACCAGAATATCAGTGGTAGTGGTGGTGGCGGAGGCGAAACGCCGGGCATCAATATCGATACGGATGGGGACGGCAAGCCAGACATCAACATTGACACCAACGGGGATGGGAAACCAGACCTTAATGTTGACACGGATGGGGACGGAAAACCGGACATCAACATCGACACGAATGGGGATGGGAAGGCAGACCTTAACGTCGATACCAACGGAGACCGGAAACCAAACCTCAACATCGATACGGACGGGGACAGAAAACCGGACATCAATATCGACACAGACGGAGATGGGAAGCCAGACCAAAATATCGATATTGATGGAGATGGAAAACCCGATGTCAATGTACAGCCCGGAGAAGGTTCTGGGGGAGGTTCCGGGGAAACTCCCGACCCTGGCTCAGGCGGCGGAGGGGGTTCTGGCCCACCCTCTACCTGGTTTGAAGAATCAGACGAGGAATTTACCTATGATGCCTGGGAATTCTTCGACCCCTTCCGGTTTGACTATACCCCTTTTGAGTGGAACAGGGACTATGACCCATTGGAGGGGCATGAGCCTGGGAGGATGCCGGACTTCCCCAGTGTTGGGAACCCAAACAGCAGCCCCAAAGACCCCTTTGACGTACCCAACGAAATCCGCTTCAAGGATTTTGTAATCCAGTTTGGAGGGCAATAGGATGAAAAAGGTTGTTTCTCTTTTTGTTGTAATATCATATGTATTCTGTTTTTCGGTATCTGCGTCAGCTGCCAGTGCTTCTTCTGTCCCATTCCTATCGAAAGTCTGTGAAGTGGATGGGAATACATACTGTTATCGTTTTGATTTAAATGAACTTTTGGAAAAATATCCAAGTTTAGAACCACGTAAAGATGCCTTTGTGGAGGAGTATAATTATTTCCTGTCTGCCCTTGGAGACCCTACTAAGACAATACTTTGCGGCTTTTATCAAAGTGGCTATAATCCAACAGGATTAAATATATTTGTTTATGATACCGGAACTTTTTTAGGTATTCGCGATATTGTAGGCGACCAGGCTTACTTTTCTTTATCTGGTTCTTGCCATCAGCTTAATTTGGGATTTACTAGTCTCTCTTCTGGTTACACCCTAACTAGTATATCTTCTAGGTTCTACCCTGCACCGTCTTCTCCTTCCGGTTCTAACATAATTAGTGGCCCCTTCTTTTTTCCCTATTCCTGGCTAATCCAAGGAGAAAAGCCTCCTTTTCCGTCTCATTATTCTGGCTTCGTCGCTGGTATAGATTTTCGATTAGAAGTTTCTGGGATAGAGCAAACCACCACCCGCAACCTCACTGTCAACTATCTCTACACAGACAACACCCCAGCGGCGGAATCTGTCACCTATCCCTTTGAGCCCGGCGCGGAATTCAACATCCCATCCCCGGAAATCCCTGGGTATCTCCCAAACCGCTCGGTTGTCTCCGGTATCATGCCAGAGGAAGACGCTTCGATTGACGTCTTTTACAACCAGCTGTTCTATCCTCTGACAATCCAATACCAGTATGTGGATGGCACCCAGGCGTCGGAGGATGCGGTTGCAAACTATCCCATGGGATTTGAATATGGCGTCCCATCCCCGGAAATCAACGGGTATACCCCCAGCCAGAAGATGGTATCCGGTATCATGCCGGCACAGGCTGTCACGGAAACCGTCACCTATGTGGGGAAGCCCTATACCCTTACGGTCATTTATCAGTATGAGAATGGGCTGCAAGCGACAGACACCTATCAAGGCCGCTTCATCACAGGTTCCCGTTACTCGATACCCTCCCCGAGGATCGAGGGGTATGCCCCCAGCGAAGAGGCCGTTACCGGGACTATGCCTGGAAAGGATGTGACCCGTACTGTCGTCTACAGGGTGGATTCCGGGGATTCATCCGGGGCCGGGGACACCGGCCCCGGTGGAGGCGGGGAATCCGGCGGAGGGGACAAACCCGGCGGCGGAACCCAGCCCCCAGGAGACGGGGAATTCACAGGGAATGACCCCTTTGTCCTGCCAGAGATTCCGCCTTTTTCCGGCAAGAACCCTTTTGTCCTTCCCGATTTCTCCTCATCCGGAGGGAATTCTTCTACTCCTGGCATCCCGCCTTACCCTGGGCGTGACCCATTCAGGATATATGGCTTACCACCTTATTTCTACGACCCCTTTGTGATGCCGGATTCTTTGAGAGAACAAGGGAGGATGAAAAAATGACAGATTATCTTGCCTTTTCACCGGAATATATCTATGGGACGGCCTCCCATCTGCGCTACAATATTGGCACTATCGCCAGCCTTGCCCTGTATACCTTTCTGCTCGTCTTATGCGTTGTTGTTATGATTGATGTTATCAATCGCCTTTTGTGATAGGTAGGTGGGAAGATGAAACGATATTTTGTGGGCCTCGTTGCCGCACTTTCTTTGGCCCTGTTTCTTGCTGCTCCAGCTCCAGCCTATCAATGGCCGCCAGAGGAATATGAAATGCCCCGTACGGTTCTGACTCCTGAAACCGCTGGGGAATCCCTATCAGGCCTACGGGACTCCATCCGTTCTATCGGAAATACTGGTCTTACCGTTTTGGGGATCTGCCTTTCTGTGTTCCTAATCCCTCTCCTTTTCCGCCAGTTGGTTTTCGAGAACCTTTCTTCCCATAACAGGAAGAAAAGAACCTTGGAGGGGCCTGCCAGTTATGGGACATCGGCAGAGGCCTTGGAAATGGCAGGAAGCACGCAGAGACAGATGGCCCGGCAGCAGGAATCCTATACCGATACCAGTTTAGAGGAACGGCTCTATCGGCGTGAACACGCTTATTCTTCTGGCGAATTCGCCGTAGAACCACAGAGAGTCCGTCCCCATCGGAGGCGCAGGCCATGAAAAAGCTAAACCCCATTTATATCTTGCTCCCCCTGGGTGTACTGGCCGCTGGCGTCTTCACCGTTTCCGCCTTTGCCGCCGAGGCATCCGGCAGCCACTGGTGGGATGCCTTTGGCTGGTTCGGGGATATTGCCAACTTCGTTAAATACCTTGTCGTCCCTGCCCCCAACTATTTCCATAACCGCCTCGCCAAATTGAACGGCTTAGTAAACGAAAAATTCGCTGGCTTAGGCCAGCTCTTCCAGACCCTAAACGACTTCTTCTATAAGATCGGCAACCCGGCACCCGCCGATTTCAAAGTCAGGATTCCCGACAATTTCCTTTTCCAGGGATACCAGGGCTTCTCCATGGACTTTTTCGGCTCCGCCACCCCCTATCTCCGGTTCCTCCGCGCTTTCCTCACGGCTGCCTGCTTTATCCTGACCGCTATCATCTGCTACAATAAGCTGCGCAAATTCTTTACCGAGGAGGGATAGCATGATATTACAATTCCTGGCCGAGCCCCTCATAGCCTTGGCGGAATTCCTGGTGGGCCTGTTCCCCGCTTTTCCCCGGTTCGACAGCCTGGCTGTGACCCTCGACCCGGTTGCCTATGTCATCCGTTTCATGGACTTGTTTGTCTCCATGAAAACCGTTTCCCGCTGCCTATTGGTCATTCTCATTGTGTATAACATCAAATTTGGCTGGTCGATCTTGATGTGGATTATCCGCAAGATTCCCGGCGTCTCTTAGAGGAGGTTTTCGCATGGCTGATGTAATTGGGAAATTCATATCTTCTTTCTTTGGCGTGATTTTGGGCATCCTGCAATGCCTCTTTGGCGCTGCTGCCCTGCTCATTATCGGGTTTTTGGCTTTCTTCTTCCTCCGTTACCGTCTCAACCCCTTCCGCCTCACCGTGGACAAGCTGCGGCAGCCATATATCCGATACAAATACTTGGACTTGTTCCGCTGGCTCCTGGTGGACTTCCTGGAACGGGACAAGCACCGGGGGGAATTCAAGGAATACGGCTTTACCTTTTTTGTAGGCCGCCAAGGGGCCGGGAAGACCATCTCCATGGTACGCTATCTGGAGGTGATGAAGGAGCGCTACCCCGACTGCCTCATTGTCACTAACTTCCAGTATTACCGCTCCAACTACATCATGACAGATTGGCGGGATTTGCTCTTTGTACGCAACGGGGAGAACGGGGTGATCTTCGCCATTGATGAAATCCACAGCGAATATGATTCCAGCAAATGGGCCGACATCCCCGAAGAGCTGCTCTCGGAAATCTCCCAGCAGCGCAAGCAGCGGGTCAAAATCATCGCCTCCGCCCAATTCTTCACCCGTGTGGCAAAGCCCCTCCGGGAGCAGGCCATGACCGTTGTGAGCTGCAAAACCCTCTTTGGCCGATTGACCCTCAACCGGGAATACGATTCCCTGGAATATGCCACTGTCGTGGACAACCCCCTGGTCGTCCAGAAAAAGGTGAAGCCCCTGCGGAAATCCTCATTCGTACAGTCGGATTTCTTACGCCGGTGCTATGATACCTATGCCAAAGTGGAGCGGATGCGGAAAACCAAGTTCATCCCCCGTTCCAGCAGAGGTGCCCGATGAAAGTCTTAGTTGACTATCTGACAATGACATCCAAAATACATAGCGTATCCTATTTCATGGACCAAATCGGGATAGGCACCTGCTCTATGCTGGAAATGCCCGGCCGTTACGGCTGGGCCAACCGGCTCTACTACCGGGGCATCTCGATTCTGTATGGGGGCCGGGAGGATGTCTGCCTGGAGATTTCCGGGACAGGCTGCCGCACAGTAGAGGAGTTAAGCGGCAATACCTTCGACTGGTTCCGGTTCTTCCAGGGCTTCGAGGACGATTTGATGGTACAGGAGGTAAATGTCTCCCGGCTGGACATTGCCGGGGATGATTTAGAGGGTATCCTGAACTACCGGCGTATG
>JAAVYW010000063.1 GCA_022791315.1 Oscillospiraceae bacterium | reverse complement strand
GATTAGAGATACTGACATGGCGAAGGAAATGATGAACTACACGAAGATGAACGTGCTGGTACAGTCCGCCCAGGCGATGCTGGCCCAGGCGAACCAGCAGCCCCAGTCTGTGCTGCAGCTGCTCCAGTAATCTTCGGGTTTATCGGAAACTGAAAAAAGCGCGCAAAAAAGCACCCCGCCGGAATGGCAGGGCTTCCTAGAGAACTTAAGGGCAAGGCAGACCATAATGGTTTGCCTTGCCCTATTTTTATAGTGTGTAACCCAGTATGACGTTTTCCGGGAAAGTGCTTGTGGGGGAAAGCAATCTGTGGGGAGTTCGCATATCTTCAAGATAGAATGCTATGTAACGCGTGACACGGCTGCAAGCCTAAAAAAAGATGAGGGTGGCGGCGATACCGGCTGCATTGCAGAGAATGTGGGAAATGGTGCAGACCAGGCAGTTTCCTGACTTGCGGTAGATAACCGCATAGATTATACTGTCGATGAAGACGGCGGCAACATCATAAACCACAAGGCCCACATTTCCCACAGCAATGTGTCCCACGGCAAAGACAAGGGACGAAACCACTGCGCAAGGCCAGAAAGGGACTAGTTTCATGGCTTTGCCCACGAAAAAACCGCGAAAAGCGATTTCTTCGCCTAATGCCGCAATGCTCACCTGACAAATCAGCAGCGGTAGCTTATCGAAGGCCAGCATAGAACTTGTCCGCCCCACCACGTGGGAGACAAACGCTCCGCTGAACATGAGATCCCCCACAACAAGCGTGGCAATTGCGCTCACAATTGGCAGCAGCATCCAAAGAAGCACGCCCGGTTTCTTAATATCTTCAAGAACCGTCTGAAAGTGCAGCCCTGATTCGGCGCCCCGCGCTTTTGTAACGGCTTCTACGATGAAGAAACATGCTATCCCCACAAATACAGAGTATCCTGCTATCTGGGATGACGGCACTACTTTTGTTATTGTCAATAAAATCATGATAAAAACGCCAATAGCTGTGAGAAGGGGGCCCTTATCCTTTTTGATGGAATCGCTCATACTGTTGCCTCCTGAATGATAGATTTTGGTTTCCCATTTCTCAGCCTGCATTCGCTTTCTTATGGCAGGTCTACTTTGGGGAAAGAGAAGGAAAAAGGAAAGCCCCTTGCCGGACAGAGGGCAAGGGGGGGCATTAGAAGAGGTTTTTGAGGCCTTCCAGCTTGCTGTCGATGTCGCTGGCGGCCAGTTTGGCTTGGATGCCGGCGACGAGGGGTTTGAGCTGTTCGTCGGGCAGGTCTACGCCAAAGAGGGTTTCAATGGCCTTGATGGGGTCTTTTTGGAATTTTTGCAGCAGCGCAGGGTCACTCTGTAATTTCTTGACAGCTTCTTCGATTTTGGATTTCAGGTCAAAGTTCAATTCCATGAGGGTTGCCTCCTATTTTGATTTCTGATTCCAGTTTACCATATTTAGGCCGGGGGAACAAGTGGGGAGGGGGAGAAAATGCAGGAATTGTGAACTTATTTTGAATAGGGGCAATAAAGGCGGGATTTGTGATAAAATATACTATTGGTACATTTAGCACACGCCGAATGTTCCCCGGCAGGGAAGAAGGGAAGGTTTTGGGATTGGACTTTTTTGAGCTGATGAGCGAACCGCATGCGGGGGCGTTTTCCCTCTTTGGGACAACGCATATCCTGCTGCTCTTTTTTTCGGCGGGGATTATCTGCCTGGTGCTGCACTGGGTCTCCGGCCAGGGTGCTGCAAGGCAGGAGCGGGCAATCCAGTCTATGGCGGTACTGGTGCCGGTGTTGGAGATTTCCCACGCAGTGTGGCTCTACCAGGCGGGGGTGAAGGAGCTGGATAAGCTGCTGCCCCTCCACCTCTGCGGGATGCAGAGTGTGTTCATCCCGCTGGCCGTGTTTTCCCGCAGGCAATACTGGCAGGACTATGTATATGCCACCTCAGTGCTGGGAGGCGTGTTTGCACTGCTGTTCCAGTCGGGGGTGGCGGACTACTACCCCTTCTGGCATTTTCAGACATTGCAGAACATTGCCCTACATCTGCTGCTTATCCTCGTGCCGGTATCCCTGATTCTCACCGGGAGGCACCGGCCGCATCCGGCCCGGTTCCCGGTGTCGGTGGGGATATTTTTGGGGGTGGCTGTGCTGGCGGGGGTGGTGGACTGGCTGGGGAATGAGAACTACATGTTTTTGGCCTATCCCCCTTTGAACACGCCTTTGGTGTGGGTCTACCAAGTGCTGGGGCACGGCGGGTATTTAGCGGTGGCCTTCCTGCTGCTGGCGGGGATGAGCTTGCTGCTGCACCTGCCTTTTCTCCGGACAGAGGGCCGGGCGGAACGGGCTGCCCGGCAGCAGGGGTAGGGAAATCCCCCGCCTCCCGGTTTTGGACTGGGAGACGGGGGATTTTTGAAACGGCTGGCCCTTATTTGCAGCTGAAGGTGCCGCACTGGGTGTTGGACATGGTGTGGGCGCCGTCGCCGTCGATGGAGACGCTGGAAGCGGTGCATTTGTGGCAGCTCTCGTCGTTATAGCGGCAGTTGCAGGCGGTGCAATAGACATCGGTATCGGGTTCGGCGGGGGAGCTGGGGACGGAATCAGTGGCGCCCTGCCCCTGGGGCCAGAAGGATTGGCAGCGGGTGTCCTCACTGCTCTTAGAGGATTGGCCCTGCACCTTGATGGAGGGGCGGCGGCAGAGGCCGCTCTGGTTATTGGCGCAGGTGGAAACGCAGCATTCAAGACGGTTCATAGCAGTTCATTCCTTTCTCATTTTGCATTCAGTTGGGCCAGAGAATCTGACAGGATTAGTATGGGCGGATGGATAGAAAAAATTCCTGCCGCGATTGACAATCACCCGGCTTTCGGGTATCCTTAAAAATAGGGGAAATAGGCCTTGCGGCTGTTATAGGCCGGGAGAGAGTTTTGGGGGTGTGATGGATGGAGGAATACCGCATCGCAGGCATGGAACCGGGCGGGCTGACCAATACAGACGAGATACGGGTACTGCTGTGCTACCTGCTGAAAAACCTGAAGGAGCCTGTGACCTTTGAGCTGCTGAATGAAATCCTGATGGAAAACCCGGTGGCAAATTACTTTGAGGTGGTGAGCACCTTCCGGGCCCTGGTGGAATCGGGACACATCCGGGTGTGCGGCGAGAAGGAGGGCAGCGAGCTCTATGAGGCCGCGCCTTTGGCGCGGCGCATTGCCGATGAATTGCAGCGGACAGTGCCCCGCTCGGTGCGGGAGCGGGTGGTGGCCTCGGCGCTGGAATTGCAGGCCAGGGCCCGCAGGGAACAGGAGAACCGGGCAGAAATTAAAAAGGTGGGGGATGGCTACACGGTGCACTGCCGCATCCTGGACATCGGGACGGATTTGCTGGAGTTTACCCTCTTTGTGCCGGACATCCACCAGGCCCAGGTGGTGCGGGAGCGCTTCCTGACTGACCCGCAGACGGTGTATCTGGGGCTCTTGGAACACCTCACAGAGTATCATCAGGACGGAAAGGAATGAGGGACAAAATGGAACTGGAAAAATTGTTATCCTGCTGTGACCACACGCTGCTGGCGCCTACAGCGGTTTGGGAGGAGATAAAGGCCATCTGCGATGACGGGATGAAGTACGGCACGGCGTCGGTGTGTATCCCGCCCTGCTTTGTGAAGCGGGCGAAGGACTATGTGGGGGACAAGCTGGCGGTTTGCACGGTGATTGGGTTCCCCAACGGGTATGCCACCACGGGGGCCAAGTGTGCCGAGACGGAGGATGCCGTGGCAAACGGGGCGGATGAGATTGACATGGTGATAAACCTGGGGCTCTTGAAAGAGGGTCGGGACGAGGCGGTGCTGGAAGAAATCCGGCAGGTGAAAAAGGCCTGCGGCGGAAAGTTGCTCAAGGTGATTATCGAGACCTGTTTGCTCACCGACGAGGAGAAAATCCGGATGTGCCGGGTGGTTTCCCATTCGGGGGCGGAGTATATCAAGACCTCTACCGGGTTTTCCACCCAGGGGGCCACGCTTCACGATGTGGAGCTCTTTGCCGCCCATGTGGAACCCCATGTGAAAATCAAGGCGGCAGGGGGCATTGCCACCCTGGAGGACGGGGAAAAATTCCTGGCGGCGGGGGCCTCCCGCCTGGGCACCAGCCGGATTGTAAAAATCGTGAAGGAAAGGGAAGCGGCAAGATGAAGATTATTGACACACTTATGGGGGGGAAAGTGACAGTATCCTGCGAGCTCTTTCCCCCAAAAGAGGGGAGCGAGCTGCAAAAGGCGGAGACGGTAGTGGCAAGGATGGCGGCGCTGCGCCCCTCTTTCCTCAGCGTGACCTATGGGGCGGGGGGCGGTACCAGCGAATACACGGTACACCTGGCGGACCAGGCCCAGAACAAAAACGGCGTGACATCCCTGGCCCATCTCACCTGCGCCTCCTCGGACCGGGAGAAGATACGGCAGGTGCTGGGGCAGCTGAAGGAGAAGGGCATCGGCAACGTGCTGGCCCTGCGGGGCGACCCGCCCAAGGGGGAAGCGTTGCCGGAAAACCGGCCCTACCGCTATGCGGCCCAGCTGGTGGAGGAGATTCTGGCGTTTGGGGACTTCTGCGTGGGCGGGGCCTGCTATCCGGAGGGGCACCCGGAGGCCCCCTCCATTGACAGCGATTTGGAGGCGCTGAAGGCCAAAGTGGGGAGCGGATGCCAGTTTTTGGTGTCACAGATGTTTTTTGACAACAACATCTTCTACAGCTTCCTGTTCCGGCTGCTGAAAAAGGGGGTGGACGTGCCGGTGGCGGCGGGGATTATGCCGGTGACGAACAAGAAGCAGATTGTGCGCATCTGCTCCCTTTCGGGTACGGCGCTGCCTCCCCGGTTTAAGGCCATTGTGGACCGGTTTGGGGACAACCCGGCGGCCATGAAGCAGGCCGGCATTGCCTATGCCACCGAACAGGTCATTGACCTGATTGCCAACGGGGTGAACAATATCCACCTCTACTCCATGAACCGGCCTGACATTGCCGGGGCGATTATGGGGAATTTGTCGGAAATCTTCCGGTAGGGGCTATTTCACAGCGGGGCCAGGCTTTGCGGTTTGACAGGATAGAGGGGGCAGAAGGGAAAATGGAGAGTGTTCCGAAGTTCGATGAAATGATGTGCGAGATGTTCCAGGCGGTTAAGGAGCTGGGCGGCTCTGGGACAATTCGGGAAATTGATGAGCGGACCATAGGAATCTTGGCGCTATCCCAGGAAGTACAGGACATTCCCCACAAGACCGGCGGGAAAACCGAAGTGGAATACCGGCTTGCCTGGACCAGGACTTATCTAAAGAAGTTTGGGATTTTGGAGAATTCCTCCCGCGGGGTATGGGCCTTGACGGGAAAGGGCCGTGAGCTTTTGGAAATTGACCCGGGAGAGATTGTCCAGCAAGTGCGGAAAATGGCAAATATTAAAGTGAAAGACCAGGAAAATACCAATGACGATGCCTTGGACAATGACGGGGTTGATGTCCCGGACGAGGTGCAGTCCTGGCGTGAGACATTGAAAAATGTGCTCTACAACCTGAGCCCCGGTGCTTTTGAGCGCTTGACACAACGGCTGCTGCGGGAATCCGGGTTTACGCAGGTAAAAGTCACCGGGCAGACCGGCGACGGCGGCATAGACGGGATGGGGATTGTCAAACTGAATGGGATTATCAGTTTCCAAATGCTCTTCCAGTGCAAACGGTATACGGGAACCGTATCTGCCGGTGAACTCCGGGATTTCCGGGGCGCGATGCAGGGGAGGGCGGACAAAGGGCTGTTTATCACCACCGGGAAATTCTCGGCCCCGGCAGTGGCAGAGGCCAACCGGGCGGGTGTGACCCCGATTGACTTAATCGATGGGGACGAGCTGGTGGAACGGCTGAAGGAATTGCAGCTGGGTGTTTTCCCGGTCAATGACTATAGGATTGACGAGGACTGGTTCTTTTCCCTTTAGGGCGCGGGATTGGGGCGGCCCAGCCGGGCTTTGCCCCGAAGGGGAGGAAAACAAAAACAGATTGAGAAAGGGGACGTGAAGCCGATGGGAATCCGGGAGGAACTGCGGGAGAGGCGGCTGATTTTTGACGGGGGGATGGGAAGCCTGCTCCAAGCCAGGGGGCTGGCGGCGGGGGAGGCGCCGGAGCTGTGGAATCTCCTGCACCCGGAGCAGATTGCCCAGGTGCACCGGCAGTACAGGGAGGCGGGGGCGGATGTGCTCACGGCCAATACCTTCGGCGCCAACCGGCTGAAGCTGGCGGGCACCCCTTATCAGGCGGCGGAAATCATTGCGGCAGGGGTGCGGCTGGCCAAGGAGGCGGGGGGTGCTTATACTGCGCTGGACATGGGGCCCACAGGGAAGCTGCTGGCCCCCTATGGGGAGCTGGAATTGGAGGAGGCCATTGCCGCTTTTGCCGAGATGGCTGCCGCTGGGGAGGCGGCAGGGGCGGATTTTGCCCTTATCGAGACCATGGGCGACCTGATGGAGGTAAAGGCGGCGATGCTCGCTATCCGGGAGAGCACCCGGCTGCCCATTGTGGTGACGATGACCTTTGACGGGCAGGGCAAGCTGCTGATGGGGGCGGACATTGAGACCGCTGTTACCACCGTGCAGGCCCTGGGGGCGGACGCCCTGGGGATGAACTGCGGGCTGGGCCCCCACCAGTTTACCGAGCTGCTGCCCAGGTTACTGGCCTGCTCGTCGGTTCCGGTTCTCCTGAGCCCCAACGCGGGGCTGCCGGTTTCGGTGAATGGGGAGACGATGTACACCGTGGGGCCTGGGGAATTTGCCGAAGCCATGGCGGAGATGGCGCGGATGGGGGCCCATGCCTTGGGGGGATGCTGCGGCACCACGCCGGAGCACATTGCCGCCCTAAAGGCCGCCTGCCGGGACATCCCCTTTGTGCCGCCGGAACGGAAGCGGGAGACAAAGGTGTGCTCCGGGCGGGCAACGGTGCGCTTTGGGGAGCGGGCGCTGGTAATTGGGGAACGGCTGAACCCCACCGGGAAGCCCAAGCTGAAAAAGGCCCTGCGGGAGGGGGACATGGACTACCTGCTGCGGGAGGCCCTGGCCCAAGAGGAGGCGGGCGCGGACATCTTGGACGTGAACGTGGGGCTGCCCGGTATCGACGAGCCGGGGGTGATGGAACAGGCGGTGAAGCGGCTCCAAGCGGTGACGGCGCTGCCCCTGCAGATTGACACCTCGGACGGGAAGGCCATGGAGAAGGCGCTGCGCTGCTACAACGGCAGGCCGCTGCTCAACTCGGTGTGCGGCAAGGAGGAATCGCTGGAGACAGTGCTGCCGCTGGCGAAAAAATACGGCGCGGCAGTGGTGGCGCTGACACTGGACGAGAAGGGCATCCCTGCCACAGCCCAGGGCAGGCTGGACATTGCCCGGAAAATCCTGGAATGGGCCAGGGAATACGGCCTGGAAGAGGAGGACATTGTGGTGGACCCCCTCACCATGGCGGTGAGCACCGGGACGGACAACGCCTTGGTGACTTTGGAGGCGCTGAAACGCATCCGGGAGGAACTGGGGGTACACACGGTACTGGGAGTGTCCAATATCTCCTTTGGGCTGCCCAGGCGGGACATTATCAACGCCGCCTTCTTTACGCTGGCGCTGGGGGCAGGGCTCTCGGCGGGGATTATCAATCCGGGCAGTGAGGGGATGCGGGATGCCCTGGCCGCCTCCCATGTGCTGGGGGGAAAAGATGAAAGCTGCGGCAGCTACCTGGCCCGCTATGGCGGGGAGGGGACTGGGAAGGCTGCCCAGGTCCCGGCTGATAGAGCCGCGGCCAGCCTGCGGGAGAGCATTGTGGCGGGGCTCAAGGACCAGAGCCGCGACCTGGCGGCGGCACTGGCGGAGACGAAAGCGCCCCTGGACATCATCGACGGGGAGCTGGTGCCGGCGCTGGACGAAGTGGGGAAGGGCTTTGAGAAGGGGAAGGTTTTCCTGCCCCAGCTGCTGATGAGCGCAGAGGCGGCCAAAGCGGCCTTTGGGGCGCTGCGGGAACGGATGGAACGGGACGGACAGGCCCAGGAGAAACGGGGGCGCATTGTACTGGCTACCGTGAAGGGGGATGTGCACGACATTGGCAAGAATATCGTGCGGGCTCTGTTGGAAAACTATGGGTACGAGGTGGTTGACCTGGGGAAAGATGTGGCGCCGGAGCAGGTGCTGGAAGCCGCAAAAGAGGGGGAAACACGGCTGGTGGGGCTCAGTGCGCTGATGACCACCACGGTGGCGGCCATGGAGGAGACCATTGCCCTGCTCCACAGGGAGCTGCCCGGTATCCGGGTGATGGTGGGGGGCGCGGTGCTCACCCAGGATTATGCAGAGCAGATTGGGGCGGACTACTACGCCAAGGACGCCATGCGGTCGGTGGAGATTGCGGGAGAGGTGTATCCGAAGGAATAGGGGGATGTGTTATGCTGCCAAAGGCTTATGCCGCCCGGATGGAGCGGCTGCTGGGGGAGGAATTCCCGGCCTATTGGGAGGCACTGGGGAAACCGCCGGTGCGGGGGCTGCGTTTCTTGGGCGGGATGGGGCAGGAGGCCTTTGCGGCTGCGCTGCCGGTGGGGCTCTCCCCCATCCCCTATGTGCCGGAGGGGTTCTATTTGGAGGGGGAGGAGAAGCTGGGGCGGCACCCGCTACACCACGGGGGGTTCTTCTATCTCCAGGAGCCGGGGGCCATGCTGCCGGTGCGGGCACTGCCCCTGCGGCCGGGCGACCGGGTGCTGGACCTCTGCGCCGCGCCGGGGGGCAAGAGCTTGCAGGCTGCGGCTGCCATTGGGGAGACGGGTCTGCTGGTGGCCAATGAAATCAAGCCGGAGCGCTGCCGGGTGCTGGCGGGGAACCTGGAACGGGCAGGGGTGAAAAACGCCATTGTGACCTGCGAAAAGGCAGAGAGGCTGGCGGCGGCCTGGCCCGAGGGCTTTGACGCCGTAATCCTGGACGCGCCCTGCTCGGGGGAGGGGATGTTCCGCAAGGAAGAAGGGGCGCTGGCCCAGTGGTCCCAGGGGCTGGTGGAGCGCTGCGCCGCTCTGCAGCGGGAGCTATTGGCAGAGGCCGCCAAGCTGGTGCGGCCTGGGGGCTGGCTGCTCTACTCCACTTGCACCTTTTCCCCGGAGGAGGACGAGGAGAACGTGGCCTGGTTTTTAGAACAGGGGGAATTCCTCCTCCGGCCGTTGCCGGAGGGGCTGAGGGCTTTTGTGAGGCCGGGGGTGGGACTGGAACCCTGCGCCCGGTTTTATCCCCATGTGAGCCCGGGGGAGGGGCAGTTTGCCGCGCTGATGCAGCGGGTGGGGGAGGAACCCCGGCGGGATTTTCCCGCCGGCCTGGGGAAACTGGCGCAGGAAGCGGCGGAGTTTTTGAGCCAGACGCTGGAGGGGGAGCCGCCTGCTGCGGCCGCCCTGCCGGACGGGCGGCTGGTGATTCCTCCGGGGAGGGGACTCTCCCCAGAGGGGGTAACTGTGCGGGAATGGGGCGTGCCGCTGGGGATGGCCCAGAAGGGGCGCTTTGTGCCCAGCCACTGGTTCTTTAGGGCCTTTGGGGCGGGATGCCGCAGGAAGTTATCCCTGGGGCTGGGAGACCCCAGGGGGGAGGCCTATCTCAGGGGAGAAGAGCTGGCGGGAGAGGGGATGGAGAACGGCTACGGGGCGGTGCTGCTGGAAGGGCGCTGCCTGGGCGGGGTGCGGGCGGCCGGGGGGCGCTGCAAAAATCTCTACCCCAAGGGGCTGCGCAATTTCCGCTAGAGAAAAATTTTTGGCCGGAGGCAAAATTTGGTCAGAATATTGCGATTTTTTGTTTGAAACCGGGGGCAGTTTCGTGTATAATGATAGGGAACAGAGAATGACTGTCCTTTAGGATTGTATTTGAGAGGGCGGGGCGCTTGTCGGGGGCTTTCCCGCTTTTCAGAAAGGAATGAGTACCTATGGCTTCTAATTTTTCCGTCTCCCTGGAGAAGATTATCCAGTCAATTCACCTGGAGGTCCTCTATACCCCCGTCTCCCCCATGGAGATTCAAATTGCCAGCGCAGATGTGGGGCGGCCCGGGCTGCAGCTGGCGGGATTTATGGAGCATTTTGACAACCTGCGTATCCAGCTGATTGGGAACGCGGAGACCGCCTATATGGAGAGCATCAACGAGAGCAGCCTGCGCACCACGATGGACATGCTCTTTGCCCAAAAACCCCCGGCCCTGATTGTAGCCAGGGGACTGGAGGTTTCTCCGGTGGTGCTGGAATCGGCCAGGCGGTTCGAGGTGCCGGTGCTGCGGACGCAGGAATCCACTTCCAGCATTATGTCCTCCCTTATCTCGCTGCTTCAGGTGGAGCTGGCGCCGCGGGTGACACGGCACGGGGTGCTGGTGGAGGTCTATGGCGAGGGCATCCTGCTGCTGGGCGAGAGCGGCGTGGGCAAGAGCGAGACCGCCATTGAGCTGGTGAAGCGGGGGCACCGGCTGATTGCTGACGACGCGGTGGAAGTGCGCAGGGTCTCCAACCAGACACTGGTGGGGTCGGCGCCGGAGAACATCCGGCACTTTATCGAGCTGCGGGGTATCGGCATCATCAATGTGCGCCGTATCTTTGGTATGGGCGCCATCAAGGTGACAGAGAAAATTGACATGCTCATCCAGCTGGAACAGTGGGACCAGAACAAGGTGTATGACCGGATGGGGATGGAAAATGAGTACACCCAGATTTTGGGCATCAACGTGCCCTCGCTGACTATCCCGGTGAAGCCGGGGCGCAACCTGGCTATTATTATTGAAGTGGCGGCGATGAACAACCGGCAGAAGAAGATGGGATACAATGCTGCCCACGAGCTGCTGCGCAATCTGGGAATGGACATCCCCTCTGAAACCGACAGTATCCCCGTCGACCAGTGGACCAATTACTGAGGAGAATTTTATGAAACTCATTGCGGACATGCACACCCACACCATCGCCTCCCACCACGCCTATAGCACTGTGCTGGAAAACGCGGCCCAGGCCAGGCGCAACGGCTTGGAGGCCTTTGCCTGCACTGACCACGCCCTGGGCCCCCATTTCCCCGACGCCCCCATTGACTGGCACTTTACCTGCATGGACATGCTGCCGGACAACATTGAGGGGGTATGGCTTTTCCGGGGCATTGAGACCAATGTGAGCGGGCTGGAGGGCGGGGTGGACACCGCCGAGGCAGTGCTGGAAAAGATGGAATGGGTGATTGCCTCTATCCATGACCACGCTATCCGGGCAGGGAGCTTGGAGGAGCGGGACAGGATGTGGCAGCGGATTGCCGAAAATCCCCTCATCGATGTGATTGGGCACTCGGGACGGGCGGGCTACGAATACCACCCGGAGAAGGTGATTCCCCTCTTTAAGGAGGCCGGGAAGTTTGTGGAAATCAACAGCCACAGCCTGGATATGAGGGAGGACACAGTGAGGAACTGCCGGGAAATTGCCCTCTGCTGCAAGAAATACGGCGCGCCGGTGGTGGTGAACACTGATTCCCACTTCTGCGCCGGGATTGGGCGGGCGGACAAAGCGCTGCAAATGCTGGAGGAGCTGGACTTCCCTGCCGGGCTGGTGTTTAACGCGGATGCGGACTGGTTCTATGAGCACATGGCAAAACGTACCAGGCGGTCGTTTGGGCGGTGAACCGGCGGGCTTAGGGGATAATCTTGTGACAGCGGGAAGAGCAAGAGCGGGCCCTTGGGGTTTTGCAGGAGGGCGGCAAAGTGACAATGGGGCCGGGGGAGCTGCCCTGGAGCCCTTGGGCCGCCGGCGTGACTGACCGGTTTGGCTTGAATTGGTTTTTAAGTTTACCGCAGCACAGGCCAGCGGAGGATTGGATACCGGAAAAATAACATTGAAAAAGGGGTATGAGTTATGAAATACTGTGTGGGAATTGACTTGGGCGGCACGAACATTGCAGTGGGCGTGGTGAACGAGAACTATGAGATTGTAGCCAGGGCCCAGGCCAAGACCAACTGCCCCCGGCCCGCCGAGGACATCTTGGCCGATATGGCGGTCACGGCGAGAAAGGCTGTGGAGGAGGCCGGGCTCACCATGGAGGACGTGGAATGGGTGGGCGTGGGCACACCCGGCTCGGTGAACCAGGACACGGGTGACATCATCTATTCCAACAACCTGGATTTCCACGACGTGCCCATGCGCCGGATTTTGGGCGAGGCGCTGGGGGTTCCGGTTTATGTGGAGAACGACGCCAACGCGGCGGCCTACGGCGAGTTTGTGGCGGGCGCGGCTCAGGGCGTGAGGAACGCCCTGATGATTACCCTGGGCACCGGCGTGGGCGGGGGCATTATCATTGACAATAAAATCTACTCCGGCACCAACCACGCCGCGGGAGAGCTGGGGCACATGGTGGTGGAGAAGGGCGGCTGGCAGTGCACCTGCGGCAGGAGAGGCTGTATCGAGGCCTATGCCTCGGCCACCGGGCTCATCCGTATGACGAAGGAGGCCATGGAGGCAGACCGGAGCTCCAAACTGTGGGAAATCGCGGGAAGCCTGGATAAGGTGGACGGCAAGACCGCCTTTGACGGGATGCGGGCCGGGGACGCTGCGGGCAAGGCTGTGGTGGACAAATATATCTCCTACCTGGGGACGGGGCTTGCCAACTATGTGAACATCTTCCAGCCGGAAATCCTGGTTATCGGCGGCGGCATCTGCAAAGAGGGGGAGACCCTGCTGGCACCCCTGCGGGATATCTTGAATCAAGAGACCTATATGGTGAAGGAAGAGGACAAATGCCGCCTGATGAAGGCCCAGCTGGGCAACGATGCGGGCATCATCGGCGCCGCCTTTTTGGGGAAGACGTTGGGATAGGGAAGCCGCTCTGGGGGGCGCTGCGCTTTCGGGAGATAGCATGGGATACAGGTATATGAGAATACAGGGGGGAGAGAATCCCTATGTCACAGAGTACCCCAAATGGGTGTTTAGCCTTTGTTGGAACCTGATAAGGGACGGGCGATTAACCGACAAGGAAAGGGAATTGTTTTTCTCGATTGACAGCTGGTTTAAAGTGAACCTCCCTGAACCGGAGCCCTGTAAAAACCGGGAAAAGGTGATTCCGTTTTTTAAATGTGAAAGCACACGGGAAATGGCCGAGAGATTGCAGCCCGCTGTAGGGCTTTTGGATAAGTATCAAAAGCCCTACGATGTGGTTTATACAAATTTTGTGGGAACCATTGTCTATGAGGATGCCTGGCAAATCGCTGTCCGGGTTGAGGATGGGAAAATGATATGAATTTCTGCGGACGGCTTTGCGTGATACCAAACGAAAAAGAGCCCTTGGGCGTGCCTGTTCAGGGAGTTGATTGGTAAAACGGGGGAAAAGCGCATAGGATAAACAGAAGGGCGGGAAATCGGAGAGAAGCTGCCCGGAAAGACGAGAGAGGTGGGATGGGCATGGATTGGGAACAGCTGGGGGAGCGGGCGGCGGCGCTGGGGTGCACGGTGCTGCGGCAGGAGCCGCTGGCGCTGCACACCTCCTTTCAAATCGGCGGGCCGGCCAGGCTCTTTGTGCGCACGCTGGATACGGCGATGCTGCGGGGGGTATTGACTATGCTCCGGGAAGAGGGGGCGCCCTGGTTCTTAATGGGGCGGGGTTCCAACCTGCTGGCGGCGGACAGCGGCTTTGACGGCTGTGTTGTCCAGCCCTCCTGCCGGGAGGGGGAGGGGCTCTCCCTGCTGCCTGGGGGGGAGCTGGCGGCGGCGGCAGGGGTATCCCTGGCAAAGCTGTGCCTCTTTGCCAGGGACAACGGGCTGACAGGGCTGGAATTTGCCTGGGGAATCCCCGGATCGGTGGGGGGCGCGGTGTATATGAACGCCGGGGCCTACGGCGGGGAGGTAAAGGGAATACTGAACCGGGTGTCTTTCCTGGACGGGACGGGGGAGGAACACACCCTGCCAGTGGAAGAGCTCGCCCTCTCCTACCGCCACAGTGTCTTTATGGAGCGGGGGGGCGTGATTACCGAGGCTGTGTTTGCGCTACAGCCGGGGGACAAGGCGCTGATTAAAGACCAGATGGAGGAGCTCTATGCCCGCCGGAGGGAAAAGCAGCCCCTGGAATTCCCCAGCGCGGGGAGCACCTTTAAACGGCCGGCAGGGGCCTATGCCTCGGCGCTGATTGAGCAGTGCGGGCTCAAGGGCTTTTCGGTGGGCGGGGCACAGGTGAGCCAGAAGCACAGCGGCTTTGTCGTCAACACCGGGGGGGCAACGGCGGCCCAGGTGAAAGAGCTGATGCAACGGGTTGTCCAGGCCGTGGAGGAGAAGACGGGATACCGGTTGGAACCCGAAGTGCAGGGGCTGCCGGAGGGGCTGCTGCGGGAATTGGAGTATTAGCTGCGAGACCGCTTTAAAATGAGAGAAAGGGAGCCCTCGCGGGGCGGGGGCTATGGGTGACGGGCATGGAACTGGTGGTGCTGTCGGGCCTGTCGGGGGCCGGGAAGACACAGGCGATTCACGCGCTGGAGGACATGGGGTTTTACTGTGTGGACAATATGCCGCCCAGCCTAATCCCCAAATTTGCAGAGGTGTGCGTGCAGTCCCAGGGGAAGCTGGACAGGGTGGCTATTGTGGCCGATGTGCGGGCCAAGGACTCGCTTCAGGAGGTGCTGGACGAGCTGGACAGCGTGGCCTCCGATGAATTTACATTCCGTATCTTGTTTTTGGACACGGACGACAAGACCCTTATCACCCGCTATAAGGAGACCAGGCGCAAGCACCCCTTGGCGGAGCGCAGCGGCTCTACCCAGGAGGCTATCCGGCGGGAGCGGGAGCTGCTGGGGCCCATCCGCCAGCGGGCGGACATGGTGATTGACACCACTTACCTCTCGGCGGGGCAGCTGCGGGAAAAGGTAATCTCCTATTTCTCTGCCGAGGGGAGCTCGCCCATTATGGTGAGCGTGATGTCCTTTGGGTTTAAATACGGCTTGCCCATGGAGGCCGACCTGGTATTTGACGTGCGCTGCCTGCCCAACCCCTTTTACATACCTGAGCTCAAGGAACACACAGGGCTGGATGCGCCGGTGCGGGACTATGTGATGCAGTTTGAACAGTCCAGGACCCTGGCGGGGAAGCTGTTGGAACTCATTGACTACCAGCTCCCCCTCTTTATCGAGGAGGGCAAGGGGCAGCTGACGGTGGCCGTGGGCTGCACAGGGGGCAAGCACCGGTCTGTCACCTTTGCCGAGCTGATTTACCATCACTTGCAGGGGAAGGGATACCGGGCGGTGGTGAGCCACCGGGATATTGCGAAACGGAAATAGCGGGCCCTGATGTGGCCGGGATGTTGGTGTCCTCACGCAGGGGCTGGGTGCTGCCACCTGGCCCGCCGGCGTGAGGACACTGCTCCAAAGGGGCGAAACCGGGGAGGCAGAAAGGCGGGGAGGAACATGGGCTTTGCCGCGCAGGTGAAGGGCGAGTTGTGCCGGCAGGCGCCGGCGGAAGAGGGGCAGCGGCTGGCCCTGTGCTATGGGCTGCTGCTCTTTGGGAAGGAGTTCTCATCGGAGGAGATGCTCTTCCAGAGCGACCGGCGGGAGGTGTGTACCCTTTTAGAGGGGCTGCTGGGGGAGCTCTTCGACACTGTGCCGGAGGTGCGCTGCCAGGGCCAGGGGGGAAAGGAATCCACCCTCTGCCGCATTGCGGGGGAGGCGGCGGGGCGGGCCTTTGCCCGCTTTGGGCACCGGGCGGAAGAGGTCTCCTTGCGGATTCACTTCCAGCCGGAGGAAGAGGAGGAGCTGCTGGCCTTTTTGAAGGGGGCCTATCTGGCCTGCGGCAGCGTGATGAACCCGGAACGGGCCTACCATCTGGAATTCACTGTGCCCTACCACAATTTGGCGGGCGACCTGGAAACGCTGCTCAAGCTGGCGGGGTTTCCCGCCAAGCGCACCACCCGCAAGGGGCTCCAGGTGGTGTACTGCAAAGAGAGCGAGGCCATTGAGGATTTCCTCACCGCGCTGGGGGCCACGGGGAGTTCCCTGGCGCTGATGCGGATTAAAGTGTACAAGGATGTACGGAACAACGCCAACCGGCGCACTAATTTTGAGACTGCCAATATTGACAAGACGGTGAATGCCGCCGTGGCCCAGCTGCGGGATATTGAGTATATCCTAGCCCACAAGGGGGAGGGCTTTTTGCCCGAGCCGCTGCGGCAGGTGGCGGTTGCCCGGCGGGAGAACCCGGAGATGAGCCTGCGGGAACTGGGGGAAATCCTCCCGGACAGGGCCACGCGCTCGGCAGTCAACCACAGGCTGACAAAAATCAGCAGGATGGCAGAGGAACTGAGGGAACAGGAAAAGGGGGATGGCCAGTGAGCGGGTTTGCCCATCTGCATGTCCACACAGAATATAGCCTCTTGGACGGGGCCTGCCGCATCAAGGAGCTGGCCGCCGCCGCCAAGGCCCTGGGGCAGGAGCACCTGGCTATCACCGATCACGGGGTGATGTATGGGGTGATTGACTTTTACCGCGCCTGCCTGGAACAGGGGATTCATCCGGTGATTGGCTGCGAGGTGTATGTGGCGCCCCGCAGCCGCTTTGACAAGGTACACGGGCTGGACAACAAGCCCTATCACCTGGTGCTGCTGTGTGAGAGCCAGGTAGGGTATCAAAACCTGATGCAGCTCACCTCCCAGGCCTATATTGACGGGTTTTACGGCAAGCCCCGCATTGACCGGGAGCTGCTGGGGCGCCACCACGAGGGGCTTATTGCCCTCTCGGCCTGTTTGGCGGGTGAGATTCCCCGGCGGCTGGTGGAGGGGGATTTCGCCGGGGCCAGGGCTGCGGCGGAATTTTACCGGGACACCTTTGGGGAGGGCAACTTCTTCATCGAGATACAGGATCACGGTATCAGAGAGCAGCAGCTGATTTTGCCCTCCTTGGCGCGGCTTTCGGAGGAACTGGGCATCCCCATGGCGGCCACCAACGATGTGCACTATATCCAAAAAGAGGACAGCGAGATGCAGGACGTGCTGTTGTGTATCCAGACCGGGAAAACGGTGGGGGAGGAGCGGGAGCTGGAATTTGCCACCGACCAGTTTTACCTGAAGTCCGAGGAGGAGATGGCACAACGCTTTGCCGGGTTTGAGGACGCGATTGAGAACACCGGGAAGATTGCCGCCCGCTGCCAGGTGGACTTTGAGTTTGGGGTTATTAAGCTGCCCTATTTTGTCAACGATTCGGGGGAGGACAACGAGACCTATTTTGTGAACCGCTGCCGGGCTGGGCTGAGAAAGCGCTATGGCGACCCGCCCCCAAAAGAGGCGGTGGACAGGCTGGACTACGAGCTGGGGGTCATCCGCAGCATGGGGTATGTGGACTACTATCTCATTGTGGCGGATTTCATCGATTTTGCCCGCTCCAAGGACATCCCGGTGGGGCCGGGGCGGGGTTCGGGGGCTGGTTCTATTGCCGCCTACTGCATGGGCATCACCTCCATTGACCCGCTGCGCTACCAGCTGCTCTTTGAGCGGTTTTTGAACCCGGAGCGGGTGAGCATGCCTGACTTTGATATTGATTTCTGCTATGTGCGGCGGCCCGAGGTGATTGACTATGTGGTGCGCAAGTACGGGGCCGACCATGTGGCGCAGATTATCACCTTTGGCACCATGGCGGCAAAGGGGGCGCTGCGGGACGTGGGCCGGGCACTGGGGATGAGCTACCAGAGCGTGGACAGGATTGCCCGGCTGGTGCCGGGGGAGCTGGGCATGACCTTGGAAAGGGCCTTGCAGGTTTCCCCCGAACTGCGCAGGGAATACGGGGAGAACGCCGAGGTGCGCCGCCTGGTGGACATGGCGAGACGCCTGGAGGGGACGCCCCGCCACGCCTCCACCCATGCGGCGGGGGTGGTGATTACCAAGGAACCGGTGGTACACTACGTGCCCCTGCAAAAAAACGACGAGTTTATTGTGACCCAGTTCCCCATGACGACCCTGGAGGATTTGGGGCTATTGAAAATGGATTTTTTGGGGCTGCGGAACTTGACGGTGATTCAAAACGCGGAGCGCAAAATCCGGCTGCGGGAGCCGGGGTTTTCGGCGGACAACATCCCGCTGGACGACCGGGGGGTGCTGGATATTTTCTGCACCGGGCAGACCTGCGGCGTTTTCCAGTTTGAATCGGCGGGGATGCGGCAGGTGCTCACCGGGCTGCGGCCCGAGGGGCTTGAGGACTTAATCGCCGTGATTTCCCTCTACCGGCCCGGGCCTATGGATTCTATCCCGCTGTATCTCCGCAACCGGCACCACCCGGAGAAAGTGACCTACAAGACGCCGCTCTTGGAGCCCATCCTCTCAGTGACCTATGGGTGTATTGTGTACCAGGAGCAGGTGATGCAGATTTGCCGGGAGCTGGCGGGGTACTCCTACGGGCGCTCGGACCTGGTGCGGCGGGCTATGGCGAAAAAGAAGAGCGCCATCATGGCCGAGGAGCGGGACCACTTTATCCACGGCATGACCGACGAGGCGGGGAATGTGGTGGTGGAAGGGGCAGTGCGCCGCGGGGTTCCGGAAAAGGTGGCCAACGAAATCTTTGACGAGATGGCCTCCTTTGCCTCCTATGCCTTTAACAAATCCCATGCGGCGGCCTATGCCTTCGTGTCGTACCAGACGGCGTATTTAAAGGTACACTACCCAAAGGAGTATATGGCGGCGCTGCTCACCAGCATCCTGGACAGCACAGGGAAGGTCATTGAGTACATCGGGGAGTGCGAGCGGATGGGCATCCGGCTGCTGCCGCCGGATGTGAACGTGAGCGAGGCGGACTTTACAGTGGAGGGGGAGGATATCCGATTTGGGCTGCTGGCGGTGAAAAACCTGGGGCGGGGGGTTATCCGCTGCATCTGCCAGGGGCGGGAGGCCGGGCCCTACACGGATTTTGAGGACTTCTGCCGCCGGATGGCAGGGCGGGAGCTGAACAAGAAGGCGCTGGAGAGCTTAATCCAGTGCGGGGCGCTGGACTCCCTGGGGCATACCCGCAAGCAGATGATGCAGGGGATGGAATTCATCCTGGCAGCCATTGACGAGGAACGGCGGGGGAATATTGAGGGGCAGATTAACCTCTTTGACGATGAGGCACTGGCAAAACAGGGGCCGGCCCTGCCCGACGTGGGGGAATTCACCGAGCGGGAAAAGCTGGCGATGGAGAAGGAGACCACTGGGATTTACCTCTCGGGGCACCCCATCGATGAATACCGGCAGCTGGCGCAGGATATCCACGCCACGGCCATTGGCACCCTCACAGGGGACGAGCGGCTGGCAGCCGGATATGACGGGAAGCGGGTGCTGGTGCTGGGGGTGGTGGAGCGGCGGCAGGTGAAGACCACCAAGAGCCAGAACACCATGGCCTTTCTCACCGTGGAGGACATGAGCGGCTCCATTGAAGTGCTGGTGTTCCCCCAGATGCTGGCGAAATACAGTGCCACACTGGCCGAGGGGAACGCAGTTGTGGTGGAGGGGAAACTGAGCGCCAGCGGGGAGGAGGAGCCCAAGCTGCTGCTGGACTTTGCCTGCGGCGCCAAGGAATACCGGGGCAGAGGGGCTGCCCCGGCAACGGGGGAAAAGGCGGGGCTCTATTTGAAAGTGCCCTCGGAAAACAGCGGGGAATACCGGCGGGCCAGGAATCTGCTGTCAATCTTTGAGGGGAATTTCCCGGTGATTTTCTACTTTTCCGATATTGGGAAGTATGTGAAACTCCCGCAAAATCTGTATGTATTTCATAATAAACCCATGGTAAGGGAGCTGAAAAACATACTAGGTGACGATAATGTCGTAACAAGGAATTAAACCGTTGACACTGTTTTCCGGAATGTAGTATTATAGTATTATCATTATGCAGCTGTGTGCGGCCCCCTGGCGGGCTAAAGCGGCGGGAATGGCATTTTAATTTTAAAGAGAATTTGTTCTGCCAGCAGCTCTCCCTGCTTGACTGCAGGGGTGGTGGCAGCGAATAGCATCAGGAATAGTGGGAGGAGTCGTTGAGATGGAAATCAAAACTATTGGCGTCTTGACCAGCGGAGGCGATGCCCCCGGAATGAACGCGGCGGTGCGTGCCGTGGTGCGTTCCGGTATTTCCCAGGGATTGAAAGTGATTGGCATCAACCGGGGTTATGCTGGCTTGATTGCAGGTGACGTGAAGGAAATGACAGCCCGTACTGTGTCGGACACTGTGCACCGGGGTGGCACAATTCTCTATACGGCGCGCTGCAAGGAATTCCGGGAGGAAGCGGGCCTGCAGAAGGCCAAGGATATGTGTAAGAAACTGGGGATTGACGGCATTGCCGTCATCGGCGGCGACGGTTCCTACCGGGGCGCTAGGGATTTGTCGGTGCGTGGGGTTCCCTGTATCGGCATTCCCGGGACGATTGACAATGACATTGCCTGCACCGATTACACCATTGGCTATGACACCGCCATGAACACGGCGCTGGATATGATTGACCGGCTAATGGATACTGCCATGTCCCATGAGCGCTGCATTGTGGTGGAGGTTATGGGAAGGGGCGCGGGCTATATTGCCCTGAACACCGCCATTGCGGCAGGGGCCTCTGCTGTACTTATTCCCGAAGTGGAACCCAATGTGGAAGCCATTATCACCAGGCTCCAGAGGGCCTATAGCCTGGGCAAGAAACACTCCATTGTTGTAGTGGCCGAGGGCTCCAAGGTGCGGGCCCAGGAGCTGACGGAGATTATCTCCAACCGGCTGAACATGGAGGCCCGGTGCATGGTACTGGGGCATGTGCAGCGGGGCGGTTCCCCCACCCTGCGGGACCGGGTGGAGGCCAGCCGGATGGGCTGCCGTGCGGTGGAGCTGCTCTCCCAGGGCATCGGCAACCGGGTGGTTTGCTGCAAGGGCAACGAGATTGTGGACTATGACATTCTGGAAGCGTTGCAGATGAAGAAGGAAATTGACATGCACCTGTATAAGGTGATGCTTGACGTATCCTTCTAAGTGATTAAGAGGAACCGGCGTTTTGCTCCTTTTTGGGGTGGGCGCCGGTTTTTGCGCGTGGAAAAATAGACAGAACTGCGGGTGTTTTTTCGACAGGCGGGATGCTTTTTTTCTGGGGGTGGGTGTGGTATAATGGACATAAAAATACGAAGAACGTGTTTTTCCTGCGCCGCAGGCGCAGGTTTGGTGTGTTTGCGCCAAGTGTCTGTTCTATCGTAGCCTCGCCGTTTTGCAGCAGTGCAGGTCATATTACGACCTGCGGCTATATGCACAGGACGAGGTGGCAAGGCCATGTTGTGTCCGCTGACGACGGGCTGCGATGCGATGCGGTACACTGCGCATGAGATATACCATGACGAGGTGCGTGGTGTTGCTAATTCACAATGTCGTGTTAGGCGGCGCCAAGGCCGTTTACGGCCTTGAGGGATGGCAGGAAAACGCAGGGCGTGCTTTTCCTGCTCAAAGGCGCGCATAACCTCGCCGCTTTGCGGCAGTGAAGACCGGTATCTGCTGCCCCTCTGAAGGGGATAGGGACCTAAAAACAAAAAAGAGAAGTGATGGATTTTGGAAAATATCATGTTCAGCCTGAACGCGGTGGTGCCGGTGTTTGTGGTGGTGTTCCTGGGGTGGGCGCTGAAACAGAAAAAAATCATCGGGGACGCCTTTGTCAACTCCGCCACTACGCTGGTGTTTAAAGTGGCGCTGCCGGTGCTGCTGTTTAAGCAGGTGTGCGGCGCAGACCTCTCCAATATTGTGGACCCGGGGTTTGCGCTCTTTGCGGCGGGGGCGATTGTGGGGAATTTTCTCTTCTGGTTCCTGGTAATCCCTCTCTTTGTGAAGGACAACCGGCAGCGGGGCGCAATGATACATACGATTTACCGCAGCAATTTCTCTATCCTGGGGCTGCCCCTCATTTTCAACATGTTTGGGGAGGAGAACTGCGGGTCGATTATCATTATCCTGCCCATTACGGTGATTCTCTTTAACATCCTGGCCGTCATTGTCCTCTCCTACTTTGACAAGACGGGGGAGGGGCAGCGCACCTCGCCGCTGGCTGTGCTAAAGGGGATTGTGACAAACCCGCTGATTATCGCCTGCGTGCTGGGGGTGGTGTATAAGCTGCTGGCGCTGCCCATGCCCACCATGGTGGCTACCAGCGTGAATTACCTGGCAAACCTGGCTACTCCGGTGGCGTTGCTGTCGATTGGGGGGCAGTTTGATTTCCGCTCGGCGCTGGGGAACCTGCGGCTCTCGCTCTCGGCCACGTTCTTAAAAGTGGTGGTGACGCCGGTGGCGATTATCACCATTGCCGCCCTGTGCGGGTTCCGGGGCGTGGAGCTGGGGACACTCTTCATCCTCTTTGCCTCGCCTACGGCGGTTTCCAGCTACATCATGGCAAAGAACATGAACAGCGATGCGGAACTCACCGGGCAGATTACCCTGCTCACCACCTTTTTCTCGGCCTTCAGCATCTTTGCCATTGCCGCTGTGCTGCGGGCGCTGGGGCTGATTTAGGGCGTACAGGATGGGGGAATTTGTTTTTTCCCTGCCCTGCGCATTGACACTTTTTGCGGAACATGCTATGATGACTGCATATCCGGCAGGTAGAGGGGAACTCTGATTTGGCCGGATGAATCGGAGGAAGGGAAGAGTTTTTATGAAGCGGGAGGAAAGGGCCTACCCTGTGCGGCTGGCCAATGTCCTCTTTGGCCTGGTGCACGGGCTGTATTGGGCCGGGAACTGCATGTTTTTGGGCTTTATGGTGACTTACCTCACGGCAGAGGGCTATAGCACCAGCCTGATTGGCGTGCTGATGTCGCTGATGACAATGCTCTCTATCTTTGTGCAGCCGGTGCTGGGATATTTGAGCGACACCTATGTACCGGTGAAAATCATCTCCCTGGTGCTGCTGGCAGTGCTGATTCCCATGGGGCTGGTGATTCCCGCTGTGGTGGCTGTGCCGCTGCTGGCCTCGGTGATTGTTGTGGCCCTGGGGCTCCTGACAAACACGCTGGCGCCACTGCTGGAGGTGTGGACCATCCGCTCCGGGGAGGAACACCCAGGGGTGAAGTTTGGGTTCACACGAAGCATGGGGTCGCTGGGGTACTCCTTTTTGGCGCTCTTTATGGGGAGGGCCTTTGAGAAAATCGGGGTGGACAAGATGTTTGCCTTTGGCGCCCTGTTTTTTGGGGCGCTCATCCTGGTGGTTTTGCTGATTCCCGGTATCGCCTGCGCCAATAAGCGGGGCGGGCAGGGGGAGAAAGGTAAAAAACAGGCGAAGGGCCTGGGGATGTTCCAGGTGGTGAAGCTGATGGTGAAAAAACCGGCCTACGTGTTTTTTCTGCTCTTCTTTATCCTCACCTATACTTCGATGAAAACCACCTCCACTTTCTATCCGGTGCTCATCGGCAACTATGCCGGGATGGCGGCGGCCAGCGCACTGGGAATCGGGCTGTTTATCAGCGCGCTCTCGGAGATGCCCTCCATGATGTTCTCTGACCGGCTTATCCGCCGCTTTGGGGCGGGCAAGCTGATGGTGGTGGCGGGGCTGGGGTATATCCTGCGCTATGTTATCTACTATTTTGCGTCTAACGTGCTCACCCTCCAGCTGGCAAACCTGACCCAGATGATTACCTATGGCATCCTCTATCCCAGCGTGCTCACCTATTTGCGGCAGCTGGCGCCAGAGCAGGTGGCGGGCACTGCGATTACTGCCACGCTTGCCATTGCCAACACGGTGAGCAGCATTTTGGGGCCCATGGTCTTTGGGGCGATTATCGAATATCTCTCAATGGACCTGTGCCTGCTGCTGTGTATTGTGATTTCGGCGCTGGGGCTGGCGGCCTTTGCCGTGAGCCGGCGCTTTGCAGCCAGGGAGACGGCCACAGTTTAACACTTCATTTCAGAAAAGGGGCTCACAGGATTCATGCAGGTGAAAATGCGCGCCGCCACCTATCAGGATGTGCCGGCGCTGACAGAGATATTTAACCAGGGGATTGAAGACGGGAACGCCACCTTTGAGACGGTGCCCCGCACGCCCTTACAGCGCCAGCACTGGCTGGAACTGCTCCATGACCGGCGGTTCCGGGTGTATGTGGCCCTGGCAGAGACGGGGGAGACCGTGGGGTATATCGCGCTCAACCGCTTTACGGCCAGGGAGTGCCACAGCGGCATCTCGGAAATCTCGGTGTATGTGCGCAGGGAGTGCCGCAACCAGAAGGTGGGGCAGCAGATGCTCTCCTTTTTAAGCGAGGAGGCCAAGAAGCTGGGGTTCCACAAACTGGTAATCAATGTCTTTGCCAAGAATAAAATTGCCATCCGCTCCTACCGGAACAGCGGCTTCCGGAAGGTGGGTGTGTGGGAAAAGCATGCGCTGTACCACGGGGAATATGCGGATATGCTGCTGATGGAAAAGCTGCTGCTGTGAAAATGGGCAAATGGGAAAAACAGATTTGTGATGAGAAAGGATGATATTACATGATGTTAGCACAGTACAACGAGAGCCGGAAATTTATGTGGAAGAGCATCGTGGCAATTGTGGCGCTGGTGAGTGCGCTGGCAGCCTTTGCCACTGGGTGCGCGATTGCCAGGTCCATCATGTCGGTGGAGACGGAGGATTAACTGGCAGAAGATTTTTGCATGGTTTGGGACTGCTGCTTGTGGGCGGCAGTCCTTTTTTGCGCCCTTTGGGGCTGGTATAGCTGGGGCGGCTTGGACATAGGTATAGGGGGAAGGGGAGTTTTCACTTTTTGAACGGGTGGATGTGGAAAGGAGGAGGGGGATGGCAAGATGGAGGGGGGCAATGGCGCTGCTGCTGTGCCTATTGTGCAGTGTGTGTTTCCTGGGGGGATGCAAAAGGAGCAAAGAGGCAGAGGTGGTGCTGGGGCTGAATCTGGAACTCTCGGGGCGGCTCTCCCAGTATGGGAACGAGTGCCTGCGGGGGGCAAGGCTGGCGGAACAGGAACTGGAAAAGAGGGGGCTGCCCTACCGGGTGAGGCTGGCGGTGGTGGATAACCGCTCGGAGAACAGCGACAGCGTGCTGGGGTTTTTGCGGCTGACAAAGGAGGAGGGGGCGGTGTGTGTCATTGGGCCCACCACCTCGGCAGGGGTGAAAGCGGAGTTACAGCAGGGGAGCCAGGTGCCTGTGATTGTGCCTACGGCCACCTCGGACAGCTTGGACGGGGCAGAATACGGGAACCGGTTCCGCATCTGCTTTACCGATACGGCACAGGGGAGGGCCATGGGGGAATGTGCCTGGGCCATGGGATACCGGCGGGCGGCAGTGCTGGGGGACCTCTCCAGCGACTACAGCCAGGGGACCTCGGAGGCCTTCTGCCGCCGGTTTACGGAGCTGGGAGGGGAGGTTGCGGCGCGTCTCTCCTACACCGCGGGGGACACGGACTTTTCCGTACTGCTCACCCTGCTGCGGGACAGCAGGCCCCAGGCGGTTTTCCTCCCAGGCTACGACGCAGAGGCAGGGCTTATCCTGCGGCAGGCGAGGCAGATGGGGCTGGACTGTGCCTTTTTCAGCGGCGACACCTTTGACAGCCCGGTACTGGAAGAGCTGGCGGGGGAAGGGCTGGACAAGGTGTATTTCTCCAACCACTATGACCCCCAGGGGGAACGGCTGGAGGAGTTTGCAGAGCGGTTTGAGGCGGAATACGGGGAGTTCCCCTCGGCCTACGCCTCCCTGGGATATGACAGCGTGATGCTCTTTGCCGATGCCCTGGTGCGGGCAGACTCGCCGGAGCCCCAGGACATTGCGGCGGCGCTGGGGGAGACGGAGGGGTACCCGGGCGTGACAGGTGATATTACCTTTGACGGGCGGGGGAACGCGGTGAAAATCCCGATTGTCAACGCCATTGTAAGGGGGGAGCGGCGGGTGCTGCGGATGAGGGGATAGCGGACGGCCTAGCTCCTTTGAGAAGAGCTGCTGGCTTAAGAATTTTAGGCTGATTCCAGTGCGATAGGCCTAAAACGGGAGGGACGCCCTGGGACGAGCGGCCCACCGCGTAGAGCGAGCGGAGGGCTGCATGGAACCACAAGAGAAAAAGAGAAGGTGAAGCAGATGGAATGGGGAGAACAGCTGGTGAACCTGCTGGCCTGTGGGGGCGTGTATGCGCTGACGGCGCTGGGGTACACGCTGGTATTCGGGGTAGTGCGGCTGGTGAACTTTGCCCACTGCGATGTGATGATGTTGGGCGCCTATGCCGGCTGGATGCTGCGCAGGGAATGGGATGCGCCTTTGTGGCTGGTTTTGCTGGGCGCGGCAGGGCTCTGCGCCCTGGCAGGGGTGGGGTTGGAACGGGTGGTGTACCGGCCTCTCTTTACGGGGCGGGAGGAGTACCTGCTGGTGGCGGCGGTGGGGGCTTCGCTGGTGCTGGAGTATGCGGCGGCGGGGATTTGGGGGAGCGCACCGCGGCGGCTGGCTTTGCCCGAGCTGGAGGGGACTGTGATGCTGGGGGGGATGGCAGTGCAAAAGGGGGCGCTGCTGGTGTTTGGGCTGTGTATGCTCTGTATGGTGGGACTCAGCTTGTTCCTGCGGTTTAGTCCGGTGGGGATGGCAATGCGGGCCGTCAGCGAGGACAGCATGGCAGCCAGGCTCTGTGGGATTCCGGAGGGGAAAATGGTGGCGGCGGCCTTCCTATTGGGGAGCGCTTTGGCAGGGGTATCGGGGGTACTCTACGCCCAGCTCTATTCCCTGACCCCTTTCATGGGGACCCTGCCGGGGATGAAGGCCTTTGCGGCGGCAGTTCTGGGCGGGATTGGGAGCGTGCCCGGTGCAGTGGCGGGTGGGTTTTTGCTCAGTTTTTTTGAGACGGGGGCGGCCATCCTGCTGGGGCCTGGGGCACGGGACGGCGTGAGCTTCTTTGCTATGATTCTCACCCTGCTGCTTTTCCCCGGCGGGCTGGCGGGGCGCGGGAAAGGGGGGGAGCGCCTATGAAGCGGGGAGCTGCTTTTTCCCTGGGGGAAGGGGGGCTTTTGGCAGTGGGGGGGCTCTATCTTTTACTGGGCATGGGGTTTGGCGCCGGCAGTTTTGGGGAACTGGTGGTGATGCGGCTGTGTATTGGCGGGGTGATGGCGCTGGGGCTCTATTTTTCGGCAGTGTATGCCGGGCTGCTCTCACTGGGGCAGGGCGCTTTCATGGCTATTGGGGCCTATGGGGCGGCGGTCTGCCTGCGGGCGGGAGGGCCGCTGCCCTTGGCGGCACTCTGTGGGCTGGGGCTCTGCGGGCTGGCGGCGCTGGGGCTGGGCTGGGCGGTGCTGGGGCTCAAGGGGGATTACCTCTCCATGGCGACGATGGCCTTTGCCGAGATTGTGCGGGCAGTGCTCTTTCACCTGCCGGGGCTGGGGGGCGCTTCGGGGCTCTTTGGGGTGCCGGCTTTTTTGAACGGGGCGGGGGCGGCCTGGGCGCTGCTCCTGGCCTGCGGGGGGCTCTGCCTGCTGATGCGCACCCCCTTTGCCAGACGGCTGCGGGCAGTGAAAAATGACGAGCCCGCAGCGGAGTCCCTGGGAATCCCTGCCAGGGGGTATAAGACGGCGGCCTTTGTGATTTCGGCAGGGTTTGCCGGGTTGGCGGGGGTGCTCTTTGCCGGGTGCGGCGGGTTTGTCACCCCCTTTGACTTCTCCTTCCTCCGCTCTATGGACACGGTGGCGGCGGTAGTGCTGGGGGGGATGGGGGCGCCGGTGGGGTGCCTGGTGGCCTCGGCGGCGATTGAGCTGAGTGCTGTGGGGTTACAGAGTGTCTCGTGGGTGCGGATGGTGCTCTACGGGGTGGGGCTGATTGGGGCAGTACGGTTTTTACATGGGAGGGAGAAGCGGCGGGGCTAGGGAGGGCGGAAGATGGAGATTTTGCGGTGCAGGGGAATCTGCAAAAAGTTTGGCGGGGTACAGGCGCTTTCCAAGGTATCGATGGGGTTCCCGGAGGGGGAGATTACAGGGATTATCGGCACCAATGGGGCAGGGAAGACCACATTGTTTAACCTGCTCTCCGGGTTTTTGAAGCCGGACGGGGGAAAGGTGGAGCTGAAGATGGGGCGGGGATGGCTGGACGTGACGGGGAAGCCCCCCCACCGGCTGGCAAAGCTGGGGCTCTGCCGCACGTTTCAGGCCACACGGCTCTTTGAAGAATACACACTCTTAGAAAATATTTCTTTGATGGAACGGAAGCGGGGGGAGGGGGCGGCGCTGCTGACGATGGCGAAGCTGGCGGACAGCGGGGGGAAACTGCCGAAGGGCTTGAGCTGTTATGAGGCCAGGGTGGCGGAGCTGCTGCGGGCGGTGGCGGCAGGGGCCGCCCTGCTCTTCTTGGACGAACCTGCGGCGGGGATGAACCGGGAGGAGACTGAGGAGTTTGCCCGGATTTTACAACTGCTGCGCAGGGAACGGGGGCTCTCGGTGGTGCTGATTGAGCATGACATGGCGCTGATTGGGGCGCTCTGCGGGAAGGTGTATGTGATGGATGGGGGGAAGGTGGCGGCAAAGGGGGGGTTTGAACAGGTGATGGGGCAAAAAAGCGTCCGGCTGCTACTCATTGGGGAGGAGGCCAGGGCGTGAGGGGACATGGGGAGGGCAAGGCGATGGGGACGGGACTGGTGTTGGAGGGGCTCACGGTATACCGCGGGCGGCTGCGGGTGCTGGAAAAGGTGTCGCTGGGGCTGGGAGCGGGGGAGATGGTGTGTATTGCGGGGATGAACGGGGCGGGGAAGACCACCCTCTTCCAGGCGGTGATGGGGCTCTGCCCGGCGGCGGGGGGAAGGATGCGCTACGGCGGCAGGGACTTGGGCGGGCTTACGGTGGCGGAACGACGGGCGCTGGGGATGGCCCTGGTGCCGGAGGGGAGGCATGTGTTCCCGGGGCTCACGGTGTGGGAAAACCTGCTGTTGGGGGGATACCGCACCCAGGCCCCTGCGCTCCGGGCCAGGGAGCTTTGCAGGCAGTTCCCGGTGCTGGGGCGGGCCCGGCGGCGGGCGGCTGGGCTGCTCTCAGGCGGGGAACAGCAGCAGCTGGCCCTGGCCAGGGCCTTGATGGGGCGGCCCAGCTGCCTGCTCCTGGACGAGCCGACAATGGGGCTCTCCCCGAAGCTGACAGCCCAGGTTTTTGCTGACTTAGAGAGGCTGCGGGGGGAGGGGGTTGCCCTGCTGGTGAGCTCCCAGCGGCTGGACCAATTGACAGGGAAGGCAGACAGGGTTTACAGGTTGGAAGGGGGGAGGCTGGAGCTGGAGGGACAAAGCCGGGTTTTGTCACAAGCAAACAGGGCCAGAGGCCGGGAGGAGAGAGGGAAGAGTTTGGGAATGTGAGGGAGATTCGGGAGAGCCTGCCTCTGAAACCGATAAAGCGGGAGAGTGATAATGCTCAGACCTTGCGGCGAGGCGGGCCAACAGAGGTTGGCCTTCGCCTGCTGGGTGCGGGAACCGCCATGGCTGAGCCTGGGTCTGTTTGCCGCTGGCAAAGGTGGCGAGATTCCGATAGAGGGAGCTATAGTCAAAGCACTTGAAAACAGGTACCATTTTCAAGTGGGCGGGCTTTGCCCGCCTGCGCGCATAGCACGCGTGTTTGACTATGTAATGCGAAACAGAGCCGCGAAATCGGCTCTCTGCGGCCCTAAGGCCGCAGACTTGAAAAGTGGCACTTTTCAAGTGTTTTGATTATAGAGCGCCGCCCCAGAGAAGGGGAATTTCGTTCACTGCGGTGAAGGGCGAAGGGCTTTGTTCCTTGACAGGCCAGCTGTACTGGCCCGGAAACTTTAATTCGCTTACAGTGCGATGGTGAAAGGCAAAAAGTAACATATTGCCGAAAAATGAGGGGATTCTTCGGGTAAAAAGCCGATGTGCAAACGGGGTGGGGTGTGATAGAATAGGGGAGATATTGCAAAAGAGGAGAGAAGATACCATGTCGCTGTGGCAACGGCTGAAAAATCATCCCATCATCGACACCTGCTTCCATATCAAGGGGAACCCCCGCGCCTGCCTGTGGACAGAGCCTTTGTGGGGGATTCCCTATAACCTCTATGTGCCGTTTGTGTCGGTGTTTATGAATTCCCAGGGCGTGACGGACGCCCAGATAGGGTTTATCCTCTCGGTGGGGATGGTGTTCCAGGTGTTGGCATCTCTGGCGGGGGGCGTATTTACGGATAAGCTGGGACGGCGGCTGACTACGATTATCTTTGACTGTATCTCCTGGTCGGTGCCCTGCTTGATTTGGGCGGCGGCTCAGAATTTTTGGTGGTTTTTGGTGGCCCAGATTCTCAACAGCATGTGGCAGATTACCAATAATTCCTGGACTGCCCTGCTGGTGGAGGACTGCGACCCGGAAAAGCTGGTGAATATTTACGCCGGGATTCAGATTACCGGGCTGCTGGCTGTGTTCTTTGCCCCGATTTCCACCTTTTTGGTGGGGAGGTTCTCCATGGAGGCCACGGTGCGGGGGCTCTACCTGCTCTCTTTTGTGATGATGACAGCCAAGTTTATCATCCTCTTTGTCTGCGGGACGGAGACGGAGCAGGGGAGAATCCGGATGCGGGAGACAAAGGATGTGTCCTGGATTTCCCTCTTTAAGGGCTATGGGGAGGTGTTCCGGAAGATTATCAGCTCACCCCAGATGGTGATGGTGGCGATTTTTATGGTGCTCTCCAATATCTCCAACGTGACGATTGGCAGCTTCTTTGGGCTCTATGTGACCCAGAAGCTGGGGATTTCGGAGCAGTTTATCCCCCTGTTTCCCATGGTGCGGGCTGTGATTATGCTGGCTTTTTACCTCTTTCTCCAGTCCTTTGTCAATCGGTTTGCCTTCCGGCCAGTGATACGGGTGGGGTTTGTGGCCTATATCTTGAGCCATGTGGCGCTGCTGCTGTGCCCGCCCCAGACCCTTTCCGGCGTGTTTGTCTACACGCTGCTGGAGGCCATTGGGGCAGTGCTGGTGGGGCCCAGAAAGGAGTCGCTGGCGGCGCTGTTTGTGGACCGGCAGGACAGGGCGCGGGTCAACGCCCTGCTCTATGTGATTATGATTGGGATTACCTCCCCCTTTGGGTGGCTCATCGGGGTGCTCTCGGGGATGAACAGGATGCTGCCTTTCCTGGTGAATATCGGGATTTTTGTGGTGAGTATGGTGATTATCCTGGGCAACCGGGCGCTGAAAGAGTATGATGAGGAACACCAGCCGGGATAGGGGGCTGATGAATAAAAAACAGGCCTTCTCCACTCATAAAGCAGTGGAGAAGGCCTGTTTGAATTTTTAGGGGGTTATTCTGTGGACATCTGGACAAAATGGCGGCAAGAGCGGCGGGGATATGGATACCCACCAGGAGGCCCAGGGACTGGAGCGCCTGGGAGATGGCGGCGAAGCCGTCTAGGTAGAACTGGGTGATGCGGCGGCGTTTGCCGGGGATAGACCGGTAGTCGGGGGGACAGACAAAGGTCCAATCGGCTTCGGTGTCGTCCAGGACTAGGCGGAAATACTTGTCGATGTCCCGGTAATCCATTCCCAGCTGGGACAGCAGGATGGAGTGCTCGGGAGATTCGTCCAGGTAGCCAGGATGGCTTGCCAGCCGTCAAAGGAGACGAGCATGAGGAGGGGGGAATGGGATTGGAGGCAGCGCTGCACCGCATTTGGGGACGGATAATGGAGATAGGTCACGAAAGAACGGGATGGGGAGGGACGAGATTAGGAGATGTTGTGGAAAATCTCGTCCAGGGGAACGGAGAAGTCGGGATACAGGGAGACGGGCACCTGGGTCTTGTATTGGGTGCGCTCTTCCTCGGTGAGTTTGGCCTCCATGTAGTCGGGGAGGATTTGGTAGACTTCGTCCAGGATGTATTTGCCGTCTTGCAGGAGGTAGACTTCTACGGTCTTGGTATCGGGCTCGGCCAGCCAGTATTCCCGCACGCCGCAGCGCTCGTACAGGTCCTTTTTATAGGTCCTGTCCCGCTTTTTGGTGCTGGGGGAGAGGACCTCCACCACCAGGTCCGGGGCGCCGTGGATGCCGTCGGGCTTGATGATGTCGCGGTTGCAGACGACCATGGCGTCGGGGATGACCCGGTCTGTGGGGGTGAGGGAGACATCGACGCCGTCGGAAAAAGCCTCGCAGGGCCTGCCGTGGAGACGGTTGGCAAAGGCGCGGTAAATATTCCCCATTACGCGATTGTGGTTGACGGCGGGGCGGGGGGACATTGCCACTAATTTGCCGCCCAGCAGCTCTTCCCAGGTTTCCTTTTGATAGGCCAGATTGTCGTTCATGTGGAGGCCTCCTTTCCTTTCTTTTATTTTACCATTCCCGTGGGGGGAATACAAGGGGAAAAGAAAAATCCCAAAGCAAGAACTGCTTTGGGATTTTGATTGGTACGCCGTAAGGGACTCGAACCCCCGATCTTCCGGTTCGTAGCCGGACACTCTATCCAACTGAGCTAACGGCGCGTGGTGCAAGGCGCTATCCTCACAACGCAAGAAATAGTATAGCATGTCCGCCTTAATTTGTCAAGATTTTCTCCAGGAATTTTTTTGCATTGCCGATGAGGCGGCGGTCATTGGGATAGGTGACGTGGGACTGGGCCTCCTCCATGGGGCACCAGCAGAGCTCGCTCACCTCTTCCTCCTGCTTTTGCTCCCTGCCGCCGGAGACCTGGGCCAGGAAATAGACCACCTGCTTTTTCACGTAGGGCTTGGGGCAATACTCCACGCTCTCCCGGAAACCCTCTTCCAGGCGCACCTCTAGGCCGGTCTCCTCCCGGATTTCCCGCAGGGCTGTTTGTTCCTCGGTTTCGCCGGTCTCCACGTGGCCCTTGGGAAAGGCCCAGTGGCCGCCGTATTTGTGCTTAATCAACAGCAGGAAGGGGGATTTGTCTACCAGCTTATAGACTAACGCCCCACATGATTTTTCCCGTTTCATCACTCTAACCATGGCTTTCGCAACGGCGAAAGCCTCCTTTCTCCAATTTTTGGCCCGGGGGATTGGCCCCGGAGGGTTCCCGGTATGGCTGGGCAAACCACCATAATGTTCATTTTACTATATAACATTTTGTGCGTTTTGGCAACAACTATTTTGTGAAATTTCTGGATTTCGTCAATTTTCCGGGAAAATTGTTAAAATTTGGCACACGCCCCGCTGGACTGGGGCGTGTGCCAAGAGAGGGGTTAGGCCAGGGCGAAGATGTTTTTGATGGTGTTCAGGCTGATGAGGCTGGCCTGGCGGCTCTCCTCCATGCCCTCAAATTCCAGGGAGATAAAGCCGTCGTAGCCGCTGGACTTGATGTCGCGGATGACGGAGAGGACGTCGATATCGCCCTGGCCGAAGATGGAGCCCCGAAGCATACGGCCGCCCAGGGTCTCGAACCAGCTGCCGGCGTCGCACTTGAAGAGGCCGCCGATGCCGGGGAGCTGCTCCTTTTTGCGGATGTAGAAGTCCTTCATATGCACCATTCCCACATAGGGCATGCACTTTTTGATGCTGGTTTCGGGCTGCTCGTCCACACACAACAGGTTGCCGGTGTCCAGGCACATCTTGAAGTTGGGGCGGTTTACAGCCTCCACCAGGCGGATGACACGGTCGGAGCCGTTGACGAAGAAGCCGTGGTTTTCCACTGTGGTGGTGATGCCGTACTGGGCGGCATAGTCGGCCACTTGGGTGGCGGCTTCCACCATCATGAAAAACTCCTTTTCAAAATTGGCGGGGGTGTTGGATTCCAGGGGACGGCGGAAGGAGGAGATGTCATGGCGCATCAGGGGGATGCCCAGCTTGGCGGCCACGTCTACATGGGATTTGAGGCGCTGGATTTCTGCCTGGCGCTCCTGCCCGTCCCATTTGAGCACGTCGGCCAGGATGGCGTAGTTGGACAGGGGGAGGGAGAGTTCCTGGGATTTTTCCTTGACCCGGCGGCACAGCTCCTCGTCGTCGATGAGGGAGAAGCCGAAGGGCACCAGCTCAATGTGCTCGGCACCGTTGTCTTTGGCCCACTGCATCACTTCCAGGATGTCCATGTCCTTTTGGTACAGGTGCTCCACCAGGCAATAGCTGCTCATTCCAATTTTTGGCATATTTTGCATAGGGGAAAACCTCCTTGGGTTTTGTTTTCCTCCATTATATATGATAGGCGGCGGGAATGCAATGAGGAGATGGGGAATTTTTGGGAGGGAAAGGCCCTGGTCTGGGTTGCCTGCCTGGATGAAAAGATAGAGCGAAGGCGCACCTTGTGCAGAGCCACACCAGTGGCACAGCTCTTCCAAAATTGCCAAGGCCATGGGAGGGGACAGAACCCAAAAAGGGAAGAAAAAATTGTGGAGGTTTTTGGGGGAGAAGTATGGCTTTTGCTTGCCATTTTGCGCGGCTCGTGGTAGAATAAAAATGGAATGTCGGCGAATCTGCCCAGGAAGGGCAGCGGGCCAATCTTGGCGAAAGGGTGTGGACTCAAATCGACAGGGAAACGAATCGCAGACAGAAGATACTGGTGGTGGATGACTCGGAGATGAACCGCTCTATTTTGGCGGATATGCTGGACGACGAGTATGACATCATTGAGGCGGAGAACGGCAAGCAGGCCGTCTCTATTTTGCAGCAGCACAGGGAAGAGTTTTCCCTGGTTTTGCTGGATATTGTGATGCCCCAGCTGGACGGCTTTGGCGTGCTGAACATCATGAACGAGAACGGGTGGATTGAAGAGGTGCCCGTTATCATGATTTCGGCGGAGAGCAGCTCCACCCATGTGGAGAGGGCCTATCAACTGGGTGTGACCGACTTTATTGGACGCCCCTTTGACGCGCTGATTGTCCACCACAGGGTGGTGAACACCCTGTTCCTCTATAATAAGCAGAGGAAGCTGGCAAACCTGGTGGCGGAGCAAATCTATGAGAAGGAAAAGCGCAGCAACCTGATGATTGACGTGCTCAGCCATATTGTGGAATTCCGCAACGGGGAGAGCGGGCAGCATGTGCGGAACGTACATATCCTCACGGAGCTACTGCTGGAGCAGCTGGTGAAAAAGACGGACCGCTACCAACTGAGTTGGGAGGACATTTCCCTCATCAGCACGGCCTCGGCGCTCCACGACATCGGCAAGATTGCCATTGATGAGAAAATCCTCAACAAGCCGGGGCGGCTGACGCCGGAGGAGTTTGCGGTGATGAAGACCCACTCCATTATCGGGGCCCAGATGTTGGAGGAGCTGCCCGTCTACAAGGAGGAGCAGCTGGTGAAGGTGGCCTATGAGATTTGCCGCTGGCACCACGAGCGCTATGACGGGCGGGGATACCCCGACGGGCTGCGGGGGGATGAAATCCCCATCTCGGCCCAGGTGGTGGCGCTGGCGGATGTGTATGACGCCCTGACTAGCGAACGGGTTTACAAGAAGGCTGTGCCCCATGAACAGGCAATCCAAATGATTGTGAACGGGGAGTGCGGCGCCTTCCATCCCCAGATGCTGGAGTGCCTGGCGGATGTGGCCGATGATATTCAGAGAAACGTGCAGGGCAACGACTACACCCGCATGGACCGGAAGGAACGCCAGAGCGTGGCAAAGGAGATGCAGCGCTACCGGGAGCTGACTGCCTCGGAGCGCACCTTGCAGCTGCTGGAACACGAGCGGATGAAGTACAGCTTCTTTGCCGAGCTGACGAAGGAAATCCAGTTTGAATACAGCATCAGCCCGCCGATGGTGACACTCTCCAACTGGGGGGCGGAGCGGCTGGGGCTGGACGAGATTGTGATGGACCCGTTGCATGACAAGAAGGCCTTGAGCCTGATGGCGACAGAGGACTGGCGCAGGTTCTTAGACAAGATGGAGGCCACTACCCCGCGGCAGCCCACTATTACCTATGACTGCCGGCTGCTGTGCGGGGACGAGTGGAGATGGTTCCAGATTATTGCCCGCAGCACGTGGAATTCGGAGGAGCCGCCCCAGCGCCTGGGGACGATTGGGAAGGCCACGGACATCCACGACTCCCGCATGAAGCTGGATAGCCTGGAGCGGATGGCTACCCATGATTCCCTCACCGGGCTGCTCAACCACGCCAGCGCGAAAAAGCTGATTGAGGAGCGCATCCTCCAGCGGCCGGAAAGCCAGTATGCCATGGTGATTTTTGACTTGGACTGGTTTAAAAAGGCAAACGACAATTACGGGCATCTCTTTGGCGACCAGCTGCTCATCCACATGGCGGAAAAGCTGCGCCACTGTATCCGGGAGAGCGATATTGCCATCCGGGTGGGCGGGGATGAATTTGCCATCTTCTTGGAATATAAAATGGATTTGGAACCGGTTATCCAGCGCATCTACCGTTCGCTGTGCGGCAAGTTCCAGGACTTTACCATCTCCATCAGCATGGGCATTGCCCGGGCCGACGTGGTGGGGACGGACTATGAGAGCATGTTCCACGCGGCGGACCAGGCGCTCTATTACTGCAAACGCTCGGGCAGGGGGCAGTACCACTTTTACAACAGCACAATGGAGGATATGCTCTCGGCTATTTCCCAGATTGAGGAGAACAATGACGACCGGTATGGCGACGCCAAACCGGTCGCAGGCCAAAACCCGGAAAGGAAGGATGAACAATGACTTTACAGGAATGTTATGCCGCCTTGGGCGGGGATTACGAGGACGCCAAGGGCCGGCTGCGCAGCGACCGGCTGGTGCAGAAATTTGTGCTGAAGTTTTTGGCGGATGGCAGTTTTGACCTGTTGTGCCAATCCCTGGAAGCGGGGAACTACGAGGAGGCCTTCCGGGCGTCCCACACCATCAAGGGCATGTGCCAAAACCTGGGCTTTACCCAATTGCAGGAGTCCAGCACCCAGCTGACTGAGGCGCTGCGGGACGGATGGACGCCGGAGGCCGCCCCCCTGGTGGAGCAGGTGAAAGCCGACTACCAGAAGACGGCAGAGGCAATCCGCGCTTTTGAGAGCTCGCTGGAGGCCTAGGGGTTTGCGGGCTCCACACCCCATTAGGGCCAAAAGGTTCCCGGCAGGCCCTGGCGGGAAAAGCTGTTCAGGAGGAACTGGAATGAAAAATCGAGACACGCGCTTTTTACTGTGCAGCCTAATCCTGCTGGTGATTTTCTGCACGCTGACATTTTCCTTTTTTACGGTACAAATCAACACCTATAACGCCGACACCATCAGCGAGGTGGGGACGCTGTACATGTCCGGGCTTAACGAGCGGATTACCATGCACTTTGGGACCACGATTGACTACCGCATGTCTCATGTGGAGGCGCTGGTGGACCTGCTGCCGGAGGACGGCGAGACGGATGCGTCCCTGCGCTCCCAGCTGGCCTATAATGCGGAGGCCAGGGGCTTTGCGGCGCTGGCTTTTTACTCGGCGGACGGGCAGTTTGACACCCTCTACGGCAGCCCGCTGAAGGTTACAGACCCAGAGCCTTTTCGGAAGTCCCTGAATGCCGGGGAGAAAAAGGTGGCTGTGGGGAGCGACTCCCAAGGGGCGGAGCTGGTGTTGATGGGGATTCCCGCCCAGAGCTCTATGGCGGGAGGCGGCGAAAGCGTTGCGCTGGTGGCTGCCATCCCGGTGGAGACAATTAAGAATATCATGGCATTGGACGAGGATAACTCCTTGGTCTATTCCCACATTATCCGCAAGGACGGCAGCTTTGTCATCCGCAGCGCCGACGCATACCGGGACAGCTACTTTGACCGTGTGTGGGCCATGCCTGAGAAGGCAGGGGATGAAGAGGAAATAGAAAGCTACATTGCCGAATTGCGCAAGGCCATGGAGCGGGGAGAGACCTATTCCCGTGTGGTGCGGATAGGGGGGGAGCGCCAACATGCCTACTGCATGCCGCTGCCCAACTCAGAGTGGTATCTGGTGACAGTGATGCCCTATGGGGAGCTGGACGAGCTGGTGAGCAGCTTGGGGCGGCAGGGGATGTACATGGCCTTTGCGGGGTGCGGGCTGATTTTGCTGGTGCTGCTGTGCATCTTCTGGGGCTATTTCCGTATTGCAAAGCGGCAGATGCGGGAACTGGAGCAGGCCCGCGTGGAGGCAGAGCAGGCTAAGGTCGAAGCGGAGCAGGCCACAGAGGAGGCGGAACGGGCCAACCAGGCCAAGAGCGAATTCCTCTCCAACATGAGCCACGACATCCGCACGCCCATGAACGCCATTGTGGGTATGACAGCCATTGCCACGGCCAATATCGGTAATGAGCAGCAGGTGCAGAACTGCCTGAAGAAAATTGCCCTCTCCAGCCGGCATCTGCTGGGGCTTATCAATGACGTGCTGGATATGTCAAAGATTGAGAGCGGCAAGATGACGCTGAACTATGACCAGGTCTCCTTGCGAGAGGTGATGGACAGCATTGTGGGCATTATCCAACCCCAAATCAGGGCCAAGAAGCAGCAGTTTGACGTGCGGATTTACGACATCACCTCGGAAAATGTGTGCTGCGACAGTGTGCGGCTCAACCAGGTGCTGCTGAATTTCCTCTCCAATGCGGTGAAGTTTACGCCGGAGGGGGGCTCCATCGCCATATCACTGAGCCAAGAGGGCTCGCCCAAGGGGGAGGAGTTTGTGCGGGTCCACCTATGGGTGAAAGACACTGGCATCGGCATGTCGGAGGAGTATAAAAAGAAGATATTTGAGTCCTTTAGCCGGGAAGACAACACCAGGGTACATAAAATCGAGGGCAGCGGGCTGGGGATGACTATTACCAAATACATCGTGGACGCTATGGGCGGCACGATTGAAGTGAACAGCCAGATGGGGAAAGGCACAGAATTCCATGTGGTGCTTGACCTGGAACGGGCAACCGTGTCGGAGAGCGACATGGTGCTGCCCAGCTGGAACATGCTGGTGGTGGACGACGACCAGCAGATGTGTGAGAGCACCGTGGCCTCTTTGGGTTCTATCGGCGTGACGGCGGACTGGACGTTGGACGGGGAGAGCGCCATTAAAATGGTGAAGACCCGCCATGAACGCGGGGACGATTACCAGGTGATTTTACTGGATTGGAAGTTGCCCGGCATGGACGGCATTGAGACGGCCAGGGAAATCCGTATCCTGATGGGGGACGAGGTGCCGATTGTACTGATTTCGGCCTATGACTGGGGCGAGATTGAGGACAGGGCCAAGGCGGCAGGCGTCACCGGCTTTATCTCCAAGCCCTTGTTCCGTTCCACCCTGTTTTACGGGTTGCGGCCCTACACAGGGGAACCGGAAGCCGGAATGGAAAAGGAAGACGAAAAACAGCTGGACTTTGCAGGACGGAATATCCTCTTGGCAGAGGACAACGACCTGAACTGGGAAATTGCCGAGGAGCTGCTCTCTGACTTGGACCTGAAACTGGAACGGGCGGAGAACGGGCAGGTGTGCATTGATAAGTTTAACGCCTCGCCGGTGGGCTTCTACAGCGCTATCCTGATGGACATCCGGATGCCGGTGAAGACAGGGTACGAGGCTGCCCAGGAAATCCGGGCGCTGGACCGGCCCGACGCCGACCTGCCCATCATTGCCATGACGGCGGACGCCTTCTCGGAGGACATCAAGCACAGCCTGGAATGCGGCATGAACGCCCATGTGGCAAAGCCCATTGATATGAAGGAAGTTTCCAGGCTGCTGACGAAGTTTTTGAAATAGCCTTGGAGCGGAACCACAAAAAACAAAACCCATAACAAAAGACGGGGAGTAGAAAGGAGCGGACACGAGTATGAAATACGCACGGCTGGGCGATTTGCTGATTACCACGGGAATCATCACCCGGGAACAGCTGGACGAGGCGTTGGAGCTGCAATCCGAGACGGGGGAGCGGCTGGGAACGGTACTGCAAAAGCAGGGACGCATCACCGAGCAGCAGCTGGTGGACGCTCTGGTCTCCCAGTTGGGAGTGGAGTTTGTGGACCTGCACAATGTCTCCGTGCCGGCGGAGATGGCGGAGGTGCTGCCCCATCCGCTGGCAAAAAAATACCGGGTGCTGCCTGTCCAGGCGACACAGACGGAGGTGCGGCTGGCTATGGCCGACCCGCTGAACTTTGTGGCCGTGGAGGAGGTCAGGGCTGCCTCCAAACGGCGGGTGGTGCCCATGATTGCCGCTGCCTCGGAGCTGGAGGCGGCGCTGCACAGGCTCTATGCCGCCCCGGAGGACGAGGAAACCGGACAGGGGGAGAGCCCGGATGTGCGGCTGGTAAACTCTATCCTGCACCGGGGCTGCACCGAGGGGGCCGGGGAAATCCATCTGGAACCAAGCGAGGGACGGATGGCCGTGCGGATGCGTATTGACGGCGTGCTGCGGCCTGTCCTCACTGTGCCAAAGGAGCTGCAGGCCGGCGTGGTGGGGCATATCCGCCAGATGGCACGGCTGGACGAGCGGGGACGGGCACTGCCCCAAGAAGGGCGTGCGCTCATGACAATCCGGCGGGAAACCGTGGAGCTGCATGTCTCCACCTTACCCACGCTGTGCGGGGAGCGGGTGATGGTCCGTCTGCTGCGCAAAACACCGGAACAGTTCACCTTGAAGGGCGTTGGGCTTGCCGGGAAGGGGCGGGAGGAGCTGCTCCGCCTGCTGGATTCCCCCCACGGGGCGCTGCTCTTTGCGGGGACGGAGAACAACGACGTACTCTATGCGGTACTGGATGAGTTAAAAAGCCGGGGGCTGGGGCTGGTTTCCCTGGAAGACCCGGTGGAGTACCACATGGAGGGGGTGGGGCAAGTGCCCATTGATTCGCCGGGCGGGCTGACTTTTGGCGCCGCCCTGCGGGGAGTGCTGCACCAGAACCCGGACGGCATTGCCCTGGGGGACCTTTCGGACGGGGAGAGCGCCCAGCTGGCGCTGCGGGCTGCCCTTACCGGCCCAATGGTATTGGCGAATCTCCCTGCCTCGGACGCCTGCGCGGCGTTGAGCTGGCTGTTGTCGCTGGGGGTGGAGCCCTATCTGGCGGCAGGGGCGGTAAAGGGCTTTGTTACCCTGCGGCCTGCGCGCCGCCTGTGCCCCAATTGCCGGGAGGAATACGCCGCCACCGAGGAGGAGGAGCGGATTTTGGGCCTGCCCAAGGGGGATTACCGCTTTTACCGCAGCAGGGGCTGCCCCGAATGTTTCCACACCGGATACCGGGGGCGCACAGGTGTCTTTGCAGTGCTGAAGGCCAGCCTGGCCCTGCGCACTGCACTGCGGGCAGGGCAGTGCGCTGAATGGGAGGCCGGGCTGCGGGCCGCCGAACGGGAGGCGCTGGCCGACCGTTGCCGGAGGCTGGTGCTGGAAGGGGTCATCTCAGTGGAGGAGGCCCAGTCGGTTTAGGGTATGATGTGGGGTGGTCCTCTTCCTTGCTGGGAGGGGCTGCCGCTTGGTCTCTTTTCTAATAAGTCCCAATTCGACTTCGTGTTCCCGGTGAATCACAATGGTAAATATGCACAAGATGGTATAAGAATGAATGATTTAATTAAAAACCTTGATAAACTTCATACAACAGAAATGGGTGTAGAGCGGATCAAAAGGAACTGCCAAATTGAAACAGACGATGTTGTCCAATGGAGCAGGGGGCAGATTCTGGACAAAAATGCTAAAATTGAAAGAATCGGAAAGAACTGGTATATTTTCACAGGTCACTACAAAATAACCGTGAACGCACATAGCTATACAATAATCACTGCGCACAGAGTTGAAGTATAATCTATATAATTTGGATAGGCGAATTATTATATATTGAAATCCAAAATTAAGGCGTTAGGAACACAGAAGCGAATTGGGAGTCTAATAAAAGAGACCAAACCTCTAAAAAGCGGAAAATAACTGCACATTCTGGGCATATCCGGTGGCGTGGGAGGGCTTTTCGGGATTTTTTTGAAAGAGCACTTGCTTTTTTCGGAAAAGTGTCCGATAATCTATAGAGAGAAGGTGTACTGTGCAGCAGGCACCGTAGCAGGAAGGATGGGACGGCTGTATGGAAATGAAAAGACAGACCGAGATTTTGCTGGAATCCGGAACCAATGAATTTGAAATTATGGAATTTACCATTGCGGGACAGACTTTTGGCATCAATGTGGCTAAGGTGCGCAAGATTGAGATGATATGCCCCGTTAAGGCCATGCAGAAGGCCCAGAAGGATATTGAAGGCGTCTTTAAGACCCGGGATTCGGTGATTACTGTAATCAACCTGGCCAGTTATTTGAACCTGGCCCCTTCGGAGAATCCGGGCCGGGATATTTTCATTATCACTACCTTTAACAATACGGATTTTGCTTTCCATGTCCATACAGTGGAGGGGATTGCCCGTGTGTCCTGGAAGCAGATTAAAAAGCCGGATAAAATTATTTATGGCGGCAAAGAAGGTGTGGCCACCGGTATCGCTGACTTTGACGGGCGCCTTATTACGATTTTGGATTTTGAGAAAATCGTGTCGGAGATTAGCCCTGATTTGGGTATTCAATATGATGACCTGAAGAAACTGGGGGCGCGGGAGCGTAACGACCGGCCTATTCTGCTGGCAGAAGACTCTATGCTGCTCTCCAAGATGATTGTGGAATCGCTGAAGCGCTCTGGCTATGAGAACCTGATTATCACAGATAACGGCCAGGAGGCTTGGGACTATCTCCAGGAGGCCAAGGAACAGGGCGACCCAATCAGCGACCATGTGTGCTGTGTGGTGACGGATATTGAGATGCCCCAGATGGATGGGCACCATCTCACCAAACTGATTAAAAATGACGCTGTGCTGCGCCAGCTGCCGGTTATCCTCTTCTCTTCCCTCATCAACGAGGAGATGTGGCGTAAGGGCGAGCAGGTAGGGGCTGATGCCCAGCTGACAAAACCCCAGATTGCTGACCTGGTGACCCTGATTGATGACCTGGCCCTGGAGAAAGGGGAGGTCAAAAAGACTGACCGCTGAGTTGTGCCCCTCTTTCCTTTCCCCTAGACCATCTGACTGACCAGACTGGCGGACTGCTTCCGCTAGTCTGGTTTTTCGCCCCTTTCATTTGTAATCTAGTTGTATTGCCTGGGAAATCTGTTTCTTGAAGGGCATAGCTGTATAGTCAAAGCACTTGAAAATAGGTACTATTTTCAAGTGGGCGGGCTTTGCCCGCCTGCGCGTATAGCACGCGCGTTTGACTGTGAAATGAGAAATAGAGCCGCGAAAGCGGCTCTCTGCGGCCCTAAGGCCGCAGACTTGAAAAGTGCCACTTTTCAAGTGTTTCGATTATAAAAAAAGGATGGATTTTTTCATGGGAAGAGAATTTTTGGAGAAAAGGACAAATTGCCTAAAAATGGAGGCGGAATTGATAAAATTTTTCTCCCGGCCGAGAATTTCTTTGGCGGAAGGTTTCGGAAAGCGAATTGGCACAAATTCCTTTTTTAATTAGGCATAATAGGGCAAACGATTGCATATGATTTGGTGAATATGACAGTGTTTTGACAAGAAGAGGGGATTTTGGGAAAAAATGCTAGGGAAATTTGGGGAAACTGTCGGGAAAAAAATGAAATTCGGTGGGGATTTCCTCGCATGTTTTACTTTACATCCTGTGACAAATTGTGTATAATTAGAACCGGGTTTTCATGCAATTTTCTTCTGAGAGGAAACACTATTTTTTAGGAGGATAAAATAGATATGTTTATTGTGCCACTGAGTACGCTCCCTACGTTACAGCCCCTGGGCGAACCCAGCGCTGAAACGACAGAACAGCAGGGGAACCAATCCTTTGCCAGTATCATCCGGGATGCGATGGATACATTGCAGCAGACACAGCAGCAGGCTGCGGCCGATTCCTATGACTTAGCGATGGGAGACGTGACCAGCCTGCATACAATGATGATTAACTCGGCCATGGAAGCTACCGCTGTGGAAACTGCGGTGCAGCTTACTTCCCGCGCCGTGAGCGCCTACAAAGAGATTATGCAGATGCAAATCTAGTTTTGTGAAACGCAAAGGGGAGTCGAAGAGAAGATGAATCGGATTGAAGAGCTGGTAGAGCTCCAATGAAATTTGATTTTAAAGCAATCCTCGAGAAAATAAAGGAATTCTGGGCAAAGCTGACAAAGAAAACCAAAATCCTGGCTTGCTCCATCGGGGGCGGGGTGCTGGTGCTGCTGATACTCCTCACGGTGATACTGAACACCCGGGAAAACCCCTATCGTGTTTTGTTCCCCGGTATGAGCAATGAGGAGGCCACACAGGTCTATGCCACGTTACAGGAAATGGATGTGCAGCCCCAGATTGACAACAGGGGGCAGATACTGGTGCCCTCAGAGCAATGGGATAACCTGGTCTTTCAGTTGAACGGCAAGGGGTACCCCAAGAGCACACTGAGCTATGACACCTTTAGCAGCATGTCGGGTTTTACTTCTACTGAATTTGAGAAGAGGACAGCGCTGATTTTCGAGGCACAGAACCGGATGCAGCAGACCCTGCTGCGCCAGGTGGGAATCGAGGATGCAGTGGTGACGTTCACGGTGCCCGAAACCAGCAACTACATATGGGACCAGGCAAACCGGGACGTGAGCCGCGCCGGTGTTACCGTACGGATGAAGCCTGGATATGAGTTGACCCCGGAGCGGGTTACGGCAATTAAGCACCTGGCGTCTACTTCGGTGCCCAATCTGGACCCGGACGATGTGGTGGTGGTGGACGGGGACACCGGGCTGGAAATGCCGGGTGTGGATGACCCCTCCAGCGCCGGGTATTATAGCGTGCAGCGGTTGGAATATGAGCGGCTGATTGCCGAGCAGCTGGAGAACAACGTGAAGCGGCTGCTCTCGGCCCGGTATGGCAGCGACGGAGTGACCGCTGTGGCTACGGTAGTGTTGGACTATGACAAGATGATGTCGGAGCAAAAGGAGTACCGCCCGGCACAGGACGGCGGGAACAGCGGCGTTATCAACCACTACCAGGAGGATTACTCCTTGGACGGCACGGTCTCCATCGGGGGTATCGTGGGAGAGGAGAACAACACGGACACTCCCCCTATCTATCCCAATGAGGATGGCACTGGGGATGCCTCTACGACAGATTACCACAAGGAAATCAACTACGATGTGAGCTATATCCTCACGCAGATTGAACGGGGCGAGCCCATCTTGGAGCGGGCTACCATTGCGGTTATCGTCAATGACCCGGACTTTGACCTGGATGTGGAGGAGACCCTGATTTCCCTGATTTCCAGGGCTACGAACATCACATCGGATAATATCTCGGTGACGAATTTGAACTTTACAGTGCCGGCTGGGCCTACACCCAACGACGGGACTGGGTTCCAGCTCACCAGACAGCAGATTATCCTGTTGATTATTGTGGGCGGCGCGTTGTTGCTGCTGATTATCGTGCTGATTGTGGTGCTCTCTATCCTGCGCAAGCGCAAGAAGAAGAAACAGCAGGAAGAGGAGGAGGCCGCAGCCGCAGCGGCGGAACTGGCGGAATCTGCTGTGCAGACCCAGGAGGAAATCGAGCGGGAAATCGAAGAGCACAAGCGGATGCTGCAAAACGAGGCGTTGGCCAACTCCAATCAGAAGGAGAACGCTATTACACAGGAAATCCGGGATTTCGCCAAGGAAAATCCGGAGATTACCGCGGCGTTGCTGCGCTCGATGCTGAAGGAGGAGGAGTAGTATGGCTTCGGAGACTCTTACTTCCGTTAAAAAGGCAGCTGCCGTTATCATTGCCCTGGGGGCCGAACGGGCCTCTGAGGTCTATAAGTTCCTCTCGGAAGAAGAGATTGAGCAGCTGTCGCTGGAAATTGCCAAGCTGGACCGGCTCTCGCCTGAGGATATGCAGGAGACCGTGGAGGATTTCTACGGCCTCTGCATCACCCAAAAGGTGATTAATGAGGGCGGCGTGCTCTATGCCAAGGATGTGCTGGAAAAGGCCTTTGGCCAGCAGCAGGCCTCCTCCTTTATGGAGCGGCTGAGTAAATCCTTGCGCTCTAAGTCCTTTGAATTTGTCCGCAAGGCGGACTGCAAAAACGTGCAGATGATGCTGCAAAACGAGCACCCACAGACTATTGCCCTGGTGCTCTCTTATGCGCGCTCCGACCAAGCGGCGCAGATTATTGCCGAGCTGCCCAGAACTATCCAGCTGGATGTAATCCGGCGGATTGCCGAGCTGGACAGGGTTTCCCCTGAGATGATTAAACTGGTGGAAAATACGCTGGAGAAGCGGTTCTCTGCCATTGTCACCTCCGACCAGGTGGAAGTGGGCGGTGTGCCGTATATTGCAGAGATTATGAACCGGGTGGACCGCTCTACGGAGAAGTTCATCTTCGACGAATTGGCGGAGAAAGACGCCGCGCTGGCTGATGAAATCCGTAAGCGTATGTTCGTCTTTGAAGACATTGTCAGCCTGGATACGATGTCTATCCAGCGGTTTATCCGCGAGGTGGATACCAAAGACCTGGCTGTGGCCCTCAAATCTGCCAACGAGGATGTCAAGCAGGCTATCCTGCAAAATATGTCTGTGCGTATGCGTGAATCGGTGGAGCAGGATATCCAGTACCTGCACAATATCCGTATGCGTGATGTGGAAGAGGCCCAGCAGAAGATTGTCTCCACTATCCGGACACTGGAAGAGGCTGGTGAAATCACCATAGCAAGAGGCGAAGGAGATGAGATCCTTGCCTAAGGTCATTAAGCCCGGGGGGGCACATCCCTCAGACGAGGTGTACCGTATTCCGGACTTTTCGTCCCAACCCTTCTCGGAGCCGGGCGAAGAGGAGGAGGCCGCCTCCACTGCTCAGGAAACTGAGGAGGAGCGGGAGGCACAATTCTTGCTCCGGATGCATATCATGGAGGAGCGAACAAGGTCTCACGCGGAAGAGGTGGCCCAGAAAATTTTGCAGAACGCCAACAACGAGCGGAATCAAATCCTGGAACAGGCCCAGTCCGATGCGGGAAGGCTGCGGCGTGAGGCCAGGGATGAAGCCTACCAGACAGCCTATGAAGAGCACAAGGCTGAAATCCAGGGCTGCCTGCGACAGGTGGATGGCTTGATGGAACAGCTGCAGCAGGACCACCGGAATTTTACGATTCAATATGAGCAGGGACTCACTGACCTGGCATTGGACATTGCAGAAAAGGTGATGGACGAATCTATTGCCGAGCACCGGGAGCTGATGATTCCCTTAGTGAACAAGGCGGTCTCCACAGTGAAGAACGCCGAATGGATTAGTGTGGAAGTCTCTTCCCAGCTGCCAGGCCTGGTGGAGGAACTAAAAAAGGAAATGGCGAAGCGGCAGGGTTCTGTCGTACCGGAGATTTTAGGGGCGGATCTCTCGCCCGGCGGGTGCATTGTGCATACGCCACAGGGCATTATTGACGCCTCTGTCTCCTCGCAGATGGAAAAGCTGCGGGAGATTTTGGAAGAGAACCGATAACCTGAAGGGGAGGTGAGGGGCCATGGCTCGGCAATTCCAGACAATCGACTTGGCGGCATACCACCGCATCATACGGCTCAGTGACCTCTACACCTACCAGGGGAAAATCGATAAGGTGATGGGCCTGATGGTAGAGGCCACCGGGCTCACCTGCAATATTGGTGACATCTGTGAAATCCTGGTGGATGATGGGCGCAAGATGGTGACAGAGGTGGTGGGGCTCAAAGGCGGCTTTGTGCAGCTGATGCCCTATCAGGAGCTGGACGGCATCGGCGCGGGGAGCTTAGTGGTGAATACCGGGGCCAAGCTGGAAATCGGCGTGGGGCCCGACCTGGTGGGACGCACGATTGACGCCCTGGGCAACCCCATCGACGGGGGGCCGCCGATTCAGCGGGTGAAACGGTATCCCATTAACGGGGTGCACTCCAATCCCATGGAGCGGCCGCCCATTAGCCAGGTGATGGAGCTGGGGGTGAAGGCCATTGACGGGCTGCTCACCATGGGGAAGGGACAACGTGTGGGTATCTTCGCCGGAAGCGGCGTGGGCAAGAGTACCCTGATGGGGATGATTGCCCGGAACGTAAAGGCGGACATCAACGTGATTGCCCTGGTGGGCGAGCGTGGACGTGAGCTGGTGGAGTTCATCGAGAAGGACTTGGGCCCGGAGGGCATGGCCCGCAGCGTGCTGGTTGTGGCTACTTCTGACCAGCCGGCTATGATGCGCTCAAAGTGTGCCCTGACGGCTACGGCCATTGCGGAGTATTTCCGCGACCAGGGGCAGGACGTGCTGCTGATGATGGACTCCCTCACCCGTTTTTGTATGGCGCAGCGGGAAATCGGGCTCTCTACCGGGGAGCCGCCGGTGGCCCGGGGTTATACCCCTTCTATCTATACCATGCTCCCCAAGCTGTTGGAGCGGTCTGGCAATTTTGAGAAAGGCTCTATCACTGGCATCTATACGGTGCTGGTGGAGGGCGATGACACCAATGAGCCCATTTCCGATACCGTACGCGGTATTGTGGACGGGCACATTGTGCTTTCCAGAAAGCTGGCAATGGCTAACCACTATCCTGCCATTGATGTGCTGGCCAGCATCAGCCGTCTGATGAACAGCATTGCAGGAGCAGAGCATAAGAAGGCCGCTGGGCGGATTCGGCAGATGATGTCGGTTCACCAGGACAACCGGGATTTGCTCTCCATTGGCGCCTACAAGAGCGGCAGCAACCCGGAGCTGGATGAGGCCATACGCCACATGGACGGCATCAACGGCCTGTTACAGCAGGCGGTGGGAAATAAGGTTTCTTTTGAAGATACTGTTACACAAATGATTGCATTGGCGGAATAAATAGAGTATAATGGTGTGAGGGGGCCGTGGGATGAAAAAATTTGAGTTTTCATTGGCACATATGCGGGACTACCGGGAACGGCTTCTGGATGAGGAAAAGGGGAAGCTGCTGCGGCTGCGGGGCGAACAGAACGCCATTGAACAGCACATTTTCCGGCTGGAAAACGAATTCTCCCAGACTTCGTTTGACATGCAAAGGGCCCAGGCCAAGGGCACCACGATTATTGAAATACGGCAGTTCAGCGCGCAGCTTGACAACATACGGATGCAGATTCAGGAGCTGGAAGCAGCTCTGAAAAAGGCTGTGGAACGGGTGGAAAAGCAGACCGGCGTGGTGCTGGCTGCGAACCAGGAAGTGTCGAAGCTGGATAAGCTCTTTGAGCGGCAGCTGGAGGATTACCGCTACATGGCGAACAAGGCGGAGGAGGACAGGGTGGATGAATTTGTGGCCCAGAACCTTATCCGGGCGGCTGTGGGAGAATGACGGCAGGGGAGAGGCTTGCCTCTTGCAGAGAGAATGGGAGAGCCCCAGAGGAAGAAAGGGGCAAACCCCTCTCCTGCGGTTCTGCAATCCGGCAATGTGGCTGGGTGCTGCCACCTGGGAAAGGGCGGGTTGTGAAGACCCGCAGCGGGCGGGCCGGGATTCGACGGCCCACGGAGCCCCGGCGGCAATGATTCCAAGGCCAGTGAAGCTGGCTTTTGCCGCGAAGAGGGATTGGTTGACACTGGTTGTTCCCTGGGCCAAAGGCCCGAGGTACAATAAAGCCGGGGAAACCTGGCAGAACGCTTGAAAGGAGGTGAAAGATATGGATAACATGATGGCGGTACAGGCAATGGGACAGCCGATTTCGCGGAGCCTGCTGGGTTTGGCCCAGGGGGAAACCGGGATGCAGGGAGACGCCTTTGCCATGATTTTCGCCCAGCTGATGGGTGGGGAGGAAGGGCAGGACGGCCTGGCGGCAGCGCTGATGCAGATGACCGGCCAATTACAGCAGGATGAAGAGGAGATGGGCACCCAAATGGCGGCGGAGATACTCTGCACAATGCCCGGGTTCCAGCCCCAGATGCTGCTGACACTGCTGCAAAACGGTGGTGTGCAGGCGGCGAACCCTGCGGTGCAGGAGGTGCTGCAAAACACAGTGCAGGCCATGGCTTCCCCCAAGGAGGAAGTACAGGGGCTGATGGCGTTTGTGCAGGAGGCACAGGCCGGGGACGAAGAGGCCACCGACCTGCTGACAGCCAAGACGGACGAGGAATTTGTACAAATCCTCTCCAGTGCCTGGAGCCAGAAGAAGGCGGAGACACCGGTGACACGCATGGAGCTGGACCACAGCATAGTGCGGGCAATCCGGGAGACGCTTGCCAGGGAGAAGAAGGAGACGGTGGAGACACCGGACATCGAGACCCTACAGGCGGACGTGAACGCCAGAAGGTTTATGCCTGTTGAAACGGCGGTGCCGGTTTCGGAACAGCCCAAAGTACCGGACGGGGAAGAAATCGCGGCGCAGGTGAAAACCGGCATTCTGGAAAATGTGGCGAAGGGAAAGAACGAATTCGTGGTGAAGCTGAAGCCGGAGGGCATCGGTGAAATCGTGGTGAAGTTCTCGGAGAACAGGGACAAAATTGCCTTGACAATCTTTACCACCAATACCCAGACTGCCAGACTCATCACCAACGAGATTGCCTCGCTGCAATCGGCATTGCGGCCTTTGCAGGCTGAGGTGCAGGAAGTGGTGGTGACACCGGACGGGCAGGCTGCCCAGTACTCTGCGCAGAACCAGATGACCGACCAGGGCCGGCAGTTCTACGACCAGCAGGCTTTTTCCCAACAGGGCGGGCAATCCCACCATTCCCACCGGCAGGAATCCGGGTTTGAGGACACGGTGGAGACCGTTTTGGAGGAAGAGGGCTTGGACACTTACATTTGACGAAAGGAGGATTTGCTATGGCGATTAGTGGCGTAAGCGGCGCAAGCCAGAGCTATCGTGACAAATTCACTACCACCGGTATCTTGGACACTGAGAAAACCGAAGGGGAAGAGAGTACGGGAATGGTCTGGGATGCTGTCTTTACCGACAAGAAAACCAACGCGGTTTCGGCAGACGACTTCCTGACCCTGATGGTGGCACAGCTGAGAAACCAGGACTTTATGAACCCGGTGGACGACACCCAGTATATTACCCAGCTGGCACAGTTCACTACCATGCAGCAGATGAGCGACATGGCGAACTATTCCAAGACCAGCTATGTGATGTCGCTGGTTGGCAAAGACGTGACTGCGGCGAAGATGAGCGTATCGGGCCAGCTGCAAAAAGAAGTGGGGCCGGTACAAAAGGTTTCGCTGGTGAACAATGAATTTGCCATCTATGTGAATGACAAGCGCTTTACCTTGGAGCAGATTATGGAAATTGGCACCAAGGGCACACAGGACAACGCGACTGAGACAAACCAGGCAGTGAAGAAAAACTATCTGCTTTCTCTGCTGAACCAGAATGTGGCGGTGAACAAGAAGACCACAGTGAAGGATGAGGACGGCAAGGAAGAAGAGAAAGTCGAAAAAATCGAGGGCTTGGTGGAACGTGTGTCCAGTGACAACAACGAATATCGCGTCTATGTGGGCGGGGAATGGTACTCGCTGGATGACGTGGTGGAAGTCGGCGCGGCGGTGCAGGAGGCATAGGCTTCTAAGCATGCTTTAAACCACAGCGGCTTTGGCGCCGGTGCGGCGGCAGGGCTGCTTCGCAAAACGTGAGAAAGGAAGTTTCCGGAAAACGGGAACTGTGGTTACAGCTATGGATGAAATGCTTTTACGCAGCCGGATGAATGTCCCGGTGACAACGGGGGTGGCCCCGGTTGCAGCGGGAACACGTGGAAACGAGGGAACAACGGACGGCCCCTCTTTTAAACAAGTGCTGGAAAGCCTCTCGGCTTCTCAGAATATTTCCTTTTCCAAGCACGCGGCGGGACGGATTGCCCAGCGGGAAATCCCTATCTCGGTATCGGGTTTGGAGCGGCTGAGCCAAGGAATGGGCATTGCCAGGGAAAAGGGAATTCAGGACGCACTGATTTTGATGGATGGCTCGGCCTTCATCGTGAGTGCAAAAAACAACACCGTGATTACGGCGCTGAATCCCCAAGAGCTGAAGAGCAAGGCTTTTACCAACATTGATGGAACCGTGATATTATAAGGCCGGACCAAAGGAGAGCGCCTAGGCTGCCTCTCCCCAGGAGGTCAACGGGCCCTGAATGACAGATGGGCCCGCACGGTTCCCTTGAATAGAGAAGGGAGAAAAAAGAAACTATGGTTCGATCCATGTATTCCGGTGTAGCAGGAATGAAATCTAACCAGAATCGTCTGGACGTTATCGGTAACAATATCTCTAATGCCAACACCTATGGCTTTAAATCCAGCCGCGCCACCTTCCGGGATATGTACTACCAGCAGGTGCGGGGCGCTTCTTCGGGTACCCAGACCCGCGGCGGTATTAACCCTTCGTCCATCGGTTACGGCGCAAAGCTGGCCAGCGTGGACCTGATGATGGATTCCTCCTCCATGACGACGACCGGCTATGCGCTGGACGCCTGTATCACTGGCGAGGGCTTTTTCCAGGTGATGGACCCGGACGGGAACATCTACTACACCAAGGCTGGTATGTTTGACATTGACCCGGCCACCGGCGCGGTGATTGACTCCAACGGTAACTTCGTGCTGGGCACCAATGCCACGGACGGGAAAATCAACAGCAGCAAGCCTGGGCAGGAGAAAATCTTTATCAGCGTGAACCCGGTGCAGGCCAATGTGGCCCAGTGTGTGAAGGAAATCAGCGGCAAGACCCTGACGATTACCTCCACGAACCAGGTGAAGGACGCCAATATCTCCTTTGCCTTTAGCAAGGGCACTGATATGCCTGACGGGCTGAAGGTGCAGGCCATTACCGACAGCAGCAGCTCGGTGATTAACCTGAAACTCAATGCCAATGCCACATTTGCTAATATGGCTGAGTTGCAGACTGAAATCAACAACGCGATTACCCAGGCCTATGGCGGGCCCCATCCGGGTGGGGTTTACAACTTTAAGGTTGAGCCTGACCCGTTTACCGGGTTATTGCCTGATGGTACAACCGGCCCCATTGAGCTCACTGGCGCGCAAATTGTTGAGACGGCCAGTGCGGACTATGAGGGCGGTGGGATTACGCTGACGCCTGATGCGAATCCTGGCGCTGCTAATACAGGTGCTGTCCAGGCAGATGGTTCTTTCTTAAATGGATTTAAACTGGTGGAGACTGGCTTAATGTTCCAGGGGACTGGAGGTGTTACTTCTGCAAAAGTCACTCATGTTCCTGCTAATCCCACTGGAACACCTCCAGTAGAAGAGCATTGGGAAGTTGAAATGGTAATTGGTACCATCACATATAAGGGTGAAATCAGCAAAGACCGTGCGGATTCTTCCAGTGGTGCTAATACACTTTTGCTGAAATCTGGTAAAGATGCCAATGATACTATTACTGTATCCTATCCTAATACGAAAGATTTGCCAGCTGGTGGAACAAATATAGCGGTTACATTTGGTAATACAAGTGGCACAGCAACCGCCACTCCCAGCCAGCCCACCCATAACCTGGGCTGGGGCAAGAGCACCTTTACTTTGACGGGCGGCACAGAGTATACCCAGCAGGATATGAACAACCTGACGGGTATCTCCATCGGGGCGGACGGCACCATCACCGGCACCTCGGACGCAGGCTTGCAGGTGCTGGGGCGGATTGACCTGGCGTCCTTCGGCAACGCGCGGGGCCTGATGCAGGCCGGCAACAGCTACTTTACCGAGACTGCCAACTCCGGCAAGGCTACACTGGCTATTGCCGGCGAGGGGGGCACCGGGGCAATTAAGAACAGCTCGCTGGAAATGTCCAACGTGGACCTGGCGCAGGAGTTCTCGGATATGATTGTGACCCAGAGAGGCTTCCAGGCCAGCTCGCGGTTGATTACTGTTTCGGACACCATGCTGGAAGAGCTGATTAACCTGAAGAGGTAGCTAAAACACGGTTTTCAATGACATCGCCTGCGAAGGCAGGCCAAGTCTATGGCTTGGCCCAGGGTTTCCCGACTGGGGAACCGGGCCGTTGCCAATCCCAGGGGCGGAGCTGCCGCCCCCGGAGGAATGGGGAAAATCTGCGGACTTTCCCCATTCCTCTGTGAAAGCCTGATGCAGGCCTATCTTGGCGGCCCGCCCTGCCGGCGCAAGGGCGCAGGGACGGGACGCACCGGGAAGAGGAGATGGGGGCCAGCGTGCGGGACTGCACAGGGCCAACCCGCTGGCCGTTTCCCCCAAAGGAAAGAAAAGGCTGCACAGAAATCTTGTGGCGAAAAGGAAAATGAAGTATGATTATTCTAAACGACTTGCGCGGGAAAGAATTTGCGCTCAACTGTGACCTAATCGAGACCATTTCGGAGAACCCTGATACCACAATGCTGCTGACAAACGGGCGAATCTACATTGTCCGGGAGTCGATGCAGGAAGTGATAGATAAGACCATCGAGTATCATCGCACAATTCAACGTGGTATAGTCTGAAACGTAAAGGTAGGTAAAGCACAATGGATCTAATGTCAATTATTGGCTGGCTGCTGGGTATTGGTACGCTGGTTTTCGGTATCGTATTTGACAAGGACAAGGGCATTGTTTTGGACGCTTTCCAGAACTTTGTGGATGTGCCCAGTATCGCGGTGGTTTTGGGCGGCGTTATCGCAGGGTTGATGGTGTCCTTCCCGATGAAATGCTTTACGAAAATCGGCAAGCATATGAAAATTATGTTCGCCCCCACCAAGTACAATCCCATGGACTATATTACCCAGATTGTGGATTTAGCCACAGAGGCCCGTATCAACGGCCTACTCTCCTTGGAAGGGAAGCTGGCGGAGACGAAAGACCCCTTCCTCAAAAGCAGCATGATGCTGGTGGTGGATGCGGTGGAGCCGGATAAGGTGAAGCAGCTTTTGGAAACCGAGCTGGAATACCTGGACGAACGGCATGCACAGGACAGGGCCTTCTATGAAAAGGCGGCGGCCTACGGCCCGGCCTTTGGTATGATTGGTACTTTGATGGGCTTAGTAAACCTGCTGAAAAACCTGAGCGACCCGGACGCTATCGCGCCTGCCATGGCCTTGGCCTTGGTAACCACCTTCTATGGTAGTGTGCTGGCGAACCTGATTTTTACCCCTATTGCCAACAAGCTGAAGGTGCGGCACGAGGAAGAGTACCTGTGCAAGATGATTATTGCTGAGGGCGTGCAGTCCATCCAAGCGGGCGACAACCCCAGGTTTATTGAAGAGAAGCTGACCCAGCTGATTCCCGGCGCACTGGCGAAGAAGGGCAAAAAGGGCGGCGACGAGAAATAAACAGATGCGGCCAGAACTGCTGGCTATTGGAGAAGGGAGGATGATTCCATGGCAAGAAAGCCGAGAGAGGAACCGTCGGGCGATGCCTGGATGAATACATATTCCGATTTGGTTACACTGCTGATGACCTTCTTTGTGCTGCTGTTTAGTATGTCGTCGGTCAATGCGGAAAAATGGGAGGCTTTTGTCAAGGCCTTTGTCAATCCCGGAGATGCCACCTCTCAAATTGTCTTGGATAACGACGGCAAGGAGGATGGGGACGAGCCGCTGCCCAACACCAGCGATGCACAGCAGATTATGGACGGCGTATCCCCTTCGGACCAGCCCTCCACGCTGCCCACGGATTTCGATGACCTCTATGCCTTTTTGCAGGAATACGTGGCAGAGAACAACCTGGGCAACTCGGTGGAAGTGATGAAGAGCGGGGACAACGTGGTCTATATTCGCTTCCAGAACAACATCTTTTTTGACCCGGATAAGGCTACGCTGCGGGCAGAAGGGATTGAGGTACTGGGATACCTGGGCGACTGTTTCTATGCGGTACAGGATGATATTTACGTCATCAGCATCAACGGACACACCGCTGCTGTGGACGACCCTAACTATAGCGTCTCCGACTGGGTGCTCTCGGCAGAGCGGGCCAGCCGGGTGGCGGATTATCTGGATATTACCAAACATGTGGAGGCCACTAAGCTGCGGCCCATGGGCTACGGCAAGAGCTTCCCCATTGCAGACAACGACACGGCAGAGGGACGCCGCAAGAACCGGCGTGTGGATATGACGATTGTGCGCTCCAGCGACGACAGTGCCGGGCAGCAGCGGGTGGAAGATGAGCTGGCAAGCCTCTTTGACCCAAATCAGTTCCCGAAAGAGGGCGGGGCGCTGGATTTGCTGACCCCAGGAGAAGAGGGCGGCGACGCAGCGGGCGCCACGCCTGACGCCCCATCCGGCACAGAGCCGGCAGGGGGCGAGACGCCGGCAGATGGGACGGAGCCTACGGGTACAGAGCCTACTGGGACGGAGCCTACTGGGACGGAGCCTACGGGTACAGAGCCTACTGGGACGGAACCATCGGGCACTGAACCGACAGGCACAGAGCCGCCCACAGACACGCCCCCGGCAGACGCCGAACCCCCTGCGGGAACAGAGCCCGCACCCTCATCCCCTGAATCCTAACCGGGGAAAAATAAGCAGCCTGGTGCGGAAGCGCCAGGAGCAAAGGAGCAGCGATTATGCCAGAACAGCTATCACAAAGTCAAATCGACGCTTTGCTCAAAAATTTGCAGACGAACTCCGGTGAGGTGAAGGTTGAGGAAAACAAGCGGAAGGTTCGGGAGTATGACTTCAAATCTCCGAAAAAATTCACCAAGGAGCAATTCAAATCCCTAGACAGCCTGCACGAGACCTTCTCCAGGATGCTGTCCTCCTATTTCTCAGGATTGCTTCGCACCGTGTGCGAAATCGAAGTGGTGCAGATTGAGGAAAACGACTACTACGAATACAATAATGCACTCCCTGACACGGCGCTGATGAGCCTGGTGGATATGCACCCGGCGGATAAGCGCTATGACGATGCCACAATGATTCTGGACCTTTCCCCCACCTTGGGCTTTTACATCATCGACCGGGTGCTGGGCGGGCCGGGTACCGGATATAATTTTGACCGGGATTTCACCGACATCGAGATTGCCCTGCTGAGCAGCGTGTTCGAGCGGATTTCCGGGGTATTGGGCGATACCTGGGCGCAAAACCTGGAGATTACTGCCAGCTTTAACCAAATCGAGACCAACGCCCGGCTTCTCCAGATTTTTGCGCCGGAGGATACTGTGGTAATTGTCATCCTCAACATCAAGATGGGCGGCGGGATTTTGGATGGGACGCTGAGTATCTGTATCCCGGCGGAGTTTTTGGAAAGCGTCATCCACACCTTTAGCCTGCGCTATGTGAGGAATACCAAAAAGCAGGACGTGGAAAAGGAAGAGGCGAAAAAACGAATCATCCTGGAAAACGTGTGCGATTCCGAGATGGCGCTGAAAGTGATATTCGACGAGTTCCAGCTGGACTTGCAGGAAATCATGCACCTGCAGCCGGATGATGTGATTCCCTTGTCCAAGCGGGTGGACAGCGATGTGCTGGTCACGGTGGACAGTATGCCCTGGTTTACTGCCAAACTGGGCGAGACAAAGCAAAAGAAGGCGATTCGCCTGAATAATATTGTAAGTAAAGGAGATGAGGTTGCACCATGGGAATCGAAGAAAGCCAGCAGTTAGAAGACGGCATGGTTTTGAGCAGTCTGGAAACTGACACGATTGGAGAAATCCTGAATATTAGCATGGGCTCAGCAGCCACTGCCATTTCCACAATGCTGGATAAGCAAGTGGTTATTTCTACCCCAACGGTGGAGGTGCGGCGGTTCAATAGTATGGACTATGCAGCTCTGGAACCCGCGGTGCTGGTGAAAATCAACTATGTAGAGGGGATTTCCGGCTCTAATGTGATGATTTTCCGCCAGAGGGATATGCAGATTATCCTCAACCTCTTGATGGGGAACGACGAGGAACCCAGTGATGATTTTGTCTTTGACGAGTTGAGCATGAGCGCTGCCTGCGAAGTGATGAACCAGATGATGGGTGCATCGGCCACCGCGCTCTCGGATTTCCTGGGAATGGTGGTGAATATCTCTACCCCGGAGGCCATGGTGGTGGACTCCAATGACGCCTACCGCAATGCGGTGAATGTGAATGAAGGGGATGAAGTTGTTGCAGTCTCCTTCTCGCTAAGTATTGCAGAGGTGATGGACACCAACTTTGCCAGCATCTTGGAGTGCTCGCTGGCGAAGGAGATGGTGCAGCGGGTTATTGGCTTTGAGGAGGATACCCCTGTGGTAGAGGCGCCGGCTGCGCCTGAGCCTGCCGCCCCTGCACCTGCTGTTCAGCAGGCTCCTCCCGCGGCGCAAGCCCCCCAGCAGGCCCCTCCTGCAGCGGCCCAACAGGCCCCTCCGCAGGGTGGCGCGCCTATGGCGGCTGCGCCTGGGATGCCTCCTCAGGGAATGCCCGGGGCGGCTATGCCCGCTGGGCCGGAGGGCTATGCACAGCCTGGGTATCCGGGTGGGTATCCCCCTTACTATGGGTATCCCGGCTATCCTGGGTATCCCCCTGCACCCTATCCCGGCTACCCGCCCTATGGCGGAGCGGATGGCACCTCTTCCCAGGTGATGCACCAGCCGATGGTGAATGTGCAGAACACCCAGTTCCCCCAGTTTGCAGTGCAGCCCTCGCCCAACCCCAATATCAACGGGAATATGGACTTGTTGATGGGGCTGCCCCTGGAAGTGCGGGTGGAAATCGGCTCGGCCAAACGAAAAATCAAAGAGGTCATCGAGTTTGGACAGGGGACTGTCATCGAGCTGGACAAACAGGCGGGCGCCCCTGTGGACATTGTAGTCAACGGGAAGCTGCTGGCCCGGGGCGATGTGGTGGTCATCGACGACAATTTTGGTGTCCGCATTACGGAGATACTGGGCACACGGGAGTTGTTGGAAAGCCTGAAGGACGAAAACATCTGAGTTTGCGCCCTGGCTTTGAAATAGTGAACTAGCATTATAGTATCGTGTTAAAGGAGAAAGTACTTATGGGAAAGAAAATCATGCTTGTTGATGACGCCGCATTTATGCGGATGACCATCAAAAACTACTTGACTAAGGCCGGCTATACCGATTTGATTGAGGCGGGAGACGGCCAGCAGGCAGTGGAGACCTATGAGAGAGAGCATCCCGACTTGGTCTTTATGGACATCACCATGCCCAATATGGATGGTCTGGAGGCGCTGCAGGCCATTAAGAACATCGACAAGAGCGCGCAGGTGGTTATGTGCTCTGCCATGGGCCAGGAGGCCATGGTGGTGGAGGCTATCCAGCTGGGGGCCATGGACTTTATCGTCAAGCCTTTTAAGGGAGACCGTATTGTGCAGACAGTTCAGAAAATCCTGCCCTAAGCTGTAAGGGCTTGGGGCTTGCCGGGAGGGCGGTCGTGCAGCTTGTGTGCTGCCCTCCCGGTGCACAATGTAGGGCCCGGCGTTCCCGGACTCCTCCATTGAGTGGGGGGAGAAGGGGAGGGGAGGGTCCGGGGAGGAAATCTGATTTGAAGATGCTTCAAATACCCTTGGCTGCGACAGCCGGCTCCTCTCAGGGGGCGGCGGCGATTCTCAGCCTGATTGGCGGGCTGTTCCTCTTTGCCCTGGTGCTGCTCCTGGTGTGGTTTGCCACCCGGTGGTTGGGGAAGCGCTACAGCGGAGGCGGCCAGGCGGGCGGCACAGTCCAGGTTTTGGAACGGACCCCTTTGGGCCAGGACAAAATGCTGGTTGTGGTGCGGGCAGGGGAACAGGTGTGGCTGCTGGGGGTGACTTCACAGCACATCGACGTTATCAGCCCCTTAGACCCCGCTGCCTATCCGGCGGACCAAACCCCGGCGACGGGGGCTAAGGGCCGGGATTTTTCTGCGGCACTGCAAAATGCGCTGGCGGGATGGACCGGCGGCCAGAAACGAAGGAATGGAAACAAGGATGAATGAGATTGCACAAAAGAAACTGGAACTGCGGAAATATCTGAAGCAGTTCCTCGTGATGCTTGGAATCACGGCAGCGCTGCTCTTGTGCTTTGCACTGACAGCCCACGCGGCCATGGTAACTGTGGATTTGGGTGCGGGGGAGAATTCCGGGGCGTCTTTTGGCGTGCTGGAGGCGCTGCTTCTGATGGCGCTTTTGGCTTTAGCACCCTCGATTCTCATCATGATGACCAGCTTTACCCGGATTGTCATTGTGCTCTCTTTTCTGCGCAATGCGCTGGGCACCCAGCAGACCCCATCCAACCAAGTGCTGGTGGGGTTGGCGTTGTTCCTCACGCTGTTTATCATGTGGCCCACTTTTTCCGAACTCAACGAGACCGCTTACCAGCCCTACCGGGAGGGGACTATTACCCAGGAAGAGGCGCTGGACAGGGCCCAGGTGCCCATGAAGCGGTTTATGATACGGGAAATCTACTCCAATGACCTCAACTTGTTTATCACCATTGCCAACGAAAGAATGGACCAGCAGATTACTGTCCCTGACACCCAGGAGGGGCTGATGGAGCTGGATATGGCGGTTATCGTCCCGGCGTTTATCACCAGTGAGTTGAAACGGGCTTTTAACATCGGTTTTTTGCTCTTTATCCCGTTTTTGATTATCGATATGGTAGTTTCCAGTACCCTGATGTCCATGGGTATGGTGATGTTGCCGCCGTCTATGATTTCACTCCCCTTTAAGATTATGATATTCGTGCTGTTTGACGGATGGGGGCTGCTGATTAGCACCCTTGTCAACGGCTTCCACTACTAGGGTTTGACAGGAGGAATCAAGCAAAGGAGATGGTTTCTTGACACAGGGAGAGGTGATGGCGGTTTTCCAGGAGGCGCTCTTGGTGGCGCTGAAGCTGGCAGGCCCGCTACTGGTTGTGAGCATTGTAATTGGGCTGGTTGTGGCGATTTTCCAGGCTGCCACCCAAATCCACGAGCAGACGCTCACCTTTGTGCCCAAGGTGCTGGTGATTGCCCTGATGCTGATTGCCATGGGTTCCTGGATGATGACCCTGATGAACGACCTGGTTCAGCACCTGTTTTCTCTGATGGCGAGGTTGTGAGATGCTTGATTCCCTAATGACAAACACGCCGGCCTGGCTGCTGGTCTTCGCCCGGATGGGGGGGCTTTTGGGCATGAACCCCCTCTTCAATCGCCGCAATGTCCCTGCTATGATGCGGGCAGGCCTTATCTTCCTCCTCACCGCCCTGATTGCGCCGGGTATCGCGGCGGAGAGCTTGGGTTTGGATGCCATGAACTCCTTTGAATTGGCGGTATCGATGCTCAAGGAGCTGTTTGTGGGCTTTGCCTGCGGCTATGTATTCCAGGTGTTTTACTACATGCTCTTTTTTGCCGGGGATTTGATGGACACCCACTTCGGCATGTCTATGGCAAAGGTCTTTGACCCGGGTACTAACATCCAGATGTCGGCCTCCGGGAACCTGCTGAATATCCTCTTTGTCCTCTACATCCTTGCCACTGACAGCCACTTGCTACTCATCCGGATTTTTACTGATTCTTTTCAAATCCTGCCGGTGGGGGCGGTGCTCATTTCCCAGGAGGGGGCGCGGTTTTTCATCGACCTCTTTGTCTCGGCTTTCTCCCTGGCGATGCGGCTGGTGTTCCCCTTTATGGCGGCGGAGTTTGTGCTGGAGCTCTCCATGGGTATCCTGATGAAGCTTATCCCGCAAATCCACATCTTTGTCATTAACATCCAGTTTAAGATGCTCTTAGGGCTTATCCTCTTGCTGGCCTTTGCCGCGCCGGTGAGTTCTTTCCTCGACAACTACATGCGCATCATGCTGGAAAACTTGCAGTATGCTTTCAATGCCCTGACGCCGATATAGTAAGCAGCCCGGCGGGATGACACAATCTGCCGGGAACGGGGACAGAACCCCAAAAAGAAGAATGCAAATGACAATGCGGCTGAAAAGGGGGGATGAGCCATGGCCGAAGAAAAAACCGAAAAAGCGACCCCGAAACGGAAACAAGATGAACGAAAAAAAGGTAATGTGTTTCAGAGCCGGGAAGTCGCTATCGTATTCTCCCTATTGGCCTCTTTTTATGGCATTAAGCTGCTGGGGCCTCTCATCCTCTCTACACTGGAAAAGTGCCTGGCCGATTTCTTTGGCCTGGCCGCCAGCATGGAACAGCTCACCATTTCTGATGCCAGAAGCCTTTTCCTGGATGGATGTGTGGTCTTCCTCATCACTTCACTGCCGCTGTTACTCATCTGTGGTGGCGTTGCCATCCTCTGTACCGTGGCCCAGACCAGGGGCCTCTTTACCATGAAAAGCGCCGCGCCGAAGTTCAACCGGCTCAATCCCCTGGAGGGCATCAAGAAGATGTTTTCCATACGGGGGATTGTGGAGTTACTTAAATCACTGGCAAAAATCATCGTTTTAGGATACATCATCTGGATTCAGTTCCGGGACCAGTTTTTCACCTTCCCACGACTGATGGACATGACGCCCATTCAAGGAATGGTTTTTACGGGGGATATGATTCTCTCTATCGCCCAGACGGCGGCCATCATCATGGTTTTTGTGGCCGCTGCGGACTATCTCTATCAGTGGTGGGATTATGAAAAGAACCTGCGCATGAGCAAGCAAGAGCTCAAAGAAGAATACAAACAGACCGAGGGTGACCCCCAGGTCAAGGGAAAAATCCGGGAGCGCCAGCAGGCGCAGGCCCGTCAGCGCATGATGCAGCAAGTGCCCGGCGCCGATGTGGTTATCCGAAACCCTACGCATTATGCTGTGGCGATTCGTTATGACCCGGAGAAGAACAACGCCCCTATCGTTGTGGCAAAAGGGGCTGACAGCCTGGCCCTGCGCATTGTGGCAGTGGCTCAGGAGAGTGGCGTATTCACCATTGAAAACAAACCGTTGGCCCGTGGGCTCTATGAGGCGGTGGACCTGGACCGGGAGATTCCCGACCGGTTCTACCAGCCTGTGGCAGAGGTGCTGGCGTTTGTCTACAGCTTGAAGAAGAAGGAATTGAATTCGATTGAAACTATTTAATAACGTTGTTTCGGCTTTTGTGGTCGCAGTTATTTTCCTGCTGATTATACCGTTGCCGACATGGATGCTGGACTTTATGTTCATCACCAATCTGACGATTTCCTTTGTCATCCTGCTGACTACAATGTATATCCGCAGGGCATTGGACTTCTCCATCTACCCCTCCCTGCTGCTGATTACCACGCTGTTTCGCCTGGCGCTCAACATCTCCTCTACCCGGAAAATCCTCACCAACAGCGGGTATGCCGGCGAAGTGGTGAAGACCTTTGGTGAATTCGTGATTCAGGGCAATGTGGTGGTGGGCCTTGTTATCTTCTTGATTATCGTCTTGGTGCAGTTTATCGTCATCACCAAGGGCTCGGAACGTGTGGCCGAGGTCTCTGCCCGCTTTACCTTGGACGCCATGCCCGGTAAGCAGATGGCCATTGACGCTGACCTGAGCTCTGGGCTGATTGACGAGGACACTGCACGCCGCCGCCGCTCGGATATCCAGCGGGAAGCGGATTTCTTCGGTTCCATGGACGGTGCTTCCAAGTTTGTCAAAGGTGACGCCATCATGTCGTTGGTGGTTACCTTTATCAACCTGATTGGCGGTATTATCATCGGCTTTGTCAACAGCGAGGGGACCTTCACCGACATCATGCAGACCTATTCCATTTCTACGGTGGGCGACGGCCTGATGTCCCAGATTCCGGCGCTGCTGATTTCGGTGGCTACCGGTATGATTGTGACCCGTTCGGCCTCGGAGAGCAACCTGAACGAGGACGTAGTACAGCAGTTCTCCTCCCAGCCTATGGTGCTCATCATGGCTTCGCTGGCAATGTCCTGCCTGTGCTTCATTGGCTTCCCCATCCCCCAGGTGCTCACCATGTCTGTTATCCTGATGGTGCTGGGGCTCCTGCTGATGCGCAGCCGCAGCAAGGCGGTGGCCCAGGTGGCAGAAGGGCCCACAATCAAGGAGGAAGTCACCAGCGAAGCGGACTTTTACAAGAATATTGACAATGTGTATAACCTGCTCAATGTGGACCAAATCTCGATGGAGTTTGGATATAGCTTGATTCCCCTGGTGGATGAGGGCAGCGGCGGCAGTTTTGTGGACCGGGTGGTTATGTTCCGAAAACAGTTTGTGCAGGAGATGGGTCTGGTATTCCCTTCGGTGCGCCTGCATGACAGCGGCCAGCTGAACCCCAACCAGTATTCCATCAGCATTAAGGGGGAACAGGTGGCTATGGGAGAGGTGCTGGTAGACCACTACTTGGCACTGGCCCCTGACCCGGACAATGACAACCTGGAGGGGATTGACACGGTGGAGCCCGCCTTTGGGATTGCCGCCAAATGGATTAGTGAAGACCGGCGGGTGAAGGCCGAGATGGCGGGCTATACTCTCATCGACCCCACTTCGGTGATTATTACCCATCTTTCGGAGATTATCAAGTCCCATGCCCATGAGCTGCTGAGCCGGCAGGAAGTGGGCAATATCCTGGGCAACCTGCGCAAGACCAATGAGGCGCTGGTGAGCGATACAGTGCCCACCATTATCTCGGTGGGGACGCTGCAAAAGATTCTCTGTAACCTGCTGCGGGAGGGCGTGCCCATCCGGGACATCGAGACCATCCTGGAGACCTTGGCTGACTACGGCGTCACGGTGAAGGACATGGATATGCTCACAGAGTATGTGCGGCAGTCCTTAAAAAGGGCCATCACCCACCGCTTTGCCGAGGCTGGGCAGTTAAAGGTCATCAGCCTGGACGCCAACATCGAAAACCAGATTATGGGTGCTGTGAAGAAGCTGGAAACCGGCTCTTATCTGGCGCTTGACCCCCAGACCATCCAGGCGATTGTCACGGTGACGACGAGGGAAATTGACAAAATCAAGGATTTAGTGACGGTGCCCATTATCCTCACGTCACCTATTGTCCGTATCTATTTTAAAAAGCTGATGGACCAGTTTTGTCTCAATGCGGCGGTGCTCTCCTTCAATGAGATTGATACCGACGTGAAGATTCAGGCGCTGGGCAATATTGTAATTCCCCAATAGCGCCCCACCCGGCATGAAACTAGGGGAAAGGAGAACCGAGACTGTGACGCAAGCAGAACTTCAGAGCAAGAATTTTGCTGTGGATGACCCGGATGAGCTGATGCGCCAGTATAAGGAGACAGGGTCTCTTGAGCTGCGCAATCAGCTGGTGATGCACTACAGCTATATAGCAAAAACAGTGGCAGTGAAAATGAGCAGCACGTTTCATAAATACGCCTCTGTGGAAGAGATGGTCAATCACGGGGCCATCGCTCTCATCGACAGTCTGGAACGCTATGACCCAAGCCAAGGAGTTAAATTCCCCACCTTTGCCTTTACCAAGGTGAGGGGAGCCATTATTGACTATGTGCGCAAGCAGGATTGGCTGCCCAGAAGGGTGCGGCAGATGGATATCCTGATTACAAAAGCAGAATCCCAGCTGACAAACGAGCTGGGCCGTACCCCCACCCGGGAGGAGATGGCCAAGCGGCTGGGAATGAGTTTAAGCAAATACGACAAATGTGTGTTTGAAATGTCCGGCGAGAGTATTTATTCCTTTGAGGCCCTATTGGACGCACCGGTTCAGATGAACCTCTTTAAAACCAATCCCGGCCCGGAGGAAAAAATGGATGAGCAGGAGCTGCGCCAGGAATTGGCAAAGGCCATTGACGGGTTAAATGAACAGGAGCGGACCGTGCTCTCCCTCTACTACTATGAAAATCTGACCATGCGGGAAATCGGGCAGGTGATGGGCGTCAGTGAACAGCGCATCGGCCAGATTAACCGCAAGCTGATTAAGAAGCTGAAAGACCAACTATCCGATTATGTGAAAGGATGAGAGAAGATGCTCAGAGGATTTTACACGGCTGCGTCTGGGATGCTCAATCAACAGAGAACGCTGGACGTGCTTACCAACAACGTGTCAAACGCCAAGACGCCCGGGTTCCGGGCGTCCCGGGTGGTTACCACCACCTTTGACCATGAACTGCTGACCCGTATGGAGGGCTACAATACCGGCCGTATTGGCGTGGGCAGCCCGGTGGCAAAGGTGGACGAAGTGCTCACCAAGTTCAACCCCAACTCCCTTGAGGAGACCGAGCGTCCCTATGACATGGCGCTGGATGGCTTGGGCTATTTTAATATCCAGGGCCTGGATGGGGAGACGCAGTATCTCACCCGCAACGGCAGCTTTGATTTGGATGAGAACAACCAGTTAATCTTGCCTGGCCTGGGCCAGGTGATGGGGCAGGAGGGGCCGATTATCCTCACCACTTCGGATTTCACTGTGGAGTCTGACGGCTCGATTTACGACGCTACTGGCGCGCTGGTGGAGAAAATCCTGGTGACTATCCCGCCGGAGGGGGCAGAGCTGAAACAGGCTGTGAACGGCATGTTCTACACCGACAATATGGAGGGAAATGTGGCGGTGGATGAGACAACGCAGGTCGTGCAGGGCTGGCTGGAGCGCAATAACATCGATATTAACCAGGAATATACCATGGTGATGGAGGCCCAGCGGGCTTTCCAGGCCTGCAGCACGGCGCTGCAAATCATCGACGAAATCGACCGCAAGGCCGCCACGCAGATTGCGGCCCTGTAAAGGATTTGGAATTCTTTCTCTTTCGCATGATTGCGATTCGCAGCGATGCAGAGGGGAATTTGAGGCTATGGGGGCGCTGCCCTCGTAGGATATTTGAAATAGTAAGGGGGTTGTGATGCAGAATGAATATTTCGTTTCACAACGGTGTCTCCGGGATGATGGCATTTCAGGAGGATATGAACCGGCTTTCCCACAATGTGGCAAATGCCAATACTGTGGGGTATAAGCCGGACCGTTCCACTTTTTCGGATTTGCTCTATACCCAGATGGCAGTCAATAGTGAGAAGGAACCTTTAACTGGGCATGGTTCCAGGATATTGGATTCCCGTTTGGTCTATCGCCAAGCGCCGGTGCTCCAGACAGGAAGCAACCTGGATTTTGCCCTGCTGGGGGATGGGTTCTTTGCCCTGCGCCGGCCAAATGGTGATGTGGAGTATACCCGCAACGGCTCTTTTGATATCAGTATTGAGGGCGAGGTGGGCACCTTGGTGACTGCCGATGGCTCCCATGTACTGGATGCAGAGGGCGAGGATATCCAGTTGACTCGGGTTTCTGAGGATGGGCTCTTTGACCTGGACAGGCTGGAGGACCGGATTGGTATTTACGATTTCCCCAATCCCCATGGCCTGGAGCATTCGCCGGGAAGCTGCTTTAAAGTGAGCGCCAATTCCGGTGAGGCAGCTGCCGTAATCCAGGGGGAGGAGACCATAGAAGGACGTAGTTACCAGATTATGGCTGGCGCCCTGGAACAGTCTGGCGTGCAGTTGGCAGATGAGATTGTCAATGTCATTACAACGCAAAGGGCGTTCCAGTTTTCTGCCAAAATGGTGCAGACAGCGGATGAGCTGGAGCAGCTGGTCAACAACCTGCGTTAGGGGAGGAGGTGACTTTTAATGCCGCTTCAGAATTACGATGACCTAAATGATATGCACATTGATGTCCTGCGGGAAATTGGCAATATTGGCTCGGGCAACGCCGCTTCTTCGCTGGCAATGCTGCTCTCTGATACCATTGATATTTCGGTGCCCACTGTCCGCATCCTGGATTATGAGCAGGTGATGGAGGAGCTGGGGGGCCCGGAGCAGATGGTTGTAGGTGAGCTGCTCTGCCTGGAAGGCGATGTGGAAGGCATGATTATGTTCCTGCTCCACGAGAATTTTGCCAATCAGGTGTTGCAGGCCCTGCTGGGGGAGGATGCTCCCACAGCGGCGAATCTGGATGAAATCAGCGGCTCTGCGCTACAGGAGGTGGCAAACATTATGGCGGCCTCCTATGTGAATGCCATTTCTGGTATGACAGGGTTTACGATTGACATCACAGTGCCATCAATGTGTGTGGACATGCTGGGAGCTGTGTTGAGTGTTCCGGCTATCCATTACGCCAATATCAGTGACAAAATGATTTTCATCGAGGATAAGTTCAGCGGAAAGGACTTAAATGCCCCCAACCATATCTTGCTTATTCCCGATGTGGATTCATTGGAAAAAATTATGACTAGTCTGGGGATAGAGCTATGAATACAGCACCCATTAAGGTCGGGATTTCTGATCTAAATGTTGTGCGTTCACCAGGCGCCCTGATGACCTACGCATTGGGTTCCTGTGTTGGTATTTGTCTGTATGACCGGATCAACAAGGTGGCGGGGCTCTCTCACATTATGCTCCCATCCAGCACCGCTTCCCATGGGCCTGCGCAGCCCTACCGCTTTGCGGATACAGCGGCTGGTATTTTGGTGCAGAAGATGATAGCCATCGGCGCCAATAAGCGACTTCTGACGGCCAAGATTGCCGGTGGTGCGCGCATGTTCGCCACCGGCTCTAACAGTGCATTGTCTAATATAGGGCAACGCAATGTCATGGCAGTCCATGAGGCACTGGCTAAACTGGGCATTCCGATTATTGCAGAGGACACAGGAAAGGACTATGGACGAACCTTGTATTTCAGTGCCGAGGATGGCATTATGGTGATTAAATCGGCGAAATGCGGCGAGTCAAAGTGGTGAACGCTTTTTTGTCTTCCAATCAATAATCCCCCGGGCTCTCTAAAATACTTATCTCAGCTACTAAAAAGATAGATTTAATCCTTTTAGAAGTGCTCTCGGGAGAACAGCCTATCAATATTTTGCAATGAAAAGGACGCCGTCTTAAATGTATGTATCTGTCCTGGTAAAACAGCTTGTGCACACATTTGGGACAGCGTCTTTTTATGCTGAAGTGCCGGATAAAGGCCTTGTAGTTAAAAAATTTGACAGGGTGCAACAAATATGGTAGAATATTATCCTATCAAATTTTTAGGAGGTGCTTTTATGGGCAGCTTGGCAGGATACGAATGGACGTTTAATACAGTGGCAGGGCTCTATGAGCGGATGCGGCCGGGGTATGTGCCAGAACTCTATGACGATGTATTTCGCTATCTCCCAATAGGGGAGGGGAGCAGGGCGTTGGAAATTGGCATTGGAGGCGGGCAGGCCACTTTTCCGGTTTTGCAGACAGGGTGTTCTGTCACTGCTGTGGAATATGGAGAGCAGCTGGCGCAGCTCTGCCGGGAGAAATTCCGGGAGTTCCCAGGGTTTTCTGCCGTGACAGCCCGTTTTGAAGACTTTGAGGGGGAACCGGACAGCTATGACCTCATCTATTCCGCCTCGGCCTTCCACTGGATTCCGGAGGAAATTGGCTACCCCAAGGTGCTCTCGCTGCTGAAAAAGGGCGGGGCCTTTGCCCGTTTTGCCAACCACCCCTACCAGGATAAGGGGAGGCCGGGACTCACCGAGGCGATTCAGCGGGCCTATGCTGTGTATATGCCAGGCTCCCACGCCCCCATGGAGTGGACAAGGGAGTGTGCCCAGGAGAGGGCAGATTTGGCGGCCCGTTATGGGTTTGTGGAGACAGAGTGCCATCTGTATCACCGCACCCGCACCTTCACAGCCCAGGAATACACGCAGCTTTTAGGCACCTATTCCGACCACATCGCCTTGGGAGAAGAGGTGTGCAAGCGCTTTTTTGCCGAGATTGAGGAGGCAATCAATTCCTTTGGCGGGGAGATTACCCTCTATGACACCATAGATTTGCAGCTGGCCCGTAAGGCATGAAGGGATGAAAAAAAGCACCAGAACCCCTTTCAATGAGGTTCTGGTGCTTTGTTATATATTCCGGTCTAGGATTTACGGGAATTTAGGTAACGGATAATCTCTGGGCCAATCTCGCTGAGGGGGAGCTGCTTTTGCACGCCGCCTATGTTGTAGGCCACGGCGGGCATCCCATAGACTACACAGGAATCCTTGTCCTGTCCTACGGTATAGGCGCCAGCCTTGCGCATTTTCAGCAGGTTATTAGCACCATCAGCCCCCATGCCGGTTAGGATTATGCCCATGGCATTGGCGCCGGCCACATTAGCTACAGATTCAAAGAGCACATCGACCGAAGGGCAGTGCCCGCTAACTTTTGGGCCCGGCTCACTGCGGACATAATAGCCGCTGGCATCCTTAGCTAGACGCAGGTGGTATTCCCCAGCACCGATGATGATTTTACCCCGTTCCACACGGTCACCGTGGGCAGCCTCTTTGACTGACATCTTACAAATGCGGTCAAGGCGCTGGGCATACATATTCGTAAACACTGGGGGCATATGCTGCACAATAACAATGCCAGGTGTTGTGGCGGGCAGGTTTTGCACCACTTCCAGGATGGCCTCTGTCCCACCAGTGGAAGCGCCGATGGCGATAATGGGGGGGTTCTTGTCTAACCCCCTGTTGATAAGGACGGGCATACCAGGAGCTGGGGGGGAAGGGGGCATAGCAGCGGAAGAAACGCCTGCCGCAGGAGCCGCCCCGGCCTGGGCCAGTGGCGCAGGCCTTGTGAAGCGCTTGGACACCTTGGCGTTGGAGGCGATGCGGATTTTCATGGTGAGTTCTGTCATAAAGCGCTTGACGATTTCAGGGCCCTTGAGCTCTGGTTTGCGGACAAATTCTACCGCGCCAGCACTGAGGGCATCCAGTACCCGGATGGGCAGGGAACTCACCACTACCACAGGGACAGGATGGATTGGCATGAGCTTTTTTAAGAAGTCAATGCCGTTGAGCTTGGGCATTTCCACATCCATCGTCACCACATCTGGGTTTAAGTTCTGGATTTTGTCCATGGCGTCCATAGCGTCCACCGCTGTACCGATTACCTCAATACGGGGGTCAGCAGATAGGGCGCTGACCAGCGTTTTACGGAAAAAAATGGAATCATCCACAATCAGCAGTCGGATTTTTTGATTGATTGTGAGGGGCATTGGTCTCAACTCCTCCTCTGGTAAATTGCAGGCTGGATATAAGAGTAACGTGTATTAGAGCCCACACTTTCCGAGTGACCAATGAAGAGATAACCGCCGGGGGAAGTCCAATCATAGAATTTATTGATGATGCTGTCCTTGGTAGGGGCATCAAAGTAAATCATGACATTGCGGCAGAAAATAAGGTCGAAAGGACGCTTAAAGTGGAATGGCTCCATGAGGTTGCCGGGGCGGAAAACTACTTCTTTCCGGATGCGGTCACAGACCTGGTAGTTTCCCTTGGGTAATGCAGTGAAATATTTGGTACGCCAGGCGGGAGGCAGGTCTTTTAACTCTGCCTCGGTGTAAATGCCCTGCTGGGCCTTACTCAACACTCGCATGGAGATGTCAGTGGCCAAGATAGTGGTATCCCACTTGCCCTTGCGGGAGCCAAAATACTCATCAATGACCATGGCGATATTGTAGGCCTCCTGCCCTGTGGAACAACCGGCGCTCCAGATACGGAACTCGTTGTTTTTGCGGGTCTTTTCAAAGAAGGGGAGCACCTGCTGGGCCAGATAGGTGAAGTGCTCGTTTTCCCGCATGAAGAAGGACAGGTTAGTAGTGAGCTTGTTGAGCATAGTGGTGACTTCGCTGCCGGTTTTATCGCTGCGCACCGCATCAAGATACTGATGGAAATTGGTGAAGCCCCGCTGGTGCAGCTCATGGGCCAGGCGGCTTTCAATCAAAACCCGCTTTTTAGTCAGGTCAATGCCGTAAGTCTGCTTGACAAAGCCAGTAAGTTCAGCAAATTCCGCATCGGTCATGCGGATAATCGTAGATTGTGGTGAAGTTCCAGACTTTTCAACCATAGTTCCGATTCTCCTTTAATTTGGCCGGCGGTCGCTCTGAAAGAATTTGTCGCAGTCAATCGCCAGGATGACTTTTCCGCCGATATTCGCAATAGACGAGAGAAAGCGCTCTTCATTGCGCATACCCAAATCGGGAGGAGGATTGCGGTCTTCGCTGTTAATCGTCACGACCTCAGCAACCCGGTCTACCACCAGGCCCACCTGCATGTCGGCCACATCTACTACCAAGATGCAGGTACGGGCATCGTAAGGACGCTCCTCCTGGCCAAACTTCAGGCGGACATCAATGATAGGAGCCACTTTGCCCCGCAGGTTTACAATGCCCTTATAATAGTAGGGAAGGCCAGGAACCGGGGTGATGGGCTGGATATTGACAATATCTGCAATATAATAGAGCTCGATGCCATAGATGGCATCGTCAATGTAGAAGGTGAGAAAACGGCCTTTCATATCGTCCAGGCTGTCTTCAGCGATGCGGCTGGTCTCGTTGTTGGTTTCGTTGCTCATGATTAACCCCCCTTTCGGATTACTGATTGGCTTTCAGCAGGTTGCTGGCATCGAGAATCAGGCTGATGCTGCCGTCCCCTAAAATTGTGCAGCCCGAAAGCCCCAGCTTGGAGATTTCGTATTTGGCAAGGAATTTGGGGAAAGGCTTGACAACCACCTGCTGCTCGCCCAGCAGTTCATCCACAAAGATACAGGCGGAACGGTCACTGTTTTCGATGAGCACCACAATGCCCTCATACAGGTCAGTCACCTGGGTGGGGAGATTGAAAATCTGGTGCAGCCGGATGAGGGGGAAGCACTCGCCCCGCAGCATAATCATCTCAGTGCCGTCGGTATCATAGATGAGGCGCTGCTCATCGGACATTTTGAAGGACTGCCGGATAGAAGTGATGGGCAGGGTAAAGATAGAATCACCCACAGCCAGTTCCATGCCGTCCACGATAGCCAGCGTCAAGGGAATCTTGATGGTGAAGGTAGTCCCCACACCCCGTTTGCTGTCGATGGAGAGGGAACCGCCCACCTTTTCCAGGTTTTGGCGCACGACGTCCATGCCCACGCCACGGCCGGAATACTCGGTGACTTCTTTGTTGGTGGAGAAGCCGGGGAGCATGATGAGCCCGAAAATCTCCTTGTCGGTGTATTCACTCTCTGGCTTGGTGAGCAGGCCGTTTTCCCGCGCCTTTTTCATCAGTGCAACAGTGTCCAGGCCTTGGCCGTCGTCAGAGATTGTGATGACAATTTCACCGCCGATGTTGCGGGCGGCAATAGTGATTTTACCGTTGGCAGGCTTGCCGTTGGCGATGCGCTCTTCCGGAGGCTCAATACCGTGATCCATGGAATTGCGAATCATGTGCATAAAGGGGTCGCCGATGGCCTCATTGATGGTCTTATCCACCTCCGTGTCGCCGCCTTCGGTTACAAGGTCAACCTCCTTGTCCAGCTTTTTACACATGTCGCGCACAATACGGTTCATGCGCTGGAAGACGCCGGAGAGGGGCACCATACGGATGGACATCACCACGTCCTGCAGCTCGTCGGTGAGCTTGCGCAGCTCCCGGGCAGACTTTTGGAAATTGTCCAGGCGCAGGCCTTTCAACTCAGGGTTGCCCACTACCATGGATTCAGAGGTGACAATTTCACCCACCAGGTCCATCAGCTGGTCCAGCTTTGCCTGATTGACGCTGACTAAGCTCTGCTTGACCTTGCCGGCGTTTGCAGCGGGCCCGGCAGCGGCGGGCTGGGCGGCAGGCGCGGCGGGCGCAGGGGCAGCAGCAGAGGCCGCAGGAGTTGCCGCAGGCTCTGCGGAAGCCGCAGGAGCGGCAGGGGCAGCGGCGGCAGGAGTACTCTCAATCATCTCATACGTACGGATATTGACGGCGCTCTCAATGGCGCGGATGACATCGTCCGCCGTGGTGGCGGGCTTGAAATCCAGGATGAGGCCGTTTTGGATGATTTCACCACAGAGGTTGGAATCGTTTTCAGGATGGGACGGGATGGACTCAATCCGGTCGCACAAATCCCGCAACTGGGTAATCAGCATAAAGGCGCGGATGTTTTCCATCTGGCAGCCCTCTTCAAAGAAGACCCGCACCCGGTACATGCCTTCGGGAACCGGGGAGAGGGCGGGGCCGCTGGCAGGCTCTTCAGAGGCAGCGGGGGCGGCGGCATCCTCTGCAGGAGCCTGTCCCCGCATGATGCCGGCCAAGCGTTTCAGCTCGGAAATCATGCCGCTGGGGTCCTGGGTGGCCTCGCCGTTGTTCTGGACGGACTCCACCTCGGCCTTGAGAAAATCCGAAGCGCGGAACACCAGGTCAAACAGGGCCTCGTTCACGCTCCCCAGCCTGCTCTGGTCCTCACGCAGGATAAAAAACACATCCTCCACTGCATGGGCCAGGGTAGAGATACCGTTAAATTCCATCATGGCAGAGGAGCCTTTGATGGTGTGCATGATGCGGAAGACCTCATTGATGTTGTCCTCGCTGAAACTTTTGGACTTTTCCGAATCCAGAAGGATTTCATCCAGCTGCTCCAAAAGCGTGGTGCTCTCGTAAATAAAAACTTCTAACATTGGTTCCATACTGGGATCAATAGCCATTGCACTTCACCTACTGTTTCTTAGAATTCGCTGCTTCCTTTCATTCAAGGCCTATAAATGGTATTCGACAGCTTTGCCAAAAACCCAACCATAAACTCTTGTGTTCTTTCGGTTTTGTGCGATAATTATATACTTGTGTTCTTTCGGTTTCGTACGATAATTATATATAAGGCAAAAAGTGCTTTCAATACTTTAGCGCAGTTATCCCTGATAGGGGAACGGCGGCTAAAGCGGGGGCGGACCCCAAAAAAGCAAAAGGGGGAGAGGAGCAAATGGCAGACATATTGAGGGTGACGACTCCTCTGGTGAATAAGAGCCAAACAGTGGAGACAAAGCCCAATGTGGACCTGACCACGCCCTTTCCCATTCAGGACACCACACGAGTTACCCAGACCAATCCGCAGTCGGAGCTGCTGCAGCAGAACAACGGCATGGTGCAGCAGGAAGAGACTTCGGCGATGCTGCTCAACCTGCTGAAGGACCCTTCCGTCACAGTGAATTTCCTCAAGAGCATCTCCACCATGGAGGCGCTGATTAAGCTGCTGCCGGTGAACAACAGCCCTTTTACCAAGGAAATTGAGCAGATGTTCGGGGAGATGCTGGTGCCCTCGGATCAGATTGCCGCCGAAATGGGGCGGCAGGAAAACGCCTCCACCTTCTTCAAAGGGGAGATTTTTGAGCTGCTGCGGGATTGCCTGCGGCAAAACCCGGAGCATACCGAGCTGCGGGAGGCCACGGTCTCTTTCCTCAAGGCTGTCACCCAGTTCCACGGGCGGGAGGAGGCGCTGGGCTCGGTGGCCAATAGCCTGGAATACCTGGCCGACACCCTCTCCTCCAGCAAAGGGCTCTCGGCCCAGCTTACCAACCTGGCCGCCCGGTTCCGGGCGCCGGAGGCGGTAGAGGAATTTCCTGTTTTGCGGCAGGACACACTAAACTTGCTGGACGAGGTGGAGGAGAGCATCCTCTTTTCCAACAAGACGGAAAAAGTAGTGCGTATGGCCATCTACAACCTCTCCCGCTTTAACGATAACGGCACATTTTTGCAGGAATCCGTCTCCCGTATGCTGCTCCAGCTGCGGGGTGACCAGGCCCGGGAGAATTTCCTCCACGCCTTGGAGGAGTTCTTAGAGGCGGAAAAGCAGCCCGCCAGGGAAAACCGCACCGCCCTGGGGGTGCTCACCCGGATTTTGCAGCGGCAGACCAGCAGCCAGGAGATTATGTCCCTGGGCGCGGATAAGGTGGAGAAAATCATCCACAGCCTGCTCTCCTCCCCCTGCAACTTTACCCCGCTGCTCCACTACGTGCTGCCGGTGCAGTACGAGGACATCCAGTCCTTTGCGGAAATCTGGATTAACCCCAACGGCGGCGAGGACGACCGGGACCATCCCGGCGGCGCCGAGCGGGTGATTCACATGCTGCTCTCCTTTGATGTAGCCAGCATTGGGCAGTTTGAATTGGAGCTCTATGTCCGGGATAAGACGATTGATTTTTCTCTCTATTGCCCCCCTGCTTATATGTCAGTTTACGGGGATATTAAGAACGATTTGCGCAGCTGTACCCAGGGCACTGGCTACCGCTTCGGCGATATTCGTGTGGACCGGCTGGACCGCCCTCGTTCCCTGATGGACGTGTTCAAGTCGCTCCCCTATAAAAGGACGGGTGTAGATGTCAAGGTCTAAGAAAAACAAAGCGGTGGCGCTGCGCTATAACGTGGAGGAGGACTTGGCACCCATTGTCATTGCCTCCGGCTATGGCGAGGTGGCACAGCGCATCATCGATATTGCCGAGCAGCAGGGAATCCCCGTGTTCCGGGACGACAGTGCAGTTTCCCTGCTGTGTATGTTAGAGGTGGGCAGCAATATCCCGCCGGAGCTGTATGAGGTGGTGGCCGCCATCTATTGCCAGCTGCTGCGGGCCTCCTACCGGCTGAAAAACGGCCACGACCCCCTGCCCCCTGCGGCAAAGGGGAAAGAAGAGGATACCACACAATCGTGAGAGGGGGATAAACGGCATGTTCTTTTTTAAAAAAGAGCCAAAAGATATGGAGATGCTTTTGCCGAAGGAGTATAACAAATCCATCTGCGAGGTGCGCAGCCTGACGAACACCCTGCTGGCGACCGGTATAGTCCGTCTGGTGGCGAACAGCGGCGACACCCTGGAAATCATGAGCCGGTCGGGTTATCTGCCCATGCTGCCCATGAGCACCCGGGTCAACGTGGTGGTGCACAATAGCCAAGCCGGCCCCAAGGTATTGACGGGGGAGGTGTATATTTCCAGCGAGGACATGATGCGCCTGCGCAATGTGACGGCCCGTGCCAAGCACGACCCCCGGCGCTACTACCGCCAGACCATTGACCACAGCGCTTTCCTGCTGTTCCCCCCTGGGGCGACAGACCGGGCCGGGGCGGCCTTGGCCCAGCGGATACCCATCCGGGTGAAGGACATCAGCCAGTGCGGGTTGATGTTTGAATGTGAAAACACCTTTGCAGTGGGCGACGAGCTACAGATTAACATGACCCTGCTGCACAATGAGTTGGAAGTCCTGCACCTGATTATCCGCCGGGAAGTGGAGCGGCCTGCCGGGAAAAAGGGCTATGGCTGCGACATTGTGGATATGAGCCCCCGGGTGGAGCAGCGCCTCACTGCCTTTGTGATGGAGGAGCAGCAGCAGTCCCTGCGCCGCAGCCGCCGGTAGGGGGTTTGTTTGAGGTGAGCCGATTTCTTTGAAACAGGGGAGGAGAGGGCATGAAAGCCAAGAGCGGGGCCAAGGGTAGGCCAAAAAAGAGCAAGGCAGGGGAGAGCGCAGCGCAGCGCGCCCCCAGGCAACAGCCCCAAGGCAAGGACATGCTCTTTGTCCTGGACATCGGCACCCGCAGCGTCATCGGTGTGGTGGGCGTTGTGGTGGATGACATTTTGAAAGTGCTGTGTGTGGAATCGGCGGAGCACTCCGGCCGCGCCGTGGTGGACGGCCAGATTGAGGATATCCAGCAGACTGCCCGGGTGGCCGGTGTGGTGAAATCCCGCATGGAGAAAGCCCTGGGCGTGGCGCTGAAAGAGGTACACGTGGCGGCTGCGGGCCGTGTGCTGAAGACGGAGCATGTGGTGTGTACCATGGAGCTGGACGAGCAGCGCTCTATCGACGCCAAGGAAACTGCTGCCTTGGAATCCCTGGCAGTGCAGACAGCCTATGAGCGGCTCATCCAGAGCCTGGACACAGAGGACCCCGCCGACTTTTGCTGTGTGGGCAACACGGTGGCGGGATACCGGCTGGACGGCTACTCCTTTTCCACCCTGGTGGGGCACAAGGGCCGGGAAGCGGGTATTGACCTCATTGCCACCTTCCTCCCCACGGAAGTGGTGGAGAGCCTTTACACCACCATGTCTATGCTGGGCCTCACCATTGCCAGCATGACCCTGGAACCCATTGCAGCCATGAATGCCGTGGTGCCCCAGGAGCTGCGGCTTTTGAATATCGCCCTGGTGGATGTGGGGGCGGGTACCTCGGATATTGCCGTGGCCAATGAGGGCAGTGTGCGGGGCTACACGATGGCAACCGTGGCGGGGGACGAGATTACAGAACAGGTGATGCAGGAATTCCTGGTGGATTTCTCCACGGCCGAGCAGATGAAGTTTGACGCCAGCGCGGGCAAGGAGACCATTGAGTACGCCGATGTGCTGGGCTTCCCCTATACTGTGGCGCTGCCGGAGCTGTTGGAGCGCATTCAGCCCGCTATCCGGGACTTGGCGGAGAAGATTGCCCAGGGCATCCTGAGCATCAACGACGTGGCTCCCAAGGCGGTGTTTATGGTGGGGGGAGGCAGCCGCACGCCGGGGCTGTGTGCCCTGGTGGCCCAGGCGCTGGGGGTGGAGGAGAACAAGGTGGCTATCGGTGGCAACAACTACATGAAGCGCCAGATTGAGGCCGATACCCAGTATCTCAGCGCGGAATATGCCACCCCCATCGGCATTGCGGTGACAGCGATGACCGCCGGCTCCGGGGAGAGCTTTGCCGTCTTTTTAAATGGCACCCGGCTCCAGCTCCTGGGCCAGACCATGACCGTGATGGAGGCCCTGCGCCGGGGCGGCTATCAGTATGGCCAGATTATGGGCTGCTCGGGCAAGAGCGTGGTCTTTGAGCTAAACGGCGTGCGCCGCATTGCCCGGGGCGGGTTGCCCACCCTGGCCGAGGTGCGGGTCAATGGCGCAGTGGCTGGGCTCTCCACAGTGCTGCGGGCGGGAGACGAAATTTCCTTTGTCCCGGCGGAGGATGGCGTGGACGCCGCCCCTCTGGTGCGGGACCAGACTGCCTACTGGGCCCCCTTTGAGGTGGAGCTCTTCGGCCAGACCGTACCGGCGGGCAGCCAGGCGGCTGTCAACGGTATCCCCGCCGAGGGCGGGCAGCTCATCCGCCAGATGGACCAGGTGACAGTGTGGCAGATTGACACCCTGGGCGACTTGCTGGAGGCCCAGGGCTTCCCCAACCAGGAGGAGGGCATCTGGGTTAACGGCCAGCCCTGCGAGGGATTGGAACAGCCCCTGAAACCCGGCGACTACATCGACTTGACACCGGAAACCCGTCCGCAGACGAATGCGGCTCTTCCGGCGGAGACAGTTGATAGCATTCCAGTGCCCCCAGACCCTGACCCGGCTCCTGCCCGGCAGGAGCCGGCTGTGGAGGAGACACCCAGTGCCCCTGCCCATAGGACGGAGATTCCCGGTGTTTGGACGGCACCTGTCCCCCCGCGGGGAACAGAGCCTCCGGCTGTGCCTGGGGAAGCGGCACCCCAGCCGGCGCCAGTGGATCAGGATTCCCCGGCCCAGCCGATGCTGCATATCCTGTTGAATGGAGAAGTGCAGGAACTGCCTGCGGGCAAGTACCAGTTTTTCCATTTACTCAACTATGTGGACATTGACCCCAACGAGCCCAAGGGAGACGTGGTGCTGCGGCGCAACGGCATCTCCGCCTCTTATCTCGACCCCATCCATGAGGGGGACCGCATTGAAATCTCTTGGTCCTCCCAGATCGACAGCACATTCTAGTGGTCCCCTCCCTGTACCCTGGTTTCTTAGGGAAGGGAACCCCTGGCGGCGACCTTATATATGGCAACTTGCACCGCCCTGTGCGGCGCATCAGGTTTTCTCTTTTGGCTCATGCCGGATTTTCCGGCAGTACCATTGGGGAGAGGAGGTATTGAGCAATGATTACGAACGCTATCACATCCCATTTGATGGGGCAGCCCCTGAACAACGGCCTGTTTACCGGATATGCCAGGGCCAATAACCTGCGGCTCTCCCAGGTCTTTTCCAAGAAGACGGTGGAGGCCCTGGAAAAGGTGGGGCTCCAGGCTCCGCTGACTACTACGCTCTCTCCTGTGCGGCCCAAATCCCTTTCCCGGCAGGACAGCCAGTTCCTGGCAGATTATCGCAACAGTATGCTGGATTTGCAGAACCTGGCCAACAAGGTAGTACGGGCCGGGGAGGAGCGGAACCCCCGTGCGGCGGGCGCCGAGAACCCCAAGGTGGCGGATGTAACGGGCCTGCTCACCCACTCCCAGGACGAATACCGCCTGCGGGTGGAACAGCTGGCCTCTGGGCAGGTGGAGCGCTCTGCTCCCATCCAGGCGGACGAAACCTTCCCCACCATGAGCGGTTCCCTGCGGCTTGAAACCGAGAAGGGGGATTTTGACTTCTATTTGAGCGCGGCAGGGCTCAAGGACAACCGGGCCATGCTCGAGAGTTTTGCCCACCGCCTCAACGCCCGGGACACCGGCGTCACCGCCACAGTGCGGGAAGAGGAAGACGGGCGGATTAGCCTGGAACTGGAAAACGAGGCCGGGGAGAAAAACGGCTATGAAATCAAGGGTTCCCTGGCGGGGAGGCTGGATTTCAAACAGGTTTCCCAGCCCGGTGAGCGGCAGGCGGTCTATACCGTGCAGAAAAACGATGGGGAAGCGAAGCGCTTTACCGCCCCTACCAACAAGGTCACCATTGACCGGGGGCTTACCGCCAAATTGAAGGAAGTGGGCGAGACCAAAATTACTTCGGCGGCCTCGGCAGACCAGGGCACTGCCGACAGTATCTCCAAGCTGGTGGACCGCTTTAATGAGACCCTGGGTTTCCTGAACCAGAACGGGGAGCGCAGCCGGGGCGCCCTCAACCAAATCCGGCGCATGGTGGTGCCGCCTACCTCTGAGAATTCTATGCGCCTCATTGGCATCACTGCGAAAAAGGATGGCAGCCTGGCCTTTGACCGGCAGGTGTTTTTGGAGCAGTCCCAGAAAGCCCCGACCCTGACCCGGAGTATTGTGGAAAACTTTACCCAGGGTATCCGCAGCGACGCCCGCAGCGGGATGCAGGAGAGCTCGGCCAACCTGCTGGGCCCCATGGAGTACACCCAGCGGTTCTCCGACGTGCAGCAGCTGCCCTATAACGTCCTGAGCGCGTACAGCCGCAACAGTGTGTATAACATGATGAACTTCTACGCCACCGGCGTTTTGATGAGCCTGAATGCTTGAGGAGATAGAATGCCCCCCTGCGCGTCGATTCCGCAGGGGGGCATTTGTATGATTTTTGGTTTTTTATCCCATCCTAGTGCTTGGGATGGTTTTTCACGTAGAGAATCGCCTTTACCAGTGCGCCGGCAATGTCTTTGGTGGGAGCCTCTTCCAGGAGTGCCGGCAGCTCCTCCGGCTGGGCCACCACATAGCGGGCGGGCAGGGCATTGAGGGCCATGGCGGCTACGTCCTGGCGGCACTTGTCACAGCGGCAGCAGTTAAATTTCTCAAAAACACTGTCCAGGCGGTCGGCCACCAGCTGCTCCATCAGGTTCACCAGCACCAGGTTTTTCTTTGTGGCGGGCAATTGCACCGCGGCGGAAAAGGTGGGCTGGTTTACCCTGGCCCGCAAGAGGGCCAAACTGTCAGGCTCCTCCTCCGGCACAGGCTCCTGGGGTATGGGGGAGGGGATTTCCTCCTCCTCTTCCGGCGGCTGTTCCTCCCCGGCAGTGGGCATTATCAGGTTGAAAATGTACTCCTTGTCAAATCCCTTTTTAGAAGCGGCCATACTACAGCACCCCCCGATGAATCAATTCGTTCAGCAGCCTGCGGTAGTCCTCTACCGCCTTGTTGCCGGAAATAGCCATCACATCGGCCCGGTTAATCTGAGCGGTGGTGAGCGTGTTGCTGTTGCGGATGGTGGTATCCAGCAGGGGGATGCCCAGCTGCTTTGTAATGTCCTTGGCGGCCTCCCGGATAATGCGGCTGGCATTCTCCCGTGCTACAAAACGGGTGAGAAGCACCCCGGCAGGCTGGACATTGGGGTTGCTCTTGCGCCGCACCTCGTCCAGCGTGCCGTTGAGCTGCACAAGGCCTTGGAGGCTGAAAATGTCCGGCTGTACCGGCATCAGCACCGTGTCGGCGGCGGTAAAGGCGTTTACCGTTAAGATACCCAGCGCCGGAGGGGAATCAATGAGGATGTTGTCGTAGAGGTGCAGTACCGGCTTGAGGCAGCTGCGCAACAGGTATTCCCGGCCTTTGCCGGTGAACTCCAGCTCGATGCCACTCAAGAGCATGTTGGAGGGGATAACATCGCAGTAGGGGGTGTGCTGGATGGTCTGTACCGTAAGCAGTTCGCCCTTTAGGGCGTGGTACACCGAGTTTTGCATTTCAATACGGTTGTCGGCCCGAAGGCCAAAGGACAAATCCCCCTGTGGGTCAAAATCCACGCAGAGCACCCGACGCCCCAAGTGGCGCAGCCCCATAGCCAGGGCATTGGTGGTGGTGGTTTTGCCCACGCCGCCCTTTTGATTGGAGACACAGAGAATCTTTGCCATAATCACAAGCCACAGCTTTCACCGAGTGAAAGTTTCCTTTCTTCCGTTTTGCAGCTAGGCGTGCACTTTGGGGCGCCATCCCGATGGGGCTTCCAGAGCTGCTCACCGCTGACCTGTTTTCTGTCCCGCGCTTTTTAAAAAGCATACAAATTTATTATATGCAACCACAGGTGCGCCTGTCAAGAGCTTCCCACCACTTTTTGCGGGCTGGACTGTAGGAGTACAATACATGTTGGACAGTAGGGGAAGAAAAGAGTAGAAGGATGAGGCCAAATCGGTTAAAGTTGAGTTACCACACTTAACAAAACCGAGAGGAGGCCACATCCTTCATGAGAAAGAGTAT
>JAAVYW010000062.1 GCA_022791315.1 Oscillospiraceae bacterium | reverse complement strand
TGGCGAAGGAAATGATGAACTACACGAAGATGAACGTGCTGGTACAGTCCGCCCAGGCGATGCTGGCCCAGGCGAACCAGCAGCCCCAGTCTGTGCTGCAGCTGCTCCAGTAATCCCTTTCGCAGTTTGTCTTGGATTCATAAAAGCGTATGGCACCCCCGCCGGGTTTTCCGGTGGGGGTGTTTTGCGGGGGTGGGAGCCTGTTTGCCGTTGGCAAAGGCGGCGAGGGGGTGGGGTGTGTTACTGGCAAAGAGGAGCTGGGTGGAGGGCGGCATGTTAGCTGGGTGCGCAGGCTGGGCTTTGATATGAGACGCCGCTCCTTAGAAGGGGGATTTCGCTCATTGCGATGAGCGACCAGGACGCTGTCCTGGACCTGCCACCCTTTGAAAAGGGTGGACGGAAACTTTAATTCGCCTACGGCGAGATAGGACAAAGGTTGGCTCTGAAAAACAAAGGCTTGCCGTAACTGGCAAGCCTTTGTTTAAAATTCACTATTTTACAGAAAACTCAATGGTTTGGATTTTCTGGCCGGTGAGGGTTTCGGTGCGGGGGTCGGGTTGGCCGCCGCCTACAGACAGGGTGAAGCGGCCGGGTTCGATGGTGCGGGAGCCGTCTTCCAGCACCAGTTCCATGGCTTTGGCGGGGATGGTGAAGGTGAGTTCCCGTTCTTCGCCAGGGGCCAGGGAGACGCGTTGGAAGGCGCAGAGGGAGCAGTTGGGGGATGCCACAGAGGATTCCAGGTCTTTGATGTACACCTGGGCTACCTCGTCGCCCTGTGTGCTGCCCGTGTTTTTCACCTGCACGGTGAGGGTGACGGGTTCTCCGGCGGGGAGTTCCCGGGCGGAGAGGGAAGGGGAGGAATAGGTGAAGCTGGTGTAGGACAGGCCGTAGCCAAAGGGGTAGAGGGCCTCCTCCTCGAGATAGCGGTAGGTGCGGCCTTTCATGGCGTAGTCGCAGAAATCGGGGAGGGTGTCGGCGCTGCGGTAGAAGGTGATAGGCAGGCGGCCGGAGGGGTTTGTTTCCCCAAAGAGGATTTCGGCAATGGCCTTGCCGCCCTGGCTGCCGGGGTAGAATGCCTGGAGATGGGCGTTGATTCTGGGGTCGTCCACGATGATTTCACTGCCGGAGCAGGTGATGACCACCACGGGTTTGCCCACGGCCAGCACCTCTTCCAGCAGCTTTTGCTGGATGGCGGGCAGGGAGAGGGTCAGGTTATCGCCGCCGCCTGCCATGTTGGAGCCGTGCATCTCCTCGCCCTCAATGGTCTCGTCCAGGCCCAGACAGAGGACAGTGACATCCGAGTGGCGCACAGCGGAGACAGCCTCGGAGATGCGCACGCCGTCGCCGTCCATCATCTTTTTGAAGGCGGAGAAGGCCTCGATTTGCTCCGGGGTGAGCTTGCTCATGTCAAACCCGGGAGGGGGGCCGAAGTGGCGCTCATAGAGGGGGCTGCCCTGGGCATAGAGCAGGCGCACGGTGTCCCCGCACTGGGCGCGGATGCCGTCTAAAATTGTCACGTTGTCGGAGGCGGTGCCGTGGTAGTTGCCGCAGAGCATGACGGTGCTGGCCGCGTTGGGGCCCACCACGGCAATGCTCTTCATCTTGTCCCGGTTGAGGGGCAGGGTGCCGTCGTTTTTCAGCATCACAATGGCGCGGCGGGCGGCGTTTAAATTGATAGCCCGGTGCTCCTCACAGTCGATGACGTTGTAGGGGTAGCTGAACTGGGGGGTGTCCTCATAGAGGCCCAGTTTCATCCTTGTCACCATCAGGCGCTTGACGCAGGCGTCCACCTGTTCCTCGGTGATGAGGCCCTGCTCTACCGCCTCGCCCACATGGTCATAGGCAGTGCCGCAGTTGACATCGCAGCCCATACGGATGCCCAGGGCAGCGGCCTCTACCACGTTGGCGGCGGTGCCGTGGTGCTGGTAAAAGTCCCGGATGGCGCCGCAGTCGGAGACATAGTGGCCTTTGAAGCCCCATTTGCCCCGGAGGGTGTTTACCATCAGTTCCTCCGAGCCGCAGCCGGACTGGCCGTAGATGCGGTTATAGGAGCCCATCACGGATTCCACGTTCCCCTCTTTCACGCAGGCCTCAAAGGCGGGGAGATAGGTCTCGTTTAAATCCTTGCGGGAGGGGTGGGCGTCGATGTCGTGGCGCTGGGGTTCGGGGCCGGAGTGGACGGCAAAGTGCTTGGCACAGGCCGCCGCCTTGAGATACTTGGGGTCGTCCCCTTGGAGGCCCTTGATGAAGGACACGCCCAGGCGGGAGGTGAGGTAGGGGTCTTCGCCATAGGTCTCCTGGCCGCGGCCCCAGCGGGGGTCACGGAAGATGTTGACATTGGGGGACCAGAAGGTGAGGCCCTTATAAATGGTGTGGTCGCCCTCCTCCTGGTAGGAATCGTATTTGGCCCGGCCCTCTTCGGCGGTTATCTTGCCCACCTGGTAGGCAAGCTCCTCGTCAAAAACTGCCGCCAGGGCAATGGACTGGGGGAACACCGTGGCCGTGCCCGCCCTTGCCACCCCGTGCAGCCCCTCGTTCCACCAGTTATAGGAGGGGATGCCCAGCCGGGGGATGGCGGCGGCGTTGTTGGTGAGCTGGCTGATTTTTTCCTCCAGCGTCATGCGGGAAACCAAATCCTCCGCCCGCTCCTCAAAGGGGAGGGAGGCGTCTCGGTACTTTTCCATGTGGTTTCTCATCCTTTCTGTACAGGGTGCCCTGCCGTTTTTCCCCTCTATTCTACCAGAAATTCCCGCAAAAAGATAGAGGCAGACACGAGGATTTTGTGCACAATCCCACAGTTTGGGGCGGGATTGTGGGTTTCTCTGGGGACAAGCCACATTTTTTGCCCGGTTTGTGAATAGGTATGGGGCAGGGACCCCGCGAAAACAGAGAAATTTCACGGCAAATGGAAAATTCCCTCTTGGCGTAGAAAACTACTTGTGATATAATCAAAATAATGGGAAATTCGACGGAAATTTCATCTCCCTGGTTTTTTCCCGCCCCTGGCAAAATACACAATCTCCCCCAGGATTTTGGGCAGGAATATATCGATAATATCATATCGATAAAAACATATCGGTATGTGCGCCTTTACATTTTACATTCCTGCGCCAAAATGGTATTATAGCATGGGGAGCGGTGCAGGCTCTTTTGCCAAAACCAGAAAACAAAAAGAAAAGTGAGGAATGGGACATGAGTAAGAAAGTTACGATTATTGGCGCGGGCAGTGTGGGCGCCACCATCGCCTATACCATGGCGGTTGCCGGGATTGCCACGGAAGTAGTGATGATTGACATCAATGAATCCAAATCACTGGGTGAGGCGCTGGACATCCGCCAGGGCGTCTCCTTCTGTCCCCCCATTTCGATTTATGCCGGCACCTACCAGGACGCGGCGGATTCTGATATTGTCATCCTCACCTCGGGCGTGGCCCGCAAGCCCGGGCAGTCCCGCCTGGAGCTGGCCCAGGTGAATGTGGACATCACCAAGACCATTGCCCCCAACATTGTAAAATACGCCCCGAACGCGGTGTATATCATTGTGAGCAACCCGGTGGATATTCTCACCTATCTCTTTAACAAGGTCTCCGGCCTGCCGGAGCACCAGATTATCGGTTCCGGCACCATCTTAGACACTGCGCGGCTGCGGGCCAGGCTGGCGGAATACTTCACCATCAACCAGCAGAATGTCCACGCCTATGTCTTTGGCGAGCACGGCGACTCCTCCTTTGTGCCCTGGTCGTTAGCCACTGTCTCCAATATCCCCATTGACCAGTACAAGGCCTGCATGACCGACCCCGATATTATCAACCCCACCCTGGTACATAACGAAGTGGAGACCTATATCCGCAAGTCCGGCGGCAAGATTATCGAGCGCAAGGGCGCCACCTTCTATGCGGTGGCAGTTTCGGTGTGCCATATCTGCAAGTGCATTTTCAGCGGCGCGGACACCACCCTCACGGTCTCCAGCATGATGCACGGGGAGTATGGGATTGAAGACGTGTGCCTGAGCACCCTCTCTATTGTGGGGCGGGCCGGCATTGCGGGGCGCATTGTGGCGCCCCTGACTGAGGCGGAGACTGCGCTGCTGCACAAGAGCGCCGACAGCCTCAAATCTGTTATCAATAACCTGACTATCTAAGAGCTAGCACAGTTCCGGCGCGGGGCGGGGAGGGCCCTGCCCCGCCGGTTTTTCTAACCTGTCATTATTTCCACAGAAAGGAATGGCAATACATATGGAATACCGCATTGAACACGACTCTATGGGAGAGGTCCAGGTGCCTGCCGACCGGTACTGGGCTGCCCAGACCCAGCGCAGCCACCAGAACTTTGAAATTGGGGTGGGCATCGAGACCATGCCCCGGGAAATTACCCATGCCTTTGGCATCCTGAAAAAGGCCGCCGCTATGGCAAACCACCAGCTAAAGCCCGAGAAGATGACCGATGAAAAGCTGGCCGCCATCTCCAAGGCCTGCGACGAGGTGATTTCCGGCAGCCTCAACGAACACTTCCCCCTGGTGGTGTGGCAGACCGGCAGCGGCACCCAGTCCAACATGAACGCCAACGAGGTGATTGCCAACCGGGGCAATGAGATTGCGGGGGCAAAGCTGCTCCACCCCAACGACGACATCAATATGAGCCAGTCCTCCAACGACACCTTCCCCACGGCCATGCACATCTGCGCCGTGCTGGCGATTGAGGACAAGGTGTTCCCCGCTATTGACGGGCTGGTGGAGACCTTGAAGCGCCTGGAAAAGGAGAATGAGGGGATTGTAAAAAGCGGGCGCACCCATTTGCAGGACGCCACCCCCATCCGCTTTTCCCAGGAAATCAGCGGCTGGCGCTCCTCCTTGGAGAAGGACAAGGCCATGCTGGAGCTGGCCCTGCCCCAGCTGAAGGAGCTGGCCCTGGGCGGCACTGCCGTGGGCACCGGGCTCAATGCCCCGAAGGGGTTTGACGAGAAGGTGGCCGCCGCGGTTTCGGAGATTACGGGCAAGCAGTTTGTCACTGCGCCCAACAAGTTCCACGCCCTCACCAGCAAGGATGAGCTGGTGTTCGCCCATGGGGCGCTGAAGGCCCTGGCCGCCGATATGATGAAGATTGCCAACGACGTGCGCTGGCTGGCCAGCGGCCCCAGGGACGGCCTGGGGGAGATTTTCATCCCCGAGAACGAGCCCGGTTCCTCCATTATGCCCGGCAAGGTGAACCCCACCCAGTGCGAGGCCGTCACCATGGTGGCCGTGCAGGTGATGGGCAACGATGTGGCTGTGGGCATGGCGGCTTCCCAGGGCAACTTTGAACTCAATGTGTTTATGCCGGTGTGCATTTATAACTTTTTGCAGTCCGCCCGGCTGCTGGCAGAGTCCATGGTCTCCTTTAACAAGAACTGCGCTGTGGGCATCACTGCCAATCGGGAGAAGATGCACCACAACCTCTACAACTCCCTGATGCTGGTGACTGCGCTCAACCCCTACATCGGCTATGAGAACGCCGCCAAGACCGCCAAAAAGGCCTATAAGGAGAATATCTCCCTGAAAGAGGCCTGCGTGGCCCTGGGCTTCCTCACGGAAGAGAAGTTTGACGAGGTGTTCCATCCGGAGGAGATGGCGTAGGTTCCCGTTAGCCCATTCCAGGCCTACGGCCTTGCGTTGGGCTAACGCCAATACAGTTGGCGTTGCATTTCTCCAAGACCAGCTGTGTTGGCATTGGAGAAATAGGAGAATTTTTGACGAATTCATTGATATAAGGAGATGAAACGGAATGACCTTGAGTTATTACCCTGGCTGCACCCTGAAGACCAAGGCCAAAGACCTGGACATCTACGCCAGACGCAGCGCCGAGGCCCTGGGGATTACGCTGGCAGAGCTGCCTGATTGGCAGTGCTGCGGCGGCGCCTTCTCCATGGCGGTGGACGAGATTGCCAACAAGCTCTCCTCCGTGCGGGCGCTGGCAAAGGCCAAGGAGCTGGGCCAGGATTTGGTTACCATGTGCTCGGCCTGCCACAATGTCATCAAGCAGGCCAACGACGCCATGGCGCACGACAAGGACTTTTCCCGGAATGCCAACAACTACATGGCCCTGGACGAACCCTATTACGGCGAGACCAAGGTACTGCACTATTTGGAAGTGCTGCGGGATGTGGTGGGCTTTGAGGAGCTGGCGAAAAAGGTGGTAAAGCCCCTGACAGGGAAAAAGGTGGCTGCCTACTACGGCTGCCTGCTGCTGCGCCCCGGCAAGGTGATGCAGATGGATAATCCCGAAAACCCCCGTATCATGGAGGATTTTATCCGGGCCCTGGGGGGTGAGCCGGTGCTCTACCCCTACCGCAACGAGTGCTGCGGCGGCTATGTGACCTTGGAAGACAAGGCCCTGGCCGGGAAAAAGAGCAGCCAGGTGATGGACAGCGCCCGGGAAATGGGCGCAGAGCTCATCATCACCGCCTGCCCGCTGTGCCTTTACAACCTGACAAAGAACGCGGCGCGCCCGGAGGTGCCGGTGGTGTATTTCACGGAACTGCTGGCCGAGGCCCTGGGCGTGAAGGAATAAGCTGCGGGAGAAAGGATGAATTGGTACCATGACTGAGAACAGAGACAGAGAGCAGGTGCTGCGCTCCAGCGGCGTGGACGTGCTCAAATGTATGCGCTGCGGCAAGTGCTCGGGCACCTGCCCCTCCTATGACGAGATGGAATACCATCCCCACCAGTTTGTCTACATGGTGGAAAAGGGGGAGATTGACAAGCTGATGGCTTCCCCCTCTATCTACAAGTGCCTCTCCTGCTTTGCCTGCGTGGAGCGCTGCCCCCGCGGGGTGGAACCCGCCAAGCTGGTGGAAGCCGTGCGGGCAATGGTAATCCGCAAACAGGGGCAGAACCACCTGAAACCCGACCAAATCCCCGCCCTGCTGGATGAGGACCTGCCGCAGCAGGCCATTGTCACGGCCCTGCGGAAATACAACCGGGGCAACTAGAGGACAAGTAGGGAAAGCGACCAAATTCCCGGAAAGGAATGGTTACAAGAATGCAAAGAATAGGCGTATTCGTATGTTGGTGCGGCAGCAATATTGCCGGGACCGTGGACGTGAAGGCTGTGGCCGAGGCTTTGGGCCATGAGCCGGGCGTTGTGTTCTCCACCAACTATCAGTACATGTGCTCCGAAGCGGGCCAGAATATCATCAAAGACGCAATTCGGGATTACCAGCTCACCGGCGTGGTGATTTGCTCCTGTTCCCCCAGAATGCACGAGGCCACCTTCCGCAAGACTGCGGCGGCGGCCGGGCTCAACCCCTATATGGTGGAGATTGCCAATATCAGGGAGCAGTGCTCCTGGATTCACAAGGACATGCCCACGGGCACGGAAAAGGCCATTATCCTGGGGCGGGCCGCCATTGCCAAGGTGCACCTGAACGCCCCCCTCGTTGCGGGCACCAGCCCGGTTGCCAAGCGGGCCCTTGTCATCGGCGGCGGCATCGCAGGCATCCAGACCGCGCTGGACATTGCCGACGCGGGCTTTGATGTGGACATTGTGGAGAAGCAGCCCACCATCGGCGGCAAGATGACCCAGCTGGACAAGACCTTCCCCACCCTGGACTGCGCGGCCTGTATCCTCACCCCCAAGATGGTGGACTGCGCCCAGCATGAGAAAATCAATATCTATGCCTATAGCGAGGTCACCGAGGTCAAGGGGTTTGTGGGCAACTTCACCGTCACTATCAAGAAGAAGGCCCGGTATGTGGACACCACCAAGTGCACCGGCTGCGGCCTGTGTACCGAGAAGTGCCCCATGAAGAAAGTGCCCAACGAGTTCAACTTAGGCATGGACAACCGCAGGGCCATCTATATCCCCTTTGCCCAGGCTGTGCCCAAGGTAGCCACCATTGACCCGGACTACTGCAACATGCTGAAAAACGGCAAGTGCGGCGTCTGCGCCAAGGTGTGCACCGCCGGGGCCATTGACTACAAGCAGCAGGATGAGCTCATTGAGGAGAAGTACGGCGCCATTGTGGTGGCGACTGGCTATAACCCCATCAAGCTGGACAACTTCGACGAGTTTGGCTACTCCCAGAGCAAGGACGTGATTACCTCCCTGGAATTCGAGCGGCTCACCAATGCGGCGGGGCCCACCAGCGGGCAGCTGCTGCGGCCCTCGGACGGGGAACACCCCCACACCATTGTGTTTGTACAGTGCGTGGGCTCCCGTGACACCTCCGGGTGTGGCAAGCCCTACTGCTCCAAAATCTGCTGCATGTACACGGCAAAGCACGCCATGCTCACCAGGGAAAAATATCCCGACACCGATGTGTATGTATTCTATATCGACGTGCGCACGCCGGGCAAGAACTTTGACGAGTTCTACCGCAGGGCGGTGGAGGAATACGGGGTGCACTATGTCAAGGGTATGGTGGGCAAGGTGGCCCCCCAGGCCGACGGCAAGCTGATGGTGCAGGCCTCTGACCTGATTTCTAACGAGCAGCTGCACATCCAGGCCGACCTGGTGGTGCTGGCCGCCGCCATTGAGCCCGACAAGAGCGCAAGGCCCTTAGCCACTATGCTCACCGCCAGCATGGACACTAACGACTTCTTTACCGAGGCCCATCCCAAGCTGCGGCCGGTGGAGAGCCCCACGGCGGGCATCTTCCTCTCCGGGGCGTGCCAGGGGCCCAAGGACATCCCCGAGACGGTTTCCCAGGCGGGGGCTGCTGCGGCAAAGGTCATCGGGCTGTTGGCAAAGGATCAGCTCACCTGCAACCCCTGTGTGGCCCACTCCGACGAGCTGATGTGCAACGGCTGTTCCTCCTGCGAAAAGGTGTGCCCCTACGGCGCCATTACCTATGCCGACAAGGAATTTAGGATGCCCGACCGCACGGTGGCTATCCGCCGGGTGGCGATGGTGAACGAGGCGGTGTGCCAGGGCTGCGGCGCCTGTACGGTGGCCTGCCCCTCCGGCGCAATGGATTTGAAGGGCTTCTCGAACAGCCAGATTATGGCGGAGGTGGACGCGATATGCAAGTAAATACCGAATTCAAGCCGAAAATCGTGGCCTTTTGCTGCAACTGGTGCTCCTACGCCGGGGCCGACCTGGCGGGCACCAACCGCCTGAACTACCCGGCGGATGTGAAAATCATCCGGGTGCCCTGCTCCTGCCGGGTGAACCCCATGTTCATCCTGCGGGCCTTCCAGCGGGGGGCTGACGGCGTGATTATCTGTGGCTGCCACCCCGGTGACTGCCACTACACCACCGGCAACTACTACGCCCGCAGAAGGATGACACTGCTCTTCTCCATGCTGGACTATCTGGGCATCGAGAAGGAGCGCACCAGAGTGGAGTGGGTCTCCGCGGCTGAGGGCGCCAAGTTTGCCCAGACCATGAACGAGTTTGTTGCCGCCGTGACGGCGATGGGCGAGAACAAGAGATTGGAGGATCTGAGATGCAAGAAATGATGACCGCTAAGGCAAAGGAGCTTTTGCAGAACGGAACCGTCAATCGCGTGCTGGGCTGGCAGGCCGGCGAATTTGTCTACGACATCACCCCCGCTGTGTTTGAGACAGCGGAGGAACTGGACGCCGGGTTTGTCTACAACGATTTTTGCGGCAATAACCTCTCCAAGTACCTTATCAAGGAGTCCCGGAAAGAGGGGAAGGTGCTGGCCTTCTTAAAGCCCTGCGACACCTATAGCTTCAACCAGCTGCTGAAGGAGCACCGCATTTTGCGGGAAAACGTGTATGTGGTGGGGATCCCCTGCGACGGGAAGACCGACGGCGAGACCCTGAAGGCCAAGGGGCTGGAGGGTATCCTGGGCTGCGTGCGGGAGGGGGACACCCTGAAGGTGGACACCCTCTACGGCGAGAAAATCCTGCCCCTGGGCGAGGCCCTCACCGAGCGCTGCAAGGTGTGCCGGGGCAAAAAGCACATGGTGTATGACGAGCTGCTGGGGGAAGAGGGGGAGCTGCAGGGTTCCGCTCGCTTTGACATGGTGGAGAAGCTGGAGGCCATGACCCCGGACGAGCGCTTTGCCTTCTGGCGGGGTGAGCTCTCCCGCTGTATCCGCTGCAACGCCTGCCGGAATGTGTGCCCGGCGTGCAGCTGTGAGAAGTGCGTCTTTGACAACGACGCCTCCGGCATTGCCAACAAGGCCGCTGCCGACAGCTTTGAGGAGAATATGTTCCACATCATCCGGGCCTTCCACGTGGCGGGGCGCTGCACCGACTGCGGCGAGTGTTCCCGGGTGTGCCCCCAGAATATCCCGCTGCACCTGCTCAACCGGAAGTTCATCAAGGACATCAACGAGCTCTACGGGGATTTCCAGGCCGGGGAGGACACCGAGTCCCGCGCGCCCCTCACCAACTACCAGATGGACGACGTGGAGCCCGGTATTGTGTACAAGAGGGGAGGGAAAGGCTAAAAACGGGTTTTTAGCCTTCCGTTTGTGGCTTTCGCCGCCTGAAAGGCGTCGATTTTGCTACGCAAAACCACCCACAAAACTTGAGAAAGGAAGTTTTCACGGGTGAAAACTATGATGAAAATGATGAAAAAACTTTCCCGAAATAGATTAGACGAATTCTTCGCCGCCCTGGCGGAAAAACAGGCGCTCTACCTGCCGGTGGAGCAGGGGGAGGGCCAGGCCCGTTACCAGCGCTGGAGCCAGGGGGCCAAGCTGGCCAATGCCCTGAACACCGTGCGCAGCGCCAAGGATTTCTTCTTCCCCCAGACGGAAAACCTGGTGGATTTCAAGATGAGCGGCAAGACCATTGAGATCATCGACCCCCGCACGGAGGGGGAGGACTTTGTGGTCTTTGGTGTGCGGGCCTGTGACGCCCGCAGCTTCACCATCCTGGACAAGGTGTTCCTGGTGGACCCGGTGGACAGCTACTATAAGTCCCGCCGGGAGCACGGCACTATTGTGACAATGGCCTGCACAAGGCCCCAGGAGACCTGTTTCTGCACTGCCTTTGGCATTGACCCCGCCGCCCCTGAGGGGGACGCGGCCTGCTGGATGACTGGGGACGCCCTCTACTGCACCGCCCACACGGAAAAGGGCGAGGCGTTTTTAAACGCCCTGCCGGAGTTTTGGGAAGAGGCCGAAGAGGAGCCGGTGAAGGCCCAGCAGGAAGCCACCCGCCAGGTGATGGCGCGGCTGCCCCTGAGCAAATTCAGCATGGGGAGCTTTGGGGGCGAGGTGCTGATGAAGGTGTTTGATTCCGACAAGTGGGAGGGGCTCTCTGAGGCCTGCCTGGGCTGCGGCACCTGCACCTTTGTTTGCCCCACCTGCCAGTGCTACGACATCAAGGACTTTGACACCGGGCATGAAATCAAGCGCTTCCGCTGCTGGGATTCCTGCATGTACTCCGACTTTACCAAGATGGCCCACGGCAATCCCCGCCTGACCCAGAAGGAGCGATTCCGCCAGCGGTTTATGCACAAGCTGGTGTATTTCCCCGCCAACAACAATGGGGAGTACGGCTGCGTGGGCTGCGGACGCTGCCTGTCCAAGTGCCCCATCTCCATGAATATTGTGAAGGTCGCCAAGGCGCTGGAAAACGACACCCACTAACACCTGCGCCCAACCTGCCAGAGGAGAGCCCGGAACAGGCCCCGCTAACCCCAAAAAGATGGAGCCAGTGGCGGGCCTTGGCCCCAGAAGGGGCGGGAACTGCAAAAGGATTGCAAAGTACCACGCGGCTTTCCCTTGGCGAGCGACTTCCAGAAAGGAATGGTCAGCAAAATGATTGAAGAAACTTTAATCCCAAAACTGGGCGTTGTCACCGACATCCGGATGGATACGCCGGATGTGAAGACCTTCCGGGTGGTGGGGGCGGACGGGAAAAAGGCCTTTGAGCATATTCCCGGCCAGTGTGCCATGCTCTCCATCCCCGGCGTGGGGGAGGCCATGTTCTCTATCACCTCGTCCCCCACCAACACCGAATACATGGAATTCAGCATCAAGAAATGCGGCTGCCTCACCGACTGGCTCCACGCCATGGACGTGGGACAGCAAATCACCATCCGTGGGCCCTATGGCAACGGCTTCCCGGTGGATACCGAGCTCAAGGGCAAAAACCTGCTCTTTATCGCTGGCGGCATCGGCCTGGCCCCCCTGCGCTCTGTGATTAACTATGTGCGGGATAAGCGGGCGGATTACGGCGACATCCAAATCGTCTATGGCTCCCGCTCTAAGGACGACCTGGTGGACTACCAGGAAATCCTCGACGAGTGGATGGCCGACGAGAGCACCCAGGTGAACCTCACCATTGACCGGGAGCAGGAGGGATGGGACGGCCACGTGGGCTTTGTGCCGAACTACGTGAAGGAGCTGGCCCCCAGCCTGGACAAAACCGTGCTGGTGTGCGGCCCCCCTATCATGATTAAATTCACCCTGGCGGGTTTAAAGGAATTGGGCTTTACCGAGTCCCAGGTGTACACCACCATGGAGCTCAAAATGAAGTGCGGCGTGGGCAAGTGCGGCCGCTGCAATATCGGCAGCAAATACGTCTGCAAGGATGGGCCCGTGTTCCGGTTTGACCAGCTGGATGAGCTGCCTGATGAATATTAAAAATTCTGTCGGGAGAGCCTGCGGGTTTCCCGGCAGAGGCCCGCTCCAGGCCTGCGGCTTCCCGCCGGGCCAACGCCGTTGGCGTTTAGCCTTCCTGTTACATTTTGTACATTGGAGGAAGAGGAGCGTTTTGGGGCGATGCGCATGTTATCCCCAAGAAACGCCTGTTTCGCAGGGCTTGAACGCGCCTGGGAAACAGGGGGCTTGCTTTTTGGCAGTTTGAAATTGAAAAAGGAGATGTGCTGAGAATGGAAAATATGGTTTCTATTTTTCTGTTTGGCAAACAGTATGAAGTGCCTGCCAGCCTCACCATTATGGGCGCGATGGAATACGCGGGCTATCAGCTGATTCGGGGCTGCGGATGCCGCAACGGCTTCTGCGGCGCCTGCGCCACCATTTACCGCATCAAGGGCGACCGGGAGCTGAAAGTGTGCCTGGCCTGCCAGACCCAGGTGGAAAACAACATGTATATCGCCACCCTGCCCTTCTTCCCCCTGGTGAAAGAGGTCTACAACATTGAGGAAGTCCGCCCCACTGAGCAGATTATGATGCAGCTCTATCCCGAAATCTACAGCTGCATCGGCTGCAACGCCTGTACCAAGAGCTGCACCCAGAGCTTAAACGTGATGCAGTATATCGCCTATGCCCAGAGAGGGGAGTTTGACAAGTGCGCCGAGGAGTCCTTTGACTGCGTGATGTGCGGCGTATGCTCCTCCCGCTGCCCTGCCGGTATCTCCCATCCCCAGGTGGCAATGCTGGCAAGGCGCCTCAACGGCAAGTACCTGGCCCCTGCCTGCGGGCATTTGGAGGACCGGGTGCGGGAAATCCAAAATGGCGATTTCAAGGAACTGCTGGAGGGCCTGATGCAGAAGCCCATCGAAGAGATGAAGGAACTCTATAACCATAGAGAAATCGAGCAGTAGAGGAGGGGACGGAAATGTATACCAACGAAATGCTGGAATCCATGAAAAAGGTGGAGGCCGCCCGGGATGCCAACACCGATTTAGAGCCCCGCAGGATGACGGCGGAGGAAAAAGACACCCTGCTGGCTACCTATCACCCGGACTATAAGGACAGCGAGTTTGCCGTCTTGGAAATCGGCCCCAACAAGGGGGAGAAGGTGCCCACCGAGCTGGCAGCCCTGCTCCAGGCTAAGAGCCGTGTTGACCCGGCACAAATCGATTTGTCGAACCCCGACTATGACGTGGACGTGCTCATCATCGGCGGCGGCGGCGCAGGTGCCTCTGCGGCCATTGAGGCAGACAACAACGGGGCCAAGACCATGGTTGTTACCAAGCTGCGCATGGGCGACGCCAACACCATGATGGCTGAGGGCGGCATCCAGGCCGCTGATAAACCCAATGATTCCCCGGCGGTGCACTATCTGGACGCCTTTGGCGGCGGGCACTTTGCCGCCAAGCCTGAGCTGCTCTACAAGCTGGTGAACGAGGCACCCGAGGCTATCCAGTGGCTGAGTGGCCTTGGGGTGGAATTTGACAAGGATGCCGACGGCACCATGATCACCACCCATGGCGGCGGCACCTCCCGCAAGCGGATGCACGCGGCCAAGGACTACTCCGGCGCGGAAATCATGCGTACCCTGCGGGACGAGGTCTTGAACCGGCAGATTCCCGTGGTGGATTTCACCGCCGCTATCGAGCTGATTCTGGACGACCAGGGCAGGGCCGCAGGCGCGGTGCTCCTAAACATGGAGACCAAGGAAATCCTCATTGCCAAGGCCAAGACTGTGATTATCGCCACCGGCGGCGCGGGCCGGCTGCACTACCAGGGCTTCCCCACCTCCAACCACTACGGCGCCACCGCTGACGGGCTGGTGCTGGGCTATCGGGCCGGGGCCAAGCTGCTCTACGCCGATACCCTGCAATACCACCCCACCGGCGCAGCCTATCCCGAGCAGATTTTTGGCGCGCTGGTGACGGAAAAGGTGCGCTCTTTGGGCGCAAAGCTCATCAACGTGGACGGCGAGGCCTTTATGCACCCGCTGGAAACCCGTGACGTGTCTGCGGCCTCCATTATCCGGGAGTGCTCCGACCGGGGCAAGGGCGTGCCCACCCCCGGCGGCTACGGCGTGTGGCTTGACACCCCCATGATTGAGCGCAAGGGCGGCGAGGGCACCATTGAGAAGCGTATCCCCGCTATGATGCGCATGTTTGCCAAGTACGGCATCGACATCCGCAAGGAGCCCATTTTGGTGTACCCCACCCTGCACTACCAGAACGGCGGCCTGGACATCACTGACGACGGCATGACCGGCGTGGAGAACCTGTTTGTGGCCGGCGAGGCTGTGGGCGGTATCCACGGGCGCAACCGCCTGATGGGCAACTCCCTCTTAGACATCATCGTCTTTGGCCGCAATGCGGGCAAGAATGCCTCCGCCAAGGCGAAGGATGTGCAGGTGGGCAAGCTGACCTTAGAGCATGTTACCTCCTTTGCCAAGGAGCGGGAGGCTGCCGGGATTACCGGCGACGTTGTGTCGCCCCAGCTGCTGCCGGACTACCGGAGAAAGTAAATTATAGAGAAAAGGATAATAATTATGGAATTAGCAAGCATCTTTGAAACGCTGATGATTCTCAGCTTCGGCGTGTCCTGGCCCATGTCCATCATCCGTTCCTATCGCTCCCGCTCCACCAAGGGGAAGAGTATCTTTTTCTCCTGCTTTATCGCCTTTGGCTATGTCTGCGGCATCATTGCCAAGATTATGACCCAGACGTATAACTTGGCTTTCTGGTTCTATTTCCCCAACATCATCATGGTGACGACGGACATCTGCCTCTATTTCCGCAACCGGGCCATTGAGAAGAGGGAAGAAGCCACTGCAAAATAAATGCAACACAGCGGCAGGGGCCCCTCCTCTGCCGGAATTTCCGAAGGGAATGGTAATTTTATGAAAGTGACAATTTGTATTGGTAGCGCGTGTCATCTCAAGGGTTCCCGCCAGGTGGTGGAAAAGCTCCAGGAGCTGGTGGCCCAGCACAACTTGGCCGAAAAGGTGGAGCTGGCTGCCACCTTCTGCACCGGAAACTGCCAGAAGGGCGTGTGCGTCACCATTGACGAGCAGCTCTATTCCGTCTCCCCGGAGACGGCGGCAACTTTCTTTGAGACTGAAGTGCTCTCCAAGGTGAGCGCTTAACTGCGTGAAAAAACTCCCGCCGGGCGAAACCCCGGCGGGAGTTTTTTGATGGGAACGCCTAAAACTCCTTTTTCCGGTAAATCCGCAGGGAGAGGAGGAAGGAGAGAGGATAGAGCAGTGCCACGACGGTGGGTACGGTTAACAGGAGGGCCTGCTGGACAGGCTCTTGCCGGACAAGGTCCACCAGGCCGGAGCTGCCGTTTGTCAGCAGCAGGAGCAGCCCTAGGGGCAGCACGAACACTGCAATCATGGCAATGCGGGCCTTTTCCGAGCCCAGCCAGATGAGCAGGGGGAGGAGCAGGGAGAGATAGAACAGGCCCACCAGCAGCGAGGCTGCGGCAGTCAGCAGCACTACTTCGAGGGGGGAGGAATTGTCCCGCAGCAGGGAGATGCCGAGGCCCGCCAACAGGGAAAAGGCAAAGCCCCCCAGGGCAAAGAGCAGGGACATGAGATACCGCGCCCCCACAATGGCAGTGCGGGACACTGGCAGGGCACAGGCGTAGGTGTCGAAATGGCCCCGTTCGTCATAGGCGATGGAGGTCATGGGCAGGGTGATAGCCATCATCACCGACAGGAAACTCACCATGGATGCCTCCCCCATGGTCAGGGAGAGTACCCCGTAGACAGCCAGCACCGCCAGCAGAAGCATGCCCTTTTTCCGCAGGATATACAGGTCTTTGAGCATGAGCCCTTTCATTTCACAGCGCCTCCTTTTTCTCCTCTCACGTGGAACAGCATAATGTCTTCGATGCCCGCTGCGTCCAGCAGCAGGTGGTGGGCAGGGGGCAGGGACTGCCGCTCCACCAGGGCCTCCACCCCGAACTGGTTTTTCCGGGTGCCCACCACGGCATCCCTTGGCAGGGATTCCAGTTCTTCGGCGCTGCACTTGAGCAGGGCGAACCGCTCCAGCAGCAGGTCTTTCTCCTGGGCCAATACCAGGCGGCCGCGGTGGAGGAAGGCGATATAGTCCGCCACCTTTTCCAGGTCGCTGGTGATGTGGGAGGAGAAGAAAATGGTGTGCTCCTCATCCTGGATGAAGTCCAGGAATACGTCTAAAATCTCGTCCCGGACAATGGGGTCCAGGCCACTGGTGGGCTCGTCCAGGATGAGCAGGCGGGCGTGGTGGGAAAGGGCCAGGGCCAGAGCCAGCTTCATGCGCATCCCACGGGAGTACTCCTTGACCGCCTTTTTGGAGGGCAGGGAGAAACGCTCCAGCAGCCGGCGGTATTCTGCTTTGTCCCAGCGGCGGTAGATGTGGGAGAGGGCACCCCCTAAATCCTGGGCACTGAGGATTTCGGCGGCATAGAGGTCGTCAAACACCACGCCGATGTCCTGCTTAATCTCCTGCTCATACCGGAATAAATCCTTGCCAAAGATGCGCACTTCGCCCCCGTCCCGCCGGACTAAATTCAGCATCAGCTTGATGGTGGTGGATTTCCCGGCGCCGTTTTCCCCCACAAAGCCCAGGATGCTGCCCTGGGGCAGGGTGAGGTTCAACCCCTCTAGTTTAAAGGAGTCGTAGGCCTTTGTAAGGCCCTTTAGTTCCAAAGCGTTTTCCAACGTGATTCCTTCCTTTCCCCGGCGCTATTCGCCGTGATAGAGCACCCGCAGCAGTTCTTCCAGCTCTTCCAGAGGGAGGCCGCAGGCCCTGGCCCGCTCCGCCGCCTGGGACAGCAGCGCCTCGATGCCGCGGTACTGCTCCTCCCGGATGAGCTCGGTGTTTTTGCTGGCGACAAAGCTGCCCTTGCCCGGCACGGTCTGCACAAAGCCCTCCCGTTCCAGCTCCTCATAGGCCCGCTTGGTGGTGATGACGCTGATGCGCAGCTCCTTTGCCAGCAGCCGCATGGAGGGCAGCGCCTGCCCTGCCGCTAACTCCCCCTGGATAATCAGGTTCTTGATTTGGGAGGTGATTTGCTCGTAGATAGGCTTTTCCCCGGAATTGCTGATGAGGATATTCAAAAGATGCCCCCTCTCTGTTATTTTGTATTTACTGTATATATTTATTATATACAGTGTGCGCGCGATGTCAAGGGGGTTTTGCAACTTTTTGCCTTGCAATGAGGGCTGAATTGTGCTACAATACAAATAAATTTGAAATTTTAATTGAAACTTTCAAAAGGAGGAATTGATATGACGCCCAAATACGGGATTTTTGAGCTGGCCCTGCCGGGCCCCAAGGAGGGCAACCCCTTCCTGGAGGTGGACTTGACCGCCCGCTTTTCCGGGGACGGGAGGGAATTCAAAGTCTCCGGCTTCTATGACGGGGAGGGGGTTTACAAGGTGCGCTTCTCGCCGGAGGCGGAGGGGGAGTGGCGGTATGTGACGGCCTGCAACGTGCCGGAGCTGGACGGCATTTCCGGCAGCTTTGCCTGCGGGGCGGCAGAGGAGGGGAGCCACGGGCCGGTGCAGGTGGCGGAGCGGTTCCACTTTGCCCATGCTGACGGCACCCGCTTTATCCCGGTGGGCACAACGGCCTATGCCTGGACATCCCAGGACGACGAGACCTGCGAGATGACCATTGACACGTTGTCCAAGGCCCCCTTTAACAAAATCCGCATGAGCCCCTTTCCCAAGCACTATCTCTACAACCACAACGAGCCCCCTTGCTATCCCTTCGAGGGCGGGCTGCGCCCCGGGATGACGGCGGAAGCAGCAGTGGAGCAGGCGGGGGCGGACTTTGCCTCCTCGGTGAGCCCGGCATATGAATTTGACTTTGACCGGCCCAACCCCGCGTTCTGGCGGCGGTTTGAGGGGTACTTAGAGCGGCTGGGCAAGATAGGGATTCAGGCGGACCTCATCCTCTTCCACCCCTATGACCGGTGGGGCTTCTCCCAGATGGGGCGGGAGCGGAGCCTGAACTATCTGCGCTATGTGGTGGCAAGGCTGGGGGCCTATTCCAATATCTGGTGGAGCATGGCCAACGAGTACGACCTCTTCTTCACCTGGACGGAGGAGGACTGGGAGGCCTGCGCGGCCCAGGTGGTGAAGTGGGACGCTGCAAACCATCTCCGCTCCATCCACAACTGCCTGAAGTTCTACGACCACAGCCGTCCCTGGATTACCCACTGCTCCATCCAGCGCATTGCCTACCACAGCCACGCCGAGCTGACAGCCCAGTGGCGGGAGCAGTATGGCAAGCCGGTGGCGGTGGACGAAATCTGCTACGAGGGGGACATTGACTGCGGCTGGGGCAACATCACTGCTGAAGAGATGGTGAAGCGCTTTTGGGATGTGATGACAAGAGGCGGCTACTGCACCCACGGCGAGACCTACCTGCGGGACGACGACCTGCTCTGGTGGGCCAAGGGCGGCGAGCTGACAGGGGAGAGCCCGGCCCGCATCGCCTTCCTGCGGCAGATTATGGAGGAGGCCCCCGGCTTTGTGGATCCCAAGGAGCCCCCGGAATGGGATGTGTCCTGGGGCTATGCCGGCGAGCGCTTTGAGGAGGAGGGGAACATCGCCTTTCGCGGAAGGGGGCAGGTGCCCTATGCCCAGTGGATGCTCTGCTACTTTAGCTTTGCGCGGCCCTCGTTCCGCATCTTCAACCTGCCGCAGGGCAGGAAGTACCGTATTGACGTGATTGACACCTGGAACATGACGGTTACCCCGGTGGAGGGGCTCCACAGCGGCAGGACCCGGGTGGAGCTGCCTGCACGGCCCTATATGGCGGTGCGGTTTGTGGCGGAATAAGAATATGGGACAAGGAAAAGAGGGAAAGCGTTAAACGCTTTCCCTCTTTTTGCAGTTAGGCTTTTTCTACGGGAATCCAGATTTCGCTGTAGTCGGGCTCGGGGGAATACATCTCGATGTTGTAGTTCCCTGCGATGCGATAGGACTGGCAGGAGGGCATCCACTCATTCCAGATGCGGGTGTTTACCTCCTGCAGGGCCTTGGGCAACGGGCCGGGACAGGGGAAGACCGCCCAGGTGCCTGCGGGAATCACCCTGGTCTCGTACCCGGGAGGCACCTCGTTCCCGGGGAGATAGTTGTCGGCAATCAGATAGTCGAACTCTTTGCTGTCGTTGTCCACGTCAATACAGATTCCATACATGCCGCAGACGATTTTTTGGCCGCCGTCGGCAAAGTGCTCCTGCCAGAACTTTGGGATTTCCTCGTAGGAAGTCTCCATGTTGAACCTGCGGGCCCTGCCCATGACCGTGAACTGTGCTTTTTCAACGATTTTGTACTCTAACATTGTACCGCCCTCCAAGGTAAGTTTAATTTTCAGCGGGGCAAAGGAATTGAGACGGACGCCAGGCTCCTTGGCTGCAGAAGGGCTGATTCCATGGAATTTTAGGAAGGCCCGGGCAAAGCTGTCCGGCGAATCGTAGCCGTACTTCAGCGCGGCGTCAATCACCTTGATTTTGCTGGAGCAGAGCTCCTGGGCCGCCAGGGTCAGCCGCCGGTTCCGGATGTATTCCCCCACAGTGAACCCGCAGAGGACGTGGAAAATCTTTTGGAAATAAAAGCAGGACACATGCGCCTTTTCGGCAATTTGGGTGATGTCCAGTTCCTCCGCCAGGTTGTCCTCAATGTAGGCAAGCGCATTGGCAATCCCTTCGTTCCAGCCCTTCATTGTCCCATCTCCCTCCTAGCCCGCTGTTGTGGTTTTAGTATACCGCAGGGCGGCCTGCTTTGCCCGACTTTGCCTGCCCGGTTGTGTCGGGCCTATCTGGGGTTGCGCTGGGTAAAGGCGAAGCCGCCCAAGGCCACGGCAATGCTCAGGTTCAGGGAATCCACCGCGTTGCTCTGGGGGATAAAAATGCTCTGCCCCACCTGGGAAAAGGCGGGAGGCAGGCCGCTGGATTCGTTGCCGAAAATCAGGGAGTAGCGGGGGGAGGCGGGGCAGTCGGCCAAGGTGAGGGAGCGGGCGCCGTCCAACAGGAAGGGGAAGAAATCCCGCTGGGGATACTGGGCCCGATAGTCCTCAAAGCTGGGGAAGCGGGCCACCCGCGTGCGGAACAGCGCCCCCATGGAGGCCCGTACCGCTTTGGGGTGGAAGGGGTCGGCGCAGGGCTCGACGAGGGCCAGGTCGCCCAGGCCAAAGGCGGCCAGGGTACGCAGGATGGTGCCGAGGTTCCCCATGTCGCTGGGGTTTACCAGCACCACATGGTCTTTTTCCGGCAGCAGCGCCTCCTGGTACTTGCTAAACACAGCCGCCACATAGCAGTTTTCCTTGTCGCTGAGCCGTGCCAGCTGTTTGGCGTTCTCCTCACAGGGGAGGGAGAGGGCGGCGCACCGGGCCTGCAAATGGGCCTTATCGGTAAAGGAGGGGTGGCAGAACACCGCCTGTACCAGCTCCGGCCGTGTGTCCAGCAGCTCAAAGGTGGGGAAGGGGCCCAGGGTATAGGAATAGCCCCCCTCTTTTTTGTATCGCTTTACCGGTTCCATGGCGCTCCGCCCTTTCTCTCTATGATGGCTGTGGGAAGGAGAGCCGGGATGAAACGGCCCCCCTTCCCACAAAAGATGGTGTGCCGGCCCTCTGCCCCGAAGGGAAGGGCCCACTCAAAAGCCAAACCTATCGCTGACGGCCCTGCAAAACCGGGGCGATGCCCTTGTAAATCAGCAGGGTGATAACCACGCTGCAAAGCCCCTTGATGAAGGTGAAGGGCATGTTAAACAGCAGCAATGCCTGCCAGAGGGTCTCCACATTGGGGTTGATGGCCTGGTACATGCCCATAATGGTCTCCATGGGGAGGAAGGCGGTGTAGATGGGATAGACCACAAAGTAATTGGTGAAGACACTGAGCACGGCCATGGCGGCAGACCCGGAGATGGAGCCGATAACAGCACCGGCCAGGTTTTGCTTCCGCTGGTAGACGATGCCTGCGGGCACTACAAAGCAGCAGCCCAGCAGGAAATTAGAGAGCTCCCCCACGCCGCCGGTGGTGGAGAAGAAGAGGTTTACCAGGTTTTTTACGAGGCAGACCACCGCGCCAGCCACCGGGCCCATGGAAAACGAGGCAATCAGCGCGGGCAGCTCGGAGAGGTCCAGCTTGATGAAGCTGGGCATCAGCGGGACATTGAAGCTGAAAAACATCAGCACCGTTGCCACGGCGGACAGCATGGCGGTGACGGTGAGCTTACGGACATTGAATCTTTTCATGGTAGATGTGCTGTTCATACGGCTCCTTTGGAGATATGAGTGGATTTAAAAAGGCCCCATAGGCATGGAATACCTACAGGGCGGTTTTAGTCATATCTTCTCTCATCCGGACTTTACCGTCGGTCTTGGATTCACACCAAGTCGGCGCCTTTCGGCGTTCGCGGACTTATCCTGGCACGCAGCCGGCCTTTGGCCAGGAATCACCGCCGGTGAGGAATTTCACCTCGCCCTGAAGTTTTTCTTCCCGTTTAGTATAAGCCCCGCCCTGGTTTTTTGTCAAGGGCTTGGGGGAAATTTTTCTGCTTCCCTCGGAGAAAAAGGGCTGCCAAGCCGTGAGGGACAGCTTGGCAGCCCTTTTGGGAGTGAAACGATATGCTCCAGCATTTCTTCCAAGGGTTTTCCCTGCGGGGAACTGGGGAGCAGGCGAGTGATTAGCTCGGGGACGGCGGTAAATCCGACCTCCAGGCTCCTTTCCCAGTAGGGGCGCGGACCAGGCACCCCTCCAAGGCGTGGGCCCGGTGTTCCCCGGCGGATCCGGGCAGATAGCCCAGGGCAGCCACCTTTTCCACATCCCAAAAACGGCGGAGGCCATGGGCCCGGAGAAGCCGCACCGCAGCCCCTCTTTGCTCCCACAGAATGGGATTCAGGTATTCGTGTGTAGCTGAAACCGGTGTCAAGTGATAAGGGCGGCGAAGAGGCTTAGGCGCGGAATTTGTTGTGGACTTGGGGCTTTTGTGATAAAATGAAGAAAAAAGGCAGGGGGAATGGGAATGGAGCGCAGGGAATGGGCAGAGATGACAGTGCTGTGCCTGATAGAGCGGGAGGGGGAATACCTCTTGCAGGACAGGGTGAAGAAGGACTGGAAGGGTTACACCCTGCCCGGCGGGCATGTGGAGCCGGGGGAATCCATTGTGGACGCGGTGGTGCGGGAGATGCAGGAGGAGACCGGGCTCACTGTGGAAAACCCCAGGCTCTGCGGGGTGAAGCAGTTCCCCATTGAGGGCGGGCGGTATCTGGTGTTCCTCTTCCGCGCCAGCCGGTTCCGGGGAGAGCTGCGCTCCTCAGAGGAGGGGCAGATGCACTGGGTGAAGCGGGAGGCGCTGGGGACTGTGAACCTGGTGGAGGACTTTGACGCGCTGCTGCGGGTGATGCTGGATGAGAATTTGAGCGAGTTCCAGTATGTAGTGGAGGGAGAGGACTGGAATGTGGTGCTGAAATAGCTGGAATTGCCCAAATTTTACGCCCTTGACAGGGCATATCCGGTGTGGCATAATAAATTTACTGATTCTTCCCGGAAAGAAAACCCGCCTATTGATAGACTGCCCTTTCCTTTGCGGGGCACATACAATCCATAGGAGGGAAAACACATGCCATATGCACAGGTTCAAGATTTGAAGTTATACTATGAGGAGTTTGGGGTGGGGGAGCCCATCCTGTTCCTCCACAGCCATTTTAGCCGGGGGCTGCTGGCCTTTTCGTCCCAGATTTTGCCGTTCCAGGGGAAATACCGTTGTATTTTTCCCGATTTCCGGGGACACGGGCGCACCCAGTGCGACGACCTGACCTGGGATTCCAGGCGCATTGCCCAGGACATGGCGGATTTTTTGGACGCCTTGGGAATCCCCAGCGCCCATCTCTTTGGCTATAGCTGCGGTGCCTGGGTGGGGTTCTATCTGGCGGCCGGCCACCCGGAAAAGGTGCGCAGCCTGGTGACAGTGGGGGGCGGCGCCTATCCCCGGCCCGAGGGGGCCGACAGTTTCCTGCCGGATGCCCTGCTGCGGGAGGGCAAGGCCCGCTTTATCCAGGAGATTGCCAGCCGCCATGCCGATGCCCACCGGGGCGATTGGAAGACCTACCTGGAACAGACCGTGGCGGACTGGAAAGCCCATCCCAGCCTCACGGACGGGGAGTGGAGGGCCATCACCTGCCCGGCTTTTTGCATCAACGGGGAGCACGACTCCTTTGGCACCTGCGCCGAGCTGAAAGCCAAACTCCCCCAGGCCAAGACCTATGAGGTAAAGGGCAGCGGCCACCGCCCCCACTTTGTGACGGAGCAGGCCAAGGAGCTCAACGCCATGATTTTGGAATTCCTCGCCGGGTTGGAGACGGAATAGCTATGCGCAAAGGGCCTGCCGCTTTTGCGGCTGGCCCTTTGTTGGCTGCTTGCTGGGGCCTGTCCGGATTGGGATGCTAAATTTGCCGATTCCCCCCGGGCAGCAGCCCGCCTGCCAATCCCTGCCCCTTTGTCTACGGCTTCCGGCTTGCCGCCGGTTGCCTGGGACAGCTGCTTTATACGGGAACAATTCCATATTTTCTGCTCTTGTGGATGCCCGGAAAAGGATACCCTCTTTTATCTGGTGGGCATTTGGAAGTCTGCAAGGGCCTTGTTCAAATAGTCGTTAAAGGGCTTCATGATTTGGAAAAGTTCTACTGCTTTTGCAAGAAACAGCTCTGCGTTTTTCACTTCTTCATCGTTTAGGGGGTATTCCAGATACCAGCTTTTAAATTTTAGGTAGTCTGCCTGGGGGTGTCCTTTTTCATACCCCGCAGGGACATTCTTTAAAGCCGTGCCCTGTACCGTAAAATATTTTTCAAAATCAGGCTGGTGGAGAATCGTTTCCCATTCGCTGCCATTTTTGGCGAGATAATCCCGTACCATGGCGGTTGCGTCCTTAAACATATCTGCAAACAGCCCGCCGCCCAAAAAGGATTGGTTCCCCGGCTTTATCATGAGATAATAGCCGACAGGAACAGGCAGTTTCCCCTTTTGGGAGATATGGGCACGGAATGCGGGGTTATAGGGGGATTTGTCATGGCTAAAGCGGGTATCCCTCACCATTTTAAACGTAAGGTCTTTTGGGTTGTTGCACAAAACACTGCTGTCAAACTTGCCGATTTCCAGTATCAGTGCCTGCAATAGCGTTTCAAATTCAGCAGCTGCCCTTTTATACTCTTCCTTGTTTGCATGATACCATTCGCGGTTGTTATTCCTGCTCAATGCCGATAGGTAGTCAATGACGAGCTGTGTATTCATCATCTGGCATCTCCTTTACGATTTTTGGATAATGGAAAGCTGTGTGGAACCTAAAAACTCCTGTATCAGATGCCTGGTGCGTTCGGGAGATTGGTAGGGTTTGCAAAACGAAAAATCCTGCGCTAAATCGTCAATAGCTTCCATGGCATTTTTCACATCTATCATGGTTTGGAGGGGGATTTCCGTGGCTGCCAGATAGTCCAGCTGCAGGGGGTTTATCCTGTGGTTTTGTATGGCATAATTTACTCTTTCTTTGCATTTGCATCTGCCGTTGCCATATTCGCCGCAGTATTCCCCTAAAAAATCCGCCATTTTTTTGCGTATGCGGGAAAGCCGCTGCCGGTATGCTTCCGGGGTCATTTCCAGGATATCCCCTGCAATCCGGCTGTCAATTTTAAACATGGTGCCCAATATGAAGATACATCTGCTCTCCATATCCAGGCATTGGAGCATGACGTTGGTACAGGACATTTTCAGCTCTTCCGCTAAGATATCTTTTCCCACATTCTGCGTTAAATCTGGCACGTCCTCTATTTTTCCGTTTTTTATATCGTTTCCATAATATTCAAAACTCAACGGATAGTGGGCGAACAGATGCTTTTTATAGTTTTTCAGATGGTTAGCCGCAATACGGAACACCCATGTGGTGAATGAGCTGTCCCCTCGGAAAGAGGAGAGATGCGTAATCATTTTCAGCAGGATATCCTGCGTTGCGTCCTCTGCATCTGCAAACGTGCCAAGCATCCGTAGGGATAGATTGAAAACAATATCCTGTACCCCTGCGACAAGCGTTTCAAGGGCGTTTTTGTCCCCTGCCGTGGCCTTATCAACCAAAGCCTGCAATTCTTCACTCATTTTTTTGTCCATAGATTTTTACCTCCTGCTTAATTAGACAATGCCCCTGCGCCTTTGTGACAGGAAATTTCTATTTATTTTTGTGATACCGCCTTTTTTATGTTATTTTAGCATATGGTTCTATTTTTTTCTATCCTATTGTGGTGCGGGCGTGCTTATCCTTTGCAGGAGTGTATCAGTTCATAGGAGGGAAAGCACATGCCATATGCGCAGTTTCGTGATTTGAAGTTATACTATGAGGAGTTTGGGATGGGAGAGCCCGTCCTGTTCCTCCACAGCGGGTTCAGCCGGGGGCTGCTGGCCTTTTCAGCGCAGATTCAGCCGTTTCAGGGGAAGTACCGCTGCCTGTTTCCCGATTTCCGGGGGCACGGGCGTACCCAGTGTGACGACCTGACCTGGGATTCCAGACGCATTGCCCAGGACATGGCGGATTTTTTAGATACCTTGGGAATCCCCAGCGCCCATCTCTTTGGCTACAGCCTGGGGGCGGCGGTGGGGCTCTATCTGGCGGCCGGCCACCCGGAAAAGGTGCGCAGCCTGATTACTGTGGGCGGGGGAGCGTATCCCCGGCCCGAAGGGGCCGACAGCTTTTTGCCTGAGGCCCTGCTGCGGGAAAACGACACGAAGACCATGGAAGAGGTGAAATGCCGCCACGCCGACGCCCACCGGGGCGACTGGAAAACCTATCTGGAACAGAGCGTGGCCGACTGGAAGGAGCACCCCAGCCTTACGGAAGCGGAGTGGAGAACCATTGCCTGCCCGGCTTTGTTCATCAGCGGGGAACACGACCCCTATGGTACCTGCGCCGAACTCAAGGAAAAGGTGCCCCAGGCCCAAACCTTTGAGGTGAAGGGTGGCGGCCACCGGCCCCACTTTGTGATGGAGCAGGGGCGGGAGGTAAACGCTGTTGTGCTGGAATTCCTCGCCGGGCTGGAGACGGAATAGCGAAGCCCAGAGGGCCTGCCGTTTTTGCGGCGGGCCCTTTGTCCAGGTTCTTGCCCTTCGCCACGGCACATAGGATAAAGGGAGGAGGGGATTGCCGATGTGGGCGAAGAGACGGATTCTGGACTCCCTGATTTTCCTGTGCGCGGTGCTGCTGGGGCTGATGGTGCTGCGGCTTGCCCAGCCTAAGATACAGGACGCCTTTGCGGAGGAGGCGGGGGGTGACTATATCAAGTGGGTGAGCTTTGACATCCCCATGACGGCGCTGAAAGCGGCCATGCAGGCGGATATTGACTCCCACCTGAACCAGGACGAGTACACCGTGGACTGGGTGGAGCTGCTCTCCCTGCTGGCCTGCCGGTACTACGGGCACTGGGACAGGTATAAAAAGGCCGACCTGACCGCCTATGTGGAGCGCTTAAAGGCGGGGGAGCCTATGGAGGAGCTGGCAGAGGGGAGCAGCTATTTTGACTACTACCGGGAGGCCTATAGCGCAGTGCTGGGAGGGCTCTTGGGGGCCTATGAGACAGAGGAGAAGGACGAGGAGACAGGGGAGGCTGTCACGGTGCAGACCTATGGGCTGAAAGCCTACTCCCCCATCGGCGGGGGCTACGGCTACAGCCACTACAAGGACTTTGGGGCTCACCGGGGCTACGGTTATAGCCGCCCTCACCTGGGCAACGACCTGCTGGGCAGCGTGGGCACCCCCATTGTGGCCGTGGAAGGGGGCCTGGTGGAGAGCTGCGGCTGGAACCAATACGGCGGCTGGCGGGTGGGCATCCGCAGCTTAGACGGCAAGCGGTATTACTATTACGCCCATCTGCGCAAGGATAAGCCCTTTGCCCAGGGGCTGGAGGTGGGGGACCAGGTGGAGGCCGGGGACCTGATTGGCTATCTGGGCATGACGGGGTATTCGGTAAAGGAAAACGTGAATGGGATGACGAAGCCCCACCTGCATTTTGGGTTGCAGATTATCTTTGACGAGAGCCAGAAAGATGGGACAAATCAGATTTGGGTGGATGTGTACCATCTGGTGGAGCTGCTGGAGGGGCACAGGTCTTATGAGAGGGAATAGGGGGCCTGTTTGCCTTTGGGCAAAGGCGGCGCGGAGGCCTGGTTGATATGGGACGTCGACCAGGAAAAGGGTATTTCGGGAAGACCAGCTTCGCTGGCCCGGGAATTTTAGTTTGATTATAGCGCGATAGGCCTGAGTGGGAAGGGGACCTAGATACAAAAGGTTTACAAAAAGTTGTTGTTTTTTGTAGGGGCTATGCTATAATGAGGACAATATGTGCGGACGTACAGAAAGAAGGAGGAACAAGATATGCAGAGCTTTGTATTCTATTCTCCCACGGAAGTGGTTTTTGGCAAGGGCGCAGAGGAGAAGACCGGGGAGGAAATCCGCCGGTTTGGTGGGAACCGGGTGTTTGTAGTGTATGGGGGCGGCAGCGTGGTGAAGAGCGGGCTGCTGGACAAAATCACCGGGCAGCTCAAAGCGCAGGGGATCCCCTTTGAAACGCTGGGTGGCGTGCAGCCCAACCCGCACTTGGATTTTGCCGAGGCAGGGGTGGAGAAGGCCGCGGATTTTGGAGCGGATTTCATCCTGGCAGTGGGGGGCGGCAGTGTGATTGACACGGCCAAGGCCATTGCCCACGGCGTGGCAAATCCCGGCGTGAAGTTATGGGATATCTGGTGCGGAAAGCAGGCGCTGGCAAAGAGCCTGCCGGTGGGGGTAGTGCTCACTATCTCGGCAGCGGGGAGCGAGACCAGTGATTCTGCCGTGCTCACCAACACCGCCATTGGGCAGAAGCGGGGGCTCTCCACCGACTTTAACCGGCCCCGGTTTGCGGTGATGAATCCCGAGCTCACCTACACCCTGCCGGACTATCAGGTGGGATGCGGGATTGTGGATATTATGATGCACACGCTGGACCGGTATTTCACCAATACTGTGGGCAACGATTTCACCGATGAGGCGGCGGAGGCATTGCTGCGCACTGTGATTCGCCACGGCAGGAAAGCGGTGGAGGACAAGACCGACTATGAGGCCATGAGCGAGCTGATGTGGTGCGGCAGCGTGTCCCACAACGGGCTCACCGGGCTGGGGGCGGTGACGGATTTTGCACCGCACCAGCTGGGACATGAGCTCTCGGCCATGTTTGACGCGGCCCACGGGGCCAGCCTCTCCACCATGTGGGGTTCCTGGGCGCTGCACTGCTGGCAGGTGAATCCGGGGCGGTTTGTCCGCTATGCCCGGCAGGTCTGGGGGATTTCGGAGGCAGATGAGGAAAAGGCCGCGCTGGCCGGTATCCAGGCTACAGTGGACTATTTCAAGGCCATCCACATGCCCACCTGTTTTTCGGAGCTGGGGATTGGGCTCCAGGAAGAGGCAGTGCTGCGGGAGCTGGCCGAGCGGTGCAGCTACTATGGCGCGCGGCTGGTGGGGCACTTTAAGGAGCTGAACCAGGAAGACCTCTACGCCATTTACCGGGCGGCGAACCGGTAGGGCTGGAAGCGCTGAGGCGGGCTGGAAGAAGCCCGCCTTTGAGCTGGGGCGCGGAGTCCCCGGCGAGAAGAAAGGGAATGATTGGTAAAGATGATGAATTGGCTCAGGAGAGTGATGACGGGGCGGTATGGCAGCGACCAGATGACAATGGCGCTCTTTGTGCTGGGGCTGGCGCTCTCAGTGGTGGGGATGCTGTGCCGCAGTTTTCCTGTGCAGCTCTTGTCCTATCTGCCGCTGGGGTATGGGCTTTACCGCTCCTTCTCCCGGAATATCGGCAGGAGAAGGATGGAAAACGCCAAGTTCTTGCAGCTCTGGGACAGGGTGCGTAGGTTTTTCCGCCCCCTGTATTTCCGCCTGCGGGACTGGAAGACCCACCGCTATTTCAAATGCCCCACCTGCCGCACGCTGGTGAGGGTCCCCAGAGGGAAGGGGCGGATTTGCATCAGTTGCCCAAAATGCAGGAACGGGTTTATCAAGAAGACCTAGGGAGGCGTGGTGGGCCTTCCCTCTAGGGAAGGGGCGGATTTGCATCAGTTGCCCGAAGGGCGGGAACGGGTTCATCGAGAAGACTTAAGAGAGGTGGATGGAAATGAAGATTGTGGTTTTGGCGGGGGGACTCAGCCCGGAGCGGGATGTGTCCCTCTCCTCGGGGAGCCTGATTGCCAACGCGCTGATGGAGGCGGGGCATGAGGTGCTGCTGATGGACGTGTATACCGGCGCGGATTTTGACAAGGCAAAGTTCCGCACCAGGGAGGAGGGGGAGCCCTACGCCTACGCCATCCCCGACCGGGAGCCGGATTTGGCCCAGGTAATGCGGGAAAACGGCAACCAGCAGGCGCTCATCGGGAAAAACGTCATCACCCTCTGCGCCATGGCGGATGTGACCTTCCTGGCGCTCCATGGGGCTATGGGGGAAAACGGGCAGATTCAGGCCACCTTTGACAACTTTGGTATCCGGTACACAGGGAGCGGGTATATCGGCTCTTTGCTGGCCATGGACAAGGGGATTTCCAAGAAGCTCTTTGTGGGCGAGGGGGTTCCCACCGCCCCCTGGGTGTGCTGCGCACCGGACAGCGCAGGGGCCGACCAGGTGGAGCGGGAGCTGGGATACCCTTGTGTGGTGAAGCCCTGCAGCTGCGGTTCCAGTATCGGGGTTTCTATAGCGGAAAACCGGGAGGAGCTGGAAAAGGCCTTTGCACTGGCAAAGCAATATGAGGACCTGCTGCTGGTGGAGAAAAAAATCCAGGGCAGGGAGTTTTCGGTGGGGGTTCTGGACGGGCAGGTGCTGCCGCCCATTGAGATTATCCCCCTCCAAGGGTTTTACGACTACAAGAACAAGTACCAGAGCGGCCTGACGAAAGAGGTCTGCCCGGCAGAGCTGACGGGGGAGCAGGAGAAAGCGGTACAAAGCTACGCGGCCAAGGTGTTTTCCCTGCTGCGGCTGAAAAGCTATGGGCGGGTGGATTTTATCTTGGATGAGGCAGGGGTGTTCTGGTGCCTGGAGGCAAACACCCTGCCGGGTATGACCCCCATGAGCTTGCTGCCCCAGGAGGCGGCAGCTGTGGGGATTGGGTATACAGAGCTGTGTGAACGCATCGCCGCGCTGGCCCTGCGGGACTGATTGGGATACATAGGATTCCCTCCCAGGATAGCTTGGGAGGGAATTTTTTTGCCCTTTTGCCACAGGCATATTTTGGGAAGAGAACGGGCAAAATGAGGGGAGAAGGTGGATTTATCTGACTTTTGCCACATGCTCACGGGAAGAGTTTTGGATAATAGAGGAACTGAATGAGAACCACCCCGCCCCCGCACTGCGCCAAGGCGAACTAACGTCGGGGCCGCACCGAGCTCGCTTCACCTGGCCTTGTCACTGATAAAAGTGGGAGAACGCTAACAACCGGAGCGTCCGCTGACACCCGAGCTACCCCTGCTGACATTGCCAAATCTGTATAGGAGCTTTGCTCCTATACAGATTGTACATAGGGGCAGAGCCCCTATGGGCCTTTCGGTTCCTTGCGGCAAGGCAAGGAACCAGGCCAACGAAGGTTGGTCTTTGCCTGCTCGGTGCGGGAACCGACGAGCTTGGGCTGAGATGGAGCTTGAGCCTGTTTGCCGTTGGCAAAGGCGGCGGGGGGGATGTGTTACCAGCAAAGGGGAACTGGGTGGAGGGCGGCTTGTGGGCTGGGTGCGTAGGCTGGGCCTGTTATTGATACGCCGCCCCTTATAAGAGCATTTCGCTCACTGTGGTGAGCGACGGGGGCTTTGCCCCTCGACAAAGTCAAGCCTGCGGCTTGACTTGCAAGAATCGCAAGGCGATTCTTGCCAGACCAACGTAGTTGGTCTTCACCACCCTTTGGAAAGGTGTGGATAAGGCCAGCTGCGCTGGCCCGGAAACTTTAGTTTGCCTACGGCGCGATAGACCTATGTTGGGAAAGTCCCCAAATTGGGCGACTCATCCGGCTCCAAAACATGGAGTGAGCGGCGTCATTTAAAAAATACAGAGGCGGTGATGGAGAAAATGGCAAAGCGAGTAGTAGTAATTTACGGATGCCTGATATTCTGTTTTGCAGTGCTGGTACTGCGGCTGCTCTTCTTATCCCAGGACAGTGGGATTGGGCAGAGCGCCGCGGCACAGGGGACCCGGACCATTGAAATGGCACAGAGCAGGGGAATGATTTACGATTGCCGGTTTTCCCCCATTGTCAACCTGAGTAGCACGACAATGCTGGCGGTGCGGCCAGGGCGGGAGGCGGCAGCTGTGCTGCTCCGGGAGGATATGGATAGGGAGGAGCGGGAGGCGCTTTTGGAAAAGCTCTCAGGGGGGGCGCCGTTTGTGATGGAGTCGCCTGCCGAGCCCGCGCCCCAGGGGGAGGGGGTGAGCGGGTTTTCGGTGGCAAAACGGTATACTGCGCCCTTCCTCTTTCCCCATGTGGTGGGGTATGTGGACTATGCCGGGTCAGGGGTGAGCGGGATTGAGAAGGCCTGTGATGAATTCCTGACCGAGCACGGGACCACGGTGAGCGTCTCGTTTCCCACCAGCGCGGTGGGCACCCCGTTGCAGAATGAGAATGGGGTGGTGAGACAGGGGGAGGAGGATAAGCAAGGGGTGGTGTTGGCGATTGACGCCACCTTGCAGCGGGCGGCCTATTATGCGGCGGAGAAGCATATGGAAAAGGGGGCCGTGCTGGTGATGGACGTGGAAAACGGGGACATCAAGGCCATGGTGAGCCTGCCGGATTTTGACCCGGAAAAGGTGGAGGACAGCCTGGACGCGCCAGATTCCCCGCTGCTGAACCGGTGTACGCTGGGATACAGCCTGGGCTCGATTTTTAAAATTGTCACAGCGGCCTGTGCGCTGGAAAATGGATACAGCACCGGGTGGAGCTATGAGTGCCCTGGGTATATCGACGTGGAGGGGCAGATTTTCCGCTGCCACAACCTGGCGGGACACGGGGAAGTGAATATGCGGGAGGCCATGGAGGAGTCCTGCAACCCCTATTTTATCGCTTTGAGCTTGGAACTGGGGGCGGTGAAACTCTATGAGACGGCCTACCGGCTGGGGTTTGGGCAATATGATGAGATTGCGCCGGGGATGTTCGGGGCGGCGGGGAACTATCCCAAGCCCTATGACATCCGGTTTGACGCGGATTTGGCTAACCTGGGCTTTGGACAGGGCACGCTGCTGGCTACGCCTTTACAGGTGGGGAAGCTGTTGTGCGCGGTGGCCAACGGGGGCAGGAGTGTGAGCCCCACGCTGCTACTGGGGTATTCCAACGAGGAGGGGACAGCGTTGGCGGAGGAGGTTGACAGGCCGGACCAGGACCAGGTACTCTCGGAAGAGGTGACGGAAATCCTACGCTCCATGCTGGTGCGGGTAGTAGAGGAGGGCAGCGGCAAGGGGGCTATGCCTCTTCACGGCGGCGCGGGGGGAAAGACCGGCTCGGCCCAGACTGGACACTATGACGAGGAGGGCAAGGAGATTGTCCAGGCCTGGTTTGCCGGGTATTATCCTGCTGATACGCCCCGTTATGCCATTGTGGTGTTTATTGAGGGCGGGGATTCGGGGGCGCTGCAGGCAGCGCCGGTATTCCAGGAGATTTGCGATTATATCTATATCTATGAGGAAATGGGAGAGGGGTCAATCACGCCGTAGGCAAACTAAAGTTTCCGGGCCAGCACAGCTGGCCTTGTCCACACCTTTTCAAAGGGTGGTGAAGACCAACTGTGTTGGTCTGGCAAGAATCGCAAGGCGATTCTTGAAAGTCAAGCCATAGGTTTGACTTTTCCAAAGGCTTTGCCTTTGGTCGCTCACCGCAGTGAGCGAAATACCTCTCTAAGGGGCGGCGTATCAATAACAACTAAGGCTCGCACCCAGCCCATAAGCCGCCCTCCCCTAAGCTCCCCTCTGTCGCCATCACATCCCACTCACTCGCCACCTTTGCCAAAGGCAAACAGGCCAAAGCTCCATCTCGGCCCAGGCTTGTCGGTTCCCGCACCGAGCAGGCAAAGGCCAACCTTCGTTGGCCTGGTTCCTTACCTTGCCGCAAGGAAACGAAAGGCCCATAGGGGGCTGCGCCCCCTAAGAACCCCCTGGCAGTGTCGGTAGGGGTCACTCGGGTGTCGGCGGACGCTCCGGGTGCCATCGTTCTCCCCCTTTAGCAGTGACAAGGCCAGGTGAAGCGGGCTCGGTGCGGCCCCTATGTTAGTTCGCCTTGGCTGGCTGCGGGGGTTGGTGTGGTTTTTGGGGGCCAGCATAAAAATCCCGCTTCTGGGGGCTCCGTTTTGGAGCGTATCCGGAAGCGGGATTACCTGTTGCGATTTGTACAGGATAATGCTATAATTATGTACAAAGGAGGCGATTTTATGCCGCAGATTAGGCCGATTACGGATTTACGCAACACAACGGAGATTTCTAACGCCTGCCATGCCAAGCGGGAACCGATGTTCATTACCAAGAATGGGTATGGTGATTTGGTGATTATGAGCATGGAAACCTATGAGGAAATGTTGGAAACTGCTGCTGCCGATGTTGCGATTTCAGAGGCGGAGGCAGAGTTTGCCCAGGGTGGCAGGCTCTATGATGCTAGGGAAGCACTTTCCTCTTTGAGGAGGAAGCACTTTGGATGAGGATTACAGAGTCAAGCTGATGGGTCGTGCTTTGCGTGACCTTGACGGTATTTACAAGTATATTGCGGAAACCCTGTTGGAGCCGGGGATAGGGTTAAAGCTGGTGGAAGAAATCGAGCAGGAAATCCTGTCTTTAGAACATTTCCCGAACCGTTGCCCTATTCGCAGGACTGGTGCTTATGCCAATAGGGGCTATCGCCAGCTATTTGTAAAAAACTACACAGTTATTTTTCGTGTGGATGAAGCTCAAAAGACGGTGATTGTTGTCACGGTGCGTTACACTCCAAGCCAATTCTAAAATAGTTTAGAGAGGAAATGGGAGAGGGGTCAATCGCGCCGTAGGCAAACTAAAGTTTCCGTCCATGCCACCTTTGCCAAAGGCAAACAGGCCAAAGCTCCATCTCGGCCCAGGCTTGTCGGTTCCCGCACCGAGCAGGCAAAGGCCAACCTTCGTTGGCCTGGTTCCTTGCCTTGCCGCAAGGAAACGAAAGGCCCATAGGGGCGAGCCCCTATGTACAATCTGTATAGGAGCAAAGCTCCTATACAGATTTGGCAGCTGTCGTCAGGGGTCACTCGGGTGGCGGCGAACGCTCCGGAAGTTATCGTTCTCCCACTTTTAGCAGTGACAAGGCCAGGTGAAGCGAGCTCGGTGCGGCCCCGATGTTAGGTCGCCTTGGCTTTTTGTGGGGGTTGATGTGGTTTTTGGGGGCTGGGTGGTAGTCTAAGTACGGAGTTGAAAAATGTCGGGAAGCCAGCGTCACCAAAATGCTGGCTTCTCGACATTTTTTATAATTTTGCCTGTTTTGCCCACACCATGCTACCACCGTGTGGATAGATTATGTAGGAAAATTTTGCTAACATATTGCTAAAGGGGGGATAGCGGGTGCCAACCAATAAGATTCAGACTGGGTTGCGGCTGGGAGAGCCTATTTATGATAAAGTGAGGGTACTTGCGCAGCGGGAACAGCGGTCTTGTAATAATTTGCTTGAATATATTATACAAAAATACATTTCAGAATATGAAGATGAAAACGGTTTCCTCGTTATTCCCCAAGAGACAGAATAGAGAATGCTTTGGCTAATATGGTTTTGGGGGGGAGTAAGACATGAAAGTGGCGGTAGTGGGTTCCAGGAATTTGCGGGTGGAAGACCTTGGGCATTTTTTACCGGAGGGGACAACGGAGATTGTCAGCGGGGGAGCCAAGGGGATTGACACCTTTGCCAGGGAATATGCCCAGGCGAACGGCATCCCGCTCACGGAATTTTTGCCGGAATACAAAAAATATGGCCGGGGTGCGCCGCTCAAGCGCAATATCTCCATTATCGAGCACGCGGATTTGGTGGTGGCCTTTTGGGACGGGGCTTCCAGGGGGACGCGGTTTGTGATGGATGAATGTGTGAAACGGGGGAAGCCGGTGAAGGCCTTTGTACTCTTGGAAAAAACGCCGGAGGAAAAGGCGGGGCAGCTGTTCCGGGAGAATTTGAAACAATACGGACAGGGAGCGGTTCGTCCTGTGGGGCCGCAGGCCTCCTTTTCAGAAAAAGTGAAGGCGATTGCCTATCCGGCCCTCTTCCACCTATGCAAGTGGGAGCAGGAGGACAGGGAGTACGTTGAGCTCGGCCCGGAATCCTGGGACGCAGCTTCAAACCTTATCGCGTTTTCTATGAACCGGCAGGCCTATGACGAAGAGGAGGCGGGCCCGCCTGGGGAAGAGGGAGAGGAATAGGGGGTGCAGGGGAAATCCCTGTGCTATAAAATGTGCAATAGGGCACTCCTTGATAAAAAAGCGCTTGTGTTTTTTAGAAGATTGTGGTATGATTGGGGAGTATCAAGGGGATGCTCCCTGTTTCTTGGTGTGCGGAGGTGCAGGTCCTGTGCAACAGGCGGCCGTGAACCATGTCAGGCGGGGAACCGAGCAGCATTAAGCGGTTTGCCCTGTGTGCCGCAGCCAATCGGTACTTCCGCGCGCCAAGGCGCAGGGGCATTTCCCAGACAATGAAAATAGCGGCGGTTTGGCCGGGGGGCTGGGCCGCCGCTTTATTCGGCAGGGAGGTGAGGCAGTGTACCAGGCACTCTACCGCAAATGGCGGCCAAAGGTCTTTGAAGACATGGTGGGCCGGGACGCGGTCTCCACTGTGCTGCGCCGCCAGATTGTGGAGGGCAAGGTCTCCCATGCCTATCTCTTCACCGGCACGCGGGGCACGGGGAAAACCACCTGTTCCAAAATCCTGGCAAAGGCTGTCAACTGCCCCCATACGGTGGAGGGCAACCCCTGCCTGGTGTGCGACAGCTGCCAGAGCATTGAAAACGGCAGCGCTGTGGACGTGGTGGAAATCGACGCCGCCAGCAACAACAGCGTGGACAACATCCGGGATTTGAAGGAGGAGGCCGCTTTCACCCCCGTGGCGCTGAAATACCGGGTGTATATCATCGACGAAGTGCATATGCTCTCGATAGGGGCTTTTAATGCCCTGCTGAAATTGATGGAGGAACCGCCGCCCCATGTGATTTTTATCTTAGCTACCACTGAGGTGCACAAGATTCCCGCCACCATCCTCTCCCGCTGCCAGCGGTTTGACTTTGGGCGCATTGACCTGGCCCACATTGAGGGGCACTTAAACCGGGTGGCGGCAGCCGAGGGGGCCACCCTCACGCCGGAGGGCTGCGGGCTGCTGGCAAAGCTGGCTGACGGGGCCATGCGGGATGCCCTCACCCTCTTGGACCAGTGTATGGCTGCCTCCGGGGAAATCACCGGGGAGGTGGTGGCTGAGGTGGCGGGGCTGGCAGGGGATGAAGGGGTTATCCGCCTGGCGGGGGCACTGTGCCGCCAGGATGTCTCCGCTGCATTGGAGGAGCTCCAGGCGCTCTATGACCGGTCGGTGGATTTGAAACGGCTCTGTGCCGACCTTACGGCCTGTTTCCGCAACCTGATGGTGCTGAAGACCACCCCGGAGCCGGAACGGCTTATCCCTGTCTCGCCGGAGGAACTGGCGGCGCTGAAGGAGCTGGCCCAGGGGGTCTCCCTGCCGCCGCTGCTGGCGGTGCTGGGAAAATTACAGGAGCTCTCGGACAAGCTGCCAAAGGCCGCTGCCAAGCGGACGGAATTTGAGATGGCGGTGGTGCGCATCTGCACCCCGGAGGCGGGGGGGCAGACGGGAGGCGGCGATTACCAGGCGCTGCTGGCCCGTATCCACAGCTTGGAGGCCCAGCTTGCCGGATTGGAGAAGGCGCCTGCGTCTCAGGCGCCCCGGCAGCAGGTTCTCCAGGCGGGGCCCGGGCCGGCCAGGCCGGCGCCCCAGGAATTGCAGCCGGAAAAGCCTGACCTTGCCCAGCCCCCCGACATGGCCGGGGTACAGCTGGACAGGTTCCCTCTGTGGGAGCAGGCGCTCCAGACGCTCTCCAGTATCAACCCCCCGCTGTGGGGGACGCTGCACGGCTCATGCGCCTATGTGAAAGACGACATTTTGCTGGTGCAGTGTGAAAACGCCCTCTTCCGCCGGCTGATTCGGGAGGACGACAACGCCAAGGCCTCCCTGCGCCGGGCGCTCTTCTCGGTTTCGGGGAAGAAGTTCCGCCTGGGGCCCTACACGCCGGAGACGGTGTCCCGCATTTTGCCCAAGGATTCCCCTTTGGACGAAATGCTGCGCAGGGCCAGGGAGGCAGGGGTGCAGGTGGAGGAAAAGGGATAATTTTTATTGAAAACAGAAAGGATGAGACGATATGAAAGCGAGATTACCCAAGGGAATGGGCGGCGGCCCCGGCAATATGAATTCCATGATTCGCCAGGCACAGAAGATGCAGGAGGAGATGGAGGCTGTCCAGAACGAGCTGAACGAGAGCGAATTCAAGGCCGCAGCCGGCGGCGGCGCGGTGGAAGTGGTTATGAACGGCAAGCGCGAGGTGCTCTCTGTGACGATTAAGCCCGAAGTGGTGGACCCGGAGGATGTGGAGATGCTGCAAGACCTGCTCATCGCCGCCACCAACGAGGTGCTGCGCACGATTGAGACTACCACCTCCCAGCGGATGGAGAAGGTGACGGGCGGCCTGAACGTGCCAGGCATGTTTTAGGGACCTATCAGGAAAACCGGCGGACAGGGGGCTTGGCTGGACTGCGCCCTCCTGCCCGTCCTTTTTGAATTGGAGCCGGCGGGAAGCGATTCTTTGACGAGAGAAGGTTGGACAATTCCATGAAAAAACCGATTCCCTATTCCAGAATTACGGTGCTGGTGTTTTTGGGCATCATCTTATTGGGGACGGGGCTGCTGATGCTGCCCATCGCCACCCGGCCCGGGCTCACGACCCGGCCGGTGGACGCCCTCTTTACCGCCACCTCGGCCACCTGTGTTACGGGGCTCATCATCTATGACACCTTTAGCCACTGGACAGCCTTTGGGCAGGCGGTGATTTTGGGGCTCATCCAAATCGGCGGGCTGGGGTTTATGTCTGTTGCCACCCTTTTTTCCCTGGCGCTGGGGCGGAAAATCGGCCTGCGGGAGCGGGAGATGATTCAGGAGGCAGTGAACACCACCCAGGTGGGGGGCATTGTGCGCCTGATGCGCTATGTGCTCATTGGGACACTGTTTTTCGAGGCCATGGGGGCCATTCTGCTCTCCATCCGCTTCATCCCCCAGATGGGGGTGGGGCAGGGGATTTGGTATGCGGTGTTCCACTCGGTGTCGGCCTTCTGCAACGCGGGCTTTGATTTGATGGGGCAGTTTGCCCCCTATAGCTCCCTGACGGCCTACCGGGGGGATGTGCTGGTGAATGTGGTAGTGATGCTGCTTATCGTCATCGGCGGCCTGGGCTTCTCGGTGTGGGAGGACCTGGCCCGCAACCGCTTTGCCTTTTCCCGCTACCGGCTCCAGACCAAGATGGTGCTGACAGTGAGCGCTGTGCTGCTCCTTGTGCCTGCCGTGCTCTTCTTTTTCCTGGAATACCATGGCTCTATGGAGGGCAGCGGGATGGGGGAAAAGGTGCTGGCCTCCTTTTTCCAGTCTGTCACCTTCCGCACGGCCGGGTTTAACACGGTGGATTTGGCAGCGCTCCACGACTCCTCGGTGCTGGTGAGCCTGGTGCTGATGTTCATTGGCGGGTCCCCTGGCTCCACGGCGGGGGGTGTGAAGACCACCACCTTTTTGGTGCTGGTGATGGCCCTGGCGGCCATGGTGCGGGGACGCAAGGCGGTGGGCGGCTTTGGCAGAAGGCTGGAAGACGACCTGGTGCGGCGGGCTCTCTCCATCTTTGCCGTGTATTTCGCCTGTATCCTCACGGCGGCGGGGCTGCTGTGCTTTGCCGACGGGGTGCCGCTGAAGGAGTGCCTGTTTGAGGTGTTCTCCGCTGCGGGGACAGTTGGGGTCACTATGGGCGTCACCCAGCAGATTGGGGACTTTTCCAAGGTGGTGCTGGCAATGCTGATGCTCTTTGGGCGTATTGGCGGGCTTTCCATGGCCCTGGCCTTTGCCCGGCCGCTGCTCTCCCCGCCGGTGCTCTCGCCGGTGGAGAAAATTGCAGTGGGCTAACAGCGCACTCTTTGCAGAAGAAGGGGGAAAACAGAAGATGAAATCGGTTTTGGTGATTGGGCTGGGGAGCTTTGGGCGGTTTGCGGCCCATAAATTTGCCCAGCTGGGCAACGATGTGATGGTGGTGGATACCGACGAGCGGGCAGTAAATGACATTTTGCCCTATGTCACCAGCGCGCAGATTGCCGACTGCACCAATGAACAGGTGCTGCGCTCCTTTGGGGTGGACAATTTCGACATCTGCCTGGTGGCGGTGGGAGAGAATTTCCAATCCTCGCTGGAGATTACCTCGCTGCTCAAGGACTTGGGCGCGCCCTATGTGGTCTCCAAGGCCACCAGGGATATCCAGGCCAAGTTCCTGCTGCGCAACGGGGCGGACAGCATTGTCTATCCCGACAAGGATATGGCGGAAAACCTGGCGGTACGGGCCAGCTCGGACAACATCTTTGAGTGCATTGACCTGACGCCCCAGCTCTCTATCTATGAGATTTCGCCCCCCAAGGCCTGGCTGGGGAAGACTGTGGGGCAGGTGGATGTGCGGCGGAAATATGACTTGACGATTTTAGCCAGCAAGGACGGGGACAACGTGGTGCCCATTACCTCCCCGGACTACACGTTCCGGGAGGACCACCATTTGATGGTGCTGGCAAAGGAGAAGGACATCCACAAGCTGCGGGATTAGCCTGCCGGACAGAGAAGGGAAGGGGTGAGGGACATGGCCTATCAAATCGCGCCGCTGGACCGCCTGGTGGAGCAGTTTGAGCGGCTGCCGGGTATCGGGCAGAAATCGGCCCAGCGGCTGGCCTTTCATGTGTTGGGGTATTCTGAGGAGCAGGCCAAGCAGTTTGCCCAGTGTATCCTGGAGGCAAAGGAGAAAATCCACCGGTGTGAAATCTGCCAGAACCTCACCGACCAGAAGGTGTGCGCCATCTGCGCCGGGCCCAAGCGGGACCGATCCACCATCTGCGTGGTGCAGGACCCCAAGGATGTGATGGCCTTTGAACGCACTAGGGAATACGGCGGGCTCTACCATGTGCTCCACGGCCTGATTTCCCCCATGGACGGCGTGGGGCCGGACAGCCTGTGTATCAAGGAGCTCTTAATGCGGCTGAACGATGGGGAAGTGACAGAGGTTATCATGGCTACCAACCCAACGGTGGAGGGGGAGGCTACCTCCATGTATATCTCCCGCCTGATTAAGCCCATGGGCATCCGTGTCACCCGGCTTGCCTACGGTATCCCGGTGGGAGGCAACCTGGAATACGCAGACGAAGTGACGCTCTATCGCTCCCTGCTGGGGCGTAACGAGATTTAGCGTTATTCCCGTTGGGGGAGGGGGGCCCGGACGAGGGGGCCCAGCCAGACGGGAAAGATAGAGCCGGCCGATGCCAAGCCGCTGGTTTGGCAAAGGTCAACTACGCTGACTTTTGTTCCAGAAGGGGCGGGAGCCACAAAAGGGAAACAGGTGGGTGGGTACTGGTTCCGTCCAACATGCGTTGACTTCCAAAGGGGAGGAACCCCCTAAAAAAGAAAAGAGGACGGTGAGGGAAATGGAGAAGACGGGATTTAAGACGATTGCGGAGAACCGGAAGGCCCGGCACGACTACTTTGTGGAGGACACCTACGAGGCGGGGATTGAGCTGGTGGGGACGGAGGTAAAGTCTCTGCGGCAGGGGGGTGTCAACCTGAAGGACAGCTTTTGCGACATCAAAGACGGGGAGCTTTTCGTCCGGGGGATGCACATCAGCCCCTATGAGCAGGGAAACATCTTCAACCGCGACCCCATGCGCATGCGCCGCCTATTGATGCACCGCCGGGAAATCCTGCGGCTCTTTGCCCAGGTGAAACAGGATGGGTATACCCTCATCCCCCTGTCGCTGTATTTCAAGGGTTCCCGGGTGAAGATGTGCGTGGGGGTGTGTAAGGGCAAAAAGCTCTACGACAAGCGCGCCGACATCGCCAAGCGGGATGCCAAACGCAGCATGGACCGGGCCATGAAGGAACAGGGACGGTAAAAGGACATTTGTCCAAGGCAAAAACCGGCGAAAACAAGAGCAGGAGCGCGCCACGGTGCGGCTGCGCGCCCCAAACCGCTGCCCTGCCCAAAATCAGCGGCGGGGGCACTTGCGTTTTCACCGGTTTTTGTGCTATACTAAGGGTGGGAGATGAGGTTTCCCAGATTAGATAAGGGGGCGTAAAGGTTTCGACGGGGATGATGCAGTACGAATAGCGAGTAGAGCTGGAGAAATCTCTAAAAAGTCTCAGTTTAAGAAATTAAACGCGAACAATAACGTAAAAACTGTCAACTTTAACAGAGTGGCGGTTGCTGCCTAATTAAAGACAGCTGTCCGGCCGGGGAGGACCACGACCTCGGTTTGGGCATCATTTAGTGGTGAACGACAGTGCGGGCGCGTCCCGGCCCCACTGTTGTATTAGGGACTACGGATGTTGGCAGCCTGTTTACCGGCGGCTAGCAGACGGAATGTGAAAAGATAAACTGCACTCGGAGAAGTTCGTATGAATTGATTTTCGGACAGGGGTTCAACTCCCCTCGCCTCCACCAAAAAGCCCAGGAACCGCTTAGTTAGGCGGTTCCTGGGCTTTTCTACACGTTTTTACACGATTTTATTTAGAATTTGGATTGTGCGCTCTTCTTCGCGGGGGGAGAGATGGGAGTGGGTGTTCCAAGTCATTTTCACATCTAGGGAGTTTAAGTGGGGAAAGCCAATCGAGAGGCCTTATCCCGTTATCTTTTTCTCCCCATACAAAATTGAAATTGGAAACAGAATATGTTACCATGGACATAGCAAAAATGAGAGAAAACGTTGTGGGATTCAAAAGAGTTTGAGGAGGATGTGTTGTAATGGCAAAACGGTATGCAAACCTGGCGCTATCCTATGCGATTATCGCGATGGTTTTTGGGGTGTTTTATCGGGAGTTTACGAAGTTCAGCCACTTTGTGGGGCAGACCAATCTCTCCTTCCTACATACGCACTACTTTATGTTGGGCATGTTCTTTTTCCTGGTGCTGATGGTGGTTGAAAAGGCCTTTTCCTTCTCTGGCCAGAATATTGGGAAACTCTTAATCGCCTATCAGGCTGGGCTCAATATCACTGGCCTCGGGTTCCTGATGCGGGGTTTGGCCCAGGTTTGGGGAACAGAGTTGAGCCGTGGGCTGGACGCCTCTATTTCTGGCGTTGCTGGGGTCGGCCACATTTTGATGGGGGTCTGTATTATTCTTTTCTTGCTGAAAATTAAAAAGCGGGCGCTTTGAGGCTTTTTCCGGGGCCAAAGAAAAAGTCCCGATGACTGGGCGGCACAGAATTGTTTCTCGCCGGTGAGATAAAATTTGACAAGGGGCCCGTTTGGTGTTATAATAGTTCCAATTTAAAACTGGAGGAGTATAAAATGAGGGATTTCTTTGATTCCTACCCTGGCCATATGGCAAGGGATTTGGCTCTGTACAATTTATATCCGATGAAACATTGTACAGAGCATAGCAATAGATAGGATTTCATCGGGAAGCAAAGTGATGGGGAAAATCGCCCACCGCTTGTTTTCCGTTGCAATTTATGAGGGAAAAGGCTATGGACAATGTTTTGTCCATAGCCTTTTGTAATTTGCTTCGGCGGAAGGCAGAGGGCAAGGCCTCTGCCTTTTTTATTTGAGAGATTGGAGAGAAGAATCATGAGTTTATTGGAAATCGAGGGGCTGGCCCATTCCTTTGGGGACCAGCGGCTTTACCGGGATGCGGGCTTTTGCCTGAATAAGGGGGAGCACATTGGCATTGTGGGACAAAACGGGGCGGGGAAGAGCACGCTTATTAAAATCTGCACAGAGACCGTTATCCCCGACGAGGGGCGCGTTGTCTGGCAGCCGGGGATTGCTGTGGGGTATCTGGACCAGTATGCGGAAATCGACCAGGGCATGGCAATGCTGGACTTTTTAAAATCCGCCTTTTCCCGGCTGTATCAACTGGAAGAGGAGATGGGCGCGCTCTATGAGGCGGCCGCGGCGGGGGATGAGAAGGGCCTGCACACCGCCGCAGCGTTGCAGGAAGAGCTGGAGCGGCAGGATTTTTACACCATTGACACCCGTATCCAACAGGTGGCAAACGGGCTGGGGTTACAGGCCATTGGGTTGGAGAGGCCCATTGCCCAGATGAGTGGGGGGCAGCGGGCCAAGGTGATTTTAGCTAAGCTGCTGTTGGAGCAGCCCGACGTACTGCTGCTGGACGAGCCCACCAATTTTTTGGACAGGGAACACATCGACTGGCTGGCAGAGTACCTTTCCCAACTGGAGAACGCCTTTTTGGTGGTCTCTCATGACTACGCCTTTTTGGACAGGATTGCCAACCGCATCTGCGACATTGACAACGAGACCATCACCAAATACTACGGCGGATACTCGGAGTTTTTGCGCAAAAAGGCCCTGCTGCGGGAGGACTACATCCGGCAATACACGGCCCAGCAGCGGGAAATTAAGAGGACAGAGGAATTTATCCGCCGCAATATCGCCGGGCGGAAGTCCAGGATGGCAAAGGGGCGGCGCAAGCAGCTAGAGCGGATGGACAGATTGGAGGCGCTGGACCAAAAGGAGATTACGCCTCATTTCCGTTTCCCGGCAAAGCCCTTGACCGATGCGGAACACTTGACGGTGAAGCAGCTGGCAGTGGGGTATCACTATCCCATCCTTGCGGGAATAGACTTTTCCCTCAAGGGCGGGCAGAAGGTGGTGATTACCGGGTTTAACGGGGTGGGGAAGTCCACGTTGCTCAAGACTCTGGTGGGGCAGCTCCCTGCGCTGCAAGGGAAGTACCGGTTCTCGGACCAGGTAGCATTCGGGTATTTCCAGCAGGACATGGAGTGGACAGACGGGGGGAGGACGCCGATGCAGCTGCTATCGGACGCCCACCCGGATTTAACGGCAAAGGAGGTACGCAGGTGCCTGGCGCAGTGCGGGGTCTCCGGGGAGCACGCTGTGCAGCCGGTGGGGACCCTCAGCGGCGGGGAACAGGCCAAGGTAAAGCTGTGCCTGCTGACGCTGACGCCCTGCAATTTCCTCATCCTGGACGAGCCCACCAACCACCTGGACCGGCAGGCCAAGGACGCCCTGCGGGAGGCGCTGGTGGAGTTCCCCGGCACGGTACTGCTGGTGACCCATGAGGCGCTTTTTTACCGGGACTGGGCGGAGAGGGTTATCGACATGGGGAGGAAATGAGAAAAGGCCCGGCGGAAGCTGTTTCCCGCCGGGCCTTTTTCAATCTGCCGCGTCGCCCCACTGGCTGCCGGCCCAGGCAATGAGGGGGCTCCAGGCGCAGCGGGTGGCAGTGGCCTCGGGGACGCTGTCATAGTCCCACTGGTGGCCGGTGGCACGCAGATAGTCGCTGGTGACATTGAAATAGCGGTGGCGGTGCTCGTCAATTTCCTCCTGGCTCCAATTGCCGGAGGCGATGGTCTTTTTCCCCAGGGAATCGTCCCAGGTGACGTCTACACAGTACCACTCCCCTTGCAGCTGCACCATGTTCCAGCCATGTGCCTGCATGGAGTGAAAGGAGGCGCCGGTGACGGTGCGGCAGGGGATATCCAGCAGGTCCATGAAGAGCTGGAAGGTGTTGGCATAGCCCATACAGGTGCCCTCCCTGTCCAGCAGGATGCCGTAGGGGGTGAGGTCCCGCTGGGTGGTTTGGCCCAGGGGGGTGAGGGTATCTTCGGCGTAATCGGCCCACTGGAGAATCCAGTCGTGGATTGCCAGCTCCTTTTCACAGTCGGACATGCCGGGCTTTATAACCTCCTTCACCGCCTGGCGGCAGGTTTGCAGCAGCGCCCGGTCCTCCTCGGAGAGGAGGTTTTCGTCGCCGGAATCCCAGGCGTGTTTCAGGGGGGCGGTGTCAAAGAGGAGAGGTTCCTCCTCCCAGGGGGATAGATAGAGTTCATAGCCCCGCTGGTCGGTGATGATAGTGTCGCCGGTCTCGTTGGGTTGGACGAGGAATTCGGTCTGGTCTGGGCGGCTGTTTTCATCCCCTATTGCCTGGTTCAGATAGCGGACGGCAGTGCTCTCCACGTCGCTGGCATCGGGGCAGATGAGCAGCAGCAAGTAGCGCCCGTGCAGGGCCACCCGGGCCTGGGAGAGCAGCTGGGCCTGTTCCGGGGCGTAGCCGGTGAACGCGGCCTGGCGGGAGGTGACATAGTCCCGCAGGGCGGTGCGGGCGGACTTGGCCGTACCGGGGTTGGACAGGCAGAGGATGGCAATTTCCCGGGCCTGCATCCCGCTGGGGCAGAGGATTATCCCGTCCTCCACCCGGCTGGCGTCCAGGCCATAGACATCGGTGAGGTATTCGTCGAATTTGTCGCTGTGGCGGGTGAGCAGGGTGGCCTCCCCATAGCCGGACATGCGGAAGAGCAGGGACTGGGCCACCCGAAGAGCTGAGGGGTCTGGGTTCCCTGCCCGCTTTGCCTGGCAGCCGGGGATGAAGGCCAGGGCCAGGGCACAGAGGAGGGCGGGGAGTGTGGTTTGGATTTTCATGCGGTGCTTCCTTTCTCTGGGGTTATTTCTATTTTATCCCTTTTTTCAGGGAGGCGCAAGGGGAAAGGCCCGAGGACCAGGGTTAGGCAGCTTACCCGGCAAAAAAATCAATAAAATTTGGATAGCCGCATTGCATCTTATCCACAAATGAGGTATGATAAGAAAAGAAGGAAAGTGAGGGTGGAGGGGCTATGGACAGGAACCAGAAACCAGAATTTGACCGCACGCTCGACCAAGTGTTACAGGACGCGCTGAAGACAGGCGATTTCTCCGAACTCAGTGAAAGCGCCAGCCAGTCGCTGCGCTCTGCAGTGGATGCCACGGTGGACTACGCCAAGTCTATCCGGGACAGTGCCTCGTTCCTCTTCGGCGGGCATCCCTATTCGCCGCCCAAATATAAGCCTCCAGTCAATCCCCCTGGTGCTGCCGGGCCCCAGAGGCCCCCTTATCAGGGCCGGCCTTCGCCGCCGCCCTCGTATTATGCGCCGGGACAGGCCCAGAATCCCCAGCCGCGGCCTGCCTATACGCCGCCCAGGCAGGCGCAGGGCCCTGACCTCACCCCAATGGTGCCGCCGCCCGCCTATTTGCAGCGGCGTAACCGGGATATGGCTATGGGGATGGTGGCGGCCCTGGCGGGGCTGGCAGTGGCTGTTCCGGTGGGAATTGTGACCGTGGCCTGGGGGCTCTCCACATTATTTGGGATGCTGGGCGGGGCGGCCTCCATGCCGGTAGATGAGATGATTACCCTGGGATTGCTGGCGGGGGTTTCCGTCTCTTTCTTTTTCCTGGCGCGCAAGGGGATTGTGCAGTATGGGCGGGCCAAGCGGTTTAAGGATTACTGGAACTTGCTGCGGTACAAGGGGTATTGTGCGGTGCAGGCCTTTTCCAATGCGGTGCGCAAGCCGAAAAAGCTGGTGCTCTCCGATTTGAAATACTGGATTCGCTCCGGCAACCTGCCGGGGGGGAGGCTGGACGACCAACAGCAGTTTTTGTTGCTGGGCGACGAGCTCTATGGCCAATACCAGGCGGCCAAAGAGGGGCAGAAGAAACGGGAGGCCACAAAGGATAAAAAGGATATTGCCATCCAGGCTGGGCTGGAGGCTGTGCGGCAAATCCGGTCGGCCAATGCGGCGCTGCCGGATGCGGTGGTGACAGAGAAGCTCACCCGGCTGGAGGATGTGACGGCCAATATCTTTGCCTATGTGGAGCAGCACCCGGCCAAGCTGGCGGAAATCCGCCGGTTTATGGACTATTATCTGCCCACCACGGTGAAGCTGGTGCAGTCTTACCAGAATTTTGACGGGCAGCCCCAGACAGCCAGTGTCACTGCGGCGAAGGGTGAGATTTTGACGACCTTGGATGTGATTAACGCCGCTTTTGAGACGCTCTTGGATGGGCTGTATCAGGACGACGCCATGGATGTTTCGGCGGATATTTCCGTGCTCAAGACCATGCTGGCCCAGGAGGGCCTGACCGGGAACGATTTCCCGGGGCTGGATGCCAGGCCTGGTGAGAAAAATAGCTAAAAATAGGATGGAAAATCCCCTCTTTTTCTGTTGTCTGGCGGCTTGCGGAAACAGGCCGGCCTGTGCTATAGTCAAAGCACTTGAAAGTGTAGGTGCTTTGACTTTGGAAGCGGGGTGCAGCCTGGGGCTTTAGCCCTGGAAGAGGCTGCCGGGGCAGAGAAAGAGGGGTTTTTGTGACAAAGGACATGACGGCGGGGGCTCCGGCCAGGCATCTGCTGGAATTTACCATACCGCTGATTTTTGGGAACCTGTTTCAGCAGGTGTATTCCATGGCGGACGCGGTGATTGTAGGGCGGTTTTTGGGGACGGATTCCCTGGCAGCTGTGGGCTCGACCGGGCCGCTGACCTTTTTTATCTTTGGGTTTTGCCTGGGGCTGTGCAGCGGGTTTGCCATCCCGGTGGCCCAGAGCTTTGGCGCGAAAAACCAGGGGGAGCTTCGCCAGTATGTGGGCAACATTGTGTGGTTGAGCCTGGGCTTTTCCCTGGTTATTACGGCAATTACCATGTGCCTGTGCCGGCAGATGCTGGTGATGATGAACACGCCGCCGGATATCTTGGAGGAGAGCCACCGCTATTTGATGGTGATTTTGGCGGGTATCCCCACCACGGTGGCCTACAACACTATGGCCTGCCTGCTGCGGGCCTTGGGGGACAGCCGGACGCCGGTGGTTTTCCTGCTGGTGGCCTCGGTCATCAACGTGGTGCTGGACTTTGTGTTTATCGTCTTCACCCCGCTGGGGGTGATGGGCGCGGCGGCCGCCACAGTGGTTGCCCAGGCGCTCTCCGGCGTGGCCTGCTTTGTGTTTATCGTCAAACGCTTCCCTCCATTGCATATCGGGCGCGGCGACCTGACACCGCAGGGGAACCTGATGAAACGGCTCTGCGGCATGGGTATCCCCATGGGGCTCCAGAGCTCTATCACGGCTATTGGCTCCATCCTGCTCCAGGCGGCGGTGAACGGGCTGGGGTCGCTGGCGGTGGCCTCAATGACGGCGGCGGGCAAGCTGAACCAGCTCTTTACCTGCTTCTACGACTCGCTGGGGATTGCCATGTCCACCTATGGCGGGCAGAATGTGGGCGCGCGGAAAATTGGGCGGCTGAATCCTGGGCTGCGGTCGGGGATGCTTATCGGCGGCTGCTACGCCGTGCTGGCCCTGCTGGCAGGGCTGCTCTTTGGCCGCTCCCTGCTGTGCCTCTTCGTGGACGCAGGGGAGGCCCAGATTATCGCCAGCGCCTATCAGCTGCTCATTACCAACCTGGCGTTCCACATCCCGCTGGCTGCTGTCAATGTCTTCCGGCTGCTCATCCAGGGCATGGGGTACAGCCGGTTGGCCATCTTTGCCGGGGTGTTTGAACTGGTGGCAAGGGGATTCACCGGCGTGTTTTTGGTGCCTGCCTTTGGTTTTACTGCTGCCTGCTTTGCCTCCCCGATTGCCTGGGTGCTGGCCGACCTGTTCCTGGTGCCCGCCTATTTTGTGGTGCGGCGGAAGCTGGAACCGCTGCGGATGGATTGAGCTGGAAATAGTTGTCCCCCGGCAGGATTTGCCTGCCGGGGGATTTTTCATTTTTAAGGGAAGGGAAAGAGTTTTGTTCACAAAACTCCAATTTCACCATCCAACCCCATATTTGTGCTGATTTTTGGGCAGAGTTCACCTCTGGATTTGAAAAATCGGGGGTTTCTCACTTTTTGTCCGCCACATCACAAACCAAAAACCCCTTGTTCAGAAAAGTGTACTTTTCTGAACAAGGGGTTTTTCTATTTTTGTCGAGTTTGCATTCCCTTCCCGACCGCCTTCATTACCACCTTCCCCCTGTTTTGTTCAGAAATGTACACTTTTCTGAACAAAACAGGGCTTCTTCAAACAGGGAGGTTTGTCACATGTTAGTGCTGGGAAGGAACTTAAACGAGCCTGTGGTTATCGACGGGAAAATCTTTGTCAAGGTTGTCAGAGGCAAGCAGGGGGGCTTTAAAATCGCCATCGACGCCCCTCGTGATGTCTCTATCGTCCGGGGGGAGCTCTTCCCCGGT
>JAAVYW010000061.1 GCA_022791315.1 Oscillospiraceae bacterium | reverse complement strand
GGCCGCACCGAGCCCGCTTCACCTGGCCTTGTCACTGCTAAAAGTGGGAGAACGCTAACATCCGGAGCGTCCGCCGGCACCCGAGTGGCCCCTGCTGACACTGCCAAATCTGTATAGGGGCTTCTGCTCCTATACAGATTGTACATAGGGGCTTGTTCCCTATGGGCCTTTCGCTTCCTTGCGGCAAGGCAAGGAAGCGGGCCAACGAAGGCTGGCCTTTGCCTGCCCGGTGCGGGAACCGACGGGCTTACGTAATAGGCGGGCTTTGGCCTGTTTGCCTGGCGGCAAAGGCGGCGAGGGTGGGAGATGTGGTGGCGACAGTGTGGAGCTGGGAGGAGGGCGGCTTATGGGCCGGGTGCGAGCCTTAGCTTTGATATGAAACGCCGCCCGGGAGAAGGGGAGGATTTCGCTCATTGTGATGAGCGACCAGGACGCCGTCCTGGACCTGCCACCCTTTGAAAAGGTTGGACGGAAACTTTACTTCGCCTACGGCGCGATGGGAAAACCATCCAGCTCCAAAGATGGAGCGACCAACTGCGTTGATATTTACTCCAACGGGGATACCCCCAAAAAGACCAAAACACAATCGAAAGGAAGACACCTATGCAGCAGGATTTGACACAGGGAAAGATTGGGAGCGGGCTGGTGCGGTTTGCCCTGCCGTTGATGGCGGGGAATCTGTTGCAACAGTTCTATAATGTGGCAGATACCTGGATTGTGGGCCGGTTCCTGGGCGCAGAGGCCCTGGCCGCTGTGGGGAGCGCCTATACACTCATGGTATTTCTCACCTCAATTTTGCTGGGGCTTTCTATGGGAAGCGGGGCGGTGTTTTCCATCTATTATGGGCGGCGGGAAGAGGGGGCATTGCGGTGTAGCCTGGTGATTTCCTTCCTGCTCATCGGCGGGGCGGCGCTGCTGCTTACCGCCGGGGCCTTTGCCGGGGCGGATGGGATTTTGCAGCTGCTCCAAGCTCCAAAGGAGGTTGCGCCTCTCATGGGTGGGTATCTTCGGGTGGTGTATGCCGGGATTATTGCCTCGTTTCTCTATAATTATTTCGCAAGCCTCCTGCGGGCTCTGGGGAATTCCGTGGTGCCCCTGGTGTTCCTGGGAGTGAGCGCGGTGCTGAATGTTGTGCTGGATTTGGTTTTCGTATTGGTGGTGCCCTGGGGCGTGGAGGGGGCGGCTCTGGCTACCGTGATTGCCCAGTATGTCTCGGGGCTGGGGATTGGGGTGTATACCCTGGCGAGGTTTTCCGGGCTGCGGCCCCAAAGGCGGGATGTGCGCTGGGATGCCCAGATTGCCAAGGAGATTGGCAGCCTTTCGGTTCTCACCTGTGTGCAGCAGTCTATCATGAATTTCGGGATTCTCATGGTGCAGGGGAGGGTCAACAGCTTTGGGCCCCAGGTGATGGCGGCCTTTGCCGCCGGGGTGAAGATTGACTCCTTTGCCTATATGCCGGTGCAGGATTTTGGCAACGCCTTCTCTACCTTTACTGCCCAGAACTACGGCGCAGGGAAGCGGGAGCGCATTGAGCAGGGGATTCGCACCGCGCTGCTCTGGGTGGCGGTGTTCTGTGCTGTCATCAGTGTGGGGGTGTATCTGTTTGCCCCCCGGCTCATGGGTATTTTCGTGGCTGCGGAGGAGACGGAAATCATCCGCATCGGCGCCCGGTATCTCCGGATTGAGGGGGCCTGTTACCTGGGCATTGGCCTGCTGTTTTTGCTCTATGGCCTCTATCGGGCGGTAAAGCGGCCCGGCATGTCCGTGGTGCTCACCGTGCTCTCCCTGGGGACACGGGTGCTGCTGGCCTACACCCTCTCGGCCCTCCCGGCTGTGGGGGTTACGGGAATCTGGGTCAGTGTGCCCATCGGCTGGTTTTTGGCTGATGCAGTTGGGATTGCCTATTTCCTGCGCAGGCGGGAGAAGCTACTGGAATAACAGAGAAAGCACAATGAAAAACCGCGCTCCCTATTTTGGGGAGTGCGGTTTTTTAGACGGTGTATTATTTCAAGTGGTCTCTGATGTATTGGAATTGCCCGTTCAGCATTTCCGGCTGGAAAGCCCTGCTGCCATAGGCTGTTGCCTCTGTGGTGAAGGAGCCGGCATAGCCTGTCCTGTTTACAAATTCAAAAAAGCGGGTAAAATCCAGGTTCCCCTTTCCAATGGGGAGCGGCCGGAGATTTTCCCAATCCATATAACCGCCTGCGTAGTCGTTCACATGGTAATGGGCGAGATACCCGTCTTGCCATAACCAGGCGTATTCCGGGTCATAGAGGGAGTCCAGCTGCCCGTGGAACGCCGCCATCTTGGTATCGAATACAAAGCGGATTTCGGGATAGCGCTCTCGGAGCTGGCACAGGCGTCCCATTGGATTTCCCACAGTACAGACCACGTTTTCTACCAATAGGCCAATCCCATACCGGCGGGCAATGGCATCCAGATAGCGATAGCCGTTTAAATTGTTTTGGAACTTGGAATCGGAGGGAATCCCGTTCCACAGATGGAGTACCATCTTTTCAGCGCCGATGCTCCTGGCAATATCACAGTTGATTTCAAATTTTTCCAATGCGTCCGCCCACTGTGCGTCCCCGCCTTGGCCTATGCTTTCCCCGATGCCCTTTTCGCAGTGCAAGATAGGGGTATACAGCCCGCTCTGTTGAAAAAACTGTTTCAGGGCCTCGGCTTCTTTGTAATAGGGCGCATCCATCATAAATTCGTAACCGTCGCAGGTGAGCTGCCGGGAGAGCATCTCCAATTGCCGGTAATCCCCGCCGTATGGAAGCAGCGCTCCGGTGGAGCACAGTATTTTATTCATCTTGAGAAATCATCCTCTCCTTTTGCGGCCTGCCCCGTCTGGAACGGGGCTATTTCAGCGGTTCCCACTGCCGGAAGGCGGCGGGGAGGGAATAGACGCGCTGCAATTCCTCCCCGCTGGCCCAGACCCATCCCGGCGGGAGAGGGGAGCTCTCTGGCAATACCGCTTGGTAGGCGGTGAGGAGCCATTCTACGTGGGTAAAGATGTGCTTGGCAGGGGAGAGGGGCAGGAGCTCCCCGGAGGGGAAGCCCCATCCCTCCAGGCAAGCCGCCGCCCGGCCGGAGTCCAGCGCGCCGGGGACGCCGGGCAGCTCCCACATCCCGGAGAGCAGCCCTCTTTTGGGCCTGCGGCGCAGCGCCAGGCGGTTGCCGGCAAAGAGGAGGAACACCGTGTGCTCCTCACTGCGGCGCCCCTTTTTTTCGCTGCGCAGGGGGAGCTCCTCTGCAATCCCCTGTTCCCTGGCTTGGCACAGCTCTGCCAGGGGGCACTCTTCGCATCTGGGCGCGCCGTTTGGCAGGCACACCACAGCCCCCAGCTCCATCAGGGCCTGGTTAAAATCCCCTGGCCGCTTTGGCGGGATAATCGCCGCCACCTGTTCCCGGATGTCCCTCTTTACCTGCGGCAAATCGATGTTTTCCCGATAGGCTGCCAGCCGGGAAACCACCCGCAGCACGTTCCCGTCCACTGCCGGGACAGGTACGCCAAAGGCAATGGAGGCAATGGCCCCTGCCGTGTAGTCCCCGATGCCGGGCAGGGCACGCAGCGCCTGGTAATCGCCGGGGAAGACGCCGCCCAGCTGCTCCACAATCATCTGGGCGGCCCGTTTCAGGTTCCGTGCCCGGTTATAGTACCCCAGCCCCTCCCAGAGCTTGAGCAGCCGTTCCTCCGGCACTTTGGCCAAGGCCTCCACGTCCGGCAGCTCTGCCAGGAACCGGCGGTAATAGGGCAGCACGGCCTCCACCCTGGTCTGCTGGAGCATGATTTCCGAGAGCCATACGTGATAGGGCGTGGGGTCGTCCCGGAAGGGGAGCTCGCGGGCGTGGGTTCCGTACCATGCCAAGAGCGGCGTGACAATTTGAGAAAGGTTCATGGCGTTATCTCCTTGTGTGTTTCGGTGTGCCGGGCAGCAGCCTGTTGACATCCCCCGGCTGCTGCCCGCATAGGATAAACTGTACTTTGTCCAAAGGGGGAATTGCTGTGGAATTTGCGGTGTTTTGGGAATCGGCGCGGGGCAATCTGCCTCTGCTCCTGGCCTGTGGCATGGTGCTGGCGGTAATCTGGGTCAACGGATGGACAGATGCGGCAGGCGCCATTGCCACCGTGGTCTCCTCCGGCGCGCTGGGGGAACGGCCCGCTGTAGTCCTGGCTGCCCTGTGCAACCTGCTGGGCGTGGGGGTGATGACAGCGCTGTGCCCCACTGTGGCCCAGACCATGCAGGAGCTGGTGGACTTTGGCCCCCGCCCCTCTGCGGCGCTGACGGCTTTGGCAGCCGCCCTCTTTGCCGTGCTGCTGTGGGCCACGGTATGCTGGGTGTTTGGGTTGCCCACCAGCGAGAGCCACGGCCTCATCGCCGGGCTCACCGGTGCTGCCCTGGCGCTGGGGCAGGGGCTCTCCGCCCTGAACCCCGCCCCCTGGGCCAAGGCGGCGCTGGGGCTTGCCTTCTCCTCTTTGGCAGGGCTGGTTGGGGGCTTCCTCTGCGCCCGCCTGGCAGGCCGCCTTCCCTTCAGGGAGGGATCCCCCTTTTTCCGCAGGGCGCAGATTTTTGGCGCGGCGGCCATGGCCTTTTTCCACGGCGCCCAGGACGGCCAGAAGTTCCTGGCCCTGTTCCTGCTGGCCCTCTCCCTGGGCAATCCTGGATTTTCCGGAGCAGCCCCCCTCTGGCTGCTCGTCCTCTGTGCCTGCCTGATGGGGCTCGGCACGGCCTGCGGCGGCGGGCGCATCATCCGCACCGTGGGGGTGCAGATGGTGCAGCTCTCCCCCTCCCAGGGCTTCGGCGCGGATTTGGCGGGGGCGGTGTGCCTGCTGTTCTCCTGCCTTTGGGGGCTGCCGGTGAGCACCACCCACGTGAAAACCGTGGCAATGATGGGAGCAGGGAGCGCCGCCGGCAGGGGAGAGGTGGACAAATCCACCGTGCGGGAGCTCTTCCTGGCCTGGGGCCTCACGTTTCCCGCCTGCCTGCTGCTGGGCTACCTGGCCGCCCGCGCCGCCCTCATCCTCTTATAGCGGGAGATACCCTAGGCAGCCGTGCCCAGGGCCCTGTGCGCTTTGCCGGCTGCCCGCATATAGGCCTTGACGGCCCACCAGCAGCCCATGGCTAAGGCAAAGAACAGTGCGCCCACCGCCAGGGAGAGGGGGAGCACCAGCAGGGGATGGAGGCTATAGGAGCCAAACTGGAACATGATGAAGGGCATGTCAAAGCCCAGAAACCAGCCCCCGGTTTTGAGAAGGCCTGCCAGTGGGGCAATGACCCCGGCAAAGAGGAATCCCACAGTGAGCACCCCGAAAATTGGCAGCACAAACATCCCGCCCAGCCCGGCCATCCCCCCAAAGGCGATGCAGGCCAGCAGACGCCGCAGGGAAAACCGGCTGCGCGCAATACTGTCCCCCAGATAGGCCCTTGCCAGGGCGCGGGCGTCCCCCAACCGCGCCAGGATTTCCTGGGACGAGAGGCCCTCCTTGGCCTGGGATTCCAGCATCTGGCTCTTGATTTCGGCCACAATATCAACCCGCTCGCTGGCGGTAAGGGGCCGCAGGCAGTTCTCCACCTGGGCCAGGTAGTCATTCAGCAGTTTGTCCATCTTCGTGTTCCTCCTCTTTCTCTAGGCTTTCCAGCGCGGCCAGCAGCTCGGCCCACTGGGCCTCCATGGCCGCCAGGCACTCCAGCCCCGCCGGTGTGATGCAATAGTATTTCCTGGGGGGCAGCCCTTGGGCTGTCTCCTGCCAGAAGGCGGAGAGCCGCCCGTCTTTGAGCAGCCTGCGCAGCAGGGGATAAATCGTGCTCTCCCCCGCGGCCAGGATGGGCCTGCGCGCCAGCCTGCTCATCATCTCATACCCGTAACAGGGCCCCTGCCGGGCCAGCAGCAGGATGGCATATTCCAATGTACCCCGCTTAATCTGCGCCCGCCATTCTTCCAAATTCACATCCTCGCCTCCTTTACTTAATATATATCGTACCACATGGTACATTGTGTGTCAATAGTATCCCGCAAAAAATCCCCCACAGGCAGCGGCAGTGGGAGATTTTTATGGGGACTATTTGAGGATGCTGCCAGAGAGCAGCTCTAAATCGGCGGGGATAAGGGGCGTTTTGCCCAGCTCGTTCACCTGCCAAAGGCCGCTGCGGCGGGTTTTCGCCTTGGGGCTGTGGGGGCCCAGCCAGTTGCCCGAGGGGCCGCATGCCTGACAGTGGAGATGATGCGGGGTTCCAGCCGCAGGCGCTCCTCTTTCTCTGCAATCCGGAAGAGGGCGAAGGAGATATGGTTTTGCAGGTAGCGGCCGATTTCCTCCTCCAGGCCCTGTTCCTTTTGGGGGCAAACTGCCCTTCCGAGGAGGATTTTTCCGGGCGGTCTTGTCCATAGGGGTATTGAGCCCTGTGCAGATAGCGGTGCCCGATGTTTTTGCGGAAGATGCTCCGGTCCTTATTTTGCAGGCAAGAGTGCTGGCCCAGCCGGGATTCCGGCTGGCGGACACCTGTATGGGCGCCAATGGGGCCGCCTTCATGCCTGGCCTTGTGCATGATGTAAATCCCGTTTTCTAGTGATAGGTAAAACGGAAGCCCGACCAGGGCACGGCGGATGTTCTACAGGAGCCGTCCCCTTTCTGGGAGTGCCAGGGATATGTGTCAACGCTTGGGGGAGGGGCTCCCGCCGCTTTTTTTCTCCTGCCAAAGCCCCCACAGGTCCTTGGCGGCCAGCAGCACCAGCAGGCCGGCGAAGAGCTTACCCAGCAGGGCGGAGGTGAGGACGCGGGAGAGCCAGATGCCCCCGGCAATCCCCACCAGGCCGAAGGGGAGGCACAGGAGGGCTATTTTCCCGTCGATGAGGCCGTTTTTCCGATGGAGCAGCAGGGCGATGAGGGCGGTGGGGAGGAAAAACACCAGGTTGATGCCTTGGGCGCGGCGCTGTTCCATCCCCAGCGCGGCGGTGAGGTAGAGGATTAACGGCCCGCCGCCCCCCATCCCCAGCGACCCGGCAAAGGCCGAGACCGCAGCCGCCAAAAAGCTGAGTATCAGTTCCCACATAATAGCCGCCTCCTCTCATCGGGCAAAGAGCATCCGGATACCGGAAAAGAGGATGAGCCCGTTGAAGAGCAGCCGCAGCAGCCGGTCGGGGATTTTCTTCATGTACTTTCCCCCAAAATAGGCCCCTATGAGGGCGCCTGGGAGATAGGCCAGGGTGTCTTGCAGGGCAAAGGCCCCCTCCCACAGGTAGAGGGCGGCGCTCACAATGCTCAGCGGCAGGATGACGGCGATAGAGGTGGCGTGGGCCTTTTTTACCGGGAGCCCCAGCTTTTTTAGGAAAAACACCGCGGCAATCCCGCCCCCTGCGCCAAAGAGCCCGTTGAGGAACCCGCAGGCCAGCCCCAGCAGCGGCACCTGCTTTTTTTCTCTCAGCATCCCTAACAACTTGCCCATACCCATGCCCGTAGCACCCGCCCTGCGGAGCTCCCTTTCTCCCGGTTTTCCCCGTTAGCTTGCCCGGCCCCGGCGGGGATTATGTGAGGGAGAGCATGTCCCGCACGGCAAAGGAGGCCATGAGATACCCTGCCGCCGGGGGCACAAAGGAGATGCTGCCAGGGCTGTGCCGCCCAGCCTCCCCGGCCAGGGCGGCCTTGCGGGGCTGCTCCAGGGAATACACCACGTTTTGCCGCTCTACACCCCGCCTGCGCAGCTCCCGCCGGAGGATGCGGGCCAGGGGGCAGCCGCAGCCCGCTGTCTCGCTGCAATCCCCGGTCCGCAGCTGGGAGGGGTCCAGCCGGTTCCCTGTACCCAGGCACATCAGCAGGGGGACCTGCCGCTCCTTTGCCGTGACCGCCAAATCCAGCTTGGCGGTCACGATGTCAATACAGTCCAGGATATAGTCCGGCGCAAAGGAAAAGAGGAATTCTCGGTTTTCCGGCAGGTAAAACTCCTCCCGCAGCACAAGGTCAATGCCCGGCACAATGGAACGCAGCCGCTCCCCGGCTGCCTGGCACTTGCTCTGCCCCAGGGCGGGCCGGGTGGCAAAGAGCTGCCGGTTGAGGTTGGTCTCCTCCACGGTATCGTGGTCGGCCAGCAGCAGGTGGCCCACCCCGCAGCGGGCCAGTGCCTCCGCCGCCGTGCCCCCCACGCCCCCCAGCCCCAGCACAGCCACCCGCGCCCGGGCCAGCGCCGCCATCTCCTTCTCTGTCAACAGCAAGGACTGCCGTTGCAGCCAATTCTCCATCGTTATCCCTCCCAAGTTATGAAAAACCCTGTACTGCGGGATGCGCTTGCCAAAGGGCCCGCAGCGGATTCGGGCAAGATTTTCAAAAGGGCAATCATGCTGTGCATGATTGCCCTTTTGAAAAAAACTCCCCCCGCAGGGCCGTCGCGCAGTCAGTTAAAACCCGTCTTGTGACAGGAATGGATTCCGCCTATCCGCTTCTCGCTCCCTTCTTCCGGCTTTTGGGCCGGGAGGTCTGCAGTCCACGGACAGAGACAGTCTCCTTTTTACTCATGTGTTGGATTATAAAAACCGCGCTCATCGTACTCAGCAGGGGAAGTCCTATCTCTAGTATGCTTACCCGGCGGGGAGGAATACCCCTTTCCGGGCTGTCAATGCTTTCCAGGGTTATTGCTCGATGTCATAGTCCTCTTCCAGGCGCTTGATGAAGGTGTCGGCGATGAAGTTGTACTCGTCGTCGTCGTCAATTGAGGCCAGGAATTCCTCGCCGTCCTCTCCTGTTTCCACTTTCAGGATAACCAGCTCGCCGTCGCTGTCAATCAGCTCTTCGGGGGTATCAAAGTAGGGTACCAGGGCCACGTAGCGGTCTTCGTCGGTCTCAATGGCGTCGATAATTTCAAATTCCCGCTCCACGCCCTCTTCGTCCACCAGTGTTAAGATATCCGGCGTAAACTCATTTTGTTCCGACACGGCTTCTTCACCTCTCTCCGTCTTTCTGTTCCCATTGTACACTGTTTTTTTCCATTCGTCAACAGGAAAACGGGACCCATATGGCAGATTTTTCTCCTGCTATAAATTGGCAAATACGTCCATCTGCTGTTGGAGTTCCCCTACGATTTCCTGGTTGGTATCCATGCGGGCGGTGATGCCGGACATGTCGTCCACCAGCACCCGGGTACTGCCTGCCGCGCCGGAGAGGCCGGAGGCGGCGCCGTCGATGGCATCCGAGATGCTGGAGATGGAGCCGGCAATTTCGTCCATGGCAGCCCTGAGCCGGTGGGTACGCTGGTTAAAGGCCTCCATGGAGTGCCCGATGTAGTCCGCGTCCTCCCGGTACTGCTGGCCGGCCTGGAGGGATAGCTCTATCTGGGCCAGCACGGCATGGCCCAGATAATCCGCCAGCTCTTCTGCGCTGCTGGACAGGTATTTCACCGCCCCTGTCACCACGCTGCTCACCTCTTGGATGTGGTTGGCGGCCTCGGCGCAGGAATCGGCCAGGTTGCGCACCTCCCGGGCCACAATGGCAAAGCCCCTGCCCGCCTCCCCGGCCCGGGAGGCCTCGATAGAGGCGTTGATGGCGATGAGGTCCGTGGAAGAGGAGATGGAGAGGATGTCTTTTGTCAGGTTGCCGATTTGGCTCACGCTCTGGCTCTTTTCCAGGGCCTGGTTGAAGACGGCCATAATCTCCGCTGTCTTGGCGCGCACAGCCTCCATCTCGGCCCGGGCGGATTGCTCCATGGCTTCGGCCCGCTCCCGCATCTCCAGGGAATAGGCGGTGATGGCCGAGCACTCCTCAGCCATGCTCTGGGCATCCCCGCGGGTGCCGGCAGTGTTGGAGGAGATATCGGCAGTGCTTCCGGAAATCTCCTCTAGGGCGGCTGAGAGCTGCTCCGTCAGGCCCGAAAGGGCCTGGACGCTCTCGCTGGAGGTCTGGGTCCTGCGGCGCACCTCGCCCACCACGCCCCGGATTCGCTCGGAATTCCCCTGGAGGACCTCCATGGCGTTGTGGATGGGGGAAATCACGTAGCTCCGGATGATTCGGAAAGCCGCCACCACCAGGAGCACCCCGGCCGCCAGCGCCGCTGCGGTGATAACCAGGGAGGTGGCGTAGACCACCGAGAGCCTGCCCCGCGCCGCTTCTGCCCGGCTGGTGACAGAGGCATAGAGCAGGCCGATGTCCCGCTCTGCCGCGCTGCTCCAGGCCGCCACATCCCCGTTGGCTACGGCATAGGCGTCCTGGGTCTTGCTGTCGGCGCTGGCGCACACCAGATAGACCAGGGCGTGCTTGAAGGAGTCATAGCTTTGAAGCAGGGAACGGTAGGCCTCCCTGTCCTCTTCCGGGACAAAGCGCTGGTAGGCGTCCAGCTTCTCGTCCAGGCTGGCCTCCTCCGCCTTGATTTCCTGCACCAGCTGAATCATAGTGGCATGGTCCATGGCAACAATGTGGGAGAGGGCCAGACGGTGGATGTTCATCAGGGAGCGGCGGATGTCCTCCAGCTGCGTCTCACTGAGCATGTACTCGTCTACGATGGTCCCCGCATTGGCGTGGACATTGTTGATGCTGAAAACTGCCAGGATATTCGACAGCAGCGTTACAAGCCCCAGCAGGATGATGGGCAAAATCAAGCGCTGCTGTAATGTCAGTTTGCCTTTCATAGTGCTTCCTCCCCAATCCTTGTTTTCCCTATCGGGCTGTTACACCCTCCACCAGCCGGTCCAATTGGGCCTGAAGGGAGGCGCCTGAGGGGTTCCCCTGGGCCATGCTGCCTGCAAATTCCGAAACCGGTTCCCAGAATTTTCCCCCCACCCGCTGGAGCTGGGAGAATTCCGACTGGGCTAACAGCGCCGAGATAGGCCCGGAGGCCTGCACCTCCGGGGAATTGGCAGCATTGGTGTTGGCAGGGCCCTGGCCCCGCAGGGTAAAGCGCAGCTGCTGGTTTTCCTCGTTGGTAATCCACTCCGCCAGCTTGGCCGCCCATTCCGGGTGCTGGGAATAGGCGTTTACGCCGATGAGCTTGCAGCCGGAGAAGGAGGCCATCTGCACTTGCCGCCCTTTGCAGGTGTAAGTGGGCAGTTTGGCAGCGCCGGCGTTTTCCCCCCAGGCCTCCTGGACGGCTTTGGCGTTCCACACGCCGCTGACGCCGGCAATGACGGAGCCATCCTGCACCCCAGCCAGGAATTCCTCGTCAGTGTGGCTGGAAAAGGCGGGGCTGGCGCTGACGGAGAGCATGGCCTGGGCCACGTCCACCCCGGTAATATCCCCCTCGGTGCTGTTCCAGGTACAGTAGTTCGTCAGGCCGTCATCGTTGATTCCCACCTCTAGGCCGGTGTTGCCGAAGAAGGCATAGACATACCAGGCCGAGGACCAGTCCATCACCACCAGCTTCTCGGCGCGCTGGGCAGCCGCCAGGATGCCGTCCAGGGTTTGGACCTCCTCCTCGGTAAAATAGGCCTTGTTGTAGTAGAGGAAATAGCCGTTGTCCGCTGTCAGGGGATAGGCATAGAGGGTGTCCCGCACGCTGGCGGCCTCCACCGCGGCGGAGAGGTTGGCGCTGCGGATATCCGCTGCATTTTCCACCGGGTCCAATCCTCCGGCGGCAGCCAGGGCCGCCACCTGGTCGTCCGCAAAGGCGAAGACATCCGCACCCCCCTCCAGGTCGCCCAGCAGCACGTCCTTACAGTTGGATTCGCTCTGGGGCTGGTAGGTGATGCGGAAGCTGGCCTCTCCGGCATAGTGCTGCTGGAAGGAAGTGAAAATCTCCTGAAGAAGCGCCTCGTCCTCCTGCGCGCCCCACACCGTCAGCTCAATCGTCTCCTGGGCCGCCCCGCCGGTGGGCTCTTGGGGCAGCGGCTCCTGCCGGCGGCACCCGGCGGGCAGCAGCAGGCAGAGGGATAAAAAGAGAGAAAACAGTTTCTTCTTCATCATATCAGGCCTTTCCAAAGATTTCCGTTCGTATTATAACACCCTTTTTCCCCGCTGGCAACTCCCTTTTCCATTCTGTGTCCTTCGGGAAGGGGAGGGGGCTAGAGCGCCAGGCGGTGGAACACCTCTCCCTCCAGGGTTTTCCAGATTGCCCAGCCCTCCTCCAGCACCAGGTAGCTGTGCTGGCTGCCCTCCTTGGGGATGGAGACGGAGCCGGGGTTGAGCCGCAGGCCGTCCTGCCCCCAGTTCTCCCAGGCAGGGATGTGGGTGTGGCCGCAGAGCAGGATGTCCCCCGGCAGCAGCGGGGGATTGCCGGGGGACACATGGTGCCCATGGGTGGCATAGAGCGCCCGCCCCCCGTGCTCTGCCAGGCAGTACTCCGCCAGGATGGGGAATTCCAGCACCATCTGGTCCACCTCTGTGTCGCAGTTGCCCCGCACGCACAATAGGGCGCTTTTTTGCCCGTTGAGCAGGCGGATGACCTCTTTGGGGTCATAGCCCCGGGGCAGGTCGTTCCGGGGGCCGTGATAGAGCAGATCCCCCAGCAGGAGCAGCCGCCCGGCCCGCTCCTGTGCAAAGGCCTCCAGCATTTTTGCACAGTAAAGCGCCGAGCCGTGAATATCCGAAGCAACCATCAGCTTCATACGATTTCCTCCTCTTAAAGTGTGATCCAATAGCGCTGGATGACCCCGCTCTTGGTGAGCCCCACGGTGTCCTCCACCTCATTTTCCAGCACCCCGCCGTTTGCCCGGATGGTCTTGGCTGAGGGGATATTTTCCGGGTCACAGGTGACGAGCACCTTATCCATCCCCAGATCCCGGCACTTCTCCAGCGCCAGGGCCAGCATCTCCCCCGCATAGCCCTGCCCCCGCTCCTTTGGCAGCACGCTGTAGCCGATATTCCCCCCAAAGCGGAGGAGAAATTCCGAGAGCGCCGTGCGGATGTCCAGCATACCCACCAGCTGCTCGTCTCTCATCGCCAGAAAGACCCGGGAGGGCACATAGTCCGCGCCGTATTTCCGGGAGAGCCGTCCCTCAAAGTCCAGCCATTCGGCATAGGTCTCCGTCTTATTCAGCCCCGCGCAGCCGTCAAAATCGCTGCCCGCCTCAAAAAAGGCCTGGCGGTAGGCCATCACCTGTTCCTCGTGTTCCCAGCCGGGGGGAACCAGAGCCAATCTCGCCATTCCACTATCCCCTCTTTTCACAAAAGTATCCTTTTTCCTATTATAATGATTTTCCCCATTCTGCGCAAGCTAAATCTGCCCGAGAAAGGGGATGCGGGGGAGAAACGCCCCCGCCAAAGGGCAAAAAATGAATTTTTGCCCCCATCGGCGGCCAAATAGGGCAAACCCACCCTTGACGATGGGCAAGGGGAAATGGTAATATGAGGGTGCTGGATTTTGCGCTCCGGCAAACCCAAAACAAGATCAAACAAAATTGTTGAAATAGAGAAGGGAATGGTTAAAATGAAACTGCGCTATGGTCTGATTGGGGCGGGCAGGGTGGCCCCCAACCATGTCAAGGCATTTTGGGAAAACAAAGAGGAGCTGGAGTTCGCCGCCTACTGTGACATTGACCCCGCCGCCGGGGAGCGCCTGCGCCAGGGCAACCCCCAGGCCCTGGACGGCGTGCCCTTTTACACCGACTACCACGAGATGATTGAAAAGGAGAAGCTGGACATCGTCTCCATCGCCACGTTCTCCGGCACCCACGCCGCCATTGCGCTGGACTGCCTGGAGAAGAATATCAACCTGATTATCGAAAAGCCCATTGCCATGTCTTTGGAGGATGCCGACCGCATTGTTGCCCTGTCGGAGGAAAAGGGGCTGGTGGTGAGCGCCAACCATCAAAACCGCTTTAACAAGCCCATCCAAAAGGTCAGGGAGGCCCTGGAAGCGGGCCGCTTTGGCAAGCTGCTCCACGGTACCACCCATATCCTCTGGGCCAGGGATAAGAACTACTACGACTCCGCCACCTGGCGGGGCACCTGGGAGCAGGACGGCGGCGCGCTGATGAACCAATGTATTCACGCCATTGACCTGCTGCGCTGGATGATGGGCGACGAGGTGGAGGAGGTCATGGCCTACACCGCCAACCTGATGCACCCCTATATCGAGGCCGAGGACTTAGGGATGGCCCTGGTGAAATTCAAAAACGGCTCCTATGGCATGATTGAGGGGACAGTGAACGTCTACAACAAGAACCTAGAGGAGACCCTCTATATCATGGGGGAAACGGGTATGGCAAAGGTGGGGGGCACCAGTGTCAACACCCTGGACGCCTGGCGGTTTTCTGACGGGCAGGACTCCTTGGAGGCGCTCCAGGCCGACTGCAACGAGCACCCTGACAGTGTCTACGGCTTTGGGCACACGGCCGTGCTGCGGGATGTTATCCGCGCTGTGCGGGAGGGGGGCAAGGCCTATATCGACGCCCGCGCAGGCCGCCGGGCCTTGGAGATGGTGCTGGCTATCTATCTTTCGGCCAAGACGGGAAAGCCGGTGAAGCTGCCCCTGGAGCGCTGCTCCTCCCTGGATTTCAAGGGCCTCTTTGACTGAGATTGGAAGGTTTCATGAGGGATAACAAAGTCTGTTTTTTGACGAGTGCAAGGCGGCACGACGACACCCGCATCTATTACCGGGAGGCTGTCACCCTCCACAAGGCGGGGTATGATGTGGTGATTATCTGCCCTGACTGCCAGACCACCGACAGCCAGGGCATCAAGTTCCGCCTGGCGGACGTGGACCGGAGCAAGCACTGGAAAAAGCTCTTCCTCAACCCCTTCCGGGTGCTGGGGAGGGCCATTGATGAAAATGCGTCGGTCTACCATTTCCACGACCCGGAGCTGTGCCTCACCGGCTTTTTCCTCAAGCTCTTTGGGAAAAAAGTGGTGTACGATGTGCACGAGGATACCCCCCGGGCCATCCTTGCCAAGTCCTGGGTGCCTGCCCCTCTGCGGGGGATTATCTCCAAGCTCTTTGAGGGCTTTGAGCTGCTGCTCTCCCTCACCTTTGACGGCATCGTGGCCTCGGCCGAGGTGGTGGCAAAGCGCTTTCCCAGGCGCAAGACCATCACGGTGGGGAATTTCCCCGAGGTGGCGGAGTTCCCCAGCGTCATCCCCGACTTTGAGAAGCGGGGGCACATTGCCTGCATGATTGGCACCATCCAGGAGGACAGGGGCATCTACGACGTGCTTGACAGCGCCCGTTACCTGGACTACCCCATCCTCCTCACCGGGGAATACGCCTCGGAGCAGGTGCAGCAGCGGGTGGAGGAGGAATCCCAGGACCTCCCCCTGCGCAGCCTGGGCTTTTTGGAACGGGGCGAGGTGATTGAGCTGCTGCTCCACTCCCGGGTGGGGCTGGCCCCCATGCACCAGGCGGAGCACTACCAGATGAACCTGCCCCCCAAGATTTTCGAGTATATGATTTGCGAAATCCCGGTGGTGGCCTCGGATTTCTCCTACTGGCGGGAGATTTTGGAGGATTCCGAATACGGCCAGTGCGGCATCTGCGTGGACTTGGAGGACCCCAAGTCCCTGGCCAAGGCCGTCACCTATCTGATGGAAAACGAGGACGACGCCATCCAGATGGGATTAAACGGCCGCCGCGCCGTGTTGGAGCGCTTTAACTGGGAGAACGAGACCCAGAAGCTCCTGGATTTATACACACGCCTCCTGCCCCTCCAGCGGGAAGAGGCGCCGCAGGCTGAAGCCTCCTCCGCCCCTCAAGCGTTATAGAAATAGGAGGCGCTTTGGCATACCTGCAAATCCTGTGAAGCATGCCCTATGGGCGGCATCAGAAAGGATGATTCCATGATTACGACGATTGCCGGTGTGATTACACTGGTTTTGTTTGTCTGCCTGATTGTCTATGTGGCCGTGGCCGCCGGGCTGCGGCCCAAATCCCTGGACCGGAAGAAGAACGCGGTGGTGATTACCCTGCTCTCGCTCCTCTCCCTAGCTGGGCTGACAGGCTATCTCTTCTCCTCCCACCTGCTCTCCGAGGGCAGGGCAGAGCTCTACCTGGCGATTCACTGCCTGCGGCAGGATGAATTTGACGGCGCCCACGACAAGCTCATCAACGCCCAGGCCCAGGATGGGGAAAATTTTGAAATCGATTTCCTCAACGCCATGCTCTATCTCAAGCAGCGGGACTATGCCTCCTCCTTGGAGTATATCCAGCGCATTGAGCAGGAGCAGAACCTCTCCCAGCCCCAGCAGCAGCTCTTTGAGCGGCTGCGGCTCTTGGCCCCCGCCTATGTCACCGACCCGGCGGCCGGGGCCGAGGAGTATGAGGCCCTGTGCAGCGCCATGGTGCAGTTCCTCAACCTCTCGGTTTCCACCAAGACCCGCTGTGACAAGTACTATGAGATTGAACACTCGGTAGAGGTGCTCCAGAGCACCGGGATGCGGGACTTTACCACCGACATCAGCGAGCGCATTGGGGATTTCAAGGCCCGCTACCCGGACAACCGGGACATTGACTACCTGAAAATCCGCTACCATGTGGTGAACCAGAACTACCCCTACGCTGTGAGCACGGTGGAGGAGCTGCTGGCGGAATCCGACAGCCTCTACAACCGGGTGCTCTATGCGGATGTCCTGCTCCAGGATTTGTACGCGGGCACTGGCTCGGTCTTTCCAACGGACAGCCCCGATTCCCTGCGCTACACCGCCAAGGCGGACGCCTTAAACGAGGAGATTGCCGCCCTGCGCCAGGAGCTCTCGGGGGAGCTCTCGGACCGGAAGCGGGCCAGCCGGCAGGAGAAGCTGCAAAAGCTCTTGGACCAGCAGCAGGACTACCGCAACCGGGCCAAGCAGGTGCCGGCCGAGCAGATTTTAAACTATGTGGGGGCCAAGCGGGGCTTTTTTGGCGACCGCACCGGCGTGTACAACCTGCTGGGGGCCAAGACCTATTACAGCATGGGCAACCTGGAAAAGGCCGAGGAATACCTCACCGAGCTGGCGGAGCATGTGCGCTACCTCTCCAGCGAGGCCCCGGTACGCATCGCCCTCACGGAAACCATGGAGCTGGCCGCCCAGTGCGGCCCAGGGGCCGACCCCAAAATCCTGGCCCGCTATGAGGACACCGTGCGCCTGCTGGCCCAAAAGGGCGGCTGTGTCGCCCCCTGCACCGGGGAGTATCTCAACGCGGATTTCACCGACTATCTGGCAGATTTCCTGCTGCAATATGTGCAGGGGCAGGCGGCAGACGGGGAAGAATAGCCCTGCCGCCTAAAACTTGAAGAAAGGGGGAATCCCGGAGATGAAAAAGAGCACTCTGTTTGGCGTGATTTATTTTGCCCTGTCTTTCGGCCTGTTTCTCTACGGGTTTTGTGCCTGGCGGGCTATCCAGGGCACCAGCCTGCTCTCCATGGGTGTGACCCAGGGGCGCATTTTTGTAAATACCTGGGGCTTCTGCCTCTTTGCGGGGGGCGTGCTGCTGCTCTTTGGCGTGGTGATTGCCTGCCTGCGCATGTCTGCCCTGCGCCGCAGGAGAAAGCGCCGGCGCAATTCCCGCCGGGACGTGCCGCCGCCCGCCATCCCGCCCATTGAGCTCTAAGGCCTTGCCGTTACCACAATAAAGGGGGAAACCGGTCTATGTGGACGAGAGAACAACTGAAAACCAATGCAAAGGGCCGCCTCAGCTACTTTTTCTGGCCCGCCTTTTTGGCCTGCCTGCTTTCGGGGCTGCTCACAAACGGCGCGCGGGGCATATCCGTGGGGTTCCAAACCCGTATCCAGATGCAATACCAGGTGAGCTCCTTAGAACAGCTGCCCCCTGAGGCCTATGGCCTCCTTTTTGGGGAGGCCACGGTGGCCAGCCTGGCAGGTATTGTCCTGGCTATCTTTGTGGGCAATGTGGTGGCAGTGGGCCTGTGCCGCTTTTTTATGGAGGGCCGGGAGCACCCTGCCAATTTTTCCGCCCTCTTTTCCGCTTTCCGGGTGAACTACGGCAACGTGGTGAAGGCCCAGCTGCTGACAAACCTCTCGGTCTTTCTCTGGTCGCTGCTGTTTGTGGTGCCGGGCATCATCAAATCCTATCAATACTGCATGGTGCCCTACCTCCTGGCGGAAAACCCCCATATGGACGCGGCCCGGGCCAAGGAACTGAGCCGCTGGATGACCGACGGGGAGAAGATGGACATCTTCGTGCTGGAGCTCTCCTTTATCGGCTGGTCGCTGCTGTGCGCCCTCACCTGCGGCCTGGGCTATCTCTTCCTGGCCCCCTATATCCAGGCCACCTTTGCCGAGCTCTATGAGGCCCTACGGGAAAAGGCCCTGGCCTATGGCGCGGCCGCTCCCCAAGAACTGCCCGGCTTTGGGTATATGCTGTAGTCTTTTCGTATCCTATCCAGATAGGGCCAACACAGGTTGGCCCCATCTTTTGCGTCTGGTTTATTTTTCTGTGCCCGCCAATAAAGGCCCGGCATGTGGAGTTAGTTAGATAGGAAAGAAGAAAGAAGGAATGGAAATGAATCACACCAAACGCAAGCTCTGTGCCCTGCTCCTGGCCCTCTCCCTTGCCCTGGCTGCCGGGGGCTGCACGCCCCAGAAGCCGGAAGAACCCCTTGGCGGCAGGGAGGAGATTTTAGAGGAGGACAGCCCTATTGACCCGGAAGACGCCGGGCTGGACGTGGAAGAGCCCCTGGACGAGGTGCCCCCTGTGGAGGCGCCTGAGGGCTTTACGCAGCAGAGCATCCTCTTCCCTGTGGGGGATTTTGAGAAGACGGAGTACAACGAGGCCATCTTTGCCGTGAACCCCTTCCCGGTGGACTTCCTGCTCCCCGAGGGCTGGACAACGCGGGTCTCGGAGGATAACGAGACGGAGAATACCCCGCATCTCCTCTATGTCGGGGCCTGGTCCCGGGTGGACATCCTGGATGAAGAGGGCAGGGCCGTGGGCTGCATTGGCTACAACCTCTACGAGCCCTATGAGGGGGAGGAGGACAACCCTGCCGCCATCTACAACCAGATTGGCCTGGGCAACGGCTACCAGTTTGACGTGCGCGAGGCCTATACCCCGGTAGAGGGCAGCGCGTTCCACGCCGCCCTCACCGACGTGTGTTACTCCGGGGCCTTCTTGGAGGGTCTGGGGCAGGAGGGGGAGCGCACCAACCGGGGCATCCTGGCCTATGACGGGGAGCGCCACCTGTATGTGGCAATCGAGTTTGTCTCCGGCGCCCTCACCGAGGAGCAGCTCACTGTTATTGCCGCCAGCCTGCGCTTTTCCCCGGACTGGGTGGACAGTGTCCCGCAGGAGTGAGAAAGACAAGATGGCCCCGTCTGTTTCAAGGAACAGACGGGGCCATCAGCTTGCCCAAAGCTACCTACTTTGTGCGGTACATGGACATTCCGCAGCCGGAAACTTCATTGGGGCGCCTTTGGAACCCAATTTTTTCGTAGAAGGCCTCTTTGCCCTTTGCCGCCCCCAGGATAAACAGAATCCGTTCCCCCTCGTGGGAGGCATCCATGGTCCTGCCAATCGGGGTTTCGACAATTTGTCTGCCAATTCCCTGCCCCTGGTATTCCGGGCGGACGATGATGTCGCCCAAATACGCGGTGTATCCGAAGTCAAAGAGCACTCTGCCCATGGCGACAATTTTGTCCCCATCCCGCACCGCTGTTAGAAAAGTGGTGTGTTCCAGGCCTCTCTCCGCCTGGCCCTCGGTAATGGGGCGGAACCCCACGCTGCACCGGAGCTCGTTGTATTCCCCGCCGGTCATTTTATCGGTATACTGCAAAGCCACGGGTTTTACCTCCTTTTCACCGCAGAGCAGCGGCGTTTTCTCAATCGTTATTCTCCCCGGTAGAAGTCAAAGGGGAGGAAATCATCAATGGAGGGCTTGCCGTTCAGTTCGTCGGCCATGTTGAGGGCCAGGATGTTCCAGTTCATGAAGCCGGGGCTCATCACCGGCGCGCCGGTTTCGGGGATGTAGTACTCGTGGAGGGTGCCGGTGGCCCGCAGGTCGTCGCCCAGGAGCTTGAGCACACGGTTTGCCAGTTCCCTGGCCTCGGCCTCAAATTTGTAGATGCGCAGGCCGCGGAACACCAGGTATTGGGCAATAATCCAGATGGGGCCCAGCCAGTTGGAGGGGTTGTTGGTGGCCTCCAGGCTGTACATCTTCTCGTCCCGGGAGAGGGAGCGCACGCCGTAGGGGCTCCAAAAGGTCTCGGGGTCGGTGATGTGCTTTGCCAGGTGGGCGGCCTGCTCCCCGTTGGCCAGCCCGATATAGAGGGGCAAAAAGCTGGACCAGGCGCGGGTCTTGAGAAAGAGGGTGTTCCAGAACACCCCCAGGCCCTTGTGGAACCAGTCGTACCCGCGGGTTTTGATGTCTACGTCCACAGAGTAGAAGAACTTGTCCCGTTTGTCCCAGCACTCGGCCTGGATGGCGGCGCAGAGGGCTTTGGCTTTCTGCTGGTAGTGGGCGGCGCGGGATTCGTCCCCGGCTTTTGTGAGCAGCTGGGCCATGGAGCGCAGCTCCTTAACCATGAAGCTGTTGAGGAAGATGTTGGCAGTGGAGAAGCGGGGACGGCCAAAGGAGGCGGGGTCGTTGTCCATGCCAATCATCACATCATCGGCCCAGACATAGAGGCCGCAGCGGCTGTTGTAGTAATAGCGGTCATAACACTCAAAATACCGCTCCAACTGGGGGAGACGGCCCAAAATCCAGTCGTAGGAACCGGCGATGCCGCTGACTAGGCAGGCCTGCTGGCACAAAAAGGGCTTGTGCATATTGAGCACCTGGCCCTGGCGGTGCTTGGCTAAGAGATAGGGCTCCTGTTCGCCGAAGTAGTCGGCGCTCACCATCATGGGGATATAGCCGTCCTCCATCTGGAAGGAGAGGAAGTTGAGCACATTGCCCTTGGCGTGCTCCTCGAATTTTTGGCGGAATTCCGGGCCCATGAAGGCATCGTCCACCACGTTTGCCATGGCGTAGACAGTCCAGAAGGTGTCCCAGTCCCAGAGGTTCCCCTCGTAGATGGAGCCGGGGTCGATAAAGGGATGGGCAAAGCAGTCGTGGGGCTCTTTCATCACGCGGGGCAGGTTCTTAGCAAAATAGTCCCGGATAAGCTCATAGTCGGTTTTTTTCATCATGTTGCAGGACGTCCTTTCTGATGGGGGAGAGGTAAAATACTTCTATGCCTATTGTATCACAGTTTACCTGGGAATAAAACCCGTTTTCAGAAAAAGGGGGGCGGCGTTCCATGATTGATAAGTCATGGAGATAGATTTTTTCTAGGCCGCTGCTTTCCGACAAGGCGAGCAAACTCTTAGAGCGCCAAAAGGCTGGCGATGTTGCGGTATGCAATCTGCTTGGCCTCTTCCTCTGAAAAGTCCAGGGCGTTTAGGAGGGCGCAGTACTGTTCCAGTATTGCGTTTGGCTCTAGGCTCCTGCTGCAGGGCCAGTCGGTGGCGAAGAGCAGGCGGTTCACATCAAAACGCCTTAAAATCCGGTTGGCCTCTTTGAGCCCATACTCCTTTACAAAGTCGGGGAGGATGGAGGAGAGGTCAAAGTAGGCGTCCAGGCCAACGCAGTCCCGCCACTGGAAGCCGCCCAGATGGCAGACGATGGCCTGCACGCCCGGATGCCGCCTCATGAGGTTGGAAATCCGGGCGGGGGCGCAGGGGTCCCCGCTGTCGTATTTCCGCTGGCTGGAGGGGTAGGAGTGGATGGCCACAGGGACGTTTAACTCCTCGGCCAGGTCAAAGATATAGTCGTTGTACACGTCGTCCAGATTGAGTTCGGTGTTGCCGGGGTGGATTTTGATTCCCCGAAAGCAGCTGCTCTGAAAGGCCCTGCGGATTTCGGCGCAGCTCTCCTTGGGCGGGTTCCTCACGTCAATGTCGGCAAAGGCAATGTATTTGCCGGGGTACCTTTCACAGAGCTGCCGGAGATTTTCGTGTACGGCTGTCACAGTAGAGCCTGCGGACAGCAGGGAGGGGTCGTTGAACGGCATGAGAATCGCCTTTTCCACCTGGAAGCGCTCCATCCATTCGGTATGGCCCTCCGCCGTTGCGGCGGAAAACTCGTTTTCCACGCCGGCGTTTGCCCTGTGGACTTCCTCCGGCAACAGATGGACATGGGCGTCTATCTTTCTCAGCTGTCTCCAATCCATATTGTCCTCACCCATTTCAATGTCTTGTTTTGTCTATTATAGGACAAGGCCCGACAAAATGCAACTGGGGGGCCGGGAGGAACCCTCTGGAAAAATGGGGAGGGATGTGCTATACTGGAAGCAAACAGCAGGGAGGGAATGGCAGCATGACATTCGGGGCGGTTTGCCAGTGGTTTTTCTACTTTATGGTCTACAGTGTGGTGGGCTGGATGGTGGAGACGGTGTATTGTAGCGTCATCCAGCGGAAATTCGTGGAGCGGGGATTTTTAAATGGGCCCCTGTGCCCCATCTACGGCTTTGGCGCGGTGATTGTGCTCTGGGTGCTGCGGCCCTTTTGGGGCAGTATTGGCCATGTGTTTTTCCTGGGGATGCTGCTCACCACAGTGCTGGAATACCTCACCAGCTATGGGATGGAAAAGCTCTTTCACATGCGCTGGTGGGACTACTCCCAGTTTAAGCTGCAAATCAACGGGCGGGTGTGCCTGCTAAACTCGGTGCTCTTTGGGGTGCTGTGTGTGTTCCTCACCCAGGTGCTCCATCCCCTGGTGCAGCGGCTGGCGGGGAAGTTCCCCCCGGCGGCGATGGCGGGGCTGTGTATCCTGCTCTTTGGGATGCTGGCGGCTGACACAGCGCTCTCGGTGCGGGCGGTGCTGGACCTGCGGCAGAGGCTGGAGCAGCTGGAGGCCCTGGAACAGGAGCTGAGGGCCCGGGTGAAAGCCGATTTGGAGGAGAAAAAGCTGGGGATGGAGCAGCGCCTGGCTGCCCGGCACGCAAAGCTCCGGGAAAAGGAGCAGGAGGTGCTTGCCGCTTTGCGGGAAAAGGGCAGGGTGCTGCGATCCGCGGCGGAGCTGCGGGAGAGGATTGCGGCCCTGCAATCGGGCCAGGGGCGGGGCGAGCTGCGGCTGATGCGCGCTTTTCCCAGGCTGCATTCCAAGGCCTATGACAGCCATCTGAGCAAGCTGCGGGCCCGATTGGAAAAGGCAGGGAAGCGGAAATGAAGCCGCAGGACAGAGAAAGGGAGGGCATGACAGTGGGAAGGCTCTATGTGGTGGCAACGCCGATTGGCAATTTGCAGGACCTCTCCCCCAGGGCGAAGGAGGTTTTGGAACAGGCGGACCTGATTTTGGCGGAGGACACCCGCCACACGGGGGGGCTGCTCTCCCACTTTGGCATTGGCGGGCCCATGCTCTCCTATCACAAGTTTAACGAGGCCCAGCGCAGCGGGGAAATCCTGCGCCGGATTGTGGAGGAGGGCTTGCAGGTGGCACTGGTATCGGACGCGGGCACGCCCTGTATCTCCGACCCTGGGGGAATCCTGGTGCGGGAGGCCAGGGAGCTGGGGATTGAAGTCATCGGCGTCAGCGGGCCCTCAGCGGCGATTACTGCCCTTTCGGTGGCGGGGCTCTCCACCGAATCCTTTGCCTTCTATGGCTTCCCGCCCAGGGAATCGGGGAAACGGGAGGACTTTTTTGCCGGTATCCTGGCCTGCCCTATCCCCACCTTTGTGCTCTATGAATCCCCCAAGCGCATTGTGGCCACAGCGGCGGAGCTGGCGGCCCGCTTTCCCGGCGCAAGGGCCTGCTACTGCTGCGACCTGACAAAGCTCTATGAAAAGAGCATAGGCGGCAGCGTGGAGGAGACGGCCCGGCTGCTGGCGGAGAACCCCAACGCCGGCAGGGGGGAATACGTGATTGTGCTGGAGAAGCCCGCCGCACCCCCCGCGCCGCAGGAGGGGGAAGCCCCCCTTTCCCCCGAGGCACTGCTGGTGGAGCAGATGGTGAAAACCGGCGGGAGCCTGAAGGAGGCTGTTGCCGCCCTGGCCGCAGAGGGGCTGCGGAAAAAGGAGCTCTACCAGGCCGGGCTGCGGCTCAAGGCGCTGTTTGGGGCAGGGGAATAGGGACGTGTTCTAAAAAAGCCTGCCGGGCAGAGCCTTGGCGGGCTTTTTGCTATTTGGGCGCTGCCATCTCTGCTGCCAACGGGGCAATGGCGGCGGGGTCAAAGAGGTCGTAGGAGTGGCGGATGGCGGCGGCAAATTGGGGGTCAGCGCCGGGCTGGCGGCTCATGAAGAAGGCGGCCAGCTTCATCATAGCCAAGTCGGGGAGGGGCATCTTCTCATAGCACAGGCCACCTGGGAAATAGAAGTGGGGGATGCGGGCCAGCTGCTCCCCGGAGAGGTTGGCCTGCCAGAAATCCGCCTGGGTGGGGGCAGCGCCGGTGACGAAGAGCAGCAGCGGCCTATCCTGGGCAAGGCGCAGGAACTTTTTGAGCCCGCTGATGCGCCCGGCGTGGAGAAAACTGCCGAAGACCACCCGGTCATAGCCTGCCAGGGACGATTGGGCCGCCTTTTCGAGGGGCAGGAGCGGGGCCCCGGTCTGCTGGGACAGGAGCTGGGCATAGCGCTGGGTGAAGCCGGTTTTGCTGTGAAAGACAATGGCCTGTTTCATCTGGTTCCCTCCTCAGTGGTTATAATTGAAACACTTGAAAAGCGGCTCTGTTTTCAAGTGCTTTGACTATATCTGGGCCAAAAAGGCTTGGTAGGCGGCCTCCTGCCGCTGCAAAATCTCCTCTGCCGGGATGCCGGGACGGCAGGTGGACAAAATGGCCGCGATGCCCATGGTGTAGATGAGCATTTGCAGGTGCAGCTCCCGTGCCCGCTCCAGCGATAGCTTTAAGTCGGCAGCAATGGCCTTTGCCACGGCAGGGGAGGCCTCCTGGCGGTAGAGGTCGTCCAGGGAGGAGACCCCCGTACGTTCCCTGGTGAGGAAGAGGGAGAAGAGGCCCGGCTCCTCTCTGGCCAGGCTGAGATAGGCCTGGCCCATGGAGAAGAACAGGTGCCCCGGCTCCACACGGGCAGCCACATAGTCCCGGATAAAACGGTCCGCCCGGGCCGCCACTGCCTGCCGCACCCCCTCCATATCCCCACAGGTGGAATAGATGGGCTGCACCGAGCACCCGAGGCGCTGGGCAATGGGCTTTACCAGCACCCGCCCCATCCCCCCCTCCCGGGCCAGGGAAAAGGCCGCCTCCACCACCATTTCCCTGGTGATTTTTTGCTTTGGCATGGTATTGCTCCTTTCTCGGAATCTATTTATATAACTTATTTATATAAATAGATTATATATTGGCGTGCGGGGGTTGTCAAGGGGGATGGGGGTGGCTGGCCTATTTTTATGGTCCGGCCCATTGCGGCGTCAGGTTCCCGCAGGCGTACAGGGGAAAATTTTGAAAACGATTCATACGGCCAGACGGTTATCGCAGTATCGTTTCGTTTTTATTATCCGCATGGGCGGGAAGACTATTAGAATAGCGCTGGGGGAGGGATACCATTCGAGGATATAGGGTGTTTTTTAAGATGCAACCGCTGGTTGCGGAAGTTTCAAGGGCAGTTGATAGAGTGCCACGGGAAATTGCGGTATCATTTTGGCAGGGAGGTAGAGCAGATGCTGTCTGAAAAAATATATACACTCAGGCGAAAAAGCGGGCTGTCACAGGAGCAGCTTGCGGAGAAAATCGGTGTTTCAAGGCAGGCAATCTCAAAATGGGAGGGAGGGCTGTCCACGCCGGAATTGGATAAACTGAAGGCCTTGAGCGATTGTTTTCACATCACAATCGACGAACTTACCGGCAACCAAATTACAGGGGAACCCAATGGTGCAGCAAAACAGGAGGAAAATCAAGCGCCCCCGAAAACAGGAGAAAGCAGGATTGGCATTTGCCTCTGCCTCCTGGGAGCCGTTTGCCTCATCCTGTTTGGCATTTTAACGGTGATACGCCCGTCGTCTGTTGCCCAGTTCAACGAGTCGTCCATGATTACGCTGAACGGGACAGGCATACTCATTACGCTATTTGTACTGCTCATGGGATTGGGAATTCTCCTGATTTTCAAGAGAAAATAGATTTAGGGGGATTCATGATGAAAAAATATAAGCGGCTGGCTTGGCTCTTTGCCGCGCTGGCAATTGTGCTTTCCCATGTTATGTGCGCCGCAGTTGCGTACAACTACTGCACCCTTCAGTGGTGCGGGCAATACGGAGGATGTAGCGCCCCGGCTGGGACTGCTTTTCTGCTGTGCATCCCATATGGCACTGGAATGATAATATGTGCTGTTTTAGCCTGCCTTTTTGCGAAAAGGCGTCCAAAATTTTTGTAAAGTACAAGGGGGCTGTTTCAACAGGAATAGCCCCCTTGTATTTTATGTACCGCAGCCCCAATCTGAGAGGGGAGAAGAAAACGCTGGAAACCTCCTTCATGATTTGCAATACTTGCCGAAATATGCTATAATATGCGCAATGTGCAAAACGGGTTGGCTTTGCCGGTTGATAGCCTGGGGTTATGGGATGATAAGCCAAAATTTACACGGAATAAAAGGAGGACTCCCTTTGAAAAAGATGATGTTGGGCAACGAGGCGGTTGCCAGGGGGCTGTATGAGGCGGGATGCCGGTTTGTATCCAGCTATCCCGGCACGCCCAGTACTGAGATTACAGAATTTGCGGCGAAGTATCCCGAAATCTACGCCGAGTGGGCGCCCAACGAAAAGGTGGCGATGGAGGCGGCGCTGGGGGCTTCCATTGGGGGGGCGCGTTCCTTCTGCGCCATGAAGCATGTGGGGCTGAATGTGGCGGCTGACCCGCTCTTTACCGCCTCCTACACCGGGGTGAACGGCGGGATGGTGATTGGCGTGGCCGATGACCCCAGCATGCACTCTTCCCAGAACGAGCAGGACTCCCGCCACTATGCCATCGCGGCCAAGCTGCCTATGCTGGAGCCCTCGGATTCGGAGGAGTGCCGGGATTTTGCCAAGCTGGGCTATGCCCTCTCCGAGCAGTTTGACACGCCGGTGCTGCTGCGGCTCTCCACCCGCATCTCCCATTCCCAGAGCGGGGTGGCGCCGGGGGAGCGGGAGGAAGCCCCCCTGCGCCCCTATGAAAAGGACGCGGCAAAATATGTGATGATGCCCGCCAACGCCAAGGGCCGCCACACCGTGGTGGAGGCCCGCACCCGCGCGCTGGCGGAGTGGGCCGAGCAGGCGGAAATCAACCGCATGGAGCTGCACGACACTGCTATCGGCATCATCGCTGCGGGCACCACCTATGCCTATGCCAAGGAGGTCTTCGGGGAGAAGGCCAGCTATCTCAAGCTGGGGATGGTGAACCCCCTGCCGAAACAGCTGATTCTGGACTTTGCCGCCAAGGTGGAAAAGCTCTATGTGATTGAGGAGCTGGACGACATCCTTGAGACCCATTGCAGGAAGCTGGGGCTTGCCCCGGTGGGGAAAGAGCTCTTTCCCTTGGAGGGGGAGTTCTCCCAAAAGCTCATCCGGGAAAAGATGGGGCTGGCCCCTGTGCCCTTTGACGAGTTTGGGGAGCAAATCCCGGTGCGGCCTCCGGTGATGTGCCCCGGTTGCCCCCACCGTGGGATGTTCACAGTGCTACATAAGATGGGACTAACGGTTTCAGGGGATATCGGCTGCTACACCCTGGGGGCCCAGCCCCCGCTCTCGGCCATTGACACCACTATCTGCATGGGGGCCTCTATCTCCGGGCTCCACGGCTTTAACCAGGCGCGGGGGGAGGAGAGCGCAGCCAAGAGTGTGGCAGTCATCGGCGACTCCACCTTCCTCCACTCCGGAGTGACGGGGCTGATGGACATCGCCTATAACCAGGGTATCTCCACGGTCATCATCGCCGACAACAGCATCACCGGCATGACTGGCCACCAGGAAAACCCCGCCACCGGCTACACCTTAAAGGGCGACCCCACCTTTGCCGTGGATTTGGAGACGCTCTGCCGCGCGGTGGGCATCCACCGGGTGCAGGTGATTGACCCCAACGATATGAAGGCGTTGGAGGCGGCGCTGAAAGAGGAGCTGGCAGCGAAGGAGCCCTCGGTTATCATCTGCCGCCGGCCCTGCGCCCTGCTTAAGCGCAAGGTGAAGCCCGGCAAGCCCTTTGTGATAAAGCCCGACCTCTGCCGCTCCTGCAAGGCCTGTATGCGCATCGGCTGCCCGGCCATCCGCATGACGGAGCAGGGGGCTGTGATTGACGATACCCTCTGTGTGGGCTGCGGCCTGTGCAAGCCCCTCTGTGCCTTTGGGGCCATTGCCGAATAGCGCTGCAACCCTGCCCGGGGAGAATGGGCCCGGAACAAGCGGCCCACCGCGCACAAAAGATAGAGCCAGCGAAACCCCAGAAAAAGAAAAGAAAGCTATGGTGATAGAGATGAGCGATGGAAAGAGTATCATGATTGTAGGGGTGGGGGGCCAGGGCACGCTGCTGGCCAGCCGCCTGCTGGGCCACGCGCTGCTGGCCCAGGGAGTGGATGTGAAGATTTCCGAGGTACACGGCATGGCCCAGCGGGGCGGCTCGGTGGTGACCTACGTGAAATACGGGGAAAAGGTGCATTCCCCGGTGATTACCCAGGGGGAGGCGGATGTGCTCATCTCCTTTGAGCAGTTGGAGGCGGCCCGCTGGGTCTCCTATCTGAAGAAGGGGGGCGTACTCCTCACCAACACCCAGCAGATTGACCCCATGCCGGTGATTACCGGCGCGGCCAGCTACCCGCAGGACATTGTGGGCAAGCTGAAGGCACTGGGGGCGGATGTGCGTGCGGTGGACGCGTTGGCCCTGGCCGAGCAGGCGGGCAGCGCCAAGGCAGTGAACACCGTGCTTATCGGGCTGTTCTCCCGCCTGGTGGATTTCCCGGAGGAGACCTGGCAGGAGGCTATGGAAGCCTGCGTGCCCCCCAAATTCCTGGAACTGAACCGGGAGGCCTTCCGCCTGGGGCGGGAGGCAGCCTGCTAGGAGGGCCTACCGTGATACAGTTTCAATGCGACTATAGCGAGGGGGCCCACCCCCGTATTTTGGAGGCACTGGCAAAGACCAACCTGGAACAGTCTCCCGGTTACGGGGAGGACTGCTATTGCGCGGAAGCTGCCGGGAAAATCCGGGCCCTGTGTGGGCGGGAGGAGGCCTACGTACACTTTGTGGTGGGGGGCACCCAGGCCAATCTGTTGGTGATTCAGGCAGCGCTGCGCCCCTGGCAGGGGGTGCTCTGCGCCAGTACGGGGCACATCCAAGCACACGAGACCGGGGCCATTGAGGCAGGGGGCCATAAGGTGCTGCCTCTGCCGGAGTGTGAAGGGAAAATCACGGCGGAACAGGTGGAAAAGGCAGTGCAGGCCCACTTTGCCGACGAGGCAAGGGAACATACGGTGCAGCCTGGGATGGTCTATCTCTCCCAGTCCACCGAGCTGGGCACCCTCTATTCCCGGGCGGAGTTGGAGGGAATCTCCCGGGTGTGCCGGGAAAACGGGCTCTTCCTCTACGTGGACGGGGCGCGGTTGGGATACGCTCTTGCCAGTGAGGCCAACGACCTGACCCTGCCCCAGCTGGCAGAGCTCTGCGACGCCTTTACCATCGGGGGCACCAAGCAGGGGGCGCTCTTTGGGGAGGCGATAGTGCTCACCCACCCGGTGCTGGGGAAGGATTTCCGCTATTTGGTGAAGCAGCGGGGCGGGCTGCTGGCAAAGGGCCGCCTGCTGGGGCTCCAATTCGGGGAGCTGCTGCGGGACGGGCTCTATTTTGAGCTGGCCGCCCACGCCGACCGGCTGGCACTGCGGATGCAGCAGGGCTTTTTGGACTTGGGCTTTCCCCTCTACTGCCAAAGCCTCACCAACCAGCAGTTTGTCATCCTGCCCGATGGGTTACTGGAAAAGCTGGCGGAGGGCTACCGCTTCTCCTACCAGGCCAGGGTGGACGGAACCCACAGCGCCGTGCGCTTTTGCACCAGCTGGGCCACGAAGGAAGAGGACGTGGAGGCCTTCCTGCGGGATTTGGAGCGGCTGGCGCGGAGGGAAAAACAATGACAGACGGGCATATCCATATCGAACGCGGGCCCTATACGGTGGATTGGGTTCGGCAGTTTGTGGAGAAAGCGGTGGAAGTGGGGCTGGAGGAAATCCGGCTGCTGGAGCACTGCTATCGGTTTGCAGAATTTGTCCCCATGTATGGTTCCGTGTGCGCATACAGCGAATATGTGGACGCATGGTTTCATAGAAGTGCGGGCGTGCATAAGCTCTCGGATTATTTGGAACTTATCGAACAGGTCAGAAGCGAGCCGTTTCCGGTAGAAGTCAAGTTTGGCCTTGAAATATGTTATTTCAAGGAATGGGAAGGGTTTATCGCGGAGCTGACAAAGGATAAAGGCTTTGATTTTTTGCTGGGAAGCATTCATTTTGTGGATGATTTTGCCTTTGACCATAAAGCCGAGCATTGGGCGGGGCTTGCCGTGGATAAAATATATCACAGGTATTTTGAGGATTCTGTTTCATTGGCGAAGAGCAAAATATTTGACGGCATCGGCCATCCGGACGCGATAAAATTGTTCGGCCATAAACCGTCCTATTCGCTGTCAAGCCACTATGAGAGTTTAGCGCAGGAGCTTTCCAAAAGCAATATGTACGCAGACCAAAATAGCGGGGTTTATAGACGGTGCCCTGAAACGGCTTCGCTTGGCATGGATGAAGAACTGCTTAGACTGCTCAAAAAGAATGGGGTAAAAATCATTCCCTCGTCCGATGCGCATTGCCCTGAGGATGTTGGATATAAAATTAAGGAGCTCTATCAGATTATACTGAGTGTCTAAGGGAAAAAGGGACACTTGCCAAGGGAATAAAAAGTAATCTGGAAATTGCCACACGGCGGAAGTCTCTGATTGGTTCGCTGCCGCCTGATGCGCTCTCCTGGGAAAGAGGAATCTTTTCCGGGGGATTTTTTTGGCCTTTCTTTGCCTGGAAAGATTTGTTTTTCCGGAATGCCAATAAAAAGGCGAAATTTCTGGTTTATAAAAGTGAGAATGAGAAATTACGGCTCACCTGCGAAGCCGCCGGCCGGGGACGGCCGGTTTTGGAGAAAGGAAGAACCGATTTATGAAAAATGTGAAAAAGCTGGCTGCGGGAATCCTGGCGCTGTGCTGCGCCCTTACCGTCAGCGCCCCCACATGGGCGGTGTCGGAGGACGAACTGGCCATATCCAATGCCCTGAATATCGCCAACCTCTCCCAAAATGCCACAATCTCCTATGCCAATTACACCATCACCGGCACCTCTGACCCGGCCCAGGAGCTGACTATGAACGGGGAACCGGTGGAGAACCGGGGGAGCAGCGGCACCTTTGGCGTCTATGTGGCCCTGGAGTATGGGGAAAACGTCTTTACCTTCCGCCAGGGGAACGAGAGCAAGACCGTGACGGTGACAAGGCCCAAGTCCACCGGCTCTACTGCCTCGCCCAAGGCCATTGACTATATCACCCAGAGTTCCATGTTCCCGGCAAACACCGCCTTGGCCCGGCCTGGCGATACAGTTTCCCTGGCCTGCGTGGCCCCCAGCACTGCCACAGTGCAGGTGGAAGTGAACGGCAAAACTGTGACCTTAAAGCAAAAGGCCGCCACTGCCATGGCGGGTATTCCCGCCACCTTCACCGGCAGCTATACCATCCCGGACAACGGTTCCTTTGCCGAGGACGAGGTGGAATCCCTGGGGAAAATCCGCTATACGCTCAGCTATAACGGGACGGAAAAGGAGTACAGCTCCACCGGCAAGCTCTTTGTGGCAGGGGCGGAGGCCAGCCCCATGCTGGTGGTCTCGGACGACTATGCCAATGTCTATGCCTCTTCTTCCGGCTCGGCTAATATCATCGGCACCTTCCAGCAGGGGGTGAAGGACTATATTGCCGAGGAGGACGGCGGCTATTTCAAGCTGGCCTCCACCCGGGGCTGGGTACATAAGAGCGTGGTGGAGCTTGTCACTGGCAGCGAGCCCGCCCTGCAGTCCCCTAGCGGCGTGATTTACAAGGTGGGGGAAAAGAGCGAGTCCTACATTATCAAGGATGTGAAGGACGTCCCCTACAGCTACCTGCGGGGGGAGGGGGAGTTCTCTATGACCCTCTACAATGTGACGGGGATGCCCTCCCTGAACGCCAAGCACTCCAAGCTCTTTGACGCTGTATCCAAAAAGGAGAAGGACGGGGCTGTCACCTATACCTTTAAGCTCAAAGAGGGGAAGAGCATCTGGGGCTATAACGTGGAGAAGACAGCGGAGGGCACCCGGCTCTATTTCCACTATGCCCCTGAAAAGGGGACGGCCAGCAAGCCCTTGGCAAATGTCACCGTGGTGGTTGACCCCGGCCATGGCGGGAAAGACCCCGGCGCCATTGGCGCGGCGGGCTCCTTTGGCCCGGATGAGGCCGACCTGAACCTGGCGTTGGCCCAAAGTGTAAAGGAGGAACTGGAGGCCCTGGGCGCCACCGTGTACCTTACCCGCAGCGATGATTCCGATTTCCTCCTCACCGAGCGGCGCAGCTTCACCGCCCAATACCGCCCTGATTTCTTCCTCTCGGTGCACCACAACTCCGTGGGCTATAACGTGGACACCCTCAAGGTCTCGGGTGCGGAGGTGTATTACTACACCACCCAGTCCCATGCTTACGCAGGCCGGGTGCTGGAGGGCCTGACAAACGCCATTGGCCGGAACAACCGGGGGGTCAAGTGGAACGGCTTCTATGTCAACCGCATGACCTTTATGCCCGCTATTCTCTTGGAGAGCGGCTTTATCACCAATCCGGTGGAGTATGACCAGTGTGCAGATGCGGATTCTATCCAGCGTGCCGCCGAGGGCATTGCCCAGGGCGTGGCAAAGTCCTTGAACTAAATCGCAGCGCCCCCAGGGCCATGGAGCTCTGGGGGCGCTATCATTTTCTTTTGGACATTGACGGCTTTGGCCCATATGTGCTATACTGAATTCATCAGGAAAAAAGAGGGGGAAGTATTGTGGAGAAAGAGATGTTGGAACAGTTTCAGTTGATTGCCCAGAGCATTGTACATCTGGAGCAGAGAATGATTCGGATGGACCAGCGGATAGAGCGAATGGACCAGCGGATAGAGCAAATGGACCAGAGAATGGAGCAAATGGACCAGCGGATGACGGAGATGGACGAGCGCCTTACCCGTGAAATCAGGGAATCCGAGGCCCGTACAAGGCTGTATATTGAAAATACTGTCACAAAGAAGATAGACGTCCTCTTTGACGGCTATCAGCAGAATTTTGAGAAGCAACGGGAGCTGGAGGAACGGACAGAGCAGATGCAGGAGCAGATTGCCGACCTGCAGGTGCGGATGGCGGTGCAGGAGGGGAAAACCGCCTGACGATTTCTTTCCCTCTTTAAGCAGTAAAAAACCGGTAGCAGAGGGCAATTCTGCTACCGGTTTTCTGTCGCTGTCAGGCAATTGGGTTGCCGGGGAAGCGGGGGATGCCGGCAAAGCCGGGCTTCAGGTCCTCTTCTGTGGGGACGTAATCGGTCATCTTGTTGTCGTGGAACTTCTCATAGGCCACCATGTCGAAATAGCCGGTGCCGGTGAGGCCGAAGACAATGGTTTTCTCCTCGCCGGTCTCCTTGCAGCGGAGGGCCTCGTCCATGGCGGCGCGGATGGCGTGGCTGCTCTCAGGGGCGGGGAGGATACCCTCGGTGCGGGCAAATTCCTCTGCGGCCTGGAACACCTCGGTTTGGCCCACAGAGACTGCCTCCATCAATCCGTCGTGATAGAGCTGGGAGAGGATGGAGCTCATGCCGTGGTAGCGCAGGCCGCCTGCGTGATTGGGGGAGGGGATGAAGCCGGAACCCAGGGTGTACATCTTGGCAAGGGGACAGACCATGCCGGTGTCACAGAAGTCATAGACGTATTTCCCTCTGGTGAGGCTGGGGCAGGAGGCGGGCTCCACTGCAATGAAGCGGTAATCCCGTTCGCCCCGCAGCTTCTCTCCCATAAAGGGGGAGATGAGGCCGCCCAAATTGGAACCGCCGCCGGCGCAGCCGATGATGACATCGGGGACAATGCCGTATTTGTCCAGGGCTGCTTTGGTCTCCACACCGATGATGGACTGGTGCAGCAGCACCTGGGAGAGCACGCTGCCCAGAACGTAGCGATAGCCCTCGCTGCCCAGGGCCACCTCCACCGCCTCGGAGATGGCGCAGCCCAGGGAACCGGAAGTGCCGGGGTGGTCCTCCAGGATTTTGCGGCCCACCTTTGTGGTGGTGGAGGGGGAGGGGGTCACATTTGCGCCATAGGTGCGCATCACTTCCCGGCGGAAGGGCTTTTGCTCATAGGAGACCTTTACCATGAAGACCTTGCAGTCCAACCCGAAATAGGAGCAGGCCATGGAGAGCGCTGTACCCCACTGCCCTGCGCCGGTCTCGGTGGTGACGCCCTTTAAGCCCTGCGTTTTGGCATAGTAGGCCTGGGCGATGGCGGAATTCAGCTTGTGGCTGCCGCTGGTGTTGTTGCCCTCAAATTTATAGTAGATTTTGGCGGGGGTGCCCAGGTGTTTTTCCAGGCGATAGGCCCGCATCAGGGGGGAGGGACGGTACATCTTGTAGTATTCCTGGATTTCCTCGGGGATATCGATGTAGCGGTGGTCGTTGTCCAGCTCCTGCTCCACCAGTTCCCGGCAGAAGACGCCCTCCAGCTCGGCGGCGGTCATGGGCTGCAAAGTGGCGGGGTTTAAAAGGGGTGCAGGTTTATTTTTCATATCTGCCCGCACGTTGTACCACTGCTTGGGCATTTCCTGTTCTTCCAGATAGATTTTGTAGGGGATTTTGTTCTCAGACATCGTGTATTCCTGCCTTTCCAAAAGATGGTGGGGAAATGGGGAAAAGAAAACGCCCCTGTCCCCACAAATTCTTGCAGGGACAGAAGCGGTGATAGCTTCTGCGGTGCCACCCGGCTTGGCGTGATTCACGCCCGCTCTGCGCATACCAGTGATATGCCGAAGTTTGATAACGGAGCTTCTGCTCCGGCGCACCTACTACGAAACCAATCGATTCGGCTTGCCCTCAGGAGTCCATTCGTCCCTGCTCTCTGTGCCGCAATTTCACCGCCTGCGGCTCTCTAGGTCAGAGGATACAGGGAGTACTTACTCTCCCTCGCCGGTTTATCTTGGGAAAATCAATTTCCTTGGAATTATTATAGCAGGCTTTCCCGGTTTGTCAAGGGCTTTTTCTAAAAATGTTGCCAGGGGGCTGTCCCCATTGCCAAATCTGCTGGAGGACGGTATAATAGAGATAAAGCACGTAAACCCCATTCCATGAGGCGGTGAAGCGATGAGGTATAAAATTGGGATTTGCGACGACGAGGCGGGGCAGCGGGACTATTTACAGGGACTGGTGACGGCCTGGGCGGGGAAAAACCGCTATTTGGTGGAGCTGAGGCAATATGGGGAGGCTGGCAGCTTCCTCTTTGACTATGCGCAGGAGAGGGACTTTGACATCCTGCTGCTGGATGTTGAGATGCCGGGCACCAGCGGAATCCAGCTGGCAAAGGCGGTGCGGGAGGAAAACGCGGGGGTGCAGATTGTCTTTGTCACCGGGTACTACGACTATTTCAGCGATGGATTTGACGTGTCGGCGCTGCACTACCTGATTAAGCCGGTAGATGAGGGGAAGCTGTTCCCGGTGCTGGACAAGGCGGCGGACAACCTGCGCACAAGACAGCGCGCGGTGCTGCTGGCCACGGCGGAGGCGGACATCAAGGTCTCTTTGGCGGACATCACCTATGTGGAGGCGGAAAACGTATATATTTTGGTGCACACGGTGCGGGACAGCTACCGGGTGCGGATGGCGCTGGCAAAGTTTGCGGCGCAGCTGGACGACACGTTCCTCAAGGTGCACCGCTCCTTTGTGGTGGGGTTAAAATACGTGAAAAAGATTACCCGGCGGGAGATTACCATGTTAAACGGCGATACAGTGCCTATGAGCCGGGGGATGTATGACCAGGTACATGACGCCCTGGTGAAATACCTGTAAAAGGGGGAGAAAAGGGTGCTTTTTGACCGGCTGGTTGCCAAGCGGGTGGCAGCCTTTGAGATAGAGCTGATGCAGAAGTATTACCTGGAGGCCGAGAACCTATATACCAAGATGCGGGGCTGGCGGCACGACTACCGGCACCATATCCAGGCCATGAAGGTGCACGCTGCCAACGGGGAGTATGGGGAAATCGAGAAATACCTGGATATGCTGGACGAGGATTTGACCAATGTGGAGACGGTTATCCGCACCGGGAACCGGATGGCGGACGCGGTTTTGAACAGCAAGCTCTCGCTGGCGATGGAGCGGAATATCCGTGTGAAGGTGGAGGCGCAGATACCGGTATCGCTGACGATTTCGGAGCTGGATTTGTGCGTTGTCATCGGCAACCTGCTGGACAACGCCATGGATGCCTGCATGGAGCTGCCGCAGGAGCAGCGGCTTATCCGGCTTTACATGGAGATGAAGGGGAATTACCTCTATCTCTCGCTGATGAATACCGCCGGGGGGCAGAAGAAAAAGGGCTTTTTCTCCACCAAGGGGGAGGGGCACGGCTTTGGGCTGGGGCGGGTTGACCGGGTGGTGCAGAAGTACGGCGGGCGCATCAAGCGGGCCTCGGAGGATGGGGCTTTTTCTACCGAGGTTTTATTGCCGCAGTAGGGGGCGGGCCTGTTTGCCTGGCGGCAAAGGCGGCCGTGGGCGAGATGTGTGATACCGACAGAGGGGGCTGGGTGGGGGCGGCGCTGTTGGCTGGGTGCTTGCATGGGCTGTTAATAATGCGCCGCTGTTTTGGGTTTTAGAGGTGTTTCGCTCGCTGCGGCGAGCGACCAGGGCTTTGCCCCTCAACAAAGTCAAGCCTATGGCTTGACTTTCAAGAATCGCAAGGCGATTCTTGCCAGGCCAGCTTCGTTGGCCCGGAACTTTTGGTTCGCCTACAGCGCGATAGACCCGCGCTGGGAAGGACGCCCCTGCTTAAGCGGCCCACCTTGCTTTAAAGATGGACGCCAGCGCGCACTTTGCGCGCGTGCCCCGAAGGGGCGGGAACCTCAGAAAAATGAAAAAGTGCAGTTGACATCAAATTTTGAGCATTTGGTATCAATTTGCGCTTTTTCTTTTTGGTTGTGTTATACTGCCGCTAGAGGTGATGAAGGGATGAACACGAAAGAGAAGGCCCCGGCGGCGGGGCGGAAGTACAATAAGGCGGGCAGCATTGTCTGGGCCATGAAGGGGCTTTGGAGGATGGACAGGAAATTCGTCTGCTTTGTCTTTGCCTCGGTGCCGGTGGCGGTGGTGCTGCCGCTGGTACAGGCCTATTTCCCCAAGGTGCTGCTGGACGGTATCGGCGCGGGGGAGGGGTTTGCCCAGCTGGCAGGGGTGTGCCTCGGGCTGGGAATGGGGATTGCGCTGCTGAGCATCCTGCAAAATTATTTGCTGGAAAAGCCCTGGGGCTGGTTGTACTATTTTACTACCTTAATACAGGATATGTATTTGGGCCAACTGGAGTATGAAACGGACTATGAAAACCTGGAAAAACAGGACTACCGGGAGATTTCAGGTTATGCCAGGCAGGACGCCTGCCAAGGCAGATGCTCCCTGGAATTTATCTGGCAGGATGTGACCCAGGCGCTGATTCACACGCTGGGGGTCGTCGCCTATGCCTCGCTGCTGGCGGTGCTGCATCCGCTGCTGTTTGTGGTTGTGGCGGCGGTTTCGGTGTTTTCCTATTTTACCACCCGTTGGCAGGCAACCTATTACGAGAAGCACAAGCACCAGTGGGAAAAGGAGAACCGCAAAATCGAGTACCTGCAAAATCTCTCGGAGGATTTCCCGCTGGCAAAGGACATCAAGCTCTACGGGCTGGAGGGCTGGCTGGGGAAGATGATGCGGGATTACCAGGCCTATGTTTTACTGTGGGAGAAAAAGTGCAGCTTGCGGGGCGTATGGGCGGCGATGCTCTCCGGCCTAATGACGTTGGTGCAGGATGGGGCAGCCTATGTCTTCCTGATTGCCCTGCTGGCGGGGGGCAGCATCGGCGTGGGGGACTTTGTGTTTTACTTCGGTGTAGTGGGGAGCATTGCGGCCTTTCTCACCGGGATTATGGGGGATATGGCCGCGCTGGCGGCACAGGCGGACAAAATCGGCTACTACCGCAGCTGGGAAGCCTATCCCAACCACTTTAACCACGGGGCGGGCTGCCCGCTGCCGGCGGGGGCGGTGAAGGTGGAGTTTAAAGACGTGTGGTACAAATATGCGGGGGCGGAGGGATACACGCTCAAGGGGCTGAACCTGGTGATGGAGCCGGGGGAGAGCATTGCCCTGGTGGGGCTCAACGGTGCGGGGAAGACCACGCTGGTGAAGCTGCTCTGCGGGCTCTATGCCCCTACCAAGGGGGAAATCCTGGTGGACGGGAAGCGGATAGACGAATATAACATTGGGGAATATTACACCCTGATTTCCGCTGTGTTCCAGGAGGTGACGGCGCTGGCCTTCCCCATTTGGGAATTTGTTGCCAGCGCAGACCCGGAGCGGCCCACAGTGCGGGAGGACGCGGAGGCGGCGCTGCGGAAGGCGGGGCTTTGGGATAAGGTGGAGCGCCTGCCAAACGGGATGGATACCCATCTGATGAAGGGCATCTACGACGACGGAGTGGATTTCTCTGGCGGGGAGATGCAGAGGCTGCTGCTGGCAAGGGCTATCTACAAAAACGGGCCCCTCCTGGTGCTGGACGAGCCCACCGCCGCGCTGGACCCCATTGCGGAGAACAAGCTGTACCTACAGTACCGGGAGCTGACAAGGGGCAAGACCTCCCTGTATATCTCCCACCGCTTTGCCTCTACCCGGTTCTGCGACCGGATTGTGCTGCTGGAAAACGGCGTGATTGCCGAGAGCGGCACCCATGAGGAACTGATGGCGCTGGGGGGGCAATACGCCTATCTCTTTGGCGTGCAGAGCAAATACTACAAGGAGGGGACTGTAAATGCGTAAGAAGGAGAGCACAACCTGGAGGGCCTTTAAGCTCTACCATTCCTTTAACCCCAAGTATTTTCCCCTGATGTTTTTACAGATTTTCTTTGAGAACGCCGCCCCCTATTTTACCTTGTGGATGTCCTCCGAGATTGTTACCGCCCTCTACCAGGGACGGCGGGGGAGGGAGCTGTACCTCTTAATCGGCATGACCCTGGTGGGGAATCTGCTCATCCGCATCCTGGGCGCGGCGCTGAAACGGGAGGCCGAGACCCAGCACACCCTGCTCAAAAACAACGAGGCGGCGGCTTTTAACGCAAAAACCCTCTCCCTGGACTACGACCAGCTGGAAAACCCGGAAGTGCGCCGGCATCGCAGGCGGATTATTGAGAACTCTTATATCGATAACTACGGTGTCGGTTTTTTGGAACGGCCCTTCCTCGCCTTTCTCTTTGGAGGAATCATAAATATCGGCTTTTCTCTGGTGCTGTTTGCGGAGATGATTTCCTTCCTGGCGGCTGCCGGGTTTCAATGGACAGGGCTGCTGCTTTTGGCGGCGCTGGTGGTCATAAGGGTGATAAACCTAGCGGCCCAGTCGCGCCAAAGCAAGATTTCTGCCATGGCGAGTGAAAAGATAAGCGACATAATGCTGAAAGAAAACCGGCTTACAAGAGGCCAAAGGGCCAATAACATGGATAATCGCATTTATAAGCAGCAGGAAATCCTGAAGGGGATTTACGAATCGATGGCGCGGATGCACCTGAAAGCCACACGGGAGGGAAGCGGCTTAGCCCTGAAAGCGTATACCCCGGTGCTGCTCACTGAGAAGCTCTCGGAGCTGTGCTCCTATCTGCTTGTGATTTTCTACTGCGTACTGGGCGCTTTCCCGGTGGGGAGCGTCATCAAGTATGTGGGTTATCTGAACCGGATGTGCGACAGTATCCGCAAGCTGCTGCTCTGCGGCCCGTACTGCAAGAGCAACGAGCCCTTCTTACAGGTGTACCTGGACTACTTCGACATCAAAAACGACATGTACCAGGGCAGCCTTTCGGTGGAGAAACGCAGCGACAAGAAATTTGATATTGAGTTTAAAAATGTGAGCTTCCGTTACCCGGGGACAGAGCAGGACGCGCTGCAAAACATCAACCTGACCCTGAAGGTGGGGGAGAGGCTGGCAGTGGTGGGGGAAAACGGCTCGGGCAAGACCACGTTTATCAAGCTGCTGTGCAGGCTCTATGACCCCACGGCGGGGGAGATTTTCATGAACGATTTTAACCTGCGGAAATACGACTACCGGCAGTATCTGGATTTGTTCTCGGTGGTGTTCCAGGACTACAAGCTGCTGGCCCTGCCGCTGGGGAACAACGTGGCCTCCGCGGAAGCGTGGGACGGGGAGAAGGCCGAGCGGCTGCTAAACGAGGTGGGCTTTGGGGAGCGCTATGCCGGGATGCCAAGAGGGCTGGATACCCCGCTGTACAAGGACTTTGACGAGGAGGGGGTCAACGTCTCCGGCGGGGAGGCGCAGAAAATCGCCCTGGCCAGAGCACTTTACAAGGACGCCCCCTTTATCATCCTGGACGAACCCACCGCCGCCTTAGACCCTGTGGCCGAGGCGGAAATCTACGGGAAATTTGACGAAATCGTGGGGGATAAGACCGCCATCTACATTAGCCACCGGCTCTCCTCCTGCCGGTTCTGCGACAAGATTGCGGTGTTTGAACAGGGCAAAATTGTACAGGTTGGCACCCACGAGGAGCTGCTGGCGCAAGAGGGCGGGAAATACGCTGAACTCTGGCACGCACAGGCGCAGTACTATACGGAAAAGACGGCATAAAGGGGAAGCCCCCGGCGCGGCTGCGCCGGGGGCTTGTTTTGCAGGATTTTGACTTTCAACTTGCAAAAGCTACTTCACTGCCACCACGATGTCCCGCTTGATGGCCTGGTCCACCCGGTGCTCAAACCGGTCGTAGGGGCCGCCGGTTTGGACGGTGAGGCCGGCGGAGGAGAGGAGCTGGCGCATCTGCTCCTTGGGGAGGACAAAGACGTTCCAGGAGAGGGCCAGCGCGCCGCCGGGGCGCAGCACCCGTACCCAGCCGGGGAGACAGGCCTCCAGCAGGGCCGCAGGGCTGCGGGTGAGGCTGCTCTGCTTTTCGGCGGTGACATTGCCGTGCTGGACGCCGTAGGGCAAATCACCCACAATGAGGTGGAAGCGGTTCTTGGGGAAGAACTGGGGGGCGTGGCGGGAATCCCCGGCCACCAGCTCCAGGGTGTGGAGGGAGCCCTTGGCGGCATACTCCTCCTTGGTCTTGGCAAAGGAGAGGTCGTATTTCAGGGCGGTGAAGCTGCGGGCAGGGCCGCTGACCCGCTGGGAGGACGCGGCGTGCTTGTAGCGGGCGGTTTCCAGATAGCGCTTGAAGAAGTGGTAGGTCTCGGCCACCACTTTGTCGCCGATTTCAATGCCTGCCGCGTCGTAGCCGGCTTGGAGGGCCTCGAAGAGGGTGGTGCCCTTGCCCGCCACCGGGTCTAAGAGGGAGAGCTTTTCCAGGGGGTCAAAGGCGGAGGTGGCGGCGGCGACGCCCACCAGCATCCGGGTGAAGAGCTCATTGGTCTTGCCGGTGTATTTGAGCATGGCGCTGAGGCTGTCCTCCAAGAAGGGGGGAGATTTGGACAGGGGGAGCAGGCAGGCTTCTCCCCGGGAGGTCTCCCCCAGGGAGAAGAGGGCGTAGCAGAAGGAGAGGCGGGAGAGAAGGGAAAGGTCCTTCCCGGTGAGGGGGGCGCTGGAAAAGGCGATGTAGGGGATGCCGCCGAAGGAGCGGATTTCCGTCTCCTCGGGCGGGGAAGAGAGGGCCTGCCCCAGCAGGGCAAGCTCGGCCAGCCAAAAGCTCTGGGACTGCTCAAAATACACCCGGTTGTGGCCAGGATGGGCCAAGATGGCATAGCGGGGCATGGCATTTTCTCCTTTCAGGGCTAAAACGTGGTTTTGCCTGCGTTGTCGCACAGGCAGTTGAGGATATGGGCGATTTCCTCCGGGGACTCCTTCATACCGCCTTGAATCCAATTGCCGGTGACAGCAGCCGCGCCGCTGGTGATAAAGAGCATACGCCAGTGGTCGTCCGGGGATTTGCAGGCACCGGACATATCCAGCCAGGAGGAGACACAGTGGTACATAAACTCATGGTTGCCGTATTTCCCAAAGAGGGACTGGCAGAAATCCGCATTTTTTTGCAGGACGCGCATCATCTCCAGCATGAAGTTGTCCCACTGCTTGACCTGGAACAGGGAGCCAATCTCCTGGAAAAAGCCCTGCTCCAGCTGTTCCTTTAAATCGTAGACGTCTAAATAGTGGGCGTAGAAGGTGGAACGGTTGATATCGGCCTTGGCGCAGAGCTCTGTGACTGTGATTTTCTCCACCGGCTTTTCCCGCAGCAGGGACAGGAAACTCTCCCGGATAACGGATTTGGTGTACTGGGTTTTGCGGTTTTCCATACGATTGTCCCCCGTCAATTTGTTGCCCTGCTGTCCCCAGGGCAACAGGGTGAGGCAGGTTTGTGGGTTTCCCGTCAGGGGCGAAAGGCACTGATGGTTGCCCTTTTTCTCCCTTTAGAGTACCATAAAACCAGAGAAAAGACAACGCCTTGGAGGAAAAAATAGGGGTACATCTGATAGAAGAGAAAGGGAGGACTTGACATGAAAAGGAAGCAGGACAATCTCTGGGTGATGGAGCAGGCCCCGGTGGGGAAGGCGCTGCTCTCGCTGGCAATCCCCACCATGCTGGGGATGCTGGTGCACTTGATTTACAACATCACGGATACCTTTTTCGTGGGGATGATGGGCGACTATGTGCAGCTGGCGGCAGTATCGCTGACGATGCCGGTGACAATGGTGACGGGCGGGCTGGCGCAGCTCTTTGGGGGCGGGGCCCCGGCGGTGATTTCCCGGCTGCTGGGCCAGGGGAAGCGGGAATCGGCCCGGCGGGCCAGCGCGGTTTCCCTCTACCTGACGGCGGCGATTGGGGCGGCTGCCTCGATTGGGGCGCTCATCGCCATCGCCCCTATTCTGAAAGCGATTTCGGCCACCGGGGCCACCTACGGGCCCACCAGGACTTACCTTACCATTGTGCTGGCGGGGACGGTGCTCGCCCACGCCCAGGGGGCCATGCAGGCGCTGCTGCGCACCGAGGGCGCGGCCAAGCAGGCGGCCTTTGGCAGTGCGCTGGGGGTTGTGCTGAACATCGCACTGGACCCGCTGCTGATTCTCGCCCTTGATATGGGGATTGCGGGGGCGGCGGTTGCCACGGTGCTGGGGAACGGGGCTTCGCTCCTCTATTTCATCGTTACCATCCGCAGGAAAGCGGCGGCAGTCTCCATCTCGCCCAGGGATTTTAGGCCAGAACGGGAGAGCCTGAAGGATATGCTGGCGCTGGGGGCGCCCTCTTTCTTGGGGCAGGCGGCCATGGGGGTGGCAATGCTCTTTGCCAACAGCTTTTGCATGGGGTATTCCGTGCAGACCATGACGGCCAGCAACATCGCGGGGAAGGCCTACAGTGTGGTGGTGATGCTAGTGATGGGCATCTCCATGGGGGTGCAGCCCTTCCTGGGCTATAACTACGGGAAGGGGGCCAAGGAGCGGCTGAGGAAAGGGCTCTTCTGGGGCATCGGGATGAGCACGGGGCTGTGCCTGCTGGCAAGCGCGTTCTTCCTCTTGGGCGGGGAATGGTTTGTGCGGCTGTTTACCGGCGAGCCGGAGGTCATTGCCATCGGGGAGCGGTGCGTGAAGGCGTTCCTTGTCAGCACGCCGTTCCTGGGGCTGCAAATGCTGCTGCTGAGTTATTTGCAGGCCACGGGGAAAAACTTTGGGGCCATGGTGGTGAACCTGGGACGGCAGTTCCTGGTCTTCTTCCCGCTGATGGTGCTGCTCAACCACTTTTTCCAGGTGGAGGGCATGATTTACACCCAGCCCATCTCGGACTTGGTGACGACGGCGCTGGCAATGGGGTTTGCGCTGGCCCCCGCCCGGGGGAAGCGGGAGAAGGTGATTACTGCGGCTGCGCAGGAGAACGCGGCGTAGGAAAAAGGGAAATCCCTGCTGCCCGGTTTGGGGCGGCAGGGATTTTTGTTAGAGATGGAACTTTTTGCGCAGCTCTTCCCTGGCGTTTTGCCACTCAAAGATGAGGATGGCGGCGGCGGAAATGACGCTGAGGGCCACACAGATGGCAGAGGGGTACACCACCCGCAGGGAGCCGGTGAGGAGGAAAATCAGGGGGAGGAGGCTGTAGAGGGCGCAGAGGATGAGGTAGACGAGGTATTCCTCTACGGGGAGCTTTGTCAGCTTGGAGAAGAAGGTCATAGCCACCATGGCGGCAAAGCAGATGCCGGGGATGGCATAGTCCAGCGACCAGCCCCGCCAGGTGGTGCAGTAATCCCACCCTACGGCCAGGAGGGAGACCAAAACCACCTGCCAGCTGATGTTTTTCAGCACGTTGCGCCGCTTGACAATCCCCACTGAGGCGGTAATCCAGGCGCAGATCACGCCGCCGATGACAAACCAGCACCACATCACCTGGGTGGGCACCAGCCAGTTTACCGTGAAGCTCACCACAATGGCGACGATGGCGGCAAAGCTGATGAGGCGCAGCAGGAAGCCTGCGCTGTATTTGGGGTCGGGGACTTGGGGATAGGCCTCGGTCTCCCGTTCCGGGGTGCCGGAGAGCTCCCCCTGGCACAGGGGGCACATCTGCTTTTCCCCCAGGATTTGGGCTCTACACTTTTCACAATACTGCATGGCTAATCCCCCTTTCCGGCTGCGGGTGTTTGGGCGGGAAAGAAACCGTTGGAGGCCACCTGGGCCTGGATGCCCTGCTCGGCCAGCACAGCCAGGAACTGGCGCTGCAGGCCGGTGCTGGTGAAGGCAGAGGTGAAGCCCAGCTGGAGCCGGTCGCCAAAGGAGCAGACGCAGAGCTGGAGCTTCTTGGTGCTGGCCAACACGTGGAAGGAGCGGATATAGGGGGTGAGCTCGGGGGGCATGGTGACCCTCCCCACGTTGGAAATCACAGCGGTCTCCCCCACGTCGCTCATGTGGCGGGCCAGGCGGAGGGCGATATTTTTGACGGGCAGGGGGGCGATGCGGATAAAGGGGTTGTGCTCCATGGCGGAGAGGGCGTTCATCCGCAGGGAGAGCTGGTCGGGGGTGAGCTCCTGGGCAAATGCCCTTGCCACCTGCTCCAAGATGTCGGGGAATTCCCCGCTGCGCAGGCCAAAATCGTACTGCACTTCAATTATGCCGAAGAAATTGCGGGCGGTCTCCGAGGGGAAAAACTGCCTGAGGTTCACCGGGATGCGCAGCACCACAGGGTCTTTCCTGGCCTGGAGGGACATCTCCCGGCGGATGGCCTCCAGAAAGACGGCGGTGAGATAGACCGTGAGGGTGGCCTGGGAGGCGTGGGCGGCCCGCAGCACCTCTTTCACCGAGACAAAGCCCTCGATAGCCAGCAGCTGGTCCTCCGGCAGTTTTTCGCCGGTGAGGTGGTAGGCCTTGGGGGGCAGCAGGCTTTGGCGGCCCTTTTTGTTTTTCTCATAGTACTTTTGGAAGCTGTCGGAGGTGCGCTCGGAGAGGCTGGAATCCCGCTCTAAAATGGGCGCGGGGTGGGGGAGCTCACCGGCGTGGCGCTCGTTCAGGTAACAGGTGACAATGGCCTTGAGGAACTGCATGGCGCCGGTGCCGTCGGAGAGGACATGGTACATCTCCAGGTTGATGCGGCGGCGGAAATAGCTCACCTCGAAGAGCAGCTTTTTCTGGTCGGCCTGCACCATGGGGCCGCACACCCGCTTTTGCTCGGGGGTGACGGTGGGGTGCAGGTCCCGCCGTTCCAGGTAGTACCAAAAGGCGCCCTTGCGGATGACGCAGAGATAGTTGGGGAAATTGGCCACCGCCCGGTCCACTGCCCGCTGCAAAACGGCCGGGTTGATTTCCTCATAGAGCTCGCAGGCAAAGCGGAAGACCCGGGTGTCGGATTTTTCCCGGGTGGAGGGGAAAATCTTGGCCGCGTTGTCCAGCTTGCTCCAGGCGGCTGTCTTTTTCACTGGCAATGGGGTTCCTCCTTCCCGGGCAGGGCGCCGTCCAGAAAGGCCTCAATCAGTTCATAGGCCTTTTTGACGTGGGGCAGATGGGGGTCAAAGCTGAAAAAGCCGTGGAGGGCGTCGGGCATCCGATAGGAAGTTACCTGGTTGCCCGCCTTCCTGAGGGCCTCGGCATAGGCCTCGCCCTCGTCCCGCAGGGGGTCGTACTCCGCTGTGATGAGCAGGGTATTGGGCTGGCGGGAGAGGTCCGGGGCATAGAGGGGGGCCACATAGGGGTTCTTGCGCTGTGCAGGGTCGGGGAGATAGAGGGACATATAGTCCTCAATGCGGCGGGAGGTGAGGAGATACCCCTCGCCGTTTTCCCGCACCGAATCAAAGGGGGAAGTGGCCTCGTTGTGGTCGTCGTAGACCGCGGGGTAGAGGAGAATCTGCCGGGGGATGGTGAACTCCCCCCGGTCCCTGGCCAGCAGGGAAAGGGCGGCGGCCAGGTTGCCCCCGGCGCTGTCGCCGATGAGGGTGATTTCCTGAGTGGAGAGGCCAAAGAGCTCGGGGTGGTGGAGGATTTCCCTGGCAACGGCATAACAGTCCTCCAGGCCGCCGGGGAAGGGGGTTTCGGGGGCTAGGCTATACTCCACCGAGGCCACCCGGCAGCCCATGTGGCGGGCCAGGTTGAGGCAGACCCGGTTGTAGGTGTTGATGTTCTCCACCACCCAGCCGCCGCCGTGGAAAAACAGCAGCAGGCCGCTGCGCTTTTCCTCCCCAGGGGGATAGAGGCGCACCAAGACCTCCCGGTCGCCATTTAGGACCTTGTGGTCCCACATCTCATAGAAAAACCGCAGGACATGAGGCTCTTTTAGGCTCAGTGCCCGGCGGTGGAGCTTGTAAACCTTTTTCATATCAATGTCAGGGGAGAGCAGCTTGAGCGCCAGCTGCATGGGCTTATTCAGTGCCAAGTTCCAACCTTCTTTCCCTTCGGGGTCAGTTTTCCCCGGTTTTGCCCCTTTATTTTCTACTCACAGTGTACCAGATTCTCCCAGGGAATACAAGACCTATCTGGGGAAGCAGAAAGAAAACAGACGGGGCCACCAACCCCGCCTGCTTTTAGTGTTCCTCGGAGGAAGGCTCTGAGGAGACGACGACTTCCCGCACAGTCTCCAAGAGCTGGGTTACTTCGTCGCTGTTGAGCAGAAGCAGGAGAAAGAGCAGGGCAGGGGTGGAAAAGCAGTATTTCCCACGCTCTAAATCCCCATAGGCCCGGCTGGTGATGCGCAGGCGCTCGGCCATCTCCTCTTGGGTGAGGTGGTTGGTTCTCCGAAATGTGTCGGCATATTCGGCCAAAATCCCCCGCAATATCGGCTTATACTGTTTCATTTGAGAAGACCTCCATTTTCGACATATTCTATAGAAAATCTTATCCCAAAGTGAAACGAACTTCCACGTAGTATACTTCTGAAAATTAAATTATTTGAATTTACTATATTTTTTAGCGAAAGATATAAAAATTATTGAGCCAATCTTTTATTAGGGGAGGAGATAACTTGATTTATGAGACAGCGCCGGGAGCTGAAAAAGGCCTGGAACCCTGTTTGGGGTTCCAGGCCTTTTTCAGGGGGGATTATTGGCCCCAGGGCTTGAGACGGGCGGCTTGCCTGCCGGGGGAGGGCTGGGGGGCGGGGAAGAGGACGGCGCGGAAGGTGAAGGTGCCCTCTTCCCAGGAGCAGCGCAGCAGGCCGCCGCACTGCTCCACAATGGCTTTGACGCTGCGCAGGCCCAGGCCGTGCTCCTCAGAGAAGGGAGATTTTTCCCGGGTGGAACGAAGGGGCAGGCCGTCGGCGCCAAACTCCACCGGGGTGGGGCAGGAGTTCTCCACCTCGATTGTGAGGCGCTGGTTTTCGGTGAGGGAGAGGGAGAGGCGGATTTGGCGGGGGCCTTCGGGGATTTCCCGGCAGGCTAGGATGGCGTTTTCCAGGGCGTTGGAGAGGACAATGCACAAATCCATCTCGCTGTGGGGCACTTGGGCGGGGAGGCGCACCTGGGCCTCTGTGGCAAGGCCCGCCTCCTCGGCCTGGGCCAGGTAGGCGGCCAGGACGGAGTTCACTGCCGCATGCTCGCACCAATCCCGCTGGACAAGGCTGGACATCCGGCCGTCCAGCTCCTGGATATACGCCAGGGCGGTGCTGCTGTCCTGTTTTTGCAGCATCCCCTCTAAGGCCAGCAGATGGTGGCGCATGTCGTGGCGGTAGAGGCGGCCCAGCTCCATTTTCTGGCGCAGGGTATTGTAGTCCCGGCGCTGCAAGTCCATCTGGCGGAGGTTTTCGTAGAACTTCATTTGCCCCCAGAGGGAGTGGAGGATGGTGGTATAGGTGAGGGGCATAAGGAGGAGCACCAGGAAGATGCGGGCCAGGCCGGCCGGGCCGGGCATGGGGGTATCCACCGGCACGGAGGTGAAGAGCATGAGAAGGTAGTAGGTGGCACCGATGGCGGCAAAGAGCCACCAGCCATGGCCCAGCTCCCTTTGCAGCACCAGATAGGGGGCGCGCAGATAACGCCAGATGAGGAGCTCCGTCACAGGGAAAAGCAGCAGGCGGCTGATGAGGAGCACCACATAGGTGTCCCCGGCGAGGCGGTCGAGGAAATTGGTGAGCTGGAGCAGCCAGAAACAGGAGGTATCGCACAGGCAGAAGAGAAAGAAAAAGCGGCCGTCCCGGAAGCGGGAGAGGATGAAAAACAGGATGAGGGTGGGGATGGTACAGGTGAAAAAGGCGATGTTCATGATGATGCCGTGGCCAAACCAGAACATGGCCATTACATTGACGACCAACAGCGTGCCGCCCCCTGCCAGGCCGGCGAGAAAGGTGGTGCGCCAGGAATAGCGGGGCTCAAAAAAGAGCAGGAAAATGAGAATTACATGGAACATGGACCAGAGAAAAGAGATGTCCCTGAGGACGGGCATGGAAAATCGCTCCTTTCGGTGTGGGGAGGGGAAAACGGCGGATGGGGGTTAGCTCTCCTTGTGCGCCTGCTGCTGCCGCTTGATTTCGGCAAGCCCTAGGCGGATGAGCTCAATCGTGGCCTGGTTGCGGGTTTGGTAACGGTGCTCGAAGCGGAAATCCTCCACCTCTTTGAACATCTCTTCGTCTAAGGTAATGGAGTATCGGGGCTTTTCAGTTGCCATTGTATCACCTCCGGCGATGTGGAATAGCGCAGCGGGCCAAAGGGGCGCCAGGCCGTTGCAAACCCGCATTTTGGCGCCGCCGCGGGTATGGTTTTTCTGCTCTTTATTATATCATCAGTGAACCAGATGTGCAAGAGGTGAAAACTGGCCTTGCAAAAAATGGGGCTTACCCATTGACAAGTGAACCACCTAACCACTATAATATAACCAGTGAATCACCAAACCACCAGAAAGGAGGGGGAGAGATGGCTGTGAAAAAGAAGCGGTTTATGCTCACAGTGCCGGAGGATGTGGAAGCGGACGCCGCCATGGTGAAACGGGAATTGTTTTACGACAGGCCCTATTCCGAGATGTACCGGCAGCTCATCCGCATGGGGCTGGATGTGATGAAGGCGCAAAAAGAAAAGCGGCGCGAGCGGGTGTCTTAACACCGGCGCATCGGCCGCGGAGGAGCGCAAAATCGTATAGAAGATGCGCTTAATCCGGGAAGGGGGCTGGGGCGCCCGGGCTGTCCAGCCAGAAATCGCTCCAGCGCTGCCGGGCTTGGGCGGCAAGGCCACGGGGCAGGGGAACCTGCCTGCCGCCGTCCAGGAGAAGGAACTTTTTCTCCACGGCAGTGACATAGAAGAGGTTGACTACAAAGCTGGCCCCGCAGGGGAAAAAGCGGGCGTGCGCCAGCAGGGGGACGGTCTCCTCCTGGAAGGAGCCGCGCAGGGTTACGCTCTCCAGGCAGGCGCCGCCGGACAGGTGATAGCGGGCGGTGCGGCCAGAGAGCTCCACATAGACAATTTGATCCAAGGGGGCCAGGGAAAGGCCTGCCCTGGTCTTCACGGTGATGCAGGCGGCCCGCCGCTTTTCCAGCGACTGCACGGCTTTATCCAGCACGGAGAAGAGCCGGGCGGGCCCCACAGGCTTGATGAGATAGTGAAAGGCCTCCACCTCATAGGAATCCAGGGCGTATTCGGGGGAGACGGTGAGATAGATAATAGCGGCGCGGCTGCCTAAATCCCGCAGCTTGGAACCAAGCTGGATGCCGGAAAGTTCCGGCATCACAACATCCAGCAGGCAGATGTGGAAGGGGGTTTCTTCCTCTGCCACCAGGAGTTCCCAGGGGGAGGAAAAGACGGACAGCTTTACCGCCAGTTGGGGGCGCTGCTGAGCAAAATCCTTCATCATTTGACAGAGGAGGGAACACTGCGCCGGGTTGTCGTCGCACAAGGCTATCCGCAGCATGGAAACTCCCCTTTCCTGTGCAAATTCTGCACAAAAACACCCCTTTTTTGCGCAGAAGGCCATGAATTGAGACTGTTCTGCTATAATATAGGACGTGATTTCATCTCTGAAGATAGCACATCCCGGATGGGTTTGTCAAGGAGGGGAAACTGGGGAAAGCGGCCCGCCGCGCTCCCAAAATGGGTAGCTAAAGGCTGGAGGAGAGTTTCTTTAGGTTGTGTTTCAGGGCGCGGACGGTCTCGATGATGACTTTCCGCTCGCCGTGGGTGCAGTCGGAGAGAAGCTGTGCCAGCTCCTCTTCGTAGACCGATTTTGTGGCAGGCAAACTGTCGCACAGCAGCTCGTCCACTGTTACCCCCAGGGCATTGGCGATATTCACCAGGGTGGGCAGGCTTAACTTGGTGGCGCCACGTTCTATATGGGAAATATTGGAGGGCTCTTGGCCTGAAATCTCTGCCAGTGTCTGCTGCGTTAGGCTTTTGGCCTTGCGCAGACGCCGTATCCTTATCCCAATCGCCTGGTAATCTAGCTCCATTGCTCCACCTCGCTTCGTTGTCCAATTCATGATGTCTGTGAAAAAGTTGCCCATTGTTATTGTATCCCTGCTTCAAATATGATAAAATGTGATATATATCCTAATAGGATATATAATAATATTTTTAAAAAACTACACTAACCTTTGCAAAAGGGAACATTGAGGGAATCAAAATGAAAACTAGCATGAGAAACAGACATAACCAGGGCTTTACCCTGGTGGAAATACTGGCCGTGACGGCCCTGCTGGTGATTTTGCTGGGGATTGCCTCAGTGGCTGTGGGACGCTATGTGCGGATGCTCAAAATTGTGGAGCTGGATAACGCCGCCAGAGAAATCTACCTGGCCGCCGAGAACCGCGCTGTCCTGCTGGACAACGGGGGGCAGCTGGAAAAGACAGTGGTAAAGCCCGATAACCAATTTGCGGCAGGCGTGGAGACGGTGGCCCTGGATGCACCGGGGGAAACCGACCTTTACTACATAGCAAGCCACGATGCGGCTATCGATAAGCTGGTGCCGGCGGGCAGCATTGACCCCACGCTGCGGGAACGCCATTACTACATCGTCTATGAGCCGGTGAGCGGGTGCGTGACGGATGTATTTTATGCCGAGCAGCCGATTGATACGCTGGTGGATTCTGGCTTTGCGGCGTTTTATATCCAGTGGACCCAGGCCAGCCGGGATGAGAGGATGAAGCTGGAGCCCATGCTGGGACACTACGGCGGCGGGATGGCGGAGCGCGCACCGGTGGATCTGCTGAAGAAACCGAAGGTTACCTTGATGATTCACAATGAAGAGCGGCTGTGGCTCGAAGTGATTTTTGAGGTGGATAAGGACGCAGACTGGGAGAATGACGTTGTCCAGGATGTAAAACTAAATTATAAAAGTTCTACAGTTAATATGTTAAACCTGAGCGATAAAAATAAGGGGAGATTAAAAAAAGAGGGCCCTATTGAACAAGGGGAGTATAAAAAATATAGATATACTTGGATATTGGATGAACTGGTAAATGAGCAGGGGGAGGAAAAATACGCTTTTTGCTATCTCGCTGGCACAGTGACTAAATTGGGTGGGGACTTTACGGTTACGGCCAATGTTTCTTCTAAGTCGGGGAAATTTAGTGCCGCTGCCCCTGCTTCTGACACGAATAACACGCTCTTTGCAGAGGGGAGCACGGGGGATACAGCCTATCTAAAGTACCTGCGGCACTTGCAGAATTTGACGGAGAGCGCCGGAATTACGGATGATAGCAAGCCCAAGGCAGAGCAGATTGCTGACATCCGGTGCAAGAGCAATGATACCTACGAAGGTTATGAGTTCAAACCGATTGAGAATCAATACCTCCGTTCCTATGACGGCGGGGGGTTTGAGATTCGGGACCTGTATATTGTGCAGGCTGATGGGAAACCAGCGGGCCTTTTCTCCGGCTCCCCTGCAAATGCCACTTATCAACAGGTGCGGCTGGTGAATGCAGAGGTGCACGGGGAGGCTCACCCGGTGGGAGCGCTGGTGGGGCGCGCTGGGGACGGAAACAAATTTGACAACTGCTGGGTGTACTGGGAAGCAGAGGACGGCAGCCTGCGGGAGCTGCTGGGCAGCGACGAGGAAGGCAGCCAGTACCAGTATAAAATCATCGGCTCTACCGCAGGCGGGTTGGTGGGGGAATTTTCCTCTGGGAGAATAGAGAATTGCTTTGCGGCGACGACTGTTTCGGGGGACACATGCGCGGGCGGGCTGATTGGGCGCTGCACCGGCGGAGTTACGGTTACAAACTCCTATGCGGACTGCTACCTGGCAGGGAATGCGCCTGCCGGGCTGGTAGGAAATGCAGGGGGTAGCGTTACCCTTACCAACTGCTATGCAGCCGGGTTTATTGACATGGAAAAAGCACAAAATGCCGCAGGACTGTGCCTGGGTACAGGAAAGACAGATGCGCACTACACTTATTCAGTGATGCGCCATTATAATAGTAAAGATGGCAGTAATTATTATCCTCTTACACAAAATTATTTAAACAAAATTGATTCTTATGAAAATACATATTATCTAGGCGAAATGGTAGATGCAGACAACATTAAAAAATGCCACAAGACCTATGCCGAGATGACTGCCAAGGGCGGAACAAGCGACTTTGCCGCTACCATGGGCAGTGCCTTTGCATGGAAAAACAATGGGAATAGCCATCCGTATAACTTGCGGGAGAATTTGAACCTGACGGTATTTAGCACGCCGGGTTTGGCAGGGCTGCCCCACTATGGGGACTGGGGGGCGGAATTTAAAGAGCCCAGCCTGGTGTACTATGAGAGATATGCCGGCGGCCTCTATGGGTTCTCCGGCGGGAATGCGCGCTACCTGGTGCGGGAGCTACAGGATGATTTGAACATTGAGTGGGATGGGTATGCAGTGGCGCTGCTGGCGAGCGATTTGAAAGGGGCAAAGAGCGTTACTATCCGCTATACCTATTTCGATGCAGAGGGAAAGAAACGGGAAAGGGAAAGTACCGAGGCGGTTACGATTACCACTACAGGCAAAAATGAGTCGCAGGAAGAAGTGGAATACTGTTTAATCCCGCTGCCGGATGCGCTTGTGACGGGCAGCGACTATGCCAGTGGGGACTATTACCAGTACTTGAGTTTTGAGATGACATGGGGAAGCGGGACAAATGGGGGCAAGGCCAGCGGAGGGTATTTTTACAATCCCCACTTTGCGGAAACGGTGATTCCCTATGCGGGGACAGGGACGATAGACACGATAGAGAGTGTGAAGGAGTATATCAAAACCCAGCTTGCCCGGGAGCCGGGAGCGGTGCAGGTCCGCACGCCGCGGCACCTGTACAATTTGAGCCGGTTTTCCACCTATAGCGGGGCAGGTTACCGGTTCCGCCAGGGGCTTGATTTGGACTATGGCAGATACCACTGGGCGGATGAGGCCATCACAGAGCAGGGGCCCATTGGCAGCTTGAACGAGCCCTTTGCGGGGCGCTATGATGGCGGGTGCCATGTGATTCAGGGTGTGGGGTTCCAGCTCCCGAAGGACAGCACGCGGCTCTATGCAGGGCTCTTTGGCTACTCCACGGGTATTTTGCAGAATATTGTCTATCGGATGCCGGAGGAAGCCCTCTCGTTTTCTACGGATGACGGCTCGAAAAACCTGTATGTGGGCGGGCTGGTGGGGGGAAGCTCCGGCACAGTGGAAAACTGTGCGGTGGAGGGCGCGCATATCAGCGGGGCCTCCTATGGCTCGGAAATCTATCTCGGGGGCCTGGTGGGGCAGAATAACGGGCTCATCCGCAACTGCTCGGCGGATTCCAGGCTCCTGACGGCGGAGGCCTCCACCTTTGGGAAGGTCTACGTAGGCGGATTTGTGGGGGAGAACCTGTCCAACCGGCGGATTGCCACCTCCTACACGGTGGGGCGCCTCTCCGGCAAGGCCGAGAGTACTTCTGCCGCACAGGTCTGCGGATTTGTGGGGAGGAACCAGGGCTACATTGGGAATTCCTACACGGCCACAGACTTGAGCATAAACGGCGCAGGTGCGGCAGTTGACGGGTTTGGCCGCGGCGGCGAGATGGCAGGGGACTATTACCTGAACCTGGGCAATTTTACCTATCGGGAGAAGTCCTATTCCGCCAACTATAAGTCAGAGGGCGGGGCGCGCCCGATTTCCTATCAGGACCTCCATGCGGAAAGCTCCCCTATCCCTGGCATGGCGAGAGTTGAGGGATACCACTACCCCACCGGGGTAAAGCGGAACGGGGCGGCAGTGCACTATGGCGAATGCCCCGTGCCCATGGAATTGGGGGAGATGGGGGTATATTACTGGGAGAAGCTGGAAATCGGCGAGGCAAAAACCTACCATGTGAGCCTGCTGGCGGCTGACTCCACGCAAAAGACGATTACCAAGGAGAGCACCCTCTCCAATGCCCATGACGACGGCGGCGTTGTGACGGATTATGGCTATGGGTATTATGTGAAAGCGGAGAATACCGTGACTGCCAGGAGAAGCAATATGGAATATTGGGGAGGCAATGGCAACCAGTTCCCCAGTGACAAGGAGGCGAACAGGGCGCTGGAGGAGCTGATGCCGGGCTTTATGTTCCACTCCTTCCGCAGTTTTGACCCGAACGCGGAGGATGGGGCTGGGCTTTATCCCGTAAAGCAAAGCAGCCAAAACCTCAACGCGACGATGACACTGACGCAGAAGGAGACGACGCTTTCCTTCTGGATGAACCCGCATTTTGCCGACGCGCTGGCAGTGAAAGAGATTGAGGGAAATTCTGAAGGGACCGAAATGGAACCGCGGCTTCTTGCGCCGAAGGCGGAAGCAAGGGCAGCAGACGATTGGAAGGTAGATGCGGGCCTTTATGAAAAGCCGGGGACAGCCAATAACCCCTATGAAGTGCGCTCGGTGGGGCAGCTGGAGCTGATTAACTGGAACGAAAATAGCACGAACACCAGTACTGTTGTCGTTTCATCGGCAGGAAGTAACAGCGATGCACATCATATATCAAACTTCCCTTATTTGAGCTCTGCTGATAATCGGGAGAGGCACTATTGGGTGCAGAGCCATGATTTGATGGGCGGGGAGGGGAAGGTTTATACGCCGATTGCGGAGTATTATGACGATGTGAATACAACAAATCAAAAGGGCAACCTATACGGATGGTTTGGGAGCTCCTATGACGGAATGGACTATGTAATAGAAAATGTCAATATCAAGGGGCAGCTATCGTCCTGCGTGGGGCTGTTTGGCGTGGTGTACAATGGGTCGCTGGAAAATGTGATACTCTATTCCTCTGACGGCGAAAGCTATGTGGAGGGAGGCGCAAAGAACACGGACAGCCAATGGCTGGCCGTGGGGGCGCTGGCAGGGCTGGCAGCTTCCAAGGATGACAATGCCGTGGAAAACTGCTCTGTGGCTGGGTATGCAGTCAAGGTCAAATGCTACACAAAGGCATTGGACTCTGCCTGGGGCGGGATTGGAGCCGGCGGGCTGCTGGGGCTTTCCAACATGAATTTGAAGAATTGTACTGCTGTTGCCAATGTGGAGATTCAGGCAGAAGGAGAGGTAATAACGGTAAATGACAACATCCGTGTGGGCGGTTTGGTGGGCAGCTGCCAGAAAAGTATCACGAACTGCTATGCAGGCGGAGAAGTTATAGTTTCTGAAAAAATGAGCAAGGTTATGGCATCGGAAAAATATGTCTATGTGGGCGGGCTGGTAGGCGGAAGCTATATGAAGCCTTTGGATGTATCGGATGGCAATACGGTGGGTGTTGTAGGGAAGGGGGCTGGGACGTCTGCCAATAATGAAACCAACAATACTCTGATAAATTGTTACAGCTATGTTGTATTGCCTCAGTGGATGGAAAAGCCGAAGGGGACAGAAAAAAGGGATTGGAACCGGGTTAACGCGCTCTATGTGTTGGGAGGAGTGGGCGAGTTAAATGATGCTAAGAAGTTCTCAGGTGATAATGTTGCCAATCATGGGGTATGCACAATTACGAATTGCTATTATCTGGAAGAGACAGTACTAAAGCACAATGAGCAAAAAGAGTTTCTGGGTAAGAAAGATAATAGGTGGACAGACAAAGATTTTAAAACAGATATTAGAGTGGTGGGAGGGGTGGCCCTTCCTACCTCCCTCACTTACCAGCAACTGGCAGGCCAGGAAGAGATAGATGTAAATGGACAGACAATCTATGATAAGCTGGCAGGATTCTCCCCGGTTACCACGAAGGAGGGGGATTTCTCGGTGGCGGGGAAATACAGCTTCCCACCCAGTGACATTGGGGCGCTGAAGGGGATGGATTACCCCTTCCCCACCATCCTGACCAGGGATAATGGGGCGCACCATGTGCACTATGGGGCATGGCCTGTCAAGGGCATTTGGCGTAAAGATGGCGCCGCACCTCTTTTCCTTGACATACTGGCGCAGGGGGGATATGCGGAACAGCTGAACCTTGAGAATGTGCCGGCTGGCGGGTCTTGGCGCGCGGAGAGTGGGGACGGCAAGGTTGCCATCTGCGGGATGACTGGGGACAGCTTGTGGGTACAGGCCCAGGGGATTGGGACTACACAGTTGACCGTGACGTATACAGCGGGTGGGGAGACGTACACGCTGGCGCTGACTGTCAATGTGACCGCGAATGTTATGCTGCGCCCCGAGGCGGTGAGGCTTTTCCCGCAGGATACCGTTACGCTGGCGATAAAACCCTATGGAAAAGTACAGGGCAGCGGGGAAATACCGCTGGCCCAGTACCTGAGGGAGATGAAGGCCAGCTCGGACAGCGCTGCCTTGACGGCCGGCGTGGAGCAGGAGGAGATAATCGAAGGGCAGGAATACCCTGACCCGCTGATGACGCTTACCAGCAGCGGCGAGTTCTTGCAGGACGCAGTGGTGAACATGAGCGGCAGCTATGGGGCTTATGCGGCTGCGGGGGCGGTGATTGTCTCCTATCAAGCGCTGCCGCCGGTGGTAAAGGCTGCGGAAGAGGGGACTTACACGGTTTCCTTTGACGGCTCGGTGGTTTTGCAAGAGGCCACGGTGCTGGAGGGAAAGGCCACGGCAGAGGTGAAAGACAATGTGCTGACGCTGAAAGGCCTGGCCGGTGCGGCCAAGCTGGAGGTGGAGCTGACAATGGACGGGACAGAACACACCGTGACGATGCCGGTGGAACCGCCGGAGGAGCCGGAAGTGACGCCGTGATTGGCAGGAGAGGAGGGACGCCCTTGTGAAGCGGGTGAAGGAAAAACTAAAAAGCAGGCGCGGGGCGTCTATCCTGCTGGCGCTGCTGTTTTTGCTGGTGTGCGTGCTGGTGGCTATGTCGGTCCTGATGGCGGCAGCCTCCAACGCCGGAAAAATCCGAAGCAACCGGGAGGAGCAGCAGAAGTACTTTACGCTCACCTCGGCGCTGAATTTGATTGTGGATGAGCTGGAGGCAGCGGAGTACCAGGGGAATTATACGGTTACTGTGACGGAGATACCAGCCGAGATGGATGAGACCCAGACTCCTCCGGTTCTGATAAGGCCTGCGTATAACGAATACGCAGGGGAGCAGCAAAAGGGGAGTTTCACTTGCGGGCTAAATGGCCCCGTATTGCCGTTAGAAAATGATTTGGATGCTCTCTTTTATGCCCGCCATGAGCCTCCGACGCTGTCGGGCTCGGACGTGTGGATGGGATTTGAAAGGCGGGATGATGCAGATTCCCTTGTTCTGGGCCCGTATACGCTAGAACTGGCTGTGGATTCGCCGCCGGAAGACGGGGAGGGGCTCAAGCAGGCTGTGGAAATCACTGTGACGGTTTCGACCTCGTCGGGAGACATTACGCTGGAGGCCAAGCTGCCGGGTGAGGAATACCTCTCGATGAAGGCGAGCCTAAACGCTGCGATAGAGCCTGGCGCCTTTCATTTGGAAGTGGACGGGAGTGCAACCGGGAAAGTCACCTGGAAGCTGGATAGGATTACAAAGGGGGAGACATGATGCGCAAGCTGCGGGAGAACCGGGGCGAAACCCTGGTGGAGACCTTTGCGGCCATTGTGGTGGCGACGCTTTCGGTGGCCCTGCTGTTTGGGGGCATCGTGGCCTCGGGACGGATTGAGGCGGATGCCAAGCGGGTGGACGAGGCGCATTACGATGCGTTTTCGGAGGCGGAGGAGCAGGCGGCAGCGGGGACAGGGGCAACTGTGACGATAGTGAACCAGGGCAATGGCGCTAGTGATACATTGAGTGTGGAACTCCATGGCGGGGCCGGGATTTACTCCTACAAGAAGGTGGCGCCATGAGGAAGAAGCTGAAAAGCCAGCGGGGATTGACGCTGGTGGAGACGCTGTGTGCGGTGGTTATCCTGATACTGCTGGGGCTCATCCTAAACGCGGGGCTACGGCTCTCGGTGCGGGCCTACGACGACATGACCGCGGAGACGGAGACGGAGCTGCTGCTCTCGACGGCGGCGGATGCCCTGGCGGATGTGCTGCGGTTTGCGGTGAACCCAAAGGACGGGAAGTTTACCCATAGCTCCTTTGGGATAGGGGTTACGGTTACACTGGACGGCGAGGGCAGGATTCTCGTTGGGGAGAGCCAGCTGCTGCCGCCGGGGGCTTATCGGCATGGGGCCTATGAGATTGCAGACTTGGAGGTTACCTACGGGGAGGGCTGCTTTACGGTATGTCTGAAGGCGAAGGAAAAGGACGGGGAGATTTTCGCGGAGCGAGAGTTTTTGGTGAGATGCCTGAACCCGGCAGGGACATAGGGCCCCACCCCAGAGGGGCGGGGCTTGAGGATAGAAACGACAGACAAGCAGAGTGAGAGGGGGAGAAGCCCGTGAAATACGCGAGACTGGGCGACCTGCTGGTACAGAGCGGGACGATTACGGAGGAGCAGCTGAGCCGGGCGCTGGAACTGCAGAGGGACAGCGGGGAACGGCTTGGGACCGTGCTCCAGGAGCATGGGTTTATTACGGAAAAACAGCTGATTGATACGCTGATGAGCCAGCTGGGGGTGGAATTTGTTGACCTGAACGGGTTCAGCATCCCGCCGGAGATGGCGCAGGTGCTGCCTAAAAGCGTGGCAAAAAAATATAACGTGGTGCCGGTGAGGGTGACACGGGGGGATATTCACCTGGCAATGGCTGACCCCTTGAATTTCGTCGCCATTGAAGAGGTGCACGCTGTGACAAAGCGGCGGGTTATCCCGCTGATTGCCACTGCCGCGGCCACTGAGCGCGCGGTGCAGAACCTCTACAGCAACCAGGGCGCAATGCAGGCCATTGAGGAGATGCAGCGCGACCTGCTGGGGGGCCAATACGGTGTATCCACGGCGGCCATTGCCGTGACACAGAGTATGGCGGTGGACGAGGAAGAGATGGACGCCGCGCCCGCTATCCGGCTGGTGAACTCTATCATTGACCGGGCCTGCACCGAAAACGCCAGTGACATCCACATTGAGCCGGGCGAGGGCAGCATGATGATACGGATGCGGATTGACGGGATTCTGCGGCCCATTATCCCCGTGCCCAGGGAATTGCAGAATTCGGTGATTTCCCGGCTTAAAATCATGGCGCGGATGGACATTGCGCAGAAAAATATGCCCCAGGACGGCAGGGCCAATGTGACCGTGCGGCAGGAGACGCTGGACTTGCGTATCTCCACACTGCCCACAATCCAGGGGGAGAAGGTGGTTATCCGCCTGCTGCGGAAGACGCCGGAGCTGGCCTCCTTTGCAGGCATCGGCCTGGAGGGGGAAAACCGGGAACGGCTGTGCAGGCTGGTGGACAACAGCACAGAGGGGGTTATCCTCATGGTGGGGCCCACGGGGTCGGGCAAGACCTCTACGCTCTACGCGGTGATTGACCGGCTCAAAAGCAGCGAGGTGAACCTGGTGTCCCTGGAAGACCCGGTGGAGTACCACATAGACGGGGTGTGCCAGGTGCAGGTGAACGACCGGACAGGGCTCACCTTTGCCAATGTGCTGCGGTCGGTGCTGCGGCAGGACCCGGACATCATTGCAGTGGGGGAAATCCGCGACGGGGAAACCGCTGAAATCGCCATGCGGGCCGCCATGACAGGGCACTTAGTGCTCTCTACCGTACACACCAACAACGCCCTCTCCTCCATCGACCGGCTGCTGGACATCGGGGTGGAGCCCTACCTGATTGCCGGGGCGGTGAAGGGGATTGTCTCCCAGCGCCTGCTGCGGCGGGTTTGCCCCCACTGCCGGAGGGAATACATCCCCTCCCGGGAAGAGATGGAGTCGCTGGGGCTAAACCCGAACGGTGGCTACAAGTTCTACCGGGGGGCCGGCTGCGGGGAGTGCTTTGGCACCGGCTACCGGGGACGGATTGGCGCCTTTGAAATCCTGCGGGTGACGCCGGAGCTGCGGCGGGCTATCCATTCCCGCTCGCTGCGGGAGCTGGAAAGGGCGCTGGGGTCAGCTACCTTCCAGCCGATTTTGGACAACTGCCGCAAGCTGGTGCTGGACGGCGTGACTTCGGTGACAGAGGTACACAGGGTGCTGGGAGAGGCCTGAGGGGCTCTTTGGGGATACACTGGAATTTTACATAGAAGGGGTGTTTTGACTTGACAGTTGTAGATTATGTGGAGAAGGCGCTGCGGGACAAGGCGTCAGATATTCATCTGGTGTGTGGGCTGACGCCGCGGTACCGCGTGGACGGGGAAATCCAGGAGATGGGGGAAACGCCGCTGACAGCGGAAGACTGTGTGGCAGTGGCCCATGAACTGGCAGGCGAGGAATATGACCAAGCGGAACAGGTGGGGGAGGCCGACCTGGCGCTCACCATTGCGGGGGTGCGGTGCAGGATTAACCTGTTCCGGCAGCAGGCGGCTTGGTCGGCGGCAATACGGTTGCTCAACGAGCATATCCCGGATTTGAAGGAGCTGGGGCTCCCCCCGGTGGTGGAGGAGTTCCCCTATTACAGCCAGGGGCTGGTGCTGATTACCGGGGAGACGGGGTCGGGGAAATCCACGACGCTGGCGGCGGTGCTCAACCAGATTAACCAGAACGAGGCCAAGCATATCCTGACGCTGGAAGACCCGATTGAATATGTGTACACGCCAAAGCGGTGCGTCATCAACCAGCGGGAGATTGGAAGGGACACAGGGAGCTTTGCGGCAGGGCTGCGGGCCGCGCTGCGGGAGGACCCGGATGTGATTCTGGTGGGGGAGATGCGGGACCTGGAGACCATTGAGACCGCCCTGACAGCGGCGGAGACAGGGCACCTGGTGTTTGGCACAGTACACACCAACTCGGCAGCGGATTCCATTGACCGGATTGTGGACGTGTTCCCGGCGGAGCGGCAGCAGCAGATACGGCTACAGCTCTCCATGACGCTCAAGGCGGTGTTGAGCCAGCAGCTGCTCCCCAAGGTGGGGGGCGGGCGGGTTTTGGCCTGCGAAGTGATGAAGACGGACGGGGCTATCCGCAACTTAATCCGGGAGGGGAAGACGCCCCAGATTGCCAACACCATCCAGACCACCGGGGCGCTGGGGAATATCCTGATGGACAAGGCGCTGCAAAACCTCTTTGGGGTTGGGGCCATCAGCAGGGAGACCTTTGAGGGGGCGCTGCGGGACCCCTCCCAGGCGGGCAAACTGGATGCGGGAAGAGCTTGGGGGCAGCCCCGGAGAGGCTGACAGGGCCTGCGCCTGTCTGCCGGTTTTGCGGGCCCAGCCCGATTGCGGCATAGCAGCCGGGACAGGGAGGGCACATACAGCACATGCAATTTGAAAAGGAGGGCACCGGATGCCTACATTTAAATATGAAGCCGCCTATTTGAGCGGGGAAAAAGTGAAGGGCGTGGTGGAGGCGGTGAGCCAGGCGGATGCTGTGGCGCAAATCCGGCAGAGCTGCGAGGTGGTGCTCTCGTTAAAAGAGATACCGAAGACGGCGGCGAAAGACCCCTTTGCCCGGTTCCGGAGGATTTCGGCCAAGAGCTTGGCGCTGTCCTGCCAGCAGTTTGCCATTATCCTCAAGGCAGGGCTGCCGCTGGTGCAGACCGTGGATTTGGTGGCAGGGCAGACCTCTGACAAGGGGCTGGCAAAGCTGCTGCGGCAGGTTTCGGAGGATGTGTCCAACGGGTGGAGCTTGAGCTATAGCTTTGAGCAGAGGGGGAGCCGGCTGCTGCCGGTCACGTTCCGGGAAACGGTGCGCGCAGGGGAGGAGAGCGGCGATTTGCTGTCCTCTTTTGAGCGGATGGCCCGGTACTTTGAGCGGATGAACAAGACCAGGGAAAACGTGATGAGCGCGCTGACCTATCCCGCCTTTGTGATTGTGGTGGCGGTGATTGTGGTCTCCATTATCATGGGGTATGCGGTGCCCACGTTTACCAGCATGTTTAGCAGCATGAATATTGAGCTGCCCTGGGTGACAGTGGTGCTGATTGCGGTCTCTGAGTTCTTCCAGAAATACAGCCTCATCCTCCTGGGGGCGCTGGCCCTGGTGATTTTCCTGGTACGGCTCTACGGGATGACGGAAAAGGGCGGGCTGGCTCTGGCGAAGGCACAGCTGGGGCTCCCGATTTTGGGGGAGATTGCACGCATGAGCGGGGCAAGCCAATTTGCCCACACGATGTCCGCGATTCTGACAGCCGGCATGCCTATTTTGCAGGCCATTGAAGTGGCGGGGCGGGCGATGAGCAACCAATATATGGCCAAAGAGGTGCTGGACACCCTGCCGGGCGTGGAGGGCGGACGGAGCCTGGGAGAGTGCATGGAACACACCCGGGAGCTGCCCAGGATGCTGGTGCAGATGACCGCTGTGGGCGAGACTACGGGGTCCATGGAATCCACGTTGCAGGTGCTGGCGGAATACTACGACAATGAGGTGGATGTGCGCACCAAACGGGCGCTGGCCCTGCTGGAACCTACGATTATTGTGGTGCTGGCGGTGTTTGTGGTGTTTATCCTGATGGCGGTGTATCTGCCAATGTTTAGTATGTACTCGGCTATCTAGCCTGGTGTGGGAAACCGCGGAGTGGTTCCTCACACCAGAGGGACGCATTGGGGAAGGGGATGGGAATCGGGAGAGATTGGCTCCAGCGCGGGCGGGAGCATGTCTGTTAGGGTGCGGCACTCGTTTTCTCAGTTTGGCGGGTGCGGCAGGGTTGAAGACAGGCTGCCGCCTGGGCTGGAAGGTTCCAGGGTTTTAGATTGTTTCGGGGCGTGCCAACCCACGGTCTGGGATGATATGCGGCAGGGGGGAACCCGCATGCTGCGCAATAGGGGGACATCCCCTTGGGTTAATTTGGAAAGAGGAAAGGAGCGACATTTTTACATGTTAAAACTGAGAAACAAACTAAACAAAAAGGGTGGTTTCACCCTGGTCGAAATGTTGATTGTGGTTGCGATTATCGCTATCCTGGTTGCGGTTTCGATTCCGCTGATTACGGGGGCGCTGGAGCGTACTCGTATTGCCACGGATGCGGCCAATGAACGGGCCGCTAAGGCGGAGGCTACGATTGCTTACTTGTCTGATTCCTTAGATACAGAAGTTATCGCTGGTGGTTTTGAGGCGGAGACAGCATATGCTTATGATGCCGCCAATGGTAAGTTAGTAGCTGCTGATGGAACTCTTAGCGGAGTTACTCCTTATGGTAAATGCACTACTCATAAGCATAACGAGGATAAATATATCTTTGTATATGTTTCGGAAGAAGGGCAAGTTTACGTTAAGTGGGATGAGAAGACCTTTACAGAAGCTACCTTTACTGAAAATGATTGGAATAAAGATTTGTGTGGCGATACAATCAACAAATAATTAAAAGTCCATAATATCCCTTTCGTGCGGGGCCTGAGGTTGGTAATGGCTGCGTATGGAATATGAGGGGGCCTGACATGTGAGAGACGTGTCAGGCCATGGCCTGATGATTACTTCGGTGAAGTAATCATAGACACTGTTTGTTTCTCAGTTTGCCGGTTCCCGAGGGCCTGAGGGGTTCGGGAACCTGGAAAGGCCCAAGGGGTGCTCCTCCTTCGGAAGATAGATTTTGAGAGAATGAAGGAGAGGTACTGAAATGAAAAACTTGAAGAACAAGTTGAACAAAAAAGGCGGCTTTACGCTGATTGAAATGCTGATTGTGGTGGCTATTATTGCTATTCTGATTGCAGTTTCGATTCCGCTGGTGTCCAGTGCGTTGGAGCGGACTAAGATAGCTACGGATGCTGCGAATGAGCGTGCAGCTAAAGCGGAAGTCTTAATTGCATACTTAAGCGGAGAGTTTAAGGAAGGTACTGGTGGAAATTTTGAGGCTGGTACACCGTATTACTATGATGCAAAAGATGGCAGTTTAACGGATGTTGGTACAAGTATCACAGGATATGGTAAATGCACCACTAATAGTCATGGGGGCATGATTATTGCCGTTAAGACTGATGATGAGGGCTTAGTTTCTATGACATGGATTGAAGCTACTGCCGCTACTAAAGATGCTACCATTACTTGGAACGATGGTGACCTGTGTGGCGATACCATTAATAGCTAATTAACGAGAACAGCCCGCGTAATGCGGGCGTTCTCCCAGAACCATAAACGAATTTATGGTTCTGGGAGGGCGTCTGCCCTGGGGGAGGCGAACATGGAAGAACTACTAATAACCTCATACCTCTGCTTTTGGCTGACAATCCTGGGGGCGGTTTTGGGCAGCTTTTTTGACTGCGCCGTCTCCCGATGGGCGGTGGGGCGCCCCCCGTTTCAGGGGCGTTCCCACTGTGACGCCTGCGGACATGCGCTGGGGGTGCGGGATTTAATCCCCATCCTGGGCTTTGCCCTTCACAGGGGGAAATGCCGGTACTGCGGGGAGAAAATCCCTGTGGACTGCCTGGCCGCCGAGCTGGCGGGGGCGGCGGGCTTTTGCCTGCTGGGGGCCTGCTACGGGCCCACCTTAGAGACAGCCCAATGGATTATTTGGGCGGCGCTGCTGCTGGCGATGGGGCTGATTGACCAGGCGAAACGGATTATCCCAAACTGGGTTTTGCTGGCCCTGGCGGGGAACCGGGCGGCCTGGCTGCTGATTTTGCGGCCGCCGCTGGCGAAGGCCCTGTGGCAAATCGGGCTGGCGCTTTTTGTGCCGCTGGTTTTGCTGCTGCTGGTGCTGCTCTGGGAAAAGCTGCGGGGGCGGGAAATGATGGGCGGCGGGGATATTAAGCTGCTCTTTGCCCTGGGGCTCTACCTCTCCTGGGGGGAGCTGCTGCTGACACTGCTGGCGGGGTGCCTGCTGGGGCTGGGAGCGGCGGCGCTTTCCAAAGACCGGGATGGGATGGGGAGCAGGGCCATGGCCTTTGGGCCCTTTCTGGCGGCGGGGGCAGTGCTCTCGGTGTGCTTTGGGGGGCCGGTGATTGCATGGTATTTGGGGCTCTTTTGAGAGAAGCTGGAACGGGTTCCATTTGCGCAGCAAAATGAGGAGAGGAAAGGGATGGGAAAATGGGAAAACTGCGGATGGGTTTTGATATTGGGAGCAGCAGCTTAAAAATTGCGATTGCAGGGCGGGGGGCAGTGCAGATTGAACAGGTGCGGCTGCCGGAAAATTTAATTGACGAAAACGGGGCGATTGTGCTTCCCCACGCCTTTGCCCAGTTCCTCAAGCAGACGCGGAAGGATTTGGGGCTGCCGGGGGGAAGCGCGGCGCTGTGCCTGCCGGCGGGGCAGGCCATTTGCCGTCTGGTGAGCATGCCGAAGATGACGACAGAACAGCTCATGATGAACCTGCCCTATGAGTTCTCGGACTTTATCCAGGGGGAGGCGGAACAGTACTACTGCGACTATGCGGTGTGCCAGCCCGCAGAGGGGGAAGAGGAGGACAGCGGGATTCCCATGATGGCGGCGGTAGCCAGCAAGCAGAGGCTGGCGGAATATGTGCAGGTATTCCAAAAGGCGGGGATACGGCTCAAGACCATCCTGCCGCAGGAGATGTCCCTCATCCACCTGGCGCAGGCCCAGGGCCAGGGGACGGGGGAGTATTTCTTTATCGATTTGGGGCATCAGCACACCAGGGTCACGGCTGTGTGGAGGGACAGGGTGCAGGCCATCCGGGAAATCCCCTTGGGCGGGCGGAACATCGATTTGGCAATTGCCCAGGAGACCGGGACAGACGCCTTTTTAGCCAATACCTACAAGACCACCCAGTTCCAGAATGTGCAGGAGTCCCCTGTGGTGGCGGATATTTGCGAACGGGTTGCGGTGGAGATTTTTAAGGTGATTAACTTCTACCGGTTTACCTACCGTTCCAGCAACCTGGAAGGGGTGTACCTGGTAGGGGGCGGGGCGGCGCTGGAACCCATGCGGCGGGCCATTGCCGCCACTTTGGAGGCTGCGCCGGTGGAGACGGCGCTCTATCATCCCGGGACCCTGCTGCCGGGAACGGAGGAGCTGGCGGCGGAGGGGGTCTTTGCCGCCGGGGCAATGATGGGAGGGGGGAGAAAATGAGCAGGAAGAAGACAGGGTATCCCGTGAAACGGGAGATGAACCTCTTTTACAAGCCGGATAAAACCACAAAGCCCGCGACGGCGGCGCTCTATGTCCTCTTTGTGCTGGTGCTGATACTGGGGCTATCCAAAATCACGGTCTATGACCTGTGGGTGGAGACCAACCAGGCGGAGCAGCAGCGGGATTTGGCGGCACAGCGGCTGGCGGCCGTGATGGCCGAGCTCGAGGGCTATGACGAGGTGCTGGACCAGTACTACCAATACGCGGCGACAGAAGAGGAACAGGCCAATATCGACCGGATGGAGGTGCTGGCGCTGCTGGACAAGGCAATGGGGCGCACGGGGGAGATGGCAAGCATTTCCATCAGCGGGGATGTGGTTCAGCTCCAATTCTCCGGGGTGACACTGGCCGAGACGGCGCAGATTGTGAAAAGGCTGGAGGAATCGGACCTGGTGGCGGGCACAACGGTGAACACGGCGGCCACTACGGAGAGCGAAGGGGCACTGGTACAGGCCAACGTGCGGATACAGCTCCAGCGGAAAACGCCGGAGGGAGAGGAGGGTGATGCACAGTGAAGCGGAAATTGACGGCCAGGGAATGGGTCCTGCTGGCGCTCTTGGGCATCATTGCCCTGGTGAGCGGGTATATCCTGCTCTACTACAACCCCATGTCACTGCGGCGGGATGCGGCGGTTGCCGACGCGGCCCTCTATGACGAGCAGGCCGAGGCGGCCAACCTGCGGGTGGCACAGAAACGGCGGATGGAGCGGGAGCTTGCAGAGATTTTTGCAGCGGACGACGACCCCAAGGGCCTGGCGCCCTATGATAACCTACAGCCGGTTATGCTGGAGCTGAACAGCATCTTGGCGGCGGCAGAGGATTACTCCCTCTCCTTTGGGACAGTGGACGGGGAGGAGCGGATTGTGCGGCGGAGTATCTCGCTGAGTTTTACCAGCGGGGACTATGGGGCGGCCAAGTCCATTTTGCAGAAGCTGCACGACAGCGACTACCGCTGTATGCTGGAAAACCTCACTGTCTCGCTTGGGAGCGGCGAGGGGAGCCCGGTATCGGTGAACAGCACGATTGTGTTTTTTGAGTATAACCGCGAGGGATAGCGGCCTGTGGCGCAGGGGTTCCCTGCGGATGGGACCGTTTTTTGGACAATGCAAGCTCCCCCTGCCGGGAAGGCAGGGGGAGCTTGTTTTTGGGGAAAATGGGGAGAACCCCCTGCCGGGGGGCGGCAGGGGGTTCTGTTTTGTGATTCTTGCTGTTGTATCTCTGGGGGGGCAGAAATACAACATCCTTAGTATAACGGGTGGGAGGGGCTTTTGTCAAGGGGGATTTGGCTATTTAAGGCGGGGAATGGGAGCTTTTGGAAGGCGTAGTAGAAAAGAAATGGTTTTGTTCGGCAAAAGTGATGAAAATTTTATAGAATGTGGAAGAAAGATTGACGCCTTGGAGGCGGGTAGTGTAAAATGAAAACCAGGTCTTTTCCGCTTGGAAAAGGGAGATAGGCGACAGGGAAAGGAGAAAAGGCAATGGAAATTTATAGAGACCAGACCCGCTCTTTTGAAGAGAGGGCGGCTGATTTGGTGTCAAAGATGACGCTGGAAGAGAAAATCATGCAGGTGGGGAACAATGCGGCGGCGATTCCCCGGCTGGGAGTGCCCCGCTATGACTACTGGACCGAGGCGTCCCACGGGTTCTTTGGCCCCTTTGAGACCAGGCAGATGGATGCCACCAGCTATCCTGTGTGCCTGGCGATGAGCCAGAGCTGGGACCGGGAAAAGCTCAAAAAGGTGACAACGGCGATTTCGGACGAGTGCCGGGCCCACCATAACTTAAACGACGTGGAACTGCATATGTGGTGCCCCACCATTAACATGGCCCGCGACCCACGCAACGGGCGCAGCGACGAGAACTTTGGGGAAGACCCGTTCCTGGGGGGCAAGATGGCGGCCAGCTATATCCAGGGGATGCAGGGGGAGGATGGGAAGTACATCAAAGTGGTCTCTACCCCCAAGCACTATGCTTTGAATTCCAGCGAGAACAACCGGCACAACGGTTCTTCCAACGTAGACGAGGCCACGCTGCGGGAATACTATGCCAAGGTGTTTGAATACGCCATCCGGGAGGGGAAGGCGGAGTCCATCATGACCTCCTACAACCGCATCAACGGGGTGCCGGCCTCGGTGAACGAGCAGCTGCTCACCACCTTCCTGCGGGAGGAGTGGGGGTTTGACGGGGTTGTGGTGTCCGACTGCGGCGCGGTGGCGGACTGCTATCGCAATCCCATGTTCGGCTCTGGGAACACGCTGGCCCACTACTACTGCAAGAGCATGGAGGAGGCCTCGGCCCTCTCTTTAATCTGCGGCACGGACGTGAGCTGCGGGCCGGAGCATAAAAAGGCGCTGCTGAATGCCGTGAAGCAGGGCTTAATTGACGAGGGCGTGATTGACCGGGCGATTATCCGGGCGTTTACCTCCCGCTTCCGGCTGGGGCTCTTTGACGAGAATGTGCCCTATGACAAAATCGGGGCAGAGAGCGTTGCCAGCCGGGAAATGGCCGACCTGGCGGTGGATATGGCAAACGACACCATTGTACTGCTGAAAAACGATAAGAAGCTGCTGCCCATTGACAAGAGCAAGGTGAAATCCATCCTGGTGGTGGGGCCCAACGCCCTGTACCGGCAGCTGGGCGGCTACAGCGCGGGCGGCATTGTGGAAACTGTGGTGAACGTGATGGCCCTGGACGGGGTGCGCAACGAAGTGGCGGGCAGCGGAATCCAGGTGAGCTATGAAAAGGGCTGGTGCAGCGACAAGGAGTTCAAGGCGGGCGGCGTGATGGATATGCTGCCTGGGTTTGACCCGGCTGACCTGATGATTGACGTGAACCCCGGCGTGGATGGGGCGGACGGCGGCTCGGCGCTGATGGCGGCCTTTGACCCCAACAAAAAGCCGGAGCCCCGCTTCCCCGTGGACGACCCGGACTACCGGGCAGACAATGACATGCTGATTGCCCGGGCAGTGGAGGCGGCGAAACAGGCTGACCTGGTGATTGTGGTGGCGGGCACAGACGATGTGACGGCCAGCGAGGAGCATGACCGGGAGACTATGGCGCTGCCCTACGGGCAGGACGAGAAAATCCAGCAGCTCCTGGCGGCCAATGGGAACACTGTGGTGGTACTGACGACCCTGGGCGGCGTGACCGGCGAGTTCTTTGACAAAGCCCACACCGTGGTGAACGCCCACTTTGCGGGGCAGGCCCAGGGCACGGCCATTGCCAACGTGCTCTTTGGGAAGGTGAACCCCAACGCGAAGCTGACGGCCACTTGGTACCGGAACATGGAGGACCTGCCCCATGTGAACGACTACGGCATCAAAAAGCAGGATACCCTGACGAAAAAGGGCAGGACCTACATGTACTTTGACGGGCCGGTGCTCTTCCCCTTTGGGTATGGGCTGAGCTATACCTCTTACCAGTACAGCAACCTGAAGCTGGACAAGGCGGAGTATGACGCCAATGACACGGTGATGGTGTCGGTGGATGTGACAAATACCGGGGACCGGGACGGCAAGGAAATTGTGGAGGTGTATTTCTCCAAGCTGATGGGGGAGAAGCAGTATGACAACAAGCCGGCCAGGCAGCTCAAGGGGTTTGCCAAGGTGGAGCTCCCGGCCGGGGAGACTAAGACTGTGACAATCCCGGTGGCGCTGAAGGAAGTGACCTTCTGGAACAACCTGAAGAAAAAGATGGTAGTGGAAAACGGGCGCTATGCGGTGGAAGTGGGCGGCAGCTCGGCCGACCTGCCCTGCCGGACGGAAATCGCCGTCAGCGGGGAATGGAAGGCTGCTCTGAGCAATGTCTATGCCATTGCGGACAAATACTGCATGAATGTGGGCGAGGAGAGCCAAATCAAGCCCTCTATCACCCTGGAAGACGCCACCCATCTCTGCCCGTGGGAAAACCGGCCTGCGTTTGCCAGCTCGGACGAAGCAGTGGCGACTGTGGACGGGAACGGCAAGGTGGTTGCCAAGGGCACCGGCGCGGCTACGATTACGGTGTCCTTTCCCTATGACGGCGTGACGAAGTGCGCCAAGGTGCCGGTGGCTGTGCGGTAAATGGAGACACGGTTTACAGACATCTGCTCCGCGGAGGACGGCTCGGCGACGCTGGGCCGCTCCCCTGACGGGGCGCTCTTTGTCAAAGAAAAAGCGGGCTTTGTGCCCTATGACTTTAATAAAATGTACGCGGGGTATTATCCCGCCTGCACTTTTACGGCGTTGGCCAGGGCGGGCGGGCTCTTTTTGCTGGCCGGGCAGGATGGGGAGGGGGCGCCCCATGTGTTCAGCTCCCTGCTGGGGGGCGTGTGGGAGGAGCGGAACCTGGTGGCAAGGCACCCCCTTTTGGGGGAGCGGCGGGCACAGGGGCGCATCACCCGGATTCTCTATGACGGGGAGAAGGGCCAGGTGTTTTTGCTCTGCGGGCGCCAGCTCATCACCCTGCCCGACTGCCCCCGGTGCCTGCGCATCACGGACTTGGCGGGGGAGGGGGAGGATGCCTGGCTGGAGGGGCGGGAGGTTGTCATCCGCCTGCGGGGTGGGGGCGGGCAACGGATTCCCCTGGACAAGGTGGCGCAGTACCGGGTATCCAGGGAATACCTGGCGGGGCTGCTGGCCCAGGGCGGGCTGCTGGTTGACCTGCGGGCCCTGGGGGAATCCCCTGCCGGTCACTGGGAGGGGGCCTGCTCCGTGCCCATGGAGGAGGCCCCGGAGTGGTTGGAGGGGCAGGAGCGGGAGAGGCCGCTGGTCTTTTTCTGCCGCACCGGTGTAAACGCCGACCAGATGGCACGCTATGCCAGGGGACGGGGGTTTACGCGGGCGTATTCCATGGGGGAACTGGACGAGATTGCCGGGACGCTGTGAAATGTGAAGGGCGGGACGGCGAAGAAAAAGCACTTGAGGGCCCAGGGAGGGCTTTCAAGTGCTTTTTTGGTGGGAAGCGGGCCTGTTTGCGTTGGCAAAGGCGGCGAGGGGGCATAAAGTGGTGGCGATAGAGGGGAGCTTGTTGGCTGGGTGGCAGCTTTGGTTTGGTTCTTTTCGCCGCCCCGGAGAAGAGGGGATTTCGCTCGCTGCCCTTTGGAAAGGGCGGGCGGAAACTTTAATTCGCCTATGGCGCGGCAGAGATTAGAAGACGCTGTCGGTTTCCAGGACGACGGCGCCGGCGAGGCCGGTGGGTTTTTGGTAGCTGAAGCCCATGGAGTAGCCGGATTGGGGGAAGAGCGCCTGTTCCCGTTCCAGGGTGGTGGAGACTTCGATGCGCAGGGTGTTTTCCCCCTGGCGCAGCAGGCCTGTGAGGTCAAAGGAGAAGGGGGGGAGCATTTGCATCCCGGCATCTTCGCCGTTGACCCAGAGGCGGACGGAGTCGTAGACCTCTTCCAGGGTGAGGCGGGCGGCGGAGAAGGAGTGGGGGAGGGACAGGGTTTTCTCATATCGGATGATGCCGCTGAAGGTGGGGTGGGTGTGGGAGATGGGCTTTAGGACTTCCATGGGGACAGGGGTGTCAAAGGCCGGGTAGTCGATGGCACGGGCTTTTGACACCTGCCAGCCGGTGAGGACTGCGTGGACAGGCCAGGACTCAGGCAGGGGCGAAGGGGCGGGCCGGGCCGAGGCGGGGGGAGATTCCAACAGCAGAAGGGAGTGGCCGGGGGCCAAGTCCAGCGCCAGGGTGCGCCGGCCGTTCCCCACGGAAAGGGAGACGGGGGCAAAGGTATCTTCCATGGCGTCGTAAATCCACAGGGGCTTTTCGCCTGGGAGGGTGAGGGCGCAGCAGACGGCGCTGTCGGACGACTGGTTGAGGAGGAAATAGAGGTCCTGGTCTTTTTGGTAGTGGTAATAGGCCAGGGAGGTACAGTCGCCGTGGGCTTCCACTTCAAAGAAGCCCTGGGAGCGCAGGGAGGCCCCTAGGCGGGAGAGGGGGATGGCCGGGCGGGTGACGCACAGCAGCTCCCACTGGGATTTGTCCGTGCCCTCCAGGGGGGATTCGGGGAGGGCGTCCACAAAGAAGGCGGGCAGGGCGGGATGCTCGGCCAGGAAGGCCACCAGCTCGCTGGGGATGCGGCTGAGATAGGGAATCACCAGGCAGGAGAATTCCTCGTTGTTGAGGCAGATGGTGCTGTCGATGCTGCCGCCGTAGGCCTCGGGGGCCAGGAGCATGTCCAGGGGGACAATGTCAAAGTCGATTTGGTTCTGGGTGAGGGCGCGGGCGGGCTTTTGCATGAGCATCCGGGGGCCGCACCAGTCGGCTTCGCCGTCGTAGAGCAGGGCCACTTTTGCCACGTGGCGGCCCTCAGAGAGCAGGGAACACATCCGGCCGGCGTACTGCATCAGCTTGGAGAAGTAGGGGTAGAGGGGGTTGTTGCCCTGGGCATAGAAGTGGGGCGGGCAGTCGGGGTCGGGATAGGCGGCCATGGAGAAGGCGTGGGGGACAAGGCGGTTGACCCCTTGCACCAGGAGATGGTCTAGGAGATAGCGCATATCCCGCATCCCGGTTTTCCAGCCGGAGGCGCCGTAGAGCTCGCACATGGTGCGGCCCTTTTTCAGGGGGTCCAGGTGGCCGCAGGAGGAGCCCATCTTGCCCATGGCGTAGAAGAAGAACTCGGGGTCTTCGGTGATACCGTTCCAGCGGCAGAGGTCGGGGGCGCCCAAGACGATTTGGTCGGTGATGGCGTCGATGCCGGCCATATCCTGGCCCGCCATGGCCCGGAAATAGTGGGCGATACCGGAACCCAGGCGGCTGTGGCCGTTAAAATCCTCCACAATGTGGCCGATGTACTCCACGCCGTGGGCACGGCACCAGTCGCCCAGCTGGCGGCTGAAATTCTTTTCGTAGAGGCGGGAGACATGGTTCATGAACTGATAGCGCACCTTGGGGCAGCGGCGCATCTCCACCGACGAGGCCCAGAGGTAGACCAGCATTTTGCGGAACTCCGCGCCGTAGTCCTGCTGGAGGAGGGAGGAGAGCTCGTCGCTCCAGGGCATGGGCATGTCCTTTTCCCCTACCACGCAGCCGGGCTCGTACAGGTCCAGGTTGCCAATGGGGGGTTCATCGGAGAAAAAGCCCTTGATGACGCTGCCGAATTTCTCCTGATAACGGGCATAGTGGGGCTCGTAGACCCCTTCGATTTGCAGGTGGGTGCTGTCAAAGTCCATGAAGTTCACATAGGACTGGTAGCCGCCGTCGGTACGGGTTTTGAAAATCACGTAGAGCTTCCACTGGCCGCCGGGGAGGCGCAGGGTGAGCCAGCCGTCTTTGACCCGGTCGGTGACATCCCAGAGGGTGTCTTCCAGGATTTTCTTATCCGGGGCGGTTTGGACGGCGACAACGGCCACCAGCTGGTTGTTGGCCTGCTCCTCCCGGTCAAATTTCTTGCCCAGGTCGGCAAAGCCGCGGGCAGGGGCCAGCATATCGGAGATAGGCACTGTTACCTCGGGGCAGGAGCCGAAGAGGGGGCAGACATTGTAGTTCAAAAACCATTTGCGGTGCTCGGGGTGTTTCTCTATCATGCCATTGGCATAGCCGGTGGGGAAGTGCTTGTCGTCTAAAATCCAGACCTCCATACCCCGCTTTTCTGCCTCGTCCAGGACAATGTCCAAGTCGTGCCACCAGCCGGGGCCGCAGTAATCGGGATGGGGGCGGGCCTCTACGCAGACGCCGCGGATGCCGCAGCGGTATATCTTCTCCATTTCTGCGCGAATGGCAGTCTCTTCCTCCCCGCGCATCCAGAGGAAGGGGAAAATCGGGTGCTTTTGCATGAGGGATTCTCCTTTCGCTTGTTGGGTTGAGAGGGTTAAAGGGAGTTCAGGAAGGACAACAGCGCTTCCCGGCGCCCGCAGTAGCGGCGCAGCCAGGCGAGGGTGCTTTTGGACTGGGAGACGCCCAGGCTGCGCTCGGTTTCCCCGGAGGACTCTAAGCCCAGGGCACGTTTGAGGTTGTATTCCAGCCATCCCAGCATATTGGTGTTGGCATAGTAGAGGGGCTCCCAGCGGGAGGGGAGCAGGCCTCCATCCGCCCGGTAGGCCCTGAGAAAGGCCGCCATGAGGCCGGGGCTCCAATCGGGGCCCGACCACTCCAACAGGAGGGAGAAGAGCTGGGGATAGGGGTTGTCCAGGCAGAGGCACTCCAAATCGATGACGCGGGGCGCGAGGCCCTGCCAAAGGACGTTTTTACAGTCCATATCCCCGTTACAGAGGCACTGCACCGGGGGGATTTGGGGGGCAGCGGCCTGGGCGGACTGGGTGAGCTCCTCCAGTGCGGGGAGGAGGGAGGCAAAGGGCTGGGCCAGGGAGGGACACTGTTCCCGCAAAAGGGGGAGATAGGGTTCCCAGGCGATGGGAGAGGGGGAGGGGGCAGGGCCCTCCCGGCGTTCCAGGCTGTGGAGGCGGGCTAAGAGGCCGCCCATGATTTGGCTGTGGGCCTCTGTGACCTGGGAGGGGGGAAGGGCTGCACCCTGCACCCAGGGGAAGAGGTAGAACGCCTTGCCCTGGCAGGAACGGCGTTTTTGTCCCTCCCGTTCCAGGGCGGGGACGATGGGGAGGCCTGCTTTTTCCAGCAGGCGCTCCAAGCGCTCGGCCTCCTCGAAGTTTTGCAGCGCGCCGGGGCGGCGCAGGATGAGGGGGTTTAGCAGCTTGAGGGCGTAGGAGCCGGAGGCAGTGTCCAGCCGTAGCATCTGGTGGAGATAGCCGCCGGGGACAGGGCGCAGGGACAGCAGAGGGCCCAGGCCCTCGCTGGCGCAGACAGCCCGGGCCCAGGACTGCTGCTGGGGTGTAGCCGTGGTGTGCAAGGGATAGCCCCCTTCCTGTGTTGTACATGAACGGCCTTGACGCGGCCCAGCCCGCTAACGGCGGACATAGGGCGGACTTGCCGTCTTGCTCTGCGCCTATTATACCATGACTTTATAGGTGTGTCTACCGAATGTGGACAGGTTTTCCAGGTTTTGCTTTTACGGCGGAGCACGAAGTATACATCACAAAAAGGGGAAAAATATGGGATTTTCGAGAAAAAAGGCGGAAAACGACTACATAAAGGCTTGTCAAACTAGGCGTTTTGACTATTATTATAAGTAATGACGAAACAGGGGGAATTAACATGGATGTTGTCGAAAATATTAGATTGAATGTACGGTACTTGCGGAAACGGGCAGGGTATACCCAGGAACAGATGGCGCATGAATTGGATATGAGCCCGGCCTATCTGCGGCGGATTGAAAAGGGGACGGCCAACCCCTCCCTCTCCAAGCTGGAGGCGATTGCCCGGTTTTTTATGGTGAATGTGCCGGCACTGATTATGCCGCCCCGCATTAACCTGCCGGTGCGGTATGTGCTGCGCAGGCAGGTGCGCAAGCTCCCTGAGGTGGGGCTGTACCCCACCTACGGCATCTGCGTGGTGGCGATGCCGGACACGGAGACAGAGGAGGTGGTGGACTTTATCGCCGATGTGACGGTGGAGAAGGCCGCTGCCCAGCGCATTGTGCGGGAGTGCAACGAGGGGAAAGTGGCGGTGTGCCAGGCCAGGGACGTGGTTGAGGACCTGCTGGCCCAGGAGACCTTTGAAAACGGCGGGGGGTGGAAGGGGGGTTCCACCGGCAAGGCCTTTTGGGAGATGGAGGGATGGGACGACGGAGAGGACTAAATACCAATGCCGCCCGGAAGACCGGGCGGCATTTTTGCGCTATGTAGGGGCCAGAGGTCAGAGGCAGCAGAGGAGGCGCTCCATTTGGCGCAGACCCTCCTGCTGGGTGCAGATGATGGAGCGGAGGATGGGGACTAATGGGGGGCAGGGGGAGAAGCGCAGGGCGTTTTCGGCCATCTGGATGGAGCCCCGGTGATGGGGAATCATCTCCCGGATGAAATTGGCGTCCACTTGGTTGGAGATGCAGGCCTGCTCCATGGCGCAGAACATGCGCTGGGCGATGTGGCTGTACTGGCGGCGGTAGAGCGTCAGGTCGGCGGGGTTGGAGGGGGGCTGGGAACAGGATTCCAGGGCGGCCTCCAGCTCATGGATGCCCTTGGTCTGCTCCTCAATGATTTGAAGGGCTATGTTTTGCAGGGGGATGCAGGTGGTGTATTGCAGAAGGTTGTGGGCCATCTGGACGGCGGCCTCATGGTGGGGAATCATCTGGACAATGAAATTCTGGGAGATACTGTCGGTGAGCTGGGCCTGGTCCATGCTCTGCATCATGTTGTCCAGGATTTCGTAAAACCGGGACAGATAGCTCTTGGTTACCAGGCTGAGATTGGGCTGCTGGTTCATAGAAAAGCCTCGCTTCCTTACCTGTAGAGTGGGGATGGTATTTCCCGTTCACCTTTCAGGCTATGCGAGGGGGAGGCAACAGGTTCTCAGGGCCGGAAACGGTGGAGCTCCATACGCACCCGGCCGTCGGCTGTGAAGGTGACGCCCTCGGATTCCAGGCGGCGGCGCTGGAGCTGGGGGCCGCCAAAGACATCGGGGCGGCAGAGGGAGCCGTCCTGATACACCACCCGGTGGTAGGGCAGGCCGGGCGGGCCGTTTGCCACGGCAGCCCCCACAATGCGGGAGGCCCTGGGGCGGCCGCAGAGGAGGGCAATCTGGCCATAGGACAGCACCTTCCCGGCGGGGATGGAGGCCACAAGGGCAAAAATCTGCTGGGTAACGGGGGTGGGCATGGGGAGGGCTCCTTTCTGTGTGGTTTCCTCTATCTTATCCCTTTTTGAGGATAGGCGCAAGGGGGGAGCGGTTTTTACGGGAAGAGGCTTCAAAAATCTTGACCGGGGGAGGGGACAGGGGGTATAATGGGCACAGAGAGGCGAAGGGGAGGAGAGGCCTGTGGGAAGAGAATGGAAGCGGGCTGCCGCCCTTTTCCTGGGGCTTGGGGTGCTCTTTGTGCTGCTGGCGGCGACGGGAGGGCCCTGCCTGATGAAGCTGACGGTGGGGCTCCCCTGCCCGGGCTGCGGGCTGACGAGGGGGTGCCTCAGCGCGCTGCGGCTGGATTTTGCCGCGGCATTCCGGTGGCATCCGCTGTTCTGGCTGGGGCCGCCGGTGCTGTTTTTTGCTCTTTGGAAACAGGGGAAGGTACTTGCCCGGCCAGGGGCAAACCTGGCTTTTTGGGCCGTGGTGGGGGTTTTATTTTTCGGGGTGTATCTGGTGCGGATGTTCCTGCTCTTTCCGGACACACCGCCAATGGAGTGGAATGGAAATGCGCCGGGGGCCTTTTTGTGGAGAGGGCTGCTAGGCTAGAAGGGCCGGAGGTTTGCGAGGATGACAAAGCGGGAATTTATACTGCTGCTGCGGGAAAACCCGGTGGTGGCGGCGGTCAAATCGGCACAGGGGTTGGAAAAGTGTACGGAATCGGAGTGCGGGATTATCTTTATCCTCTATGGTTCGCTCTCGGATATTGGGACGATTGTGGAGAAGGTGAAGGCGGCGGGAAAGACTGCCATTGTACACATCGACTTGATTGAGGGGCTGGACGGGAGCCCGGCGGCGGTGCGGTATATCCGGGAGCACACAGGGGCGGACGGCATTATCAGCACCAGGGCCCAGGTGGTGAAATACGCCAGGGAGGCAGGGCTCTTGACAGTGCAGCGGTTTTTCCTCATCGATTCCATGGCGCTGGAGACGGTGAAGCGGCACATGGAACAGAAGACGGCGGATATCATTGAAATCCTGCCGGGTGTGATGCCCAAAGTGGTGAAAAAGCTGGCCCAGTTTACCCGCGAGCCCATTATTGCCGGGGGGCTCATTGCGGATAAGGAGGATATTATCCAGGTGATCCAGGCCGGGGCGGCGGGGATTTCCTCTACGGCAGAGGAAACTTGGTTTTTGTAGAGGGCGGCGGGGGCCTGTTTGCCGTTGGCAAAGGCGGCGAGGATGGGGGATGTGATGGTGGCAAAGAGAAACTTGGTGGAGGGCGGCTTGTGGGCTGGGTGGCGAGCCTTAGCTTGTTACAGATACGCCGCCCCTTAGAAGGGGGATTTCGCTCATTGAGATGAGCGATGGGGGCTTTGCCCCTCGACAAAGTCAAGCCGCAGGCTTGACTTGCAAGAATCGCAAGGCGATTCTTGCCAGACCAACGCAGTTGGTCTTCCACCCTTTGAAAAGGTGTGGACAAGGCCAGCTACGCTGGCCCGGAAACTTTAATTTCGCTTCGCTGTGGTAAACTGAAAACAAGTGATAAGGGGGAGATTAGGGTATGAAGCAGTATATTATGGCGCTGGACCAGGGGACAACGAGTTCGCGGGCGATTTTGTTTGACCATGAGCAGAATATTGTGGATTTGGCGCAGAAGGAGTTCCCGCAGATTTATCCGGGGGACGGATGGGTGGAACACGATGCCATGGAGATTTATGCCTCCCAGTATGGGGTGATGACAGAGCTCATGGCCCGCAGCGGGGTGGAGCCGGAGGAGATTGCGGCGATTGGGATTACCAATCAGCGGGAGACTACGGTTTTGTGGGATAAGAATACCGGCAGGCCGGTGTACAATGCCATTGTATGGCAGTGCCGGCGGACAGCGGCCCTCTGCGAGGAATTGAAGGAACAGGGGTATGAGGAGAAAATCCGGGAAAAGACCGGGCTGCTCATCGACGCCTATTTCAGCGCTACCAAGATTAAGTGGATTCTCGACCGGGTGCCGGGGCTGCGGGAGCGCTGCCGGAAGGGGGAAATCCTCTTTGGGACAGTGGATACCTGGCTTATCTGGAAGCTGACGGGGGGAAAGGTGCATGTGACGGATTATACCAACGCCTCCCGGACGATGCTCTTTGATATTCATAGGCTTGCCTGGGATGAGGAGATTTTAGCGCTCTTGGATATCCCGGCGGAGATATTGCCCAAGGTGCGGCCTTCCTCGGAGGTGTATGGCACTGTGAAGCTGGGGGGCGTGGATGTGCCCATTGGGGGGATTGCGGGGGACCAGCAGGCTGCGCTCTTTGGGCAGACCTGCTTTGAGAAGGGCGATGTGAAGAATACATACGGCACGGGGTGCTTCTTGCTGATGAATACCGGGGAAACCCCTTGCAGGAGCCGCAACGGGATGCTCACCACCATTGCGGCGGGGACAGGGGAGAGAATACAGTATGCGCTGGAGGGGAGCGTGTTTGTGGGGGGCGCTGTGGTGCAGTGGCTGCGGGATGAGATGGGGCTCATCGACGAGTCCCGGGACACGGAGTATTTTGCAGCTAAGGTGAAGGATAACGGCGGGGTGTATTTGGTGCCAGCTTTTACAGGGCTGGGCGCGCCACACTGGGATATGTATGCCAGGGGGGCCATCCTGGGGATTACCAGGGGGACTAGGCGGGAGCACGTTATCCGGGCGGCGCTGGAGGCCATTGCCTATCAGTCTAAGGATTTGGCGGACGCGGTGGCGGCAGATACAGGCATCCCCATCCGGGAGCTCAAGGTGGACGGGGGCGCTTCGGCCAACAACCTGCTGATGCAGTTCCAGGCGGATATTCTGGGCTGCCGGGTGCGCAGGCCCATGATTCGGGAGACCACTGCTTTGGGGGCAGCCTATCTGGCAGGGCTGGCAGTGGGGTTCTGGAAAGACCAGGCGGAAATCAAGTCGCTGTGGACGCTGGACAGGGTCTATGAGCCGGAGATGGAGGCCGGGCAAAGGGAGAAATTGCTGAAGGGCTGGAAAAAGGCTGTGGAACGGGCGCTGGACTGGGCGGAATAGGAGGACTTTGCCCAAAGGGGCGCAGAGAAGAAAGGGATGGTGGTTTGAGATGGAACACAAGGGGACTGTGAAGATTGAGACGGAGCGGCTGGTGCTGCGGCGGTTTGTGGAGGAGGACGCAGAGGTTATGTTCGCCAACTGGGCCAGTGACCCGGAGGTGACCAAGTTTTTGCGCTGGCCGGCCCATGGGTCGGTGGAGGTGTCGAAACGGGTGGTGGGGGACTGGGTTTCTCACTACGGGGAGGAGGACTTCTACCAGTGGGCCATTGTGCCCAAGGAGCTGGGGGAACCTATCGGGAGCATTTCGGTGGTGGAACAGAATGAAAAGGCAGAGAAGGTGCATATCGGCTATTGCATCGGACGCAAGTGGTGGCGGCAGGGGTATACCAGCGAGGCCCTGCGGGGGCTGCTGCCCTTTTTCTTCCGGGAAGTGAAGGCGGGGCGGGTGGAAGCACAGCACGACCCGGAGAACCCGGGCTCGGGAAAGGTGATGGAGGCCTGCGGCTTGCGCTATGAGGGCACCCTGCGCAGGGCGGACTGGAGCAACCGGGGGATTGTGGACGCCTGCATGTATGGGCTGCTGGCGGAGGAATTTGAAGCGGGAAGGGATTAGCCGGAGGAGGGCGGGAAGCTGTCGGCGTGGCGGATTAAGTCGTTAGGCTTGATTTCCAGGGCATCGGCGAGATTAAAAAGCACCTCTAGGGAAAAGGGGGCGGCGATGTTGGGGGCTTCGATGGCGCTGAGGTGGGAGCGGCTGATGTGCGCCTTTGCGGCCAGATTTTCCTGGGACAGGCCTTGTAGCTTACGGTAGGTAGAGATGAAGATACCCAGCTGTATAAATCTGTCGCGGTTTTTGAATTCGGGATGGTTACTCATCAGTGACGTCAACATGTAATTTTGTTTTTTCTTTATTAAGTATGGCGTAGTAAAATTGCTTTGAAGTCAGGAGGAATTCTGTTATGGCAACAAAAAAGCGCCCCACTATGTTACGGCTGCCACCAGAAATGTATGAAAAAATCCGGTATTTAGCTTATGTTAAGAGTTCTTCAGTGAATGGGCAAATAGAAGAGGCTTTATCAAAGTATATAGCTGACTACGAAAATCAACATGGCCCAATTCAGATTCCAGAGGTTTTGGGAAAAGAATGAGTGCTAATGTTGCGAAGGTGCAAACAACTGGGATATTCGGTGACGCGCGGGCGAAGAGAATTTATGTGATGTGAATATATCACGCTGCAATCGTTACGGATAGAAGTTTGGCTATGGTGGTTCACAGGTTGATGCGGTTAGCAGGCTGGCGGAGGAATTTGAAGCGAAAAGGGAAGAGCTTGAATACGGGGTGTAATCACCCTGTCAATAGGTTGGTTATAGATTCTTTGTTTGTTTTGCTCTATCATAGTGCTAGCACATTGATGGAGGTTTTGACTATGACAGTTTATAAAGCGGGACGTTCGTGCCGGTTGACGGATGACCTTTATTTGAAAGCAAAATATATTGCAGATATGGAAAAAAGGTCGTTCAATAATTGGTTGGAGCATCTTATAACAACAGTTGTTGACGAGTATGAGAAGGAGCATGGGACGATTCTGGTTCAGCCTGACGACTTTTATGAATGAATTTGTAGGAGGTTGGCTTCTTTTTTGGAAAGAAACAAAAGGGGCTCCTTTTGTCAGACTGTTTTATTGGTCTTTGCCATGCTTCCTCCCTGTATAGGCTAAAGTTTAGTGAGAAACGCAGAATTTTGGGCAAAGGAAAAGCCCGCTAAAAACCACTTCCACCCGCGCCCGGCATGGGAAATGCCTACCGAGTGACCCCTGATGACACTGTTAGGGGGTTCATAGGGGCGCAGCCCCTATGGGCCTTTCGCTTCCTTGCGGCAAGGCAAGGAAGCGGGCCAACGAAGGTTGGCCTTTGCCTGTTCGGTGCGGGAACCGACGAGCTTGGGCTGAGATGGAGACGGGGCCTGTTTGCCTTCGGCAAAGGCGGCGAGGGTGGGGGATGTGATGGCGATAGAGGAGAGTTGGGAGGAGGGCGGCTTGTGGGCTGGGTGCGCAGGCTGGGCTTTGATATGAGGCGCCGCCCCTTAGAGGGGAATTTCGCTCACTGCGATTCTTGTCAGACCAACTTCGTTGGTCTTCACCACCCTTTGAAAAGGTGTGGACAAGGCCAGTTACACTGGCCCGGAAACTTTCATTTGCCTACGGCGCGATGGGATGGAACTGCAAAAAATGAGCATTGACTTTTTGCGCGGAATCTCTCATAATAGAGGCAAGTGCTGATTACAAAACGGGAGGAAAAAATCATGACAAAAATTACTGCGGCGCCCTTTGGCGTCACCAAAAACGGGACGGAAGTTTCCCTCTATACACTGGCCAACGGCAAGGGTGCCGAAGTGGACATCTGCACCTATGGCGGGGCGATTGTGGCTATCCGGGTGCCGGGACGGGACGGGAAACTGGTAGACGTGGCGCTGGGCTATGAGGATGCCTCCGGGTACGAGAACAACGGCGGGTTCTTGGGCGCGCTGATTGGCCGGGTGGGCAACCGCATTGGCGGGGCCAAATTTGATTTGAATGGAAAGACCTACCAGCTGAATGTGAACGACGGGGTGAACCATCTGCACGGCGGGTTCAAGGGGTTTGACAAGCAGGTGTGGAACGCCAGGGTGGAAAAGGACGAGGCCCTGGGAGAGAAGCTGGTGGTCTCCTATTTCAGCGCGGACGGGGAGGAGCGGTATCCCGGGAACCTGGTGGTTTCGGTGACGTATTCCTTTGACGACGCAAATGAGCTGAAGCTGGAATACCGGGCGCTGGGGGACCAGGATACCCCGGTGAACCTCACCAACCACTGCTATTTCAATTTGAACGGGCAGGGGACTTCTAAAATCCTCGACCATGAGATGACGATTTTTGCCGACGCCTATACCGAGGGCGATGCGGGATGCCTGCCTACCGGAGTGATTGCACCGGTGGAGGGGACGCCCTTTGATTTTAAGACGGCCCATGTGATTGGCGACCGGATTGACAGCGACTTTGAACAGCTCACCTTTGCGGGCGGGTATGACCACAACTTTGTCATCCGGGGCGAGGGATACCGGCCTGCGGCTAAAGTGAAGAGCGGCAAGACCGGTATTGTGATGGAGGTCTTTACCGATATGCCTGGGATGCAGTTCTATGCCGGGAATATGATTTCCGGAGACCCGGTGGGTAAGGGGGGCTGCGTGTATAAAAAGCGGGATGGCTTTTGCCTGGAAACCCAGTATTATCCCAACGGCATGGCCTGCCCCAACTTCCCCTCCCCGGTGCTGAAGGCGGGAGAGCCCTATCACTTTACCACGGCTTACCGGTTCAGCGCAGAGTAATGTGGAATACGCATGGGAGCGGCTTTTGGCTGCTCCCATTGGTTTGCCGGGTTTTCTGTTTTTGACTGGGAAATTTTGGGTTGCCCCAGCGGAAAGCCAAGGGAATTGGGGAAACTGGGCGGGATATTCAAAATTTTTTAACAATCGGGACGGGCAGAAATGGTATGATAGGGATAATGGGCGTGGCCCATGGTCCGGCCCGGTGGGGGCGGAGAGAATGAGACAGGCCCGGCTGGAGAGACGGCCGGAGATGATAGAGAAAGGAAATGACCTGAAGATGAGAGAAAAGATGGCTGGGCTGATGAAGCTGTTGTGGGCCGGGCTGGGGGCAATGGCGCTGGGGATGGCAAACTGCGCGCCCGCCTTTGCCGCACAGCTGATAGACAATGCGGCTACGGGCGACCAATCGGCTAACATTATGCCCATTGTGATTGGGCTTTTGGTAGTATCCGTTCTTGTAATCGTCGTGTTTCTCATTACCGGCGCAAAGCGGAAAAAGAAGAAAAAATAGGCCTGCCTACGGGATACAGGTAAAGAGAAAAGGGACGAACGTATGAGCAAAGGTACCGTGATTCAAACCAAGAGGATTGAGGCCCCGGACGGGAAGGGTATCCTCACTGTGATTCAGCTGAAGGGGTGCCCTCTCAAATGCACCTTTTGCGGGAAGCCGGAGAGTATTAAAAAGGCACCGGAATTTATGCTGGAACCCTCCCGCTGCGACCTGTGCGGGCACTGTATTTCTGTGTGCTTGACGAACGCCCTCTATTTGGAGGACGAGCGGATTATCTTTAACCCCCAGAGCTGCCGGATGTGCGACGCCTGCCAGGACAATTGCCCCAAGCTGGCGATTGGGATTGTGGGGGAGCGCATCAAGGAGGAAGACCTCTCGGAGAAAATCCTGGCGGATATGGGGAATTACCAACGGGTGGGGGTGCTGCTGGAGGGCGGGGAGCCCTTTATGCAGGCGTCCTTTACATATAACCTGCTGGGGAGGCTCAAAAACGGAGGGGTTTCCACCTCGGTGGTGACCTCCGGCTATGCGCCCTGGGAGTATTTGGAGAACACTGCGCCCTATGTGGACTACTTTGTCTATAACCTCAAGCACATGGACAACGAGAGCCACACCAAGGTGACCGGGGTGAGCAACAGCCTGATTTTGGAGAATTTTGTGAAGCTGACGAAAATTCACTCCAATGTGGTGGTGCAGGTGAAGGTGGTGCCGGGGTTCAATGACTCGGAGGAGAATGTGCGGGCCACCTTCCGCTTTATGGTGGACAACGGCGTGACAAAGGTGCGGCTGTCGCCCTTTAACGGGGAGGACGTGAGCTCCTTTTACCAGTGGCAGACAGGGAGAAAGCGCAACCGCTTTGCCTCATTGGAGGAGGAACGGCTGCGGGAAATCGAGGGGATTGCGGCGGAATATGGCTTGACCTCTACCTCGATTTATTAAGCAGAGGAAATAGCCGGAGGCAGGCCTGTTCCAAACCGATATTTGAGTTAGATGCTTTGGCTATATTTGAAAAGGAGCGACCAGAAGATATGACGACCAATGAAAAAATTGCGCTGCTGCGCAAGGCAATGGAGCGGGAGCAGGTGGATGCGGCAGTTATCCCCAGCTCGGACCCGCATCTGAGTGAATATGTGCCGGATTACTACACGGCCAGGGCGTATCTCTCCGGGTTTACCGGCTCGGCGGGGACGCTGGTGGTGACGAAAGAGGGCTCCTACCTCTGGGCGGACGGGCGCTACTACATCCAGGCCGAGCGGCAGATTGCCGGGAGCGAAATCCAGCTGATGAAGCTGGGGATGCCGGATGTGCCGGGCGTGACCAAGTGGCTCTCGGAGGAACTGGGTGAGGGGCAGACCGTGGGCATTGACGGCAGGCTCTTTTCCGTGAAGTTTAAAGAGGATTTGGAAAAGGCCTTTGAGCGGAAAAAGCTAAAGCTCTCCATTGGGCACGACTTTGTCTCCCAGGTGTGGACCGAGGGGCGGCCGGCGATGCCGGGCGAGCCCGCATTCCTCCACGACGTGAAGTACACCGGGCTGACGGCGGCGGAAAAGCTGGCGAAGGTGCGGGAGAAGATGGACAAAGAGGGGGCGCAGTGCTACCTCATCTCGGCGCTGGATTCCATTGCCTGGCTGCTGAATATCCGGGGCTGGGACATTGAGTGCAACCCGGTGGTGATTTCCTTTGTGCTGCTGACGCCGGACAAGACCTATTTCTTTGTGGACGAGAAAAAGGTGGCGGGGGCTGTGGGAGAAGCCTTGGCAAAGGCCGGGGTGACCGTGCTGCCCTATGAGCAGGTATATGAGACCCTGGGGACAGTGCAGGGGAGCATTGCCTTTGACGCGGGACGCACCAACTGCGCGCTGGAGGCGGCTATCCCCCAGGGCGTGAAGCGGATGCCCATGGCGGACATTGCCTACACGCTGAAGGCCGAGAAGAACGACACCGAGGTGGCCTGCATGAGAGAGGCCAACCTGAAGGACGACACGGCTGTGACGAAGTTCCTCTACTGGATTGACCAGAACGTGGGGAAGATGCCCATTACCGAATATGACGTGGGAGACAAGCTCATTGAACTGCGCAAGGAGCAGGAGGGCTATCTGGGCGAGGGCTTTGGCGTGATTGCGGCCTACCGGGCCAACGCAGCCATGATGCACTACAGCGCCTCCAAGGACAGCTGCGCTGAGATTAAGCCTGAGGGGATGCTGTTGGTGGACACCGGCGGGCAGTACTACGAGGGCACCACGGACATCACCCGCACCATGGTGCTGGGGCCCATCACAGAGGAGGAGAAGCACGACTTTACCTATGTGCTGAAATCCGCTATTGGGCTGATGTCGGCCAAGTTCCTCTCGGACACCTACTCCGGGAGCCTGGATGTTCTGGCAAGACAGCCCCTGTGGGATGTGGGCCTGGACTACAAGTGCGGCACAGGGCACGGCGTGGGGTTCTGCCTGAATGTACACGAGGGGCCCCAGGGCTTTTACCGCTCGGCCATGGGCGTGATTATGAAGCCCGGGATGATTACCACAGTGGAGCCCGGGGTGTACAAGGAAGACAAATTCGGCATCCGTACCGAGAATACGGTGGTGTGTGTGAAGGACGAGGAGACGCCCTATGGCGGGCAGTTCTGCAAGTTTGAGATGATTTCCTTCTGCCCCATTGACCGGCGGGCCATTGACCCGGCGCTGCTCAGTGACAAGGAGCTGGAATTCCTCAACAACTACCACGCCCAGGTGTTGGAGAAAATCGGGCCCAGGCTGAACGCGGAAGAGCGGGCATGGCTGGCGGAAATGTGCAAGCCGATGGTGAAATAGGAATGGAAATGGGGCGGCCTCCGTCCCGCCTGGCATGGCGGGCGGGGGCCGCTTTTTGCTGTGTGAGAGGAGAGGGAAGAGGATGACAGTGCGGTGCTTGGCATATGGCTCGCAGGCGTACCGGGCGGAGCTGGAGCTGCGGGACGAGGTGCTGCGGAGGCCCTTGGGCCTGAGCATCTGGGACGACTGCCGGGAGGGGGAGGCGCTGATTGGGACGCTCATCCTCACGCCGGGGGAGGGGCTTTGGCGGATGCGGCAGGTGGCGGTACGGCCCGGCCGGCAGGGGAAAGGGGTCGGAAGGAAGCTAGCGGAATTTGGTGAGGCACTGGCAAGGGAGAGGGGGGCGAGGGGCATCTATCTCCACGCCAGGGAGACGGCCAGGGGATTCTATGAACGCTGCGGATACCGGGCAGTGGGAGAAGAGTTTTTGGAGCGGGGAATCCCCCATGTGGAGATGGAAAAGAGGTTTGGGTGATGCGGTTTGTGTGGAAAATCCTGGGGATGGTGGGGCGGGCCATGGGCTTTGCGGCCCTCTTGGGGGCGGGGTATGCCCTGGTGAGAGGGGGGCTGCTGCGGGCCAGGGGCGGGAGGCCGGACTGGAAGCGGGAGGGGATTTTGCTGCTGCTGGTGCTGTACCTGGCGGCGCTGCTGCATATCACGGTGATTCGGGGCGGAGCCCACTGGGGGCAGCTGCTCTCGCTGGAGCGGGGATGGGAGACGGTACAGCTGGTACCCATCTGGTACACGGTGAAGGAGCTGGAACGGGGGATATTGGCCTTTCTCTACCCGGTGCTGGGGAACATTGGCTGGTTTTTGCCCTATGGGATGCTGGTGCCGCTGGCGGCGCCACGGTGGGGGACACTGCCAAAGGTGGCGCTGACAGGGGCAGGGCTTTCGCTGGGGATTGAGGTGATGCAGTGGATGCTGGGGAGCGGCATTAGCGACATTGACGATGTGATTTTCAATGTGGCGGGGGCGGTGCTGGGGTACTGGCTGCTGAGAGTGGGAGAGCGGCGGAGGGAAGGCCGCGGATGAGGCCCCTAGAGAGGGGAATCCCCCGGAGGAAAACCTCCGGGGGATTTTTGCGGGCTAATGCTAATGTGCTTCGTCGAAGAGGATGAGGGCCACCAGGCGGACAGGCTCGCTGCCGCGGTTGGCAATGCTGTGATAGCAGCCGGGGCCGGTGTAGAGCATGTCGCCAGGGCGGAGGGTGACAGGGGTTCCGTTGTCGTCTGCCTGGGCCTCGCCCTGAAGGAGGAAGAAGATTTCGGCCTCGTCCTTGTGCTCATGGGTACCGATGGAGCAGCCGGGCTCCAGGGTGATTTGGCTGAAGAGGCGGCCCTGGCCCATCAGCTCCTTTTGAGTGAGGATTTCTGTGAGCTTGACGGCGCCGTCGCCGTCCCGCATGTGTTCCCTAGTTTGTACAGGCATGTCTTGGTATTTGCGTACCACGGTAACCAGTCCTTTCTGTGGGGGATTTTACCCCTATTATAATGCGTGGGGGACAAAACCGCAAGCCTTGGTTTTGGGGACAAGGCTATTTGAGGCCCAGGATTTTGTCGGCGCTCACGCCGTAAAAGCGGCAGAGGGTGACGAGATGGCGCACCGGGAGTTCATTGATGCCCTTCTCGTAACGGGAATAGACCTGCTGGGTTGTGTTTAAAAGCCGGGCGATTTGGGCTTGGGTTAAGTCCCGGTCTTCCCGTAAATCCCGCAGGCGCTCGTAGTATTGTTTCATGCCATAACCACCTTTAAAATGTCTTTTAAGATTATTATGGCAACACTAGATTTAGTGTATTGATTTTACACTATATTTGATGTAAAATAGAAGCAAAAGAGGAAAGGAGGGAGAACCATGGAGCAAAACACAGGGGTGAATCCTGCGGCTGGGGAGAATACCGGCAACACAAAATTCTGCCAGCACTGTGGCGGGACAATTCCGGCCGACGCAGTGCTCTGCACACACTGCGGCAGGCAGGTGGGGCAGGTGACGGCCCCGCAGCCACAGGTGGTCATCAACAACTCCAATGTGAACACCAACAATAACAACATAGGCATGTTGAAAAAGCCCAAGAACAAATGGACAGCGCTTTTGCTGTGCCTGTTTTTGGGAGGCGTTGGGGCGCACAAGTTCTATGAGGGCAAGGTGGGGATGGGGATTTTATACATCCTCACCATTGGGCTGTTTGGCATTGGCGTAGTGGTGGACCTGATTGCGATTCTGTTTAAGCCGAATCCCTATTATGTGTGATGGGGATGGAGGGAAAAGGCGGGCCTTGGGGCCCGCCTTTTTTCCTGCTGGGGGAAAGAAAAGGGGGGCTTGGTATTGATTTTGCAGGGGATTTTGTGTAGAATAGAGGAAAAGGGGGATGAATGGATGGACCAAAATGGATACGGAAATGTGAAATACTGCCAATACTGCGGCGGGGAGCTGGCACCGGAGGCGGTGGTGTGTATCCACTGCGGGAGGCAGGTGGGGCCAATGGCGCAGCAGGGGCCCCAGGTGATTGTGCAGAACAACCTCCTCTATCCCAATGCCAGGGACAAGTGGGTGGCCTTTTTGCTGTGCCTGTTCCTGGGGGTGCTTGGGGCGCACAAGTTCTATGAGGGAAAGACGGGGATGGGGCTGCTCTACCTCTTTACCGGGGGACTGTGCGGGATTGGGGCGGTTGTGGACTGCATTATCCTGCTCTGCAAGCCCAACCCCTACTATGTATAAGGCTTTGGAACCGAAAAAGAGCGGGCCCGGTGGGGCTCGCTCTTTTTGATACTATTGGACATCGAAGAGGACGTCTTGGAGGGCCTGGACAATTTGAGAGGCAGTGAAGCGGGGGACAGAGAGGGAATCCAGCAGCTGGTCGGTGGCTGTGTTTGTGGAATCCAGGTAGCGGTATTCCACTTTTTGCATGGCCTGGGTGAAAAGCTGGGTTTCCTCCGGAGTATTTTCCGGGGCCTTTTGTTCGGACTCCAAGAGGCGCAGGGTTGTGGTGACAGCCTGCTGCTTGGTGAACAGGGCGCCGGAGGCTTCCCGCTGGAATTCTTCCAGGCGGCGGAGAGGTCGCATGGCTTGACCTCCTTTCTGCGTAAAATCAGCGCAGGGAGGAGAGAAGGACAGGCGCTCCCCCTTGCAGGCGGGACTGCTCGGCGGCGAAAGCGATATAGTGGCTTTCGGTGGAACGCTCCAGGGAGGTGGTGCGGAGGCTGGGAGCGCTGCCGAGGGCAAGCTGGTCCAGGAATTCCTCCACCATGCGGCTGTCGCCGCCGCCGTGGCCGGAGAAATCGTCGGTGAGCTTGGAGACGTCAATCACCTGGGGCTCTTGGCCGAAGGGACGGACGGTGATAATATTCTGCCCCATTTCGCCAATGATTTCCCCCTTTGTGCCCATAATTTTTGTGCGGCGGGAGACTTCGCTGGTGAAGCCGCACATGAGGAAGCTGATGACGCTGCCGTCCTCCATATCCAGGTTGACGGCCTGATGGTCCACCACGGTGTTGTCGCAGTGGTAGACACAGCGGCCATAGGGGCCGGTGCGGAGGGCCTCGGTGACGCTCTCCACGGTGGGGTGGAGGGTGAGGACATCACAGGGCCAGCCGGTGTGGCCGTGGGAAACGCCGGTGGCGGGGTTGGTGATGTAGATTTTTTCCGCGTCGTAGGGGCAGGAGTCCTTGGCGGCGCAGCCGTCCAGGCAGCGGAGGGCGGCCCCGGCGGGGGCTTTTTCAGGACGGAAGAGATAGGTATTGCCCACGGAGGAGACGCTGCGGCATTTCTTGCCGGTGAGCCAGAGGAGGATATCCATATCATGGCAGCACTTTTGGAGAATCATGGGACTGGACTGCTCCGCATTGCGCCAGTTGCCCCGGACAAAGCTGTGGGCCTGGTGCCAATAGCCCACGTTTTCCACGGCCTGGACAGCGACTACCTCGCCAACCACGCCGGAATCGACGAGCTCTTTGAGCTTATTGTAGAAGGGGGTATAGCGCAGGACATGGCAGACAATGACCTGGCGGCCGGCCTGCTCTGCGGCGCGCAGGATGGCGCGGCACTCGGCGTCGTCGGGGGAGATGGGCTTTTCCAAGACCAGGTGGTAGCCCTTTTCCAGGGCAGGGATGGCGTGGCCAACGTGCTGGCGGTCCTGGGTGCAGATGAACATCACATCGGCCAGGCGCTCCTGCTTTAGCATCTCTTCGGCGCTGGAAAAGCAGCGCTCGGCGGGGACATCGTAGAGGCGCTGGACTTCGGCCACCTTTTCGGGCACGATGTCGGCGATGGCGGTGATTTTCATCTTGTCGGGGAATTTCTTGGCCAGGGGGGCATAGGTGTCTTTGCCGCGGCTGCCTAAGCCGGCAATGGCGACCGTGATGGGATAAGACATAGGGGGATGCTCCTTTACTAATAAATTTTGATGCGGGGGTTGAAAAGACGCTCGCTCTCGTCTACGGCGGAGCGGTCGGTCATGCAGGAGAGGTAATCGCAGACCACCCGGAGGCGGGAGGGCCCGTCGGCGCAGGCCTCGTACTGGTCGTACCAGTCGGGGGGCATGAGCTTGGGGGTGGAGAGGCAGGCCTCGGTGAGGCGCTGCACCACGGCCACGGCCTTGTGGTCCATGGCTGCCACGGGATGGGACTGGTAGACGCCCTGGAGCATGTCCTGCCGCAGGGCGGAGAAAAAGGCCTGGTGCTCCCCGGAAAAGCCCACCAGGGCGACGCCCTGGGCGGCAAGGGCCCGCACCTTTTCCCTGGAATCCACGCCGTGGGTTTCCAGGGCAGCCAGGGTGTCCTCGGTGAGGGCGGTGACGAGGAAATGGGTGAGGCTGCGGATGAAGAAGGGCTCCTCCACGGCATCGAAACAGAGGGAGAGGCCGGTACAGCTGCCCACCAGCTCCTTAAGGTGGGTGAAGATGGCATGGACCCGCTGGCTCTGGTGCATGGCGGCAGCGAGATAACCGGAGGTGACAACGTCTTCCAGGTCGTGGCAGAGATAGGCCAGGGTATCCACCACAGCCACCACTTGGCCCTCCAGGCTGGAACAGGGGAGGCCGGGGGAGAGGGCGGGATAGGCACCGCTGCTGTTGGAGTTGTGCTTGAGGATGCCCTCCCGCACCTCCCGGGTGAGGTTGAGGCCTGGGGGGCCCTGGGCGGTACGGCGCTCCAGCAGGTCCACGATGCGCAGGCTCTGCTCGTTGTGGAAGAAACGGCCGCAGCCCTGGGACTGGAAAAGGCCGTCAAAATACCGCTCCACTGCGTGGCCGAAGGGGGTATGGCCCAAATCGTGGCCCAGGGCGATGGCCTCGGCCAAATGCTCGTTGAGGGCCAGGGAGCGGCAGACGCCCCGGGAGAGCTGGGAGACCTCCAGCGCATGGGTGAGGCGGGTGCGGAAATAGTCCCCCTCGTAGTTGAGGAAGAGCTGGGTCTTGTACATCAGGCGGCGGAAGGCGCGGGTGTGGATGATGCGGTCCCGGTCCCGCTGGAAAGCGCCCCGGTTGTCCTCGGCGCTGTTGTCGTCGGGATAGGCGCGGCTGTCGGGCGCGGCCCAGTGGACGGCAAAGGGGGCCAGGATGGAGGCGTAGCACTCCTCAATGGCGGTGCGGCGGCGGGGCAGGGAGAGTTTTTCCCGCAGGCTGGGCATGGCGGGGTTCCTCCTTTCGGCAATCTGACTACAATATAGCATAGGAGGGGGGGAAAAGCAAGATGGAAGGGGCTTTTTGGGGAGGCCTGTTTGCCTGGCGGCAAAGGCGGCGAGGGGGAGGGGATTTCGCTCATTGAGATGGGCGGCCACGGCGCGATGGAGCTGAGGGGGATGCCGGGGGGAGAAAAATTTGACAAGGCAGACGGGAAGGGGTAAAATGGGGGAAAATAGGAGGGGTGGGGAGAGATATGAGGATTAAGATTACAGCGGACAGTACTTGTGATTTGTCAAGGGAACTGATGGAGAAAATGGATGTGACCCTTGCGCCGCTGACTATCCTGCGGGGCGAAGAGGCGCTGCGGGATGGGTTGGAAATTGGGCCGGAGGATGTCTTCCATTACACGGGGAGTACGGGGAAGCTGTGCAAGACTGCGGCGGTGAACCAGGAGGAGTATGAGGCGCTGTTCCGAGAGATGCTGAGGGAGTATGACGCAGTAATCCATGTGAATATCAGCGCGGAGTTTTCCTCCTGTTACCAGAACGCCAGGAGGGCGGCGGAGGGATTGGAACAGGTGTATGTGGTGGATTCCAGGAACCTCTCTACCGGGAGCGGGCATCTGGTGATGGAGGCCTGGGACAGGATTCAGGCCGGGATGGAGGCGGAGGCCATTTACCGGGAACTCTGCGAATTGACAGAGAAGGTGGAGGCCAGTTTTGTGATTGATACGCTGGAATATCTGCACAAGGGCGGGCGCTGCTCCTCCGTGGCGGCGCTGGGGGCCAACCTGCTCAAGCTCAAGCCCTGTATTGAGGTGCGGGAGGGGAAAATGCTGGTGGGGAAGAAGTATCGGGGGAGTTTTGAACGGTGTATTCTCCAATATGTGGAGGACAGGCTGAAGGGGCGGGACGACCTGCGGCTGGGGCGGGTTTTTATCACCCACACGGGGTGCGCGCCGGAATTGGTGAAACAGGTGCGCAAGGCTGTGCTGCGGCTGGCACCGTTTGAGGAGGTGCTGGAAACCCGTGCAGGGTGTACCGTGAGCAGACACTGAGGCCCAACACGCTGGGGGTTCTCTTTATTCGGAAGTGAAATGGGTTAGGCCGCAAAGACCGGGTTCGGTGTTTTTGCGGCCTGGATTTTTGGGAAGGAGAGAGGGAAAATGGTGAAACGGTTTGACATGCTGCCGGAGGCGGCCAGGGAAATCCGCACGGCGGTGTTTATGGAGGAGCAGGGGTTCCGGGAAGAGTTTGACGAGCTGGACGGGGAGAGCGTTCATCTGGTGCTTTACTGCCAGGGGGAGCCGGCCGCTGTGGCGCGGGTGTACTGGGACGGGGAGGAGGACGCCCATGTGATTGGGCGGATTGCCGTGGTGAAACAGCGGCGGGGGACGGGATTGGGCAGGCAGGTTGTGGAGGCCGGGGAGGCTTTGGCCCGGGAACAGGGCGGGAAGCGGGCGCGGCTGGCGGCACAGGTACAGGCGGCGGGATTCTATGAGAAGATGGGGTACTGCCGGGCGGGGGAGGAGTTTTTGGAGGAGCACTGCCCCCACATATGGATGGAAAAGGAGATTTGAGGCGGGAAGCCCTTGGGGAAAGGCGGCGTGGGGTGTGAAGCGTGTTTTGCGGGTTTTGGCAGTGGGGATTGGGTTAGGGCTGCTGCTGGTTTTCCTACAGCAGGGGTTGCAGGTGGACAGCAAGGCCTTTTTGCGCTGGTACTGGGCTGCGGGCGCGGCAGTATTGGCGGCGCTGGCGTTGGCGGGGCAGCTGTATTACCGGAAGTACCGGCGGGAGATGCTGGAGGCGGCGAAGCTGCTGGAGGAGGGGAAGACGGGGGAGTACCTGGAAAAAGTGGAAAAGCTGCTGGAGGGCGCCAGGGGACGGCAGCTACAGAACCAGCTGCGGATAAACCTGACGGCGGGGTATTGCCGCCAGGGGGAATATGGCAGGGCGGCGGAAATCCTGGAGGGATTGGAGGGGGAAAAGCTGAGAGGCGTGATGAAGATGGTGCAGAGGCTGAATTTGTGCTGCTGCTATTTTTACACCGGGCAATGGGGCAGGGGGATGGAGCTATATGGGAGGAGCCAGGGGGAATTCGCGCCCTACCGGGGCGGAGAGGCCTATGGGGGGAATGTGGCGGTGCTGGATATCTTTGCGGCCATTGGGACCGGGGAGCGGGGCCGGGCCGGGGAACTGCTGCGGGAGGCGAGGCGGGCCTGGCAGAAACCGGGGCTAGAGGAGCACTACCGGTATTTAGCGGGGCTGCTGGAACAGGGGAAATAAAAGGGGCACGCGGCTTTTGGCCGGGCGTGCCCTTTTTTGACCCTCTTGCTGAGGAGATGCTCAAAAAGAATCTGGAAAAGGAAAAAGACAATATGTTTCAAAAAAAGTATGCCGGAAGGCTACGGGAAGGGAAGAAGTGCGGAATAGGATTTAAGGCGGAATTGCTCAACCTATCAATGGTGTGCTCAAAACACGTTTGACGTGTCGGCGGGAACAAAGGGCTTTGCCTGCATATTTATTGGGTTACTGGCGGTGTTTTTGGAGGAGGCGGAAGAGCGGAAAGGCGAGGGCGGGGAGAAGGAGGAAGAGGGCTGCATGGGGGAGGGACTGGGGATAGGGGGCGGGGCCGCTGTGGCGGAAGAGGAGGAGGGAGGCCACGCCGGTGAGGAGGGAGAGGGGCAGGAAGAGGCAACCGGCGACACCCAGCCACCAGACGGCGGGGGAGGGGGCATCGGAGAACTGGCGGCCGATGAAATAGGCAGCGACGCCCACGGCCTGGATGATAAGGGAGCCCCAGACACAGGTAAGGGTCTGTTCCCTGGGCCAGGAGGCGAAGGCGGAGAAGAGGCCTAGATAGATAAAAAATAGGGCGGCGATGGTGAGGATGCGGCCGACGACAGCTTTATCGTTGGCGGGGGGCTCGGGCGGGGCGGCACCGGTGAGGAGATAGTCGGTGGTGACGCCAAAGAAGGCGCTTAGGTCTACGATGCGCTCGAGGTCGGGGAGGGACTGGCCGGACTCCCACTTGCTCACCGCCTGGCGGGAGACCCCCAGATGGACGGAGAGTTCCTCCTGGGAGAGGCCACGGGCCTTGCGCAGCAGCTGGATACGGTCGGACAGATTCATGGGGAAGCACTTCCTTTCGGTTCTTATTTGACAACAGCATAGCATAGGGGGCGGTTGCGGGGCAACCAGGAGGAGCTGGAAATCCGGCAACCGGCGGTTGCCGGGAGAAAAAAGGGAAAGAAAATAGCCGCTCTCAGGTGAGAGGGGCTATTTTTGCACTTGTTTTGCTCTTTTTACTCTGCGGGGCCCAGCTCCCGTTCCAGCCAGATGGAGCCCACGTCCAGGGCGTTGTAGAGGCCGGTTTTTTCGGACTTGTTGAGGATGCGCTGGGCGGGGGGGAGGGATTCGTCGGTGGAGATGAGCTGGACCCAGACACGGTCGGCCTGCTGCTGGCCGTTTACCTCTTTTTCGGTGAGGATTTCCAGCATGATAACGCATTTCTCGTACATGTTGCCATAGTAGAGGGTGTTGCCGCTGCGCACCAGGGGACGGCCCTTGTAACGGAGGAATTCTCCGGATTTGAAATTGGATTTTCGTTCTGCCATTGTATTGTCATCCTTTCTGTGATAGATGGTTAAACAACTTTGATGGCCCACATGGGGCAGACGCTGCTGCAATAGCCACAGAGGAGGCAGCGGGAATGCGCACAGACACAGCGGCCGTTTTGGACCGAGAGGGCCTGCTGGGGACAGCGGGCGGCACAGGTGCCGCAGCCGGTGCACCACTCGTCGATATGGAGGCGGCGCTGCTTGGCGGCCAGGTTTTGCTGGGCTTTGGGGGAGAAAGAGCCGGTTTCAAAGAACTCGATATTGGCGTCTACCTCTTCGACGGACTGGAGGCCGATGGCGATGGCATCGGTGAAATCGGCGGTTAGGAGATAGCGGAGGCATTCGGCGGCACGGGGGAACAGGTTGCCGCCACCCAGGGGTTTCATGGAGAAGACGCCGATGCCTTGGGATTTGGCGGCCCGCAGGGCGGACTCCATCTGCTCCCTGGTGCCATCCACAATGCCGAGGCCGGCCACATTGATGAGGGGGTGGATGACGTCCAGCCCCTTTTCTGTTGCGCCGTGGACGGCGGCGATGTGGTGCATGGAGGCGCCCACAGCGCGGATGACGCCTTTGGCCTTGTACTCGTAAAGGACATCCAGGGCCTCCTTATGGCCCTCCAGGGTATAGACGCTCTCCTGCTCGTGGAGCATGAAGATGTCAATATAGTCCCTATCCAGCTCCCTGCGGGCCTGCTCTACGGCTTCTATGGCCATCTCGCGGGTATAGGCGTAGGTTTTGGAGGAGATGACACAGTTGTACTTGCCGCAGCGGCGCATGGCCTCCCGGAGATAGGGATAGGTCTCGTAGAGCTGGGCGGTGTCGAAGAAGGTGACGCCGCGGGACATGGCGTGGGCCAGGACGGCAGAGCCCTCGTCCAGGGACAGGTCCTTTTGCAGGGGGCCCACGGTGAGCGTGCCGCCGCAGAGGCGGGAGACGGTGAGGCCGGAGGCGCCAAGGGGGACATACTGCATCCTTTTAACCGTGGCCTTCGCCCCTGCGAAGGCTTCCTTTCTCCCCGTTGGGGGATGGTTTTGTGAAACAAAATCGCTGCCGCTCCGGCGGCGAAAGCCCCAAGGGGCAGGCTGGGAAGTTATGTTCGGCCTTTGCTCCCTTCCGATGAAAAAACGGGCTTTCCCCGACGGGCTTGGGGCCGGGGAAAGCCGCTGTTCCTTGGTGTTTGGGTCAGTCGTTCAAATAGGACTTGACAAGGGCTTGGAGCAGCTCGTCCCGGTCGATGCGGCGGATGAGGCCGCGGGCGTTGTTATAGGTGGTGATATAGGTGGGGTCTTCGGAGAGGATATAGCCCACGATTTGGTTCACCGGATTGTAGCCCTTTTGTTTGAGCGCATCGTAGACGGCGGTCATCACCTTTTTCATCTCTTCTTCTTTGTCTTCGTAGATTTTAAACGTCATGGTAGGTTCGTTCATCAGGACACCCCTATTCTGCGCATGGCTGGGTTTTCATTTGACATGAGATATTATATATAGAATACACTATTCCGAAATAATTATCAAGGCTTAACGGGCAAAAACCAGGAAATTCTAAAAGGTTTGGCTTATGGGCTGATTTTTTTTGAAAATTTTTCATTTGGTTGCAGGGGGATATGCAACTTTTGGGGCGGGGAGGGGGAATGGTGAAGGGGAAAGGAGGGCGATGGAGATGCCCAAACGAAGACAGGGGGAACTCTCGGAGCGGGAAAAGCTCTTTTGCCGCAGGCAGCTGCGGCTGCAGAACGCCAGGGAGGCGGCCGCGGGGGCAGGCTACGGGCTGGCAGACTGCAGGACCAGGGGGGAGAACCTGATGGCACGGGAGGATATCCGGGATTTTTTGGAAAAGCTGAGGAAAGAGGAGGGCTACAGCGGGAGGAAGATATTGGAGGACGGGCTGCGGCGGCTGGCCTTTGGCTCGGCGGCGGACTGCGTACGGCTGGCCTTTTTAGAGGAGGCGCCGGACCAGAAGACGCTGGAGGGGATGGACCTGTTTTCCCTGAGCGCTTTTAAGCGCAACAGGGGGGTGAGCGAGGTGAAGCTCTATGACCGGGTGCAGGCCTTGGAGGCGCTGGCGGCGATACTGGACAGGCAGGAGGAGGAGGGGATAAAGCCCCTCTATGAGGCGCTGGAACAGGGGGCCAATGCGCTGAGGAAGGAGCAGGAGGATTAGCCGGGTGAAGCTGACGGCCTTTTCGGAAAAGCAGATGCGGGTGATGACCTGGTGGTGCAGGGGGAGCCCGGACAGGGGGCGGGACGCCATCCTCTGCGACGGCGCGGTGAGAAGCGGGAAGACCTTTTGCATGGCGCTCTCCTTTGTGCTGTGGGGGTTTTCGGAATTCCAGGACGGGGACTTTGGGCTGTGCGGGAAGACCATCCTCTCGCTGCGGCGCAACTTGGTGCGGCCGCTGCGGGGCGTGCTGGAGGGGATGGGGTTTGGCTGCGGGGAATCGGTATCGGGGCACTACCTGGACGTGAGCTGCGGGGGGAGGAAAAACCGCTACTACCTCTTTGGAGGGAAGGATGAATCCTCGGCGGCGCTCATCCAGGGGATGACGCTGTGCGGCGTGCTCTTTGACGAGGCGGCGCTGATGCCCCGCTCCTTTGTGGAACAGGCCATGGCCCGCTGCTCGGCAGAGGGGGCGAAGTTCTGGTTTAACTGCAACCCGGAACACCCGCTCCATTGGCTCCATACCCAGTGGATTCAAAAGGCAGAGGAGAGAAACGCCCTGCATTTACACTTTACCATGGAGGACAACCCGGCGCTCTCGGAGGCGGTGAAGCGGCGCTACCGGGGGCTCTACACGGGGGCGTTTTATGACCGGTTTATCCTGGGGAAATGGGTGTGCGGGGAGGGGCTGGTCTACCCCATGTTTGACCCGGAGAAGCACACCTTCCGCCAGGGGCCCAAGGAGTGCGGGCGGTATATCATCTCCTGCGACTACGGGACGGTGAACCCCTGCTCCTTTGGGCTTTGGGGGCTCTGCGGGGGCGTATGGCACCGGCTGCGGGAGTACTACTATGATTCCCGCCGGGAGGGGGCGCCCCGGACCGACGAGGAGCACTACGCCCAACTGGAAAAGCTGGCCGGGGAGCTCCCCGTTGAAGTGGTGGTGGCAGACCCCTCGGCAGCCAGCTTTTTGGAGTGCATCCGCCGGCACGGGCGCTTTGCGGTACAGAAGGCAAAAAACGACGTGGCCGACGGGATACGGCGGGTGGGGGACGCCATCCAGAGCGGGAAAATCCGGATAGGGGACGGGTGTGTGGACACGTTGCGGGAGTTTTCCCTCTACCGCTTTCGGGAAGGGGGCGGGGCGGAATTGCCGGTGAAGGAGAACGACCATGCCATGGACGACATCCGCTATTTTGTAGCCACGGTGCTGGGACTGGAGGAGGAAGAGGAGTTCTTCGCCCTGAGCCTGAGCCGGGGATGAGGGGCACGCGGCCCCAGAAGACGGGAAGAGGAGGGAGTGCTATGTTAGTGCCATGGAAGAAAAAGAAGCCCAGGGAAGCCGCCGCCGCTGCGCCTACGACAGGGGCAGAGCGGGAGGCGGTTTTTGGGATGGGGTATCTGCCCTTAAAGACGGGGGAGACAAAGCTCTATGAGGCGCTGCGGGAATCGATTCCCCTGATTGATGCGGCGATTAGCAAGATTATCCGGCTGGTGGGGTCGTTCCGGGTGGAGACGGGGCGGGGGGAGACAGACCGGGAGCTGGAGCGGTTTTTGAAAACCGTGCCTGTGGGGCCCCTGCACCAGGGGGTGGCCTTTTTCCTGTGGGGGTATTTGGACACGCTGCTGACCTATGGGAACGCAGTGGGGGAGATTTTGCCCACTAGGGATATGCGGGGGATTGGGGCCCTCTTTTTGCCGCCCATTGAAAATGTGCAGCTCAAGCGGGGGGAGAACCCTATGGAAACTGTGATTTGTGTGGGGCGGGGCGGGAGCTTCCAGCCGGTGCCCTACCCGGAGCTGGTGGTGTGCTCGGCGCTGAACCCGCCCGATTCCTGCTCCAAGGGGGTATCGCTGCTCAAGGGGCTGCCCTTTGTGAGCCAGATTTTACTCACCATTTTCCAGTGTATGGGGAATAACTTTGAGCGGGCGGGGAATTTGCGGTATGCCGTCACTTACCGGCCGGGGGGCGAGGGAGGCAGGAGCCGGGAGCGGGCCCAGATGATTGCCAGGGAATGGGCCCAGGCCATGAGCCCGGGGAAGGTGAGGGACTTTGTGGCTGTGGGGGATGTGGAAATCAAGGCCATTGGGGCTGACGGGCCCATTTTGGACACCCAGGTGCCGGTACGGCTGATTTTGGAGCAGATTGTGGCCAAGCTGGGGATTCCCCCCTTTATGCTGGGGCTCTCTTGGTCCTCCACCGAGCGGATGTCGAAACAGCAATCGGATATCCTCACCAGCGAGCTGGAGGCCTACCGGACGCTGCTGGAGCCGGTGATTCGGCGCATCTGCGGGCTGTGGCTGCGGCAGAGGGGGGAGAGCGGGGAACATGAGATTTGCTGGGACACCATCAATTTGCAGGACGAGGTGGACGAGGCCCAGGCCATGCTCTACCGGGAACAGGCGGCCTATTACCGGGCCAGGGCTGCGGCTGTGAAGCAATGAGAGAAAGGACGGGATTGCGATGGCTGAGAGGAAAAACGGCGTGCCGGAGGAGGAAGAGCTGGCGCTGATTAACCGGTTTTCCCAGCGGGAGCTGGGGGCCGAGGAGGTATTTGCCTTCCCGGTGGTGCTGTGTGACAACGAGGTGGACCGGGATTTTGACTGCTTTACGCCGGGGACGCTGGGGGAGCTGGCAAAGCTCTTTGTGGGGAAGACCGGGATTTTTGACCACGACCCCAGGGGGGAGAACCAGACGGCCCGCATCTACCGGGCAGAGGCGGAGTTTGTGCCGGGGCGGGTGAACGGGCAGGGGGAACCCTATTGCAGGCTGAAGGCCCACGCCTACATGGTGCGGGCCGAGAAGAACCGCGACCTGATTTTGGAGATTGAGGCGGGGATTAAAAAAGAGGTGAGCGTGGGGTGCACGGTGGAACAGGTGCGCTGCTCGGTGTGCGGCGGGGATTTGCGCAGGGCGGACTGCGGGCACCGGAAAGGCCAGCGCTACCCTGACGGGCAGGGGGGCGAAAAGCTGTGCTACCACCTCTTGGAGGGGGCGGCGGATGCCTATGAATGGTCTTTTGTGGCGGTGCCGGCCCAGAGGGGGGCGGGCGTGACAAAGGGCTACTGCTCCGGCGGGAGGACACTGGAAAAGGTGAAGAGAGCCAAGGACGCCCTGACCCTGAACACGGGGGAGCTACAGGCGCTGGGGATGGAGCTGGAGGAACTGGAACAGCAGGCAGCGCTGGGGCGGCAGGCCGAAGAGGAGCTGCGCAGGGAAACTGCCCGGTTACAGGGGCTGGCAGAGCCCAGGCTGGCGGGAGAGCTGGCGGGGCAGATGATGAAGGGGCTCTCCCACCGGGAGCTGATGGAGGCCAAGAGGGCGCTGGAACAGCGGTTGGCCAGGCGCTACCCCTATGTACCGCAGACCTTTGCAGAGGCAAAGGGGCAGGAACAGGCGGCCGGAGGGCTGGGGGAGTTCCGGATTTAAGAGGGGAATCGAAGGGGCGCGGGAGCGCTGCTTTGAGGATAGATAGGCTGAAAGAGAAGGACAAGGAGGAGAAGGGATGAACATTTCGTTTCAGGGGTACATGGAGAACGAGGCCACTTTCTTGGCAGAGGGGGTTCTGACGGCGGGGCATCCGGTGACGGTGTCGGGAAACGGCACGGTGGCGGAGAGCAAGGCGGGAGAACTCTTTGCCGGGGTGGCGGCCAGGCAGGAGGGAGATTACGCAGCGGTGCAGACCCACGGGTTTGTGACCTTGGGGTATGACCCGGAGAACGCGCCCACGCTGGGGATGTGCGGGCTGGCCGCTGCTGGCGGCGGGCTGGTGAAAAAACTGGACGGCGGGCGCATGGCGCTGGTGGTGAGCCTGGATGAGACGGCGAAGACTGCCGGGATAATTCTTTAAAGATGAGAGAGGGAGGATGGGCATATGGCACTGTATGACAATATGAAGCTGGAAAAGGGCATGTATCAGACGGCAGGGAAGAGCTTTAGCCAGGTTTTGGAGGAGCTTGACCCCAGCGGGAACTACCGGGGGACAGAGTTGGAGGGGCTGGACGCTTTCCAGCGGCAGCTGAAACGGTTTGACATCAAGGTGGGCGGGGGGCGCTCGGATGTGTTGGAGAAGTTTTTCTCCACGGCGGACAGTGCTGCACTTTTCCCGGAATATGTGAGCCGGGCAGTACACCAGGGGATGGAGGAGGCAGCCACTTTGGAGGGGATTATTGCCTCTAAGACCGTGATTGACTCCATGGACTACCGCACAATCTCCTCGGACGCGGCGGGGAAGGACAAGGAACTGAAGCGGGTGGCAGAGGGCGCCTTTATCCCCGAGACCACCATCAAGCTGCGGGAGAACCTGGTGAAGCTGCGCAAGCGGGGGCGGATGCTGGTGGCCTCCTATGAGGCGGTGCGGTTCCAGCGGCTGGATTTGTTTACCGTGACCCTGCGGCAGATTGGGGCGGCCATTGCAAGGGCCCAGCTGAACGACGCGGTGGACGTGCTGCTCAAGGGGGACGGGAACGAAAACCCCATTGCCGCCACGGCGCTGGAGACCGCAGGGGAATTCACCTATAATGAGCTGGTGAGTTTTTGGGCGGGATTCTCGGAGTTTCACATGGATACGCTGCTGGCGGACACCCAGGCCATGGTACAGCTTTTGCAGATGGCGGAGTTTAAAGACCCCTGCACCGGGCTGGAGCTGCACCGCAGCGGCAAATGCGTGACCCCCTTTGGGGCCACCCTCTACCGCACCACGGCCATGCCGGAGAAGACGCTGGTGGGGCTGGACCGCTCCTGCGCCTTGGAGATGGTGACGGCGGGAGAACTGTCGGTGGACTACGACAAGCTGATTGACCGGCAGCTGGAACGGGCGGCCATTACCTCGATTGCCGGGTTTTCTAAAATCTTTGACGGGGCCAGCAGGAAGCTGGCCTAGGAGCAGAGAAACGGGGCTGGGGGGGGAATCCTCCCAGCCGCTGGGTTTTACCGTTCCCTTGGAGAGGGGAGGTGGGGATGTGCTGGATGAGGAGAGGCTTTTGGCTGGGTTTGCCCTGCTGGCCGGGACGGCAGGGCAGGAGACGGAGAAATGGGCGCCTTTGTGCAGGGCCTGCGCAGAGGAGCTAGAGGGCCGGCTGCGGCGGGACGCGGACAGGGAGGACGAACGGGTATACCTGGCTGCGGCTGCAGAGGCGGCTTACCGGCGGGCCATGATACTGCACAGCGGGCAGAGCGGGCTCAATTTCTCGGGGCCGGGGCTCTCGGTGGCTGCCAACGGGGGGCACGGGGAGGACCTGAGGCGGCTGCGGGACGAGATGCTGGCGCTCTGCAGTGGGCTGCTGGAAGATGACATGGTGTTTTCTGCGGTTTGAGGAGGGGACCGGATGGGGATGAAGGACGCGGCGGATGCGGTGTTTGAGCGGTTTGGCGTGCCGGTGGTGTTCCGGCGGGAGGGGGAGGAGACCCCCTTGCCCTGCCTGCTGAAGGAGGCAGGGGACAGCGCCGGGGAAGCGGGCTATTTCCACACAGTGATTGGCGTGGAGGAAGGGGCGGGGGAAGGAGAGAAGGCCTATCTCTGCGCCGGGCCCTATGGAAAGCTGGACCCGGCAGGGGAATACCGGGCCCGCTGGCGGGAAAGGGACTACCTGGTCTCTGGGCTGGCGGGGCGGGGGATTGTGGAGGATGGCTTTTTGTACTTCAGCTGCCTGCTGTCGCCGGACTGGGAGGGGTTGCCTGCTGTGGTGGAACCAGGTGGAAGAGGGAAGGATTTGAGGAGATAGAGAAGTTTGATGGGAACCGGTCAGCTACTGCAACCGACTAAGGCGACCTAACACCGGGGCCGCACCGAGCTCGCTTCACCTGGCCTTGTCACTGATAGAAGTGGGAGAACGATGACAACCGGAGCGTTCGCCGACCACCGAGTGACCCCTGATGACACCGCCAAATCTGTATAGGAGCTTTGCTCCTATACAGATTGTACATAGGGGCAAGCCCCTATGGGCCTTTCGGTTCCTTGCGGCAAGGCAAGGAACCAGGACAACGAAGGTTGGCCTTTGCCTGCTCGGCGCGGGAACCGACAAGCTTGCGGGACAGGCGAGCTTGGGCCTGTTTGCCGTTGGCAAAGGCGGCGAGGGCGGGGGACGGGTTACCGGCAAAGGGGAGCTGGGTGGAGGGCGGCTTGTTGGCTGGGAGAGCAGGCTGGGCTTGTTACAGATACGCCGCCCGGGGAAGGGATATTTCGCTCCTTGCGAGGAGCGACCAGGACGCTGTCCTGGACCTGCCACCCTTTGAAAAGGTGTGGACAAGGCCAGCTGCGCTGGCCCGGAAACTTTAGTTTGCCTACGGCGCGTCCAGACTTGAAGGGGATAGGGAGGAGAAGAGCATGGGGACATTGAGCAGGTTGAAGGATGAGATATTGGAAGCGCTGCGGCAGGAACCGGGGTTGCGGGGAGTGGTGATTACGGACGAGTTTCCGGAGACAGGGAAACCGCAGGGGATTGGGAGGCCGGTTTTGGCCCTGGGGTATGCCCAGATAGAGGTGAAGCAGGCGGGGATGGGCGGGCTGCTGACCTGCGAGGGAGAGGGGAAACGCTGCGAGGCGACCCTGCTCTTTACGTTGTGCGCGCCCAGGAAAGAGGTGTCGCCTAAGCTGGTGGGGCTCTTTGATGTGCTGGCGGAGGTGCTGCTGGCAGGGGAGGGGATGCCCCTGGCAGTGAGCGGGCTGCGGTGCGAGCCGGTTGGGTTTGACCGGGCGCTGGGGTGTCCGGTGCTGCGGGCCTATGCCAAGACGGAGTTCTGGCTGGTGGGAGGAACTGAGACAGGGGAAGGGATTGGAGAATACATTGTGAGGAGGGCTGAGATTTGAATATTACAACCGGAAGGCCGGGCGTGTTTTCGGAGTATACGGTGGAGACCTTTTATCCGGGAGAGGCCGGGCGGGCTGTGGGGATTGTCTGCGCGGCAGGCGGGGAACTGCCGGTGGAGGCGGTGAAAATCACTGGGAAAAATGAACTGGCGCTCAAATTTGGGCAGGACGGGGAGGGGGAAACCCTTTACCATACGGCGCTGCTCCTGCTGGAAAACGGGGTGCGGACAGTGTACTGCGTGCCGGTGTGCGGGACGGAAGGGGAGCGGACGGCAGAGAGCTACCGGGCCGGGTTTGCGGAGCTTGAGAGGCTGGAGGATATTTACGCCGTGCTGTGCGACCGGGATGACGATGAGGTGCTGGGGGCGCTGAAACAGCATGTGAACGGGATGTCGGACAGGCAGAGGGAACGGCTGGGGTTTGCGGCGCCGGCCTCCCCTGAACGGGACCCGTTGGAGATGGCAAAGGCGTTGGCCAGCGAACGGATTTGTGTGTGCGCGCCCATGGCCAGCGTGGGCGGGGTTGCCCATGGGGTGTTTTTGGCGGCGGCCACAGCGGCGGCCTGTGTGGGCGCAGAGGACCCCTCGGCGGGGTTGTCTGGCTTTGCGCCCAGGGGGATTACGGCCCTCTCGGAGCAGGCGGAGGAGGAGAAGATTGAGCGGTGGATTGCCGGGGGTGTGACGGCCTATGAGACCGTGGGGGCCGGAATCGAGCTCATCCGGCTCTTGAGCACCCGGACGGCGGCGGGAGGCGCGCCGGACAACACCTTCCGGTCACTCAATACGGTGATGATTATTGACAACGTGCTGGGCAGCGTGCGGGATGCGCTGAAGCTGCGGCTGGCAGGGGCCAAGAACAACGAGGCGTCCCGGGGGGCCATCAAGACCCAGGCGGCAGTGGAACTGAAAAAGAAGCTGGATGCAGGGGTGATTGAGGACTACGCGGTGCCAGTGGTGACGCCCAGCGGGGAGGACCCGGCGGTGTGTGTGGTGGAGCTGGCGTTCCGGGTGTGCACGGCGGTGAACCAAATCCATATTACGGCGTTTGTATCCGTTTGATAAGAGGGGGAAGGGAACATGGGGTATTTGAAGTTTCCGGCGGCAAAGGACATCTACTTGGAGCTTAACGGGAGGAAGATTGCAACAGTGCAGTCGTACTCTGCACACACCAGCCGCAGCAGCAGGCTCATCGAGGCCTTTGGACAGGAGGAGCCGGTGGGGGCTGTGCCGGGACGGGTGGAGCATCGGCTGGAGCTGAAACGGGTGCGGGCGGTGCCGGGGGTGGAGCAGCCGGAGTTCTACGGCTGCTCAGACTTTAACCTGGTGATTGTGAGCCCGGGGCGGCGGGTGGTATACACCGGCTGCCAATGGACGGACATCGACGAGAGCGCCGCAGTGGGCGGAAATGTGCTGGAAGAGGTACAGGTGGTGGCCGCGGGGCGCACGGAGATATAGAGGGGCTGAGGCGGCGGGCGGGGATTCCTGCCCGCCGAAAGAACAGGAGGGATGCGGGATGCTCTTTGCGGGCCCATTTGTTCTGTGCCGGGGGCGGCTCTGGCGGATGAAGCGGCTCTCGGCGCTGGAGACGGTGCTGGCGCTGGGGGAGGGGGAGAAGCTGGAGGAGGCCCTCTGGGAGACCTGCGGGAGGCAGGGCGCGGCGCGGGACGGAGTGGGAATCCTCTGCGCCTTTGCGGCGCGGTTTTTGCGGCAGGGGCGAAGGCCGGTATTTGACAACGGGAGCATGGCAGCGGACATGTTGGATTTGCCCTGCCTGGCGGCACTGTGCGAGCGGTATCGCAGGCGCTATTTGAAGGGGGACGGGGAGCGGTGAGAGAGACCATTGAGGCGCTGCTGAAGCGGGTGCGGAGGCTGGCGGAGGCCTTTGCAGGCGAGGGGGGCCGGGAGGAATGGGAGGAAACGGAAGAGGACAGGGAAACGCCGGAAGCCAGGACACGGCGGCGCAGGGCGGCCCGCCGGGAACCGGGCAGCCGGAAGGTGAGCCGGAAGAGAGGGGAAGAGGAGGAAACGGAGCGGGCGTTATCCCGCCGGGAGATGCCGGAGGGGATGGCGCGGCGGCAGCGGGAGAGCCGGGCCGGAGAGGATGCGTGGGATGAGCTGGGCCATGGAGAGGCCATGCAGCTGCGGCAGGATACGGGATGGGACTGGGAACTGCGGGAGGAGCCAGAGGAGCAGGCGGGCACAGGGCGGGGCGGGGACGCCAGGGAATACGGCTTTGGGGACGGCACAGACCCTTCCCGGTACTTTTACTCGGAGGATTATATAGAGCGGCTCTCGGGATATTTGGAGACGGACGCCAGGCGGTATGGGCCGCGGGACATGGAATAGGGAGGAGAGAGGGATTGGCGCAGTATACGCTTTTGCAGTTTAAGAATTTTCGGTTTCCCTACAATCCCAGGCGGTTTTCGGTGCAGGGGGGAAAGCAGATGTTTTGCCAATTTGCGCCGGGGATGGGGGACGTTGTGCGGCAGCTGGGGCGCAGGGCCCGCACTGTGACAGGGGAAGGGGAGTTTTTTGGAACCGGGGCCAGGGGGCAGTTTGAGAAGCTGTGGGCCCTGTTTTTGGAGCAGGAGGACGGGCTGCTGGCCCTGCCGGCTACAGCTCCCTTTTACGCCTATTTTTCCTCTTTGACGCTGGTGGGGGAGGCGGGGGAAAACCTGCTGCGGTATGCCTTTACCTTTTTGGAGAGCGACAGGGAGGCGGGGAAACACTTTGAACAGGGGACCCGCTGGACAGTGGCGGCGGGGGAGGGCATCTGGCAGGTGGCGGCCGGGGCGGGGGTCTCGGTGGCGCAGCTGTACAGGGCCAACCCAGCGCTCTATACCGGGGAGCTGCGGGAGGGAATGGAGCTGAGGCTGTGAGAGGAGGAGGGCTATGAGGCTGGTGGGGAAGGACCCCAACGGGAACCGGGAGGAGCTGCCCATGCCCCTCTCCTTTGAATTTTCCTCCGGGCTGGATACGCCGGTGGACAGGCTGGAGCTGGTGTTCCTCTACGGGAAGGGGACGAAGAACCGGCTCTTTGAGGTGAGCCTTTACGACGACGCGGGGGAGGCGCTCTTCCAGGGGATTGTGGACGAGCACATCATTGAGACCAGCGGGGAGGGGCAGCGGGTGATTGTGAAGTGCCGCAGCAGGGCGGCGCTGCTGATGGACAACGAGGCAAAGCCCGGCACCTATTACCGCATTACCTTGCAGGAGCTCTTTAACCGGCATGTGGCCCCCTACGGGTTTGAGCTGGCGCGGCGGGACTCCACGGCACAGTACAATTTTGTGATTCCCAAGGGGTGCAGCCAGTGGGAGGTGCTGTGCCTCTTTTGCAGGAAGATGAGCGGGACAACCCCCTTTATTACGCCGGACAAGCTGGTTTGGACCTGTTTTCGGTATGGGAAGGCGCATCACCTCATCTCTAATACCGGCGGGGGAGGGATACGGTTTTTGCGTTCCCAGGTGCGGTATAAGCGGTATGGGGTGATTTCACGGATTTATTTGCAGAACAACCAGGGGGTTTATAAGACCCATGTGGACAGCTTCCCGGCGGCAGTGCACGGGGTGGACTGCGTGCGGTATCACATCCCGCCCAGCGAGATGGTGAACTACCCGCTCACCAGCGCCCAGAAAAAGCTGGATGAATCTATGCGGGAAATCCTCACCATCCAGGCGGTGCTGCCGGGGTTTTTGCCCATGCGCAAGGGGGACAAAGCCACGTTGGAGCAGGAGGGGAAACGCTATGAGGACTTGGTGGTGGGGGATGTGTCGGTGACCTATAACCCCACCAGCCCCATTACCACAGTGGTGCTATATCACAGCAACTATTTGAAGAACCTGTGAGGAGGGGATAAGGGTGAAAATAAATTTTCACCCTATCCTTTTGTGGCTATCTCAGCCGTTCCGGCTGAGATTTCGCAGCCGTTCTGGCTGAGATTTCGCAGCCGTTCCGGCTGAGATTTCGCCACGCAAAACCACCCCCAAAAGGGGAGAAAGGAAGCCTTCGCGTGGGCGAAGGCTATGGTCATAAACATGTGGATTTCCCAGCGGATGATGCGGGAGAAGAGAGTGGCAGAGCCCCAGGCGGGGCCGGTTTCCCTGGTGGGAGAGGGGTATCTCTACGCCCAGGGGGTGAGGGAGGCCAGGGACATGCCCCTCTTTGCCCCCTATGGATATGCGGCGCTGCCGCCGGAGGGGGAACAGGCCATGATGGTGCCGATGGGGCAGGACTATGTGTGCCTGGGGGTGCGTACCCTGGCGGGAGAGCTGCTGCCGGGAGAGGTGACAATCGCCAGCGCGGGGGGAGCCAAAATCCGGCTGAGAAACGACGGGAGCGTGGTAATCAACGGGCTGGTGATTACCAAGGACGGGGAACTTTTGGGGAGAGGAGAGTGAAGCGGATGGACACCATGCTGCAAAACGGGGATTTTGTGCGGGGGCGGGGCGGGCTGCCAAAGGCCATTGGCGGGACAGAGGAACAAATCCAGCGGGCCCTCATCCGCCTGACAGTGAAGAAGGGCTCCTTTCCCTTGGACCCGGAGCTGGGCAGCCAGCTCCACCTGCTGCGGGACGCCAAGCGGGCCCACTGGGAGGAGCAGGCGCTGCTCTACGCCAAGGAGGCACTGGAAAAAATGCCGGGGACAGAGGTGCTGGGGGTGAAGGCGGGCTACTCCTACGAGCGGCAGGCGATTTTGCTGGAATACCGGCTGGGATTTGGCGGACGGGAGGAGACAGCGGCGGTGGAGATTGGGAATTAGGAGGGGTACGGGATGACCTATGAAGAGATTTTGCAGGCGATGACAGAGGAGTTTACAGGGCTGGCAGGGTTTTCGCCGGACGGGGCCTCGGACATTGGGATACGGATGAAGGTGTTGGCGGCGCAGCTCTATGAGCTCTGGCTCAAGACGGAGCGGCTGCAGGAGGAGATGTTCCCCCAGACGGCGCAGGGGGAGTACCTGGACATGCACGGGGAGACCAGGGGTATCCTGCGGCGGGAGGCCGCCCCCTCGGTGGGGAAGCTCATCTTCTCCCGGCAGACGCCGGCAGGGCAGGACATTGCTATCCCGGTGGGGACAGTGTGTGCAGTGGGGGAGAGCCCGCAGCTGTGCTTTGAGACCATGGAAGAGGCGGTGCTGAGGGCGGGGGAACTGAGCGTGACCGTGCCTGCCCGGTCCACTGAGGGCGGGGCGGAGTACAATGTGGCGGCGGGGCTCATTGACGTGATGGTGACGCCGCCCCAGGGGATTTCCCAGGTGACAAACCCGGTACAGTTTGCCGACGGGGTGGACAGGGAAGAAGACGGGAGCCTGCGGGCCAGGGTGGAGAGCAGCTTCCGGGTGATTTCCAACGGCACCAATACCGCCTATTACTACGACGAGGCTATGAAGTACGAGGGCGTGGCAAGCGCCAACGTGCTCCCCAGGGCCAGGGGGCGGGGGACGGTGGACATCATTGTGCAGGTACGGCCCGGCGTGGACGGGGCTGCCCTGCGGGAACGGATGGCCGCGGATTTTGAGAAGGCCAAGGAAATCAACGTGGATGTGCGGGTGCTGCCCCCCAAGCCCCAGGCGGTTGCCTGCACGGTGAAAGCCGCCGTGGAGGACGGGCACACCTTCGCGGCAGTGGAGGCCCAGGTGCGGGAAGCTGCGGCGGCCTTTTTTGCCGGGATTGGGGTGGGGGCGCCCCTGTACCGGGCGGCGCTCATCAGCACCCTCTATGCCGTGCCGGGGGTGGCCAACTGCCGGCTGACGGCGCCGGCAGAGGACTTGCCCCAGGACGGGGACGGGCTCTTTACCCTGGGGAATGTGACGGTGGAAGAGCTGATTTTGGCCGAGTGAGGGGCGGCCCTTTCGGGAATGGCTTCTTCGGCTGGTTTTGTTGTGACAGACTCCACGGGGAGGGAGGGCGCCTGTAGGCGCGGGGGTGCTTACGAGGAGGAGGGGAAAATGGTAAACACGAGTTTGGTGGGGATGATGCGGCTGATGCAGCCGCTGCGGCTCTACAGCCTGCGGGAGAATTCGCTGGTGTACTGGGAGCTGCTCAGTTATGCGAAGGGGTTTGGGCTGCTCTACGGGCGGCTGGGGGAGATATACCGGGAGGCATTTTTGCAGACGGCAGAGGGGTTTGGGATTACAGAGCGGGAAAAGCTGATGAATTTCCCCGCCAACAGCAAGCTGCCCTTGGAGACCCGCCGGGAGCTGCTGCGCTATACCCTCAGCATGGCGCCTAGGGACTACAACCTGGAGGGGATGGAAAACGGGCTGCATTCCATTGGGCTGGACGCCAAAATCCAGGAGAACCGGGAGGAGGAGAAGCTCTCCATTACCTCGGAGGGGTTCTTGGGCAATTTTATCTCCTATGACCGGCTCAAGCGGGATGCGCTGCGGATTTTGCCTGCACATCTGGAAGTGGACTTTGAGTTTGGCAGCTTTACCTGGGAAAAGTTTGAGGCCAAGGACTGGGATTTTGACCGGCTGGACAAGCGGGACTTTACTTGGGATGAGTTTGAAGTGGTGGGGGAGGCGCTGTAGGGCCTTTTCCGGTGAGGGAGGAACACGGGATGTCGAGTACATTAAAGACAAATCACTATAACTTGAACAGTTGGATTGGCTTGGACAAGCCGAAGCGGGAGGATTTTAACTACGATAACCAGAGGATTGACGGCGCGCTGCACACGCTGGAGACCGGGCTGGAAACCCATCAGGGGGATGGGGTGGCCCATATCACGGCGGCGGAGCGGGCGGCCTGGCAGGACAAGCTCTCGCTGGCGACAGGGAGCTATGTGGGGGACGGGCAGGGGAACCGGGCGATTACCCTGGGGTACAAGCCCAAGGCGGTGCTGGTGTTCCAGGATTGGACGCCCCTTGTCACCTGTAATTTCCCCACCTCTATGGCGCTGGCCAATGGGGGGATTGCCATTGGGGAGGGGGGCACTTCAGGCATGACGGTGTTTGACACCGGGTTTAGTGTGATGGAGGTGACTACCACGAACCCGGCGGGGTATGCGCCCAGGCTGAACACCAAGGGCGCGACTTACTATTATCTGGTGCTGAAATAGGGTAAAAAATTTCCCCGGCGGGCCGGAATTTCCAGTCTTTCGGGGAGATTTTTTGCTTATGTATAGAAAGGCGCTATTCTGCCAGGAGGGCGCAGAAGTCCAGGATGACGTTGCCGTTTTCGTCCGGGGTGGTGAAGCGGGGACAGGCGTAGCGCTCAAAGCACCAGGTGCCGGCGGGAGTGAGGCCTGCATCCTGCAGGGCTTTGAAGGCGTCGCCCTCGGCTGCGTAGAGGTCGCGGCCCTCTTCGCTGCCCTGAATCCAGGCGGTGCCCATGGGGGCGGGGCCCAGCGGGAGACGGGAAAAGCCCTGGGGCGCTTTTGTATCGCTGGGGAAGAACATGCCAATCCAGTATTCCGACCCGGTGTCAGTCTGGCGCATGGCGGCGATATAGGCGTCTTCCAGGGCGGAGGGGAGCTTTTCCAGTTCTGCAAACCAGCCCTGGGCAAACCACTGGCCCCAGAGAGGGGCGAACTGCATCTGGGGATGGGCATCTGCTTCTGTGTAGCGCTTGCCGATGAGACAGCACTGGGGGAGTTCTTCCCGGTAGGTGCGGATAATTTGTGCCATAGTCTAGACATCCTTTCTCATTTAATGGACAGGTACTCCAAAAGATCTACGGTTTGGCCGCCCCGGAGATAGACCCGGGGGACGCGGGTGCCGATGGAGCAGATGCTCTCGTAGTTGACAGTGCCGGAGAAGGAGGCGAACTCCTCCACGGGGATGGCGGCCCCGCCGTCTTTCCCAAAAACCACGACGCTGTCGCCGGGCTGCACGCCGGGGATGTGGGTGACATCTACCATCAGCTGGTCCATGCACACCCGGCCCACCACTGGCGCCCGCTGGCCCCGGATGAGCAGGGAGGCGCCCCGGCAGGTGCGGGGGAAGCCATCGGCATAGCCGATGGGGACGGTTGCCACCTGCATGGGGCGTGGGGAAGTGAAGGTGCGGCCATAGCTCACTGAGACGCCGGGGCCGATTTCCTTTACCAGCGTGACCACGGAGTGCAGCTCCATGGCGGGGCGCAGTGGGATGGGGCAGCGGATTTCTTCGCTGGGATAGAGGCCGTATAGCAGGATGCCGGGGCGCACCATGTCCAGGCGCATCTCCGGGTAGTTGAGCACGGCGCCGCTGTTGCAGCAGTGGCGAAGGCCCAGGGAAAAGCCCTGCTCCTCTAAGGCGGAGCAGGCCTGGCAGAAGAGCTGGTACTGGGTTTTGGTATAGTCCTCGGAGGAGGGGCTCAGCTCGTCGGAGACGGCAAAGTGGGTGAAGATGCCCTCCACGTGCAGGCCGGGCAGGGAAAAGCAGGCGGCGGCTTCCTCCACACAGCGGGGGAGGGAGAAGCTGTCGCAGGCAAAGCCGATGCGGGACATGCCGGTGTCGATTTTGATATGTACCTCTACGGTGAGGGCGCTGGGACGGCAGGCCTCGGAGAGCGCCTGGGCGTAGGAGGCGGAGAAGACGGTTTGGGAGATATGGTTTTCGCTCAAATCGGCGGCGCATTCGGGCGGGGTATAGCCCAGCACCAGGATGGGCACCGAGGAGAAGTGGCGGCGCAGGGCCAGGGCCTCGTCCAGGGAAGAGACGCCCAGGAAATCGGCCCCCTCCTCCACCAGGACTTTGGCCACGTTGTAGTCCCCGTGGCCATAGGCATCGGCCTTGACGACGCCCATCACTTTGCAGCCCGGCCCTGCGGCCCTGCGGATTTGGCGGAAATTATAGGCGATATTGTCTAAGCTCACGGTGGCCCAGGTGCGCTCGACCATCTGCTTTGGGTTCATTGTCATCAGTCCCTTTATCGATTGATGCGGGGATGGCCCCGCTAGAAGAATATGCGGTTTTTCCTATTATAGCATTTCTTTGAAGAGAAGAAAAGGGTGTATTTTGGGTGCTGGTCCCCTTTGGGAGGCGGGAGGCGGCAAAAACTTGGGAAATTTACTGGAGATTCTGAGGATTCTATGGTTATTTTGGGGAAACCGCAATTTTTTAGTTGAAATAGAATGAGAAATCATTTAAAATAAGTGTGTTGAGCTATGACCGGGAGCGGCCATTTTTGGCGGCCCCGTTATTTTTTCACAGGAGGTATCTACTGTGGCCAATAGAAGACGATTCCGTTTTTCCAGAGGCGGCGCACAGGTTCCCCACCACAAGAACACGGCGGAGTGCGAGACCCTGGAGTTTATGAACCCGGAGCAGGTGACAATCCCCATGCAGCAGCACATCGGCGCGCCTTGCATCCCCACGGTGAAGGTGGGGGACTTGGTGCGGGTGGGGCAGGTCATCGGCTTGAGCGACGCCTTTCTCACCGCGCCCATCCACGCCAGCATTTCCGGCAAGGTGGGGGCCATTACCCAGGTGCAGATGCCGGCGGGCAACACCCAGACCGCCATCACCATCCTCTCGGACGGGAACATGGAGAAGGACGACACCATCTCGCCCCCCCAGGTGAATTCCAGGGAGGACTTTATCGCCGCCATCAAGGAGTCGGGCCTGGTGGGCCTGGGCGGCGCGGGATTCCCCACCTTTGTGAAGCTGAACCCCAAGAACTTGAGTGAAGTGAACACCCTGATTATCAACGCGGCGGAGTGCGAGCCCTATATCACCTCGGACTACCGGGAGTGTATGGAGAACCCGGGGGACATTGTGGGGGGCATCTCCCTGGTGGACAAATGGCTGGAGATGCAGGAGATTTTTATCGGCATTGAGGACAACAAGCCCGCTGCCATCCAGCTGCTGACAGAGCGCTTTGCAGGAAGCCCCAAGGTAAAGGTGGTGCCGCTGAAATCCCGCTATCCCCAGGGGGCGGAGAAGGTGCTCATCTATGAAATCACCGGGCGGGTGGTGCCCGAGGGGGGGCTGCCTGCGGATGTGGGGGTGATGGTGCAGAACGTCACCAGCGTGGCTTTCTTGCACCGCTATTTCCAGACCGGGTATCCCCTGGTGTCCAAGCGCATCACAGTGGACGGGGGGGCGATTGCCCGTCCGATGAACGTGCGGGTGCCCATCGGCACCTCTATTGAAGAGGTGGCGAAGTTTGCAGGGGGCTACAAAAAGCCGCCCAAGAAGATTTTAAACGGCGGCCCCATGATGGGGCTGGCCCACGCCACCGACCAGTTCCCGGTGCTCAAGCAGACCAATGCGCTGCTGTTTTTGGCGGAGGAGGACCTGCCCAAGGCGGCAGAGCCCACCCCCTGCATCCGCTGCGGGCGGTGCGTGGCCTCCTGCCCCATGCACTTGATGCCGGTGGAAATTGAGACTGCCTGCCAGGAGAAGGATTTGGAGAGCCTATTATCCCACAAGGTGATGGTGTGCATGGAGTGCGGCACCTGCGAATACTCCTGCCCGGCCAAGCGCCCGCTGGTGACAGTGCTGCGCCTCTCCAAGCAAATGGTGCGGGCGGCATCGCGGAAATAAACCAAAGGAGAATTTTGACATGCTGGAAAAGAAACTCACTGTCTCCTCATCCCCTCATCTCAAGAGCCCGGTCACCACACGTTCCATTATGCTGGACGTGGTCATTGCACTGATGCCGGCGCTGGTTGCCTCGGTGATGATTTTTGGGGTGCGCTCGCTGCTGCTGACACTGTGCTGCGCGGCGGCCTGCGTGGTATTTGAATATCTCTATGCCCTCCTGCTGAAAAAGCCCCAGACGGTGGGGGATTTCAGCGCCGTGGTGACGGGGGTGCTGCTGGCCTTTAACCTGCCGGTGACGCTGCCGCTGTGGATGGCGATAATCGGCTGCTTTGTGGCGATTGTGATTGTCAAGCAGCTCTTTGGCGGGATTGGGCAGAACTTTGTCAACCCCGCCCTGGTGGGGCGCATTGTGCTGATGATTTCCTTCCCTGCCCAGATGACCTACTGGGTGGCCCCCGGCAGCGGGGCCGACGCGGTGAGCTCTGCCACGCCGCTGGCGGTGCTCTCCGGCGCGGAGGGGACCATGCCGGAGCTGGCCGAGCTGCTCTTTGGCCTGCGGGGCGGCTGCCTGGGGGAGACCTGTATCCTGGCGCTGCTGCTGGGCGGCGTGTACCTGGTGCTGCGGAAGGTGATTTCCCCGGTGATTCCCCTGTGCTATCTGGGCACGGTGGCGGCCCTTACGGCGCTGGGCGGGGCCTATCCCCTCTACCAGCTGCTCTCGGGCGGGCTGGTGCTGGGGGCCATCTTCATGGCCACCGACTACACCACCTCGCCCCTCACCACCAAGGGGCGGATTGTCTATGCCGTGGGCTGCGGGCTTATCACCTGCTTAATCCGGCTCTTTGGCTCTATGACCGAGGGGGTCTCCTTCTCCATCATTTTGATGAACTTGGTTGTGCCCTATCTGGATAAGCTGTTTCCCAGCAAGCCCTTTGGCGGGAAACCCAAGGAGAAGCGGGAGAAAGGAGCGGCTGCGTGATGAAAGCAAAGGAATACTTGGCGCCCGCCGTGGTGCTCACCCTGATTTGCGCGGTGATTTCCTTCCTGTTGGGGCTGACAAATGAGGCCACCAAGGACCGCATTGCCGAAAACGAAATCAAGGCCGCCAACGCCGCCCGGATTGAGGTGCTCCCCGGCGCGCAGGACTTTGAGGACGTGACCTTTTTTATCGACAACCCGGACTATGAGGGCTATTCCCTTTACCGGGAGACCAGCGGCCTGGGCTATGCCGTGACCACCAAGGCCAAGGGCTACGGCGGGGACATCACCGTCGTGACCGGCATCTCGGCCGAGGGGAAGGTGACGGGGGTGTACACCCTGAATTCCTCCGAGACGCCCGGCCTGGGCAAGAAGACGGAGGACGAGGCCTTTACAGAGCAATACCTGGCGGATAGGCAGGGGTCCCAGTTCCAGGTGGTGAAGAACACCGCCAAGGGGCCGGGAGAGGTTGTGGCGGTTGCAGGTGCCACAATTTCCTCCAAAGCTGTCACCCAGGCGGTGAACCAGGCGGTGGAGATTTATGCGCTCTACGCCTACAGCCGGGACACGATGTGAAAGGAGCGGGCATATGGCAAAGCATTGGAAAACACTGCTAAACGGCATTATTAAGGAAAACCCGGTGCTGGTGCTGGCGCTTGGCACCTGTCCCACGCTGGCTGTTACCACTATGGCCTTTAACGGTCTGGGGATGGGGCTGGCGGCCACGCTGGTGCTCATCGGCACCAACACCATGATTTCGCTGCTTAAGAATGTGATTCCCAGCAAGGTGCGTATCCCCGCCTATATCACCATCATCGCGGGGATGGTGACGATTGTGATGCTGCTGGTGCAGGGCTTTTTGCCGGATTTGAATAAGCAGCTGGGCATCTTTTTGCCCCTGATTGTGGTGAACTGCATTATCTTAGCCAGGGCCGAGATGTTTGCCAGCAAGAACACGGTGCTGGCAAGCGCCTTTGACGGGCTGGGGATGGGGCTGGGCTTTACGCTGGCCCTGGTGCTCATGGGGAGTATCCGGGAGCTTATCGGCAGCGGCACGATTTTCGGGCTCACGGTGACGAAAGACGTGATTGACCCCATGATTATCTTTATCCTGGCGCCGGGGGGCTTCTTTGTCTTCGGCATCCTCATCGCCATCACCAACAAGGTGCTGGCAAAGCGGGGCAAGACCCGGCCGGAGACCGGCTGCGCCATGTGCCCCTCCCGGGAATTCTGCAAAAACGCCGGACAGGGCGATTGTTCGGAAGCCAATTTTCAATAAAAGCCAGCTTCCGAAGGGTTCGTTCCAGGCCTTTGGCCCTCCACCGAACCAGGCCGAACACAGTTTGGCCCAGCGTTTTGCTGCGCGCCTCCCGCTCCGTGGGATTCGCTTGCAAAATAATTGAAAGCGCCTGCGGGCGCGGGGCGGGAAACGCTCTTTTCTCCCCTGGGAAGCGGGAGATTTCTCAGAAAGGTCGGATTCGATGAAACTGATGTCTATCCTGTTCTCCGCGATTTTAGTCAATAACTTTGTCCTGTCCAAGTTCATGGGCATCTGCCCGTTTTTGGGCGTGTCCAAAAACGTGAAGTCCGCTGCCGGGATGAGCGTGGCCGTCACCTTTGTGATGGTGATGGCCTCTGCCGTGACCTGGCCGGTGTATACCTTTTTATTGGAGCCCAACGGGCTGAACTACCTATCCACCATTGCCTTTATCCTGGTGATTGCCTCCCTGGTGCAGCTGGTGGAGACGGCGCTGAAAAAGTACATCCCCTCGCTCTACGAGGCGCTGGGCATCTACCTGCCCCTTATCACCACCAACTGTGCCGTGCTGGGTGTCACCCTGCTGAACATCGAGAGCAGCTACACCTTTTTGGAGACGCTGGTGAACGCCCTGGGGGCCGGGCTGGGCTTCCTGCTGGCAATGGTGCTCTTTGCCGGGGTGCGCTCCCGGGTGGAGCGGTGCAACACCCCCGCCTGCTTTAAGGGGCTGCCCATCACCCTCATCGCCGCCTCCATCGTGTCCCTGTCCTTCTTCGGCTTCAGCGGCGTGGTGGAAGGGCTGTTCCATTAACCGGGAAGCCATAGAATTGCTTCCCGGGGCCCGCTCCAGGCCTGCGGCCTTATATTGGGCTAACGCCAGCAGAGTTGGCGCTGCATTTCGCGCACTTGGAGAAATGGGAGAATTTTTGGGCGAGGCACAGGCTATCGCCAAAAATGCCTGCTTCACAGGATTTGAAAGCGCCTGCGGGCGCGGGGGATTATTTTGATGAATCCCGCGGCTGTCGGGAAAGGAGATTGCGAGAATGAACACGATTTTGATTACCGTGGCAATCATCGCGGGCATTGGCCTGTTCTTTGCCATTGTACTGACGATTGCCTCCAAGCTGATGGCGGTGCCCACTGACCCCAATGTGGAAAAGGTGCGGGAGCTGCTGCCGGGGGCCAACTGCGGCGCCTGCGGCTTTGCGGGCTGCGACGACTACGCCAAGGCAGTGTGTGCCGGGAAGGCCCAGGCCAATGCCTGCGTGCCCGGCGGCGGGGATGTGGCTGCCGGGATTGCCGGTATCCTGGGGGTGGAGGCCGGGGAGGTGACACCCCAGGCCGCTTTCCTGGCCTGCCAGGGGACCCCGGCTGTCACGGGAAAGAAGTATGACTACCAGGGGATGACAACCTGCGCCGCCTGCAACCAGCTCTTCTATGGGCAAAAGGAGTGCGCCTATGCCTGTATCGGGCTGGGGGACTGCGTGAAGGCCTGCCCCTATGGGGCTCTCTCCCTGGTGGGGGGCATTGCCCACGTGGACGAGGCCCTCTGCACCGGCTGCGGGGCCTGCACAAAGGCCTGCCCCAAGGGGCTGCTCTCTGTCCAGCCCAAGGGGACGCCCCATCAAGTGTGCTGCTCCAACCGGGACAAGGGGGCCTTTACCCGCAAGGTGTGCCGGGTGGGATGCCTGGGCTGCATGAAGTGCGTGAAGACCTGCCCTGCCGGGGCCATTGCCGTGAAGGACAACCTGGCCCATATCGACCCGGAAAAGTGTACGGGCTGCGGCGAGTGCGTGGCGGCCTGCCCGGTGCACGCCATTGTATAGCACCCTTTTCTGGAAAACAGCAGGGCCTTTGTTGGGACGGCTCTCATAAGGAAGGTTAACGCCCGCTGAAAAGCAAACGCTTCTCAGCGGGCGTCATTTCATTCTTTCAGCTTCAAGCCATCTTTGAATGCTTCCCCAACACGTTCCGTTACCTTGTAATATCCATGGGTGTACGGGTCAAAGGCAATGGCGTTTACCAGCGACATATCGACCCTACCCTCTGTCATAATGTTTTCGTCTGCGGTGATATTGACAACCTTCCCAATTACTCCGCATCCATATTCATTGTCCTGGTATTCAACAAATTCACATTCGAGGCACAATGGAAGCTCATTTATAACAGGGGCATCCACTGTTTCGGCTTTGCTGGCAGTAAGCCCGCTGCGCGCAAATTTGTCGGTAACTCTGTTTCCGGTTTCCACACCGAAATAGTCCGCCTCTACCACGTGGGCGGCATCGGCTATACTGACAGTGAAAGCGCCTCGTGCTTTGATATTGTTCACAGTTTTATGGGTCTCGGTTAAATTGAGAGCCACGGTTCCCCGTTCCTGCATGGTGCCCCAAGCGGCGTTCATCACATTGACACTGCCATCTTCATTATAGGTGGCAACCATCAGGACAGGCATTGGGAAAATGCCCTCCGTAATGTCCAGCTGTGTTCTCATAATAATTACCTCACTTTATCAATAGGATTGACAGGATAAACCATCCTGTGTATCATTATAATGCCAGCCACAAATAATTCAAGTACTGTCATTTTAGACAGGTACTATCTGAAAGGATAGTTAATTATGATAAAATGATTTATTGAGGATGCAAATTTTGAGGATACTGGGTTCAGCTATACGATGTCCCTCATATCCGGCAAGCACAAGATGGTTATTCTCTACTGCCTTATGGAGTATAAGGCAGTGCGTTTCAACGAGTTGAAACGGTATTTGAAAAAGATATCCGATAAAACCCTCAGCACAAATCTGAAAGAGCTGGAGTCAGCCCAGCTGATTATAAGAACAGAGTATCCACAAATCCCACCAAAGGTAGAATACAGTCTCAGCGACCGGGGGAAATCCCTAATGGATGTTTTGGATCAGCTGTGCATCTGGGGCGAAAAAAATAAATTGGCCTGATGACAGGTGCTGTTATACTGTATCCCATTTATGAATCCTTACCCTTGCGCAGGGTCCTCTTTTTGTGCCACAAATGCTGCTGCCATTTTACCAAATCACACAAGGAGACGGGGAAAATTTGTGACATCAGACAAATTTGCACAAAAATACTACACTTGAGAGGTTCCTTGTGGTAAAATAGTTAAACTAGGTTTGAACGCTTATTTTGGAGGCGGCCTAGGGGGTGTTTGAAAAATCCGGCAATTGCCCTATTTTCAAACACCCCCTAGTGGAGAAAGGGGATGCTTTGGCATAATGAGAGGGAGAATGGTGGCGGCGCTGCTGCTTGCGGCGGCCTTCCTATTACAGAGTGGATGCAATCTGATTCCGGAGGAGGAAGCGGAGCTGACCATGCCGGTGAATACGCCGGATGAGGTTACATACACCACCCAGACCGTGGGACGGGGGGACGTGGTGAACAAAATCTCCGGGACCTGCTATGTGGTTTCCCGCAGGAGATACGACCTGGCCTTTACCGACCGGGGGGGCTACCTGGCGGAGCTGGCGGTCTCCCAGGGGATGGACGTGGAGAAGGGCCAGACCTTAGCCAGCCTGGACGTGGACTCCCTGAAAGTGGAGATTGAAAAGAAGAAGCTGGCGATTGAAAAGCTGAAAGTGGAGCTGGAGCAGACAGTGGACATTGAGGAGGAGGACAACTCCTACCGCATTGCCCGGCTGGAATTGCAGCTGGAGAGCCAGAACCTGGGGTTGGAAAACCTGAAAAACCAGCTGCGCGAAGCCAATGACAACCACGAGGAGGAGGTAGTGCTGGAATCGCTGAAGACCCAGATTAACCAGCAGCGCCTTGCCATCCAGCAGACTATGCTGGAATTGGAGGAGGTCTCCCAGGAGAAAGAGGAGAAGCGCAACTACTCCAACGAATACAAGCAGATTGATTTGAAGGTGGCCCAGCTGGAGCTGAACGACCTGTATGACGCCTTTTCCAAGGCGGTCATCACCTCTCCCATTAGCGGGCGGGTGATTTTCGTGGATGAAAATCTGGCAGTGGGGGACTATGTGAACGCCCAGAAGATTTTTATCACTGTGGCCGATACCTCTGACCTGCTGTTTGAGTACACAGGCTCCAACGCCGCCAATATCAAGATGGGGATGGAGGCCACCCTAAACGTGGACGGGAAGGACTACACCGCCACTGTAGTCCAAACCCCCTCTTCCGTGCCCGCGGAGGAATACGAGGCCTATAAGGACACCGTGCAGTTCCGCATTGAGGAGATGCCGGAAAACCTGACAACCGGGCGCCGGGCCAACTATGAAATCATCCTGGAAGAGAAAAAGGATGTGGTGGTGGCCCCCAAAAACGCCATTACCAAGTACCTGGGCGGCTACTATGCCAGCGTGATGAACGAGGACGGCCTGCGCAGCGAGCGGGACGTGGAAGTGGGCATTGAATCGGCCACCCATTATGAGATACTCTCGGGGCTGGAAGAGGGCGACGTGCTCATCATTGAATAGGCTCTGTCCCAGGCGGAAAACCGCAGCGGGGCGGGGCACTGACAGCCGGGCGGCCTAAATTGGAATTGCGGGGGAAGAGGAATTGTTTCGATATGTGCTGAAGAAAATGGTGCGCAACAAGTGGATGGTGGGCTGCCTGCTGATTGGGTTTGTGCTCAGTGTGGCGGTTATCAGCAGCATCCCGGTGTACACCAACGGGATTTTGCAGCGGATGCTCATACAGGACCTGGAGAATTACCAGGCCAACAGCGGCGTATCCCCCGGCAACTACACCATCACCATGAGCATGCCCATGACGAACCACACGGTGGAGGAGTCCCAGGCGGCGCTGGCCCAGATGGAGCAGCGGCTGGAAGAGGGGTTTGTGGGGCGGCTGGGGCTCACCGAGCAGATGCACGCCAAGCGCTACACCCTGCTCTCGGGCTATCTGCGGGTACAGAAGGCCACCGGCAACGAGGGCCGGGAAGAGGTGAAGCTCTACGCGCTGGAGGATATGGAGCAGCATGTCACCATGCTTTCGGGCACTTTCCCCGATGACTCCTATGAAAACGGGGTGTGCCAGGCCATGGTGACGGAGGAGGGGCTCAACAAATACCGGCTGGCTGTGGGCAAGACCTATTCCGTGGTGAGCCGGGTGTCCAACGACCCCCTGTTTACCTTTACGGTGTCAGGGGTCTATACCTATGCCGACTACGAGGACCCCTACTGGTACCAGACCATCGACCGCTATACCCCCACGCTGATGCTGAATTATGACATGGTGCAGCGGGAAATGGTGGAGGTGGCCGAGCCCCAGGTAAAGCAAATCCAGTGGTTTTCCACCCTGGATTTCTACGAAATCAAAATGGCCGACGTGCCCCGCCTCCTCTCCCAGGCGAACCGCAACTCCTCCCAGGTGGGCAGGGAAATCCAGGTCACCTTTGACGCAGAATCCACCCTGCGCCGCTACCAGGAGAAGCAGCAAAGCCTGAGCGCCACCCTCAGCGTTTTGCAGGTGCCTATTATCCTGATGCTGGTATTTTACATCTTCATGATTGCCAGCCTGATTATGGAGCACGACAAAAATGACATCACTATCCTAAAGAGCCGGGGCGCCTCCAATATGCAGGTGTTTGAGAGCGCCTTTTTGCAGTGTGTGCTGATTTCCATTGCCTCTTTCCTCATCGGGCCGCTGGTGGGCTACCAGATGTGCCGGGTGCTGGGGCTGTGCAACGGGTTTTTGGAATTTGTCTCCCGCAAGGGGATTGACATCACCCTCACCTCCACCTCCTATCTCTACGCCCTGGCGGCGGTGGCAGTGTTTACCGTGACAATGCTGTTCCCAGCGGTTTCGGCCTCCCGCCTCTCCATTGTGGAGTACAAGCGGCAGAAGGCCAAGGGGGGGCGCCCCCTGTGGAACAAGCTCTTTTTGGACATCATCCTGCTGGCCGCCTCCCTGCTGATGCTGCGCAACTATGTAAAGCTCTCAGGGGCTGTCACCGAGGGGGCCCAGGACACCTATATCGACCCTATGCTCTTCTTAGTCAATACCATGTTTATCTTTGGGCTGGGGCTGCTGTTCCTGCGGCTCTATCCCCTGGTTATCAAGCTGGTGTTCCGGCTGGGCAGGCCCTTCTGGTCGCCGGAAGGGTATTCGGCATTGCTGGCGGTCTCCCGTTCCAGGGGGAAGGACCAGTTTATCGCGTTGTTCCTCATCCTCACCATCTCCCTCGCCATGTTCAGCGCCACAGCGGCCCGTACCCTCAACTCCTTCCAGGAGGACAGGGTGCGCTATGACATCGGTGCGGATGTCACCATTGTGCCCCGCTGGGAGAGCGAGACAGTGAGCTATATGGTGAAGGAGGGGGACGACGGCCAGTATGAGCTGGCGGAGGCTGGGGACACCGAGGGGAACCTGATGACTATCACCGACACCATCTACACCGAGCTGCCCTTCTACTCCTTCCAGTCCCTCACCGGGGTGAAGGAGGCCACCAAGGTGTTCCGCAAGGACGCGGTGAGCACCTCTAGCGGCAGGGGGAACGCCACCAATGTGGCCTTAATGGCAATTGAGCCCGAGCCCTTTTCCCGGGTGGCCTGGTTCAGGCGGGATTTGCTGCCCTATGCCTTTACGGAATACCTGCGGCTGATGGCGGAAAACCCCAGGGCCGTGCTGCTCTCCACCTCCATGCAGGACAAGGGGTTCCAGGTGGGGGATGAGATTACCGTGAGCTGGACAGGGCAGATGAACAGGGTGACCGGCACCGTGGCCGGCTTTGTGGACTACTGGCCCGGCTTTAACCCAGCCCAGACTGGATCTGACCCGCCTAAGCTGGTTATCTTTGGCTTTGATTCCCTCATGTCCCAAATCCGGCTGGAACCCTACCAGGTGTGGATGAGCGTGGAGGAGGGGGTGAAGCGGGCCGACCTCTACCGTGCCATCAGCGACAAAAACCTGAAAATTACCCGGATGCGGGACGCCGCCCAGGAGCTGGTGGAGGTGAAAAACGACCCCATGCTCCAGGGCATCAACGGCACCCTCACCCTGGGCTTTGTGGTGACAATGTTTGTCACCTTTATCGGGTTCCTCATCTACTGGATTCTCAACATCAAGGGGCGCACCCTGCAATTTGGCCTGCTGCGGGCCATGGGCCTCTCCAAGTGGAAGCTCATCGGGATGCTGGTTTGGGAGCAGCTGCTGCTCTCGGGCGGGGCCATTGGCGCAGGGGTGTTTATCGGCTGGCTCTCCAGCTCGGTGACGGTGCCCATGCTCAAATACCTGTACCCTGTCACGGAGCAGGTGCCCCCCTTCTTTGTCCACATGGATGTGGGGGACTACGGCAGGATTTTCCTGACCCTGGGGATTATGCTCCTCAGCGGGCTGCTGATTTTGGCCGGGCTCATCAGCCGCATCCGGATTGACCAGGCCTTGAAATTGGGAGAGGAGTGATGGGAATGGCAGCGATATTAGAGGCAAAAGACCTGTGCAGGCAATTTGGCACGGGAAAAAATGTGGTCCGTGCAGTGAAAAATGTATCCATTGCCATCCCGGCAGGGCAGCTCACGGTGCTGCGAGGGCCCTCCGGCTCGGGGAAGACCACGCTGCTCAACATGCTCAGTACCCTGGATTTGCCCACCTCGGGCGCCATCCTCTACGACGGAAAAACCGACCTGACGGCGCTCTCGCTGCGGCAGCGGGATGCTTTCCGGCGGCGGGAATCGGCCATTATTTTCCAGGCGGTGGCGCTGATGGGAGAGATGACGGCCTATGAAAATGTGGAGTTTGGCCTGCGGATTGCAGGCGTCAGGGGAGGACGGGAACGGCGCAAGCGCGCCGAGGAGAGCCTGACCCTGGTGGGCCTGGGCAAGCGTATGAGCCATATCCCCAGCGAGCTCTCCGGCGGCGAGCAGCAGCGCATTGCCATTGCCAGGGCCATTGCCCACCGCCCCAAGGTGATTTTTGCCGACGAGCCCACTGCCGAGCTGGATTCCGGCACTGCCTTGCAGGTGATGAAGGTGTTCAAAGACCTGATTCGGGGCGAAAACCTCAGCGTGGTGATGACGACGCACGACCCCAATATGATGGAGATTGCAGACACGGTGTATACCCTGCGGGATGGGGAGATTGTGGAGGAATAGAGAGACATGATGATTTCCTGTGAGAACCTGGTGAAAATCTACAAGACCAAGGAGACCGAGGTGCTGGCCCTGCAGGGGCTGGATTTGGAGGTGGAGGAAGGGGAGCTCATCGGGATTATCGGGAACAGCGGGTCGGGGAAATCCACCTTGCTGAATATGCTGGGGGCCCTGGATAAGCCCAGCGCCGGGAGCCTTACCGTGGATGGGAAAAACCTCTTGAAGTTCGGGGAAAAGGACATGATAAAGTACCGGCGGGAGACAGTGGGGTTTGTGTGGCAGAACAACGCCCGCAACCTCATCCCCTACCTGACGGCGCTGGAGAATATCCAGATGGTGATGCGCGTCCAGCACGGGAGGCTCTCCCGGGAGGATAAGCAGCGGGCCAGGGAGCTGCTGGACTTAGTGGGGCTCTCGAAACGGGCTAAGAATAAGCTCAGCGAGCTCTCGGGCGGCGAGCAGCAGCGGGTGGCTATCGGCATCGGGCTGGCGGGGAACCCCCGGCTTCTGCTGGCCGACGAGCCCACCGGCGCGGTGGATACCAAGACTGCCGATGTGATTCTCAATGTGTTCCGGCAGGTGAACCGGGAATTTGGCACCACAATTGTCATTGTCACCCATGATATGATGCTATCCCGCAAGGTGGATAGAGTGGTGGCTATCCGGGACGGGAAGACCAGCAGCGAATTTATCCGGCGGAAAAACTATTCCGAGGAGCTGGAGCAGGCCGGGGGCTTCTTAGACGAGGAGAGCCATGAGGAGCTGGCCGTGCTGGACAGGGCCGGGCGCTTGCAGCTGCCCAAGCCCTACATGGATAAGCTGGGGATTGAAAACCGGGATAAGCTGCGGGTGGAATTGCAGGAGGACAAAATCGTGCTCTATCCGGTGAAGGAGGAGAAATAGGGAAAGGGGCTCCGCGCCGGGCGGGGCCCTTTTTTGGGGGGAAACCGGAATGGCGATATGTGGCAGGCTCTTTGGCCCGATTCCCTGCGGTGGAATGCCACCCCAGGGAATCGGACGTTTATATAAAAAAATGAGAATATTGCCTTTCCTTTTGGGATTGATTTGCGCTGAAAAATCCGGTATATTTTGAAAAGAGAAAGGGAAAGGGAAAGGAGCAGGATATTATGCTGAAAGTTGGTCTGATTCTGTATTCAGTGCGGGAGGAAATGGCAAAGGACCCCATTGCTGCGGTGGAACGGGTGGCAGAGCTTGGCTACAAAAATATTGAGGTGTGCAACCACAATGCCATTCAGGATTCGGGCTGCGGATTCGGGGTGGAGGCCGACGCGCTGAAGGCCGTGTTTGATCGGTTTGGCTCCCGGGTGGTGAGCGCCCACATTTTCCCGCTGGAAAAGGCGGATTTGCCTGCGGTGCTGGACTATAACCGTGTTCTGGGAAATCGAAATATTGTCAACCCCATGGGCCGCTTTACCACCTATGATGACCTGATGCGCCAATGTGAATCCTTCAACCGGATCGGGAAAATCTGCCACGAAGCGGGGTTTGCCTTTTTGTATCACAACCATGATCACGAGTTTCGCACCTTCCGGGGCAAGAGCATTTTGGACTCGATTGTGGAAAACACTGACCCGGATTTTCTCTCCCTGGAGCTGGATACCTTTTGGGTCATGCGGGCGGGCTTCTCTCCGGTGGAGATGCTGAAGCATTTCGGAGACCGGGTGAAGCTGGTGCATCAAAAGGATTTTGCCTGGGACAGCCTGGCTCCCATCAACACTATCGGCCTGACGGCGGAGGACTATGAGATGAAGCCCGGCGAGTCGGCCGGGATTGACGGGGGCAGCGACTACGCCAAAAACGGCGGGAAATTTGTCATCACCGAGGAGGAGGCCGCGAGGGCCCGCTTTATCCGCAGCACGGCCTTCACCGAAATCGGCACGGGCATCATGCCCATCCAATCCATCATTGATGCGGCCAACCGGTATACGCAGGCGGAATACATCATTCTGGAGCAGGACGCCACCCGCATGGGGAGCCAGCTGGCCAGCATTGAAAAGAGCATGGCGGCGTTCCGCCGGTTTGAGGGAATCGAGTGGTAAAAGGAGGAATAGGAAATGAGTATTTCTATCGGCATCATTGGCTGCGGCGGGATTGCCAATCAAAAGCACCTGCCCGCCTTGAAAAATCAGGCGCATCGGGTCCGGCTGACGGCTTTCTGTGATCGGATTCCGGAGCGCGCGGAGAAAGCCGCCGCCCAATACGGCGCCCCCGGCGCAAAAGTCTATACGGACTATCGGGAGCTCCTGGCGGACCCAACGATTGACGCGGTGCATGTGCTGACGCCCAACGTGTCCCACTGCGAAATCAGCGTGGCGGCGCTGGAGGCGGGAAAGCATGTGATGTGCGAAAAGCCCATGGCTGCCACTGCGAAGGACGCGGCACGCATGATGGAGGCCTACCGGCGCAGCGGAAAGCTCTTTACCATCGGCTATCAAAACCGGTTCCGGGCCGACAGCCAGACTCTGAAACGCCTCTGCGAGGACGGCGAGCTGGGCAGCATTTACTATGCCCAGGCCCACGCCCTGCGCCGCCGAGGAGTGCCCACCTGGGGCGTGTTTACGGATAAGGCGCAGCAGGGCGGCGGGCCGCTGATCGACATCGGCACCCACTCCCTGGATTTGACCCTGTGGTTTATGGATAACTACCAGCCTGCCTCTGTCACCGGTGTCACCTTCCAGAAGCTGGGAAACACCCTGCCGCCCCATCAGCAGGGCAACGGCATGGGGCCCTGGGACCCGAACTCCTATGAGGTGGAAGATGCCGCGTTTGCCTTTGTGACCATGAAGGACGGCTCCCTGATCACCATAGACGCCTCCTGGGTGCTCAATTCCACCGAGGAGCGCTGCGCGGCCTCCACTCTTTGCGGCACCATCGCGGGGGCGGAGCTGACGGGCGTGGGTGGCAAAAACAACGAAAAGCTCTATCTGAACAAGATCATGGGCAACAAGCAGGTGGAAATTGACGTGAACACCGCAGCGGGCGGCGTGGATTTGTTCCCCGGAAAAAAGACCAGCGCCGGGGATGTGGAATGCCAGGTGTGGCTGGACGCCATCGAGGGAAAGGGCCAGCTGGTGGTGAAGCCCGAGCAGGCCTTTGTGGTGACGGAGATTTTGGACGCCGTGTATCAGTCCGCGAAAACTGGGCAGCCGGTGGTCTTTGCATAACAGGACGGCGGCAATCCAGAAAAAGAGATTGGAATAACCGGGCAAAGGGTGTATACTGAGCTTGCCCGGTTATTTTATAATCGAAACACTTGAAAAGTGGTACTTTTCAAGTCTGCGGCCCTAGGGCCGCAGAGAGCCGCTTTTGCGGCTCTGATGTCATTTCCTCAGATTGCTTTTCTTGTGGAAAAACGCCTTTTCCAGCATGGCGTATTCCTGCGGCGAGCAGACCTCCCGGCACCTTTTTTGATATGCCTTGGAGCGCTTCAGGAGACTGCCAATTTTGTCGCAGGGGAAGAGGGGGCACTGATTGCACTTTACCGCGCCGTGGGACGCGGTGCACTCCATCAGCCCGTAGGTGCATTGCCTGTGGGAGGAGCAGCCGGTGCAGCGCATTTCCTCGCTGGGGACAATCCTGTCCCGCCAGCCCACCCGGTGCCACAGTTCTGCGACAGCGGCCAGCTCCTCTTCGCTGCGGGCGTGATAGCGGGGGCAGGCCAGGCAGTCGTCCCCGCAGAGGGTGATTTTTTCCTCCATGGTGGGGCCTCCTTGTCATTCAATATCCAGCTCCGGGGGCACGTCAATTTCGTCGGAGACGTATTTGCCATTTTTCTTGCGCTGGCGCACGCACTCGGAGAGCAGATATTCTATCTGGCCGTTGACAGAGCGGAAATCGTCCTCCGCCCAGGCGGCGACGGCCTCATACAGCTTGGCGGAAAGCCGCAGAGGGATTTGCTTTTTGGGCTTGTCTGCCATGTCAATACAGGCTCCCGGAATTGACGATGGGCTGGGCGTCGTGGTTGCCGCACAGCACCACCAACAGGTTGGACACCATGGCCGCCTTCCGCTCTTCGTCCAGGGTGACAACGCTGTTTTCGCTCAAGCGCTCCAAGGCCATCTCCACCATGCCCACGGCGCCGTCCACAATCATTTTCCGGGCGTCGATGATGGCGGAGGCCTGCTGCCGCTGAAGCATCACGGCGGCAATCTCCGGCGCGTAGGCCAGGTAGGTGATGCGGGCCTCGATGATTTCCAGCCCGGCGTCAGCCACCTTTGCCTGGATTTCCTCTTTGATGCGCTGGGCAACCACCTCGCTGGAACCCCGCAGGCTGCCCTCGTCGGCCACGCCGTCGCCGGTGGTGTCCACATTGGGGGCCACATCATAGGGGTAGAGCCGCACGATGTTGCGCAGGGAGCTGTCGCACTGGAGGGAGAGGTATTCCTTGTAGTTGTCCACGTGGAAGACGGCCCGGGCGGTATCTGTCACCCGCCACATCACGGCAATGGCAATCTCCACCGGGTTGCCCAGGCAATCGTTGATTTTCTGCCGGTTGTTGTTGAGGGTCATCACCTTGAGGGAGATTTTCTTGCTGGGGGCGCTGACCCCAGTACCCCGGCCCATGGCTTGGAGCGAATGTATCAGCTCGCTTTTGTCGCCGCTCACGTCGCCGCTCTGGCTCAATTTGGTGGCGGCTGCAGGGTTCACGGTAACACAAAAGGGGTTGACGTGGTAGAAACCAGGCTGCCGCAGGGTTCCCACATACCGCCCAAACAGGGTGAGCACCAATGCCTGCTGCGGCTCTAATATCTTAAACCCAGCCAGGAGGACGAGCCCTGCTACGCTCCAAAGCAGGCCCGCCACCAGGAGCACGGCGCTCAGCACGCCGGAATTCTGCGCCCCGTAAACAATGGCGGCCACAGCCAGCCCATAGCCCAGGAGGATGCACAGCAGCATTTGCATTCCGTTTGCCTTTTTCTTGTATACAATTTCTGTCATGAGGATGTCCCCTTTCTAATATGATATTAAAATAATATCATATTAGAATCATATTGTCAAGTGCCCTCTTTGGCAAGATTTCCTGTACCGGCGGCACTGCAATTTGGGCGGGGGGGGGGACGAAAGAAAAAAGGCAGGTGTCCCTTTTCAGGGCATCTGCCTTTTCATTCCCCCAATCACCGCAACAGCCGCAAAACCAGCAGCAGCACCACGCCGGGGAGCCCCAGAATCAGTGAGGCGGAGACGGTGTACAGGTTGCAGGCCAGCATCACTCCGGTGAGGCCGGAGGTGAGGTTGACAACCAGCAGGCCGGCGCCCCCAGTGACAGCGCCGAAGAGGGCGTTTTTCACTGGGTGGGTGGTTTTGGGGTAAACGCTGAACACAATGGCCCCACATAGGGCCAGTACCAGTAGAACAGTCAGCGGTACATTCATATCCTTCTTCTTCCCTTTCATGCAGAACCTATCCGCTGCCCCTCGGTTATCCGGGGAAGGGCTGGGCCTTTATTTTACAGTGGGAACACTTTCCTCCTCTGGGCTGGCGGGCGCTTTTTCCAGCAGTACCTGAAGCAGCCTGCGCCAGTGCTTGGCACAGAATATCTTCATTTCCCTGAGGATTTCCTCAGGGGTTTGGCGGTGGTAGGCCCGGTCGATTTTTCGCTGGATTTGTGCCAGCTGCTCCCGAAATTGACTTCCCGGCTCTTTTGGCATCTCTTCTTCCCGTCTGGGAAAGGCGAACCGTTTCATCATGTGCATTCCTCCCTGTATCCCTATCCCTATGCGCCGTGCTGGCAGGATAGAACAAAAGCCCTCCGCAAGGGCGGAGGGCTTGGCTTTCCCGGGCGGCTAGAGCAGCAGGAAGCTAATCAGCAGCGAGAGCCCCAGGGAGACGCTCAGGGAGACCAGCAGGCCAATCTGGCGGCGGGTGAGGCGGCTTTTCAGCTTGGCCCCGGCCCGGCGCATGACCTTTTGCGGGGAGGAGGAACTGCTGCTGCACCGGAATGCGCCGGAGTACACGTCGCAGCTGTCTACAATCTCATAGAAAATGTGCTCGGTGAGCTGGTGGAACCGGCCCAGCCGCCGGTGGGTCACCAGGCGGCTGCCGCAGATGATGCAGCGCCTGGGTCTTGAGAGGGAGGTGTTTCCACAGTGCCGGCAGGTGTAAATCAAGGCTCATACCCCATTCCTTCAGAAGAAAATCTCTGCCTCTATTCTCTGCCGGTTTTTCCGGTTTCATACGGGGCTGGCAGAAAAAACGGGGATTTCCGGGAGCGGGAATGGGGAATGTTGCTATTTCCAATACATATAGAGCTGGCATCGAATCATGCCGTTATAGAGTTTGCGGCGCTTATCCGCAGGACGCCCAAAGAGCGACTCAAAATCCTCTTCCGGGGTGATGAGATAGGTTTTGAGGGAGGGGCGGGAGAAGAGGGGGCCAATGGCGCGATAGAGCTCCTGGGCCTCTTCCCGTTCCAGGAGCCGTTCCCCATAGGGGGGATTGGTGACAATAGTGACGGGCCCCTCGCAGGGGGGCGCAAACTCCCGCACATCCCGGCGCTGTACCTGCACCCGGGACCCCACGCCCGCCTTTTTCAGGTTTTGCAGGGAGAGGGCCACGGCCTCCTCGTCCAAATCGTAGCCATAGGCGCGGAAGGGGGCGGATTTGTCAATGGCGTCTAATGCCTCCTGGCGGGCCTGGCGAAAAATAGCCTCGTCAAAGAGGCCCCACTGTTCGCAGGCAAACCGGCGGTTTAGCCCGGGGGCAATGTTCAGCGCCCGCAGCGCCCCCTCAATGAGGAAGGTGCCGGAGCCGCAAAAGGGGTCGCAGAGCACAGTCTCCTTCCCCACACGGGCCAAGTCCAGGATTCCGGCGGCCAGGGTCTCTTTAATCGGCGCGCCCAGGGCGTTTTTCCGGTAGCCCCGCTTGTGCAGGCCAGAGCCGGAGGTGTCCAGCATGATGGCGGCTTGGTCGTTCCGGATGGAAAACTGAATGGAGTGCAGGCTGCCGCTCTCCGGGAACCAGGAAATGCCATAGTGCTGCTTGAGCCGCTCCACACAGGCCTTTTTGATGACGGACTGGCAGTCCGGCACGCTGTGAAGCTGGGAATTCAGGGCGTGCCCTTTGACGGGGAAGGCGTCCTCCTTTGCCAGGAACTCCTCCCAAGGGATGGCCTTTACCCCCTGGAATAGCTCTTCAAAGCTGCGGGCGGGGAATTTTGCCAAGGTGAGCAGTACCCGCTCCCCACAACGCAGCCATAAATTGGCCTTTGCCACTGTGGACAAATCCCCGGTGAATTCCACTTTGCCATCGGATAAGGTTACATTTTCTGCGCCCAAACGCCTGGCCTCAAAGCCCACAACGCTTTCCAGGCCGAAGAGCGTGGGCACTGTGATGTTCAATTGATTCAAAGAATCCTCCCCTTTCCCTCTAGGCCTATTATGCCATAAGCAGCACATAACCGCAAGGGAAACTGCCAAAATAATAGGGAATCCCCCAGAAAAATGAATAGGAAGGATGTGCAGAGAATGTCTGTGAAGCTGATTGTTGAGGGAATCGAGAGCGAGACTGGAAAACGGCAGATTGAACGCGCGCTGCGGAAAAAGGGAGCCACCCAAGTGACCGTGAACCAGGAGGAGAAGACCCTGCAAGTGGAGGGCAGGATGGACGCAATGGAAGTGGAACGTGTTGTACAGGGCCTGGGCTTTTCCGTGATTGCGGGCCATTGAAAATAAAAACGGAGATTTGCAAAATCCCCCTGGCAGCCTTTGCCTGCCAGGGGGATTTATTTTCGTGTTTTGTTCAAAAATATCCCCTTTCACCACTCTTGTTTCCCCTTGTCCTGATTTTGAATTCCCCTTCACCTCTATCTTTGAAAATCAGCGCATTTTTTGATTCTTTTGCACCACATCACAAACCAAAAACCCCTTGTTCAGAAAAGTGTACTTTTCTGAACAAGGGGTTTTCCTATTTTTGTCGAGTTTGC